>NZ_CP060828.1:9231631-9947447 GCF_014489635.1 Streptomyces roseirectus | reverse complement strand
ACGTAGACGAGTTCGGTGGGCACGGTGTCGGCGCCGGTGAGACGGATGGGGGCGTCGGCCAGGTGCAGCCAGCGGTTGGCTTCCTCGGCGAGGCGGGGGCCGAAACGGAAGGAGCGGGACAGGGCGAGCTGGGTGCCGTCGAAGCCGACCATGACGTCTAGGGTGATATTACAAATTCAAACCCCATAGGGCCGCTCTCGACTGTCTGGCCGGCCTGAGCGGCGATACGGCGCAGCCATATGTGGGCCGGTTCCCGCTCATGGAGGGGATGCCACCACAGGGACTCCACCAAGTGGCCGATCTCGAAGGCGGGTTGGACGACGGTGATCGGTTGTCCGGAGAGGGTTGGGATCGCGACCCGTTCGGGCATCAGGCCGATCCGGTCGGTCCCCGCGACCAGGTGGGGAATGGCCAGGAAGTTCTCCGTGACGATCTCCGCGTGCGGTTCGATGCCCTCGGCGTGCAGGCGGTTCAGGGGGGAGAAGACCGGCGACGGGTGGCGGTAGGGCAGCACCCAAGGGCGTTCGGCCAGTTCCTCCCGCCCGAGGACGGCCGGGGCGCGGTCGGCGGACATCACGCACACCCAACGGTCCTTGTACAGGTCGAAGGTGGGGATGTTCGACAGGATGCCCTGGGGCAGGACGAGGGCGTCCACCGTGCGCAGGTTGTCCAGCGCCTGCTGCACGACCCGTTCGGTGCTGTGCTGGAAGCGCAGCCGCACGTTCGGCGCGGCGGTGCGGACCAGGTCGGCCAAGGCCCGCCCGAACGTGGGCAGTTGGCAGTCGGCCATGATCACGGTGAACTCGTGCCGGGCCTGCGCGGGATCGAAGTCGGGGCGCGTCTGGAGGACCCGGTCCGCCCAGTTCAGGGCCTGCTCGGTGTGTTCCACCAGTCGTTCTGCCAGAGGGGTCAGTTCGTAGCTGTTGCCCGCTCTGACGAGGAGTTCGTCGCCGTAGTGCCGGCGCAGCCGGGCCAGGGCTGCGCTCAGCGAGGGCTGGCTCAGACCGAGCCGTTGAGCGGCCCGCGTCACACTGCGCTCCTGGAGGAGCGCGTCCAGCGGCGGCAGCAGGTTGAGGTCCAGAGTCACGGCACCCACCTCGAATGATCATCAGCTCTGTCTATGTCGAGCATAGGTGATTTCGGCTTCCCTGATCCCAGTCCGGACGCGAGAGTGGTGGCACGGTTCGGCGGGACCTCATGTCAGAGACGAACCGCCGCCACGTCAGAACGTTCGTACCTCGGGCCTGCACCGATCGATGCAGGTGTTCCGAGCCCGTCAAGGAGGCGACAATGCCGTCGTTCCATGTCCTGATCGCCGGCGGAGGCATCGGAGGGCTCTGTCTGGCGCAGGGTCTTCGCCGCGCGGGCATCAGCTGCACCGTCCACGAGAGCGCGCCGGGCATCGGGCGGGCCGGCTACCGCCTGCACATGAACGGCGCGGGTGGCCGCGCTCTCCAGCAGTGCTTGCCGGACAACCTCTTCGAGCTGTACATGCAGACCTCGCGCGAGACGCCGCGCCGTGAGGTCATGGTCATGCTCGACCACCAGGCCCGCGAACTGGGCGCCCGTCCCCACATCGGCCCGCCCAACGACCCGCGGCGGCCCCACACAGCGGTCAACAGGCGCACGCTGCGCCAGATCATGGGCCTGGGCCTGGAGGACATCGTCCGCTACGACAGCACCGTCACCGGCTTCGAGACGGACGGCGAGAAGGTGCGGGTGCTGCTCGACGACGGCACGAGCGAGACCGGGGACGTACTGGTGGGCGCCGACGGCATCAACTCCGTCGTGCGCAGGCAGTTGCTGCCCGACGTTGCGGTCGTGGACACCGGAATGCGCGGCCTGTACTCCACCGCACCGCTGACCGACGATCTGGCAGCGAGCCTGCCCGAGGCACTGTTCGACGGTTTCGCCGTCACCACGGGGCCGAACGGCGCGATGTTCGCGTACGGCGTGTACCGGCCGCGCAGGCCGGTCGCCGAGGCGGTGGCCGAACTGGCGCCCGGCGCCGCCGTCGATCCCGTCGATCCCTACATCATGGTCAACCTCGGCCTTCCGCCCGGCAGCCCTGTCGCCGCCGAGGCTCCCGACCTGTGGCACAGCTCCGCCGAAACCCTGCACGCGCTGATGCGCACCGCGGTACGGGGCTGGGACCCCGCCCTGGCCGGTCTCGTCGAGCACGTCGACGCGTCGACGATCTTCCCGGTGTCCACGCGTCACCTGCAGCCGGCAGACCCCTGGCCGGCCGGCCGTGTCACCCTGCTCGGTGACGCGATCCACGCCATGCCTCCCTCGTTCGGCTCCGGCGCCAACACGGCACTGCGCGACGCCGCGGCTCTCGCGCGGGCCCTGGAGCGCGCCGCCCACGGTGACACACCCGTGGCGGAGGCCGTGGCCGAGTACGAGACCGAGATGCGCGCCGAGGTCTTCCCCATCCTGCGCGCCTCGGCCGACCCACGGGCCGCCGACATCGACTTCCTGCCCGACGACCTCCCTGTCAGCCACACCTGATCGCCGACTTCCCGACACGGTCCGCACCACGAGGAGAACCATGCCCGTCACCGAAGACATCGAGTTCCGAGTGTCGGAACTGACCCTGCGGGGCAAACTGTTCCGCCCGACCGACGGCCCTCAACGCCCTCCACTCGCCATCCTCCAGGGCGGCCTGGGCGGTCCCGCGGAATCCATGTTCGCCATGGCCCGGGGCTTCACCGACGCCGGTCTGGCCTGCCTGGTCTACGACCACCGCAACACCGGCTACAGCGACGGCGAACCCCGTCAGCAGTTCGATCCCTGGCAGCAGTGCCGGGACCTGCGCGACGTCATCACCCATCTGACCCTGCGCGAGGACATCGACCACGACCGCATCGCCCTGTGGGGCATCAGCATCGGTGGCGCCAACTCCCTCTTCACGGCCGCCACCGACCGCCGGGTCAAAGCGGTCGTCAGCATCATCCCCCCGGTCAGCGGATGGAGCGCGCGCACCCTCCAACCGGCCGACACACTCGCGGAGCTGGAAGCCCTCATCCCCGCCGACCGTCAGGCCCAGCTGCGCGGCGAGCCGGCCGCGAGTATCCGCCTGCACGGCGTCCCGGAACCCGGGGACCCGGTCATGTTCAGCGACCAGGAGGGTCTGGAGTTCGTCGAGAACATGATCCACCAGCTGCCCAGCTTCCGGAACGAGATCACCATCTCGACCCTCGACCGCATCTTCGAGATGGAGGTGCGCGCCTACGCCGACCGCATCACCGCCCCGGTCCTGATGATCCTCGCCTCCAAGGACACCGTCGCCCCCGTCGAGGAGGCCCGCGAGATGTACGGGCGGATCCCCGACCCGAAGGAGGTCATCGAGTACCCGGGCCAGCACTACGAGATCCTCTCGAACCACTTCTCCGAGATCATCACGCGCAGCGCCGACTGGCTGGCCGCCACCCTGCGCGGCTGACCACCGCCGCGTCCGCTCCCGTCCGGTCCGCCGGAGCCCGCGTGGCCCGGCGGACCGCCCTCATCCCCCGACCACACAGAGAGGTGTCGTCGATGCGTCTGCTCGGACTTTCCCGCGGGCAGGAGGACGGCAGTGCCGAGGTACCGCTGAAGGCCGCGCTCACCGCGGCCGCGCGCGAGGGGACAGCCGTCGAGATGGTACGGCTGACCGACATGTCCCTGGTGACCGCCGCCACCGCGGACGCCGGGGACGACGCGGCCTGGTTCTGCGACCGGCTGCTCGACGCGGACGGCGTGATCGTCAGCTCCCCCACCTACACCCGCAGCGCACCGGGCGCGTTGAAGCTCCTCATCGACCGCGCCTTCGGTCCGCGCACGGACGTGGTCTTCGTCCGTGAAGCCCTCGCCCGCCGCGAACACGGCCCGGCCGAGCAGAAGGAGACGCACGGCCTTCTGGGCGTCGACACGGCCCCCGACCCGCGGGTCCTCAAACCGCGCGTGGCCGGCTTCATCGCCGTGGGCGGCTGCCCGTCACCCCACTGGCGCACCCTGACGCTGCCCACTCTGCACGCCCTGGCCTTCCCCCTGCACATGGCCGTCGCCGACCAGATGGAAGTCCCTACCCCCGGCGGCCTGGGCGGCATAGCCACCGACCCGGCAGCTGTGCTGCGCGCCGAGCGGCTGGGCGGCGCGGTCGCCCGGCAGCTCGGTCTGCCCCACGACGAGGTCCGGTTCCTGGGGAAGCCCGGCACCGTCCTGCACCCACTACCAGGACATCCACTCCGCGATCCCGCTGACGCTCACTCGCTGCCACCCCACCGCCCACTCCCAACAGCGCGCCGGTGCGCACCCGCGCGAAGGTGGCGTACTGCTTGTCCAGGACAGGCACCGCGACCACACCAGTGACGTTGGTACTGCACAACGCCAGCACGAGCGATCCGGCGAAGGCGTACTCGCGGTGTCCGGGACCAGCGAGGACGCCCGCGAGCGTCGTGAAGAACAGGATCTGCAGGACCCCACGCGGCAGAGTCGCGCCGAGCAGGCCGGCAGGCGTCTGGAGCGCGCGGTACTCCAGCCAGCCCATACGAGCCGCCTCAGCCGCCCGCCAGGCCGGCAAGACACGGGCCGGGGCAACGCCCCACATCACCCCCGGGATGCATTAGAATACGTTCGTAAGATAACGGGTTGGGGATCAGCGGGCGAGCGATCCTCCTGGCGAGCGGGGAACGCATGGCGCGCTACGCGAAAGAGCACAAGCAGGAGACCAGGCGGCGGATCATCGAGACGGCCGGCCGCCGGTTCAAGCGCGACGGCATCGACGGTTCGGGCGTCGCCACGCTCATGTCCGACGCGGGTCTCACCAACGGTGCCTTCTACGCGCACTTCACCTCCAAGGACGACCTGGTCGCCCACGCGGTCGCCGATCAGCTGCACACCCAGTACGCGGATCTCTGCGCGCAGGCGGCGCCGGGCTTCGCCGGGCTGGAGCAGATGGTGCGCCAGTACCTGTCCCCCGAGCACCGCGACAACCCCGACGACCTCTGCCCCTCCGCCGCCCTGCTCGACGAGATCGGCCGCTCGCCGGAGGCCGTCAGGCAGGCGTACACCACCAACGTGCTGGTCCTGATCGACGAGATCGCTGCCCGCTTCACCCCCGCCAACCCGGCCTCGGCGCGCGTGAAGGCACTCAGCCTCCTCGGCCAGCTGGCCGGAACCCTCCAGCTCTCGCGAGCCCTCACCGACCCAGAGCTCTCCGACCAGCTGCTCGAACAGGGCGTCCAGAACGCTCTCGCCCTGATCGGCACCGATCAGCACAGCTGACGGACCACGCCATGCGGCGCCTCCGACGTAGACGGAGGCGCCGTTTCCGTTGAAACCACTCCGGCTCCTCGCACCCCCTTGGAATTATCTTACGCCCATAATATTATGGACGTAAGATAACGCTCCGCCGATCTGTCGGCGTCGAGCCCCAGGTTCTGAACAAGGACGTTCAGGGAGGCGTAATGGCAGGGAACGGGCGAAGAAGCTCGATAGCGGGGAACGTGGCCCTCGTGACCGGCGGCGCACGGGGGCTGGGTGCCGCGACAGCCCGGCGCCTGGCCGACGGGGGCGCCCGGGTCTTCGTGGCCGACCTCCACAAGCCGAGCGTCGACCGGGCCGTCGACGAGCGAATCACCGTGCTGCAGGGGGATGTCACCGACCTCGCGGACATGTCCGGAGTCGTCGAGAACGTGGTGGAGCAAGCCGGCCGCCTCGACATCGTGATCGCCAACGCCGGAGTGGCGGCCCGGGGAGCGACACTGCGGGCTTCGTCGCCCGCCGCGATCAATCAGCTCTTCGACGTCAATGTGCGCGGTGTGCTCAACACCGTCCACGCAGGGCTGCCGCACATCATCAAGAACAAGGGACGCCTCGTCCTGCTGTCGTCGGTATTCGCCTACATCAACGGCACCGGGACGATCCCCTACGCCATGAGCAAGGCCGCCGTCGAGCAGCTGGGCCGGGGGCTGCGGGTCGAGCTCGCCGCCCATGAAGTCAGCGTCACGACCGCCTACTTCGCCATGATCAATACCGACATGATCCGGCAGAGCATCGACGAGGACCCCGCGGCGCAGGCACTGCTGAACGGTCTGCCGAGGGTGCTCCACAAGCGCATCAGCCCCGAGCAGGCAGCGAGCGCCATCGTCACCGGCCTACGTCGCCGGGACGCCCGCGTCGTCCGCCCCCGCCGCTGGGCCACGGCCTCACTGCTGCGCGGGGTCCTGGCTCCCGCCATGGACTCCCGCCTGGCCGGCGACGCCAAGGTCCGGAACATCATCGCGAGCCTTGACGCCCGCGACGGCGAAGACCTGCTGACTTCCTGAGCCCGCGAGGCACTCCCGCCCCGGCCTGATCACAAGCGGCGTCGCCGTCGACGCCGGTCGGTCGCCCCGGGCCCACCAAAGCAGCACGGACAGAAATGAGGCACCCGTGCACGCCCTCCCTTTCCAGTCAGCCGCCGACCAGTTGAGCGCGCTGGCCTCGGGTGAGATCTCCAGCGAGGAACTGCTCGACATCTACCTGAGCCGGATCGACACCCACAACGCAACGCTGAACGCGATCGTCACCCTCGACGTCGCTCGGGCGCGGCGTGATGCCAGGAACGCGGATGCGAAACGTGCGAGTGGGGCGGAACTCGGGCCCCTTCACGGCCTGCCCATCACGCTCAAGGACAGCTACGAGACCGCCGGGCTGCGTACGTCCTGCGGACGGCCGGATCTCAAGGACTACGTCCCCGATCAGGACGCCGAGGCGGTACGGCGGCTGCGTGCCGCGGGTGCGGTGATCATCGGCAAGACCAACATGCCCCCGGGAAACCAGGACGTCCAGGCGGACAACCCGCTGTTCGGGCCGACGCTGAACCCGTGGAACACCGACCGCACGTCGGGAGGTTCCGCCGGTGGTGGCGCCGTGGCGACGGCCGCGGGGCTGGCCGCCCTCGACTTCGGCTCGGAGATCGGCGGCTCGACCCGGATTCCGTCGCACTTCAACGGCCTGTACGGACACAAGGCGACCTGGCGGTCCATTCCGCTCATCGGCCATGTGCCGGGCGGTCCGGGTGTGGGGCGGTGGGGGGAGCTTGACCTCGCCTGCGCGGGAGCCCAGGTACGGGAGGCACGTGATCTCGTCCCGGTCCTCCAGGCCACCGTGGGGCCACCCGAGCGCGACGGCGGCTTCAGCTACACCCTCGCCCCGCCCCGGGCGAGCACGCTCGGTGACTTCCGGGTCGCGGTGTGGGCCGAGGACGCGCTGTCTCCCGTCGACCGCGATGTCGAAGCCGCGGTCGAGGACGCCCTGAGCGCCCTCAAGGCGTCCGGCGCGAAGGTCGAGGTGCAGCCCTCCCGCCTCCCCGTCGACATGGCCACCAGTCATGACGTCTTCCTGCGCCTGCTCTTCGGCGCGTTCACCTACGACCGGTCCGGCCTGACGCCCGCCTCCAACGCCGCGCTCCTCGCGCGCATCGTCCAACGCCCGCGCGGGGAAGCGCTGTACGCGTTGCGAGGCACCTTCCAGTCGCACTACAGCTGGCTCCAGGCGGACGTCGTACGCCAAGAACTGCGGCAGCGATGGACCGAGTTCTTCCGGGACTTCGACGTCGTCCTGATGCCGGTCGCGCCGACTGCGGCACCGCCTCATCACCACAAGCTGATCGACAGGTTCGGGCGCCGGATCCAGGTCGAAGGGAAGTCCCGCCCCTACTGGGACCAGGTCAAGTGGAGCGCCATCGCCAACGTGGCCGGCTCCCCCGCGACAACGATCCCGGTCCGCTCGGGCCGGGACGGTCTGCCGATCGGGCTGCAGGCGATGGGACCCAGCGGCGGCGACCTCACCACGATCAAGTTCGCCGAGCTCCTCGGCCAGGAGCTTGAGGGCTACCGGCCCCCTCCGGCCTTCGTCTGACGATCCGTCGCCCCGTACGGCTCTGAACCCGACCTGCCCGCAACACCGGCTCGCCACCGATCACACCCAAGGAAAACCTCTCCATGAACACGCTGGACACCCCCCTCACGCTCCCGAACGGCCAGGTGCTCCCCAACCGTCTGATGAAGTCCGCGTTGAGCGAGTCGCTGGGCGACAAGAACAACGCGCCGGACGAGCGGCTCAGCCGTCTGTACTCGACGTGGGGGCGCGGCGGGTACGGCCTCATGATCACCGGAAACGTCATGGTCGACCGCTCCCAGCTCGGTGAGCCGGGCAACATCGTCATCGAGGACGAGCGCGATCTCGACGCGATCTCGCGCTGGACCAAGACCGCCCGGGACACCGCCGTTCCGATCTGGGCCCAGCTGAACCACCCCGGACGGCAGGCGAACCCCCTGGCGCTCGGGCACACACCGGTGGCACCCAGCCCGATCGCTCCGAACCTCCCCGGCGCCAGGACCCCGCGCGAGCTCCGCCCCGCAGAGATCGAGGGGCTCATCGAGCGCTTCGCCCGGGCCGCGGCCGTGTGCGAGCGGGCCGGATTCAGTGGCGTACAGGTGCAGGCGGCGCACGGGTATCTCATCTCGCAGTTCCTGTCTCCCCTGTCGAACCGGCGCACCGACAACTGGGGCGGCGACTTCGAACGACGGATGCGTTTCTGCCTCGAAGTCGTACGGCGCATCCGCGCCCGTGTCACCCCCAGCTTCGCGGTGGGCATCAAGCTCAACTCCGCGGACTTCCAGCGCGGCGGATTCAGCGAGGACGAGTCCCGGGCCGTACTCGCAGCGCTTGCCCACGAGGGCGTCGACCTCATCGAGGTCAGCGGCGGCAGCTACGAGTCCATGGCCATGAGCGGCTCGGCGGCTGCCAGCACCAGGGCGCGCGAGGCGTACTTCCTGGAGTACGCCCGCACCGTCCGCGAAGTCGTGGGCGACATCCCGATCACCGTCACCGGTGGTTTCCGCACCCGCGACGCCATGCAGCGAGCCGTGCAGGCCGACGAATGCGACGTGATTGGCATCGGCCGACCGGCCATCACCACACCGGACGCTGCCCGCCTCATCCTCGAAGGGCGCGCCGAGACGCTCACGGCGCACCAGATGCGCTATGGCATGAGGAGCCTGCTGAGCCGGGTCACCGACCTCAAGGCACTCGACGGCGTGCTGGACCTGAGCTGGCACACCGACCAGATACACCGCCTCGGCAGCGGCAAGCACCCCGATCTGAGCCGCGGCGCGCTCGCCACGACCATCGCGATGGTGCGGCGAAACGGAAGCACCTCCTTCCGCTCCAAGCGCGGCGGCTGATCACGATCCCCCAACCACGGGCGCCCGCACCGACGCTGAGCCCCTACCCGCCGTACCCGGAGACCCGACAGACCACTGCCGACAGGCAAGTCACCCCGAGACGTTCTGACTTCACGACAACCATCTCCCAGCAGCAGGAGCGCAACGATGCACACTCCAAGCCGGAACGTATCCGGGCTACTGAGCGATTCCGTGGCCCGCTTTCCCGAGCGCACGGCCATCGTCTTCGGTGAAGACCGGATCACGTACGCCGAACTCGACTCGGCGGTGAACCGGGTGGCCAATCTGCTGGTCGCGCGCGGCGTGCAGCCGGGAGACAAGGTGGCGCTGTCGTGCCCGAACCTGCCGCAGTTCACGGTCATCTACTTCGGGATCCTCAAGGCCGGCGCGGCCGTGGTGCCGCTCAACGTGCTGCTGAAGGCCCGTGAGGTGGCCTATCACCTGGGCGACTCCGACACGAAGGCGTACTTCGCGTTCGAGGGGACACCGGAGCTCCCGATGGGCAAGGAGGCACGGGAGGGCTTTGAGGACACCGAGGGATGCACCGAGTTCTTCCTGATCGGTGACGGATCCTCCTTGCCCGGCATCGGGCCGCATCAGCTGTACGGGCCCGCCGTCGCCGCTCAGTCCGGATCGTTCGCGACGGTCGAGCGCGATGACGAGGACACCGCGGTCATCCTCTACACCTCCGGCACCACCGGTCGGCCCAAGGGCGCGGAGTTGAGACACCGGAACGTGTACGACAACGTGCGCGCCGACGTCGATCTGTTCGAGGCCGACGCCGAGCGCCCCGACACGTACCTGTGCGTCCTGCCGCTGTTCCACGCCTTCGGTCAGGTCGTGATCCAGAACGGTGCCATAGCCTTCGGCGGCACGCTCGTCCTCCAGCCCCGGTTCGAGGCGCGGGCGACGCTGCAGCTGATGCTGGACCATGACGTCACGTTCTTCGGCGGTGTCCCGACCATGTACTGGGGGCTTCTCGGGGCTCTGGGCGACGGCGTTGACGTCGCCCGGCTGGCCTCGAACCTCCGCGTCGCGGTGTCCGGCGGTTCGGCGCTCCCCGGCGAAATTCACCAGCAGTTCAAGGACCGCTTCGGCGTGACCATCCTCGAAGGCTACGGCCTCTCGGAGACCTCCCCGGTCGCCTCCTTCGCCAGGTTCGGGGAGGAACCCCGCGTCGGATCGATCGGAGTACCCATCCCCGGCGTGGAGATGAAGCTCGTCAACCGCGACGGGTCCGACCTCAAGGGCGACCCCGACGCGATCGGCGAGATCGCGATCAAGGGCCACAACGTCATGAAGGGCTACTACAAGCGCCCCGACGCCACGGCGGAGGCCGTCCGCGACGGATGGTTCCGCTCCGGCGACCTGGCCCGCAGGGACGAGGACGGCTTCTACTACATCGTCGACCGCTCCAAGGACATGATCATCCGGGGTGGCTTCAACGTCTATCCACGCGAACTCGAAGAAGTCCTCATGGGGCACCCCGCGGTCTCGCTGGCGGCCGTCATCGGCATCCCCCACGACAGCCACGGCGAGGAGATCAAGGCGGTCGTCGTGAAGCACGCGGGAGACACCACGACGGAAGCGGAACTCGTCGCCTGGGGCAGGGAACAGTTCGCCGCCTACAAGTACCCGCGCATCGTCGAGTTCGTGGACCAGATGCCCATGACATCCACCGGCAAGATCCTCAAGCGCGAACTCGCCCCTTCGGCCGGCACGGCGCAGCAGGAGGTGACCCGATGACGGCCCTGGCGTCAGGAACGAAGACGGGGCGGATGGCCCTCGCCGGCAAGCGTGTGCTCGTCACGGGCGCCGCACGCGGACTCGGCCTCGAACTGGCGACGGTCCTTGCCGCCCGCGGTGCGAGACTCTCGCTCGTCGGCCTCGAACCCGACCTCTTGCAGGCCGCCGCCGACGCGCTCGGCCCCGGCCACGTGTGGTTCGCCGCCGACGTCACCGACCAAACGGCACTGGACGACGCGGTGAAAGGAACGGTCGCGGCGCTCGGCGGCATCGACGCAGTCGTCCCGAACGCCGGGATCGCCAATGTGGGCACCCTTGCCGGAGGCCCGGTGAATGCCCATGTCCGGACCATCGACGTCAACGTGAACGGCACGATCCGCACGGTGAGCGCGTGCCTGCCGCACCTGATCGAGAGCCGCGGTTACGCACTGCTCATCGCGTCGGTCGGCTCGTTCAGCATGTTCCCCGGACTCGGCACCTACTGCGCGTCCAAGGCAGCGGTCGAGCACCTGGCCAACGCGCTGCGCCTCGAACTGGCCCACACGGGCGTCCGGGTGGGCAGCGCCCATCCCGCGTTCCTGAACACCGACCTCGTGCGCGACAGCGACGCCACCAGCCGGGCGTTCAGCGCCGCGCGCCGCCGCCTGCGCGGCCCACTCAACTCGACGTATTCCCCGAGGCAGTGCGCGCAGGCTCTGGCCGACGGGATCGCGAAGCGCAAGCGCCGCGTCTACGTCCCGCGCTCACTCGCGGTGATGCAGGCTCTGCGCCCGCTCGTCCTCAGCCCGCTGGGCGACGCGGTTCTCAAACGGCAACTGCGTACGCCGGAATACATCCCGGCGCTTGAGGACGAGGTCACCGCTCTCGGACGCGCCTTCGGTGCCAAGTCCGTCGAGAACAAGGAGAAGCGAGCCCTCTGACGCCCGAAGCCCCCGCCCGCAAGGTCCGCTCGTACGTCGGCGGTCTTGCGGGGCCAGGGGGCCGCTGGGCAGTGAGGGCAGGCGGTCGCGATGGTCACGACAGAAAACGAACGGCCCGCCGCACGAAATCCTCGTGGAACTGGAAGATCGCACCATGTCCCGACTGCGGATAAAGCACAACCTCGCAGTCCGGCAAACGCCGCCCGAGCTCCTCGGTGTTCCGGCTGGGAACGATGCGGTCGGCGTCTCCATTGATCGCGAGCACCGGCTGACGCACAACGGAAAGGTCGGCCGCCGGCCGCTTGCCCCACCGCTTGATCGCCTTCAGCTGTGCCCTGAAGGACGGTACGGAAATCTCCTTGTCCCGGTCGACCTTCCGTTCACCGAGCCGGGCCAGAAATGCCTTGCCCGCACGCTTCCCCGCCGACGAGCGCGGAAAGAACATGAACTGCTTCGGGTCCTGGCGGGTGAAAGCCCCCCGGAAGATGTCGTAGAACGTGAGCCGCGCGACCTTGTCGAGGCCGGTTCCGCCGGCCGGACTCGTCCCCGCGAGGATCAGCCGCCGTACCAGCCCGGGATGCTTCTCGACGACGGCCTGCGCGACCATGCCCCCGAGCGAGAATCCGATCAGGTCCACCTCTTCGAGCCCGAGCGCACGAATGAAAGTGACGGCATCCTCGGCCATCTCCTCGACCGTGGTGGGAGTCTTGCCCGTCGAAGCACCGATGCCTCGATTGCCGAACGTGATCACCCGCCGACTGGCGGCAATACCGTCGATGACCCGCGGATCCCAGTTGTCCAGAACCGCGGCCAAATGAGTGAGGAACACCACCGGCGTACCGCCGGACCCCAGCTCCCGATAGGCGAAATCGACTCCGCCCGCGGAGATCATCCGTGTCGGAACGGTCTGCCACGTACTGTTCCCGAGCTTCTCGGTCTCCCCTGCTGTTCCGGTCACGTCCATTCCCCTTCGCTTGAGATCCGGGGCGCCCTTTTCATGGATCACCCCCACCTTTAGATTACGACCATACTTCTATGTGGGCAAGGCGGAGCTGAAACCCGAGATCGAGTGCCCATGCCGCCCCGCCCGGACCTGCTCGCCGGCGCCAAGGCCGGCCCTTCACTCCAGCCCGGCCGCGTTCAGGAGCGTGACGACGGTCGGCGTGATCAGGTTGGACAGGTCGTCGGCCTTGATGCCTGCGCGAGCGCTCGCTCCGTCGTAGAGCAGCGTCAACTGCCGGGCCAACAGCCCTGGATTACGGGCGTGCCCCCGGACCGCCTCGGCACGGAAGAAGTCGGTAAGCCCCTGCTTCACGGTCCGCGCGACGCGGCCGGCGGGATGTTCCGGGTCCTTGAGTTCGACCTGCACGGCGAGATACGGACAGCCCCAGAAGTCGGCCGAGGACGACCGCGCGGCCAACTCATCGAAGACGCGCAGGATGCGCTCACGCGCCGAAGCCGCCTCACCGTCCCGGCTCGGCAGCCCACCCTGGGAGGTGGGTCGTGTCCCGCGTGATGGTGTAGCCGATCAGCTTGCGGGCGCGTTTGGTGTGCTGGTCACTGACCTTTGCGGCATGTTGCCGTTGGGGGCTGACGATGTGTGATCGTCGCGGTATGACGGTTGTGTGAGGTATCCGCAGGGTGGTGGGCTGACACCTGAACGGCAGGTGTTTCGCGAGCGGATCCGGCTGGAGGCCGCGGCGCGATTCGCTGCCGGCGAGTCCAACGCCGAGGTCGCCAAGGACTTACGGGTGAGTGTGCGCTCGGTGCAACGCCGGCGCCGGGCCTGGCTCGGCGTCGGCACCGAAGGGCTGCGGTCTGCCGGGCCTGTCTCGCAGCCCAGGCTGAGTGAGGCCCTCTTCGCCGTGCCCGAGCAGGAACTCGCCAAGGGACCGGTCGCACACCGCTGGCCGGACCAGCCCTGGACTCCGACGCGGATCAGGACGCTGATCGGGCGCCGGTTCCACAAGAGCCTGACGCTGTCGGCGATCGCGCGGATGCTGCACCGGCGCGGCTTCAGCCACCAGGTCCCGGCCCGCCGAGCGGTCGAGCGCGACGAGGAGGCCGTGGCGGGCTGGGTGAAGGAGACCTGGCCGCAGGTGGAAGGTCCGTGGCGGCGCTCGACGCCTGGCTGTGCTTCGAGGACGAAGCCGGATTCTCGATGACGCCGCCCACCGCACGGACCTGGGCCCGGCGCGGGCACACACCCGTCATCCGGGTGCGGGGACGCTCCCAGCGCCGCTTCTCCATCGCCGCTCTGGCCTGCTGAAAGCCGGGGAACGCGCACGGCTGGTCTACCGGCCCAAGCGGCATCTCGATCACAAGCGCGGCGGCAGACGCAGTTTCACCCGGACTGACCACCGCGACCTCATCATCGGTGCCCACCAGCAGCTCGGCACACCCATCGTGCTCGTGTGGGACAACCTGAACGTGCACAAAGACCGCCGGCTTCGGGAGTTCATCGACACCCACGACTGGATCCGCTACTACTTCCTGCCGGCCTACGCACCGGACCTCAATCCCGTCGAGGGCATCTGGTCGCTGCTGCGACGCAGCAGCCAGGTCAACACCGCATTCACCGACCCCGACCACCTCATCCAGGCGCTTCGGCACGGACTCCGTCAGATCCAGTACCGCAGCGACCTCATCGACGGTTGTCTCGCCGAAACCGGCCTCACCTTGACGACACCACGGTGACAACGTCAGTAACGATGCGGGCGGACAGTCGCAGCCGACGCCCGAGGAGCAGGGCAGGTGGTCCGCCGTGCTCCCACGCCTGACGCCAGCCTTGTTCATCGCGTAGGGGATGGCGCCGTCTCCGTTGACGAAGGCGAACACCGAGGAAAACAGCACGAGTCGACCCCGGCTCTCGATGAGGGCGGGCAGGGCGGCGCGGACGGTGTTGAACGCGCCCCCCACGTTCACGTCGAAGAGCCGGTGGACCGTCGCAGGTGCCGACACCCGCACGGTGGCGCCGCGGGCGTCAACGCCGGCGTTGACGATCACGATGTCCAGACGACCGGCGTCTCGGCCGGTGGCCTCGACGGCCTGGGTCATGCCGTCCAGGTCCGTGACGTCCCCCACCAGAGGGCTGACTCGCTCGTCGAAGCTCTCGGCGGGATCCGGGTGCTCTCGGTCCAGCACGGACACGCGAGCGCCCGCAGCGCTCAGCGCTCTCGCCGTTGCGGCTCCCAGGCCCCGGGCGCCACCTGTGACCAGGGGGACCTTCCCCACGATCGAGGTGCCCTCGCGCTCACTCCCCGAGGAACCCGAGAGCCTCGGCGACGAACTCGCGGTGGTGCTGGAAGACGGCACCGTGCCCTGAGTTCGGGTAGATGGTCAGGCGCGAGTTCGGGATCCGGCGGGCCATGTCGGCCGAGTGGCTGCTCGCGACCATCAGGTCGTGGTCACCGTTGGCGATGAAGACCGGCTGGGTGATGACCGAGAGGTCGTCGGGTTCGTGCAGGCCGGCCGCTCGGATGGCCTGCACCTGCGCACGCCGGGCCTGGAGCGAAATCTTCCTGTCCCGACCCTGGGTGCGCTCCTTTAGACGCACGAAGTAGTCTCTCGCCGCCTGCTTGCCCGCCGAATTGCGGGGGAAGAACAGGAAGGCCCTGGCGTCACTGAGGGTGAGCGCGGCCTTCGCGTACGCGCTGGCCACGATCTTCGTCATCGCGTCGAGATCCCCGGCGCCGCGAGGACCGGTTCCCGCGAGAAGCACCCGGCGCACCAGCTCCGGTGCCTGCAGGGTGACCATCTGCGCGACTCCACCACCCAGCGAGAACCCCAGCAGGTCGACCTTCTCCAGCCCCATCGCCCTGATGAAGGCGACGGCGTCCCGACCCATCTCCTCGACCGTGTCCGGCACGGATCCGCCGGATGCGCCGACTCCCCGGTTGTCGAACGCGATCACGCGGTGGTGGGCAGCGATGCCGTCGATGACCCTCGGGTCCCAGTCGTCGAGGACGGCCATCAGGTGGTGCAGGAACACCACGGGCACGCCGTCGTCCGGTCCGAGGTCCCGGTAGGCGAACGGCACTCCGTCGACGTCGATCGTGCGGGTCGGCACGTCGATCCACGTGCTCGTCCTCGTTGTCTTCATCTGAACCTCACGGGTAGGGCACGCGACCGCAGTCGCGCGACTTTATATTACGACCGATTACCTTACGATCGTAATATAACAGCTCCATGCCCCTCTCCGGGCAAGACATCCCGCCGGTCAAACTTCCACCGTGGAACACGAGAGCTTCGGCGGGGGTCGAGTCTGCCGAGCCCGCCACCCCGACCCGACTTATTACGAACGTAATATTATGACTGGCCACTTACAGGCGGCGGCCGACCTGGAGGAACCCGCCGTGCACAGTTCGAGCCGCCTCCTGCCACGATTGCCGACCGCTACCCCGAGCGCACCACCATCGTCCACGGGGGGACCAGCTCTCGTACACCGAGCTCGAGGCCTCCTCGAACCAGGTCGCCAACCTGCTGGTGTCGCGCGGAATCATGCGGGGCGACAAGGTCACCCTCTCCTGTCCGAACCTGCCGTCCTTCACGATCATCACTTCGGGATCCTGAAGGCGGGCGCCACCGTCGTGCCGTTGAACGTGCTGCTCAAGGCGCGCGAAGTGGCGTACCGCCTCACAGACTCGGAGGCGAAGGCGCACTTCGCCTCCGAGGGCAGCGCTGAACTCCCGACCGGGAAGACGGCCCATGATGGCTTCGCCGCAGCTCCGGCGTGCACCAGCTTCCTCCTCATCGACAACGACTCGCCATCCGGAGTGGGACCGGAGGTCGAGCGCTTCGCCGACGCCGTCGCCGGGCAGTTGGCGACGCTCCCCCAGACCGAAGCGAACGAGGACGACACGGCGGTGATCCTCTACACGTCCGACACCACGGGCCGGCTCAGGGGTGCGGAGCTGCGGCACCGCACCGTCTACGACAACACGGTCGTGGGTGTCGACCTCTTCGATTCGGACTCGGGCCGACCAGACACCTATCTGTGCGTCCTCCCTCTGTTCCACTCCTTCGGCCAGACCGTGATCCAGAACGGCGCCATGGCCTTCGGCGGCGCCCTCGGCATGCTTCCTCGCTTCGAGGCACAGGCAGCGCTTCGCCTGATGCCTGCCCATGACGTCACGTTCTTCGCCGGTGTCCCGACGATGTACTGGGGCCTGCTGGGCGCGCTGGACGAGACTGCCGACGTCGCAGCCCTGGCGGCAAACCTGCGGGTGGCGGTCGCCGGCGGGTCGGCACTGCCGGGCAAGATCCACCAGCACTTCCAGCAGCGCTTCGGCGTGACGATCCTCGAAGGCTACGGGCTCTCGGAGACCTCGCCCATCGCCTCCTTTTCGCCGCACGGCGAGGAGCCCCGGGTCGGGTCGGTCGGCGTCCCGATCCCGGGCGTCCAGATGAAGCTGATCAAGGACGACTGGTCCGACGCCAAGGACACGCCCGGCCAAATCGGCGAGATCGCGGTCAAGGGTCACAACGTGATGAAGGGTTACTACAACCGGCCGGAGGCGACCGCCGAGGCCATCAGGGACGGCTGGTTCCGCTCCGGCGACCTCGGACGCGAGGACGAGGACGGCTATTACTACATCGTCGATCGCTCCAAGGACATGATCATCCGCGGCGGGTTCAACGCGTCCCCCCGCGAGCCAGAGGAGGTGCTCATGCAGCACCCGGCCGTCTCCATGGTCGCGGTCATCGGCGTCCCGCACGAGTCGCACGGCGAGGAGATCAAGGCGGTCGTCGTCAAGAAGCCCGGCGACCCCACCAGCGAGAACGAGTTCATCACCTGGAGCAAGGCGCAGTTCGCGGGCTACAAGTACCCATGCCTCGTGCAGTTCGTCGACGCGCTCCCGCCGACCTCGACCGGCAAGGTCGTCAAGCGCGAGCTCACCTGATCCGTGGCCTCGGCCTCCGGCCCCTGCGCTCGGAAGAGAACGGACCTTCCACAACCTCCCCGCACGACTCGCTCACGTCGCCCAACGGCCAGGTGCCGCCCTGGTCTCCTCGGTGGTCGCCGAGGCCACGGTGATCGTCGCGGAGGACGATGGCGCCGTCCTGCACGCCTCCGGCTCTCAGCGGTTCCGTACCACCGTGCCGGGGGACGGCACCGGCCTGGGCCTGACAATCGCGGTCGGCCAGGCACGCCCGGGTTACGGCCGTGCGGGCCCTTGCACCGTGCCGCGCGCGGAGTGGGCCAGCAGCTTGGTCACCAGCTCGCGCAGCATCAGCCGCTCGACCAGGGTGAGCGGCTCCACGAGGTCGGCGGTCAGCTGCGGGACGTGCACGGCGAGGGCCCGCTCCAGCAGCTCACGGCCTTTCGCGGTGGCTTCCAGGAGCGCGGCCCGGCGGTCGTCGGGGTGGGGGTGGCGGGCGAGCAGCCCGGCTTCCTCCATGCGGGCGATCAGCCGGGTCAGCCCGCCCGAGGTGAACGACAGGTCCTCGGCCAGGCGAGCGCTCGTGGTCCGGTTCTCCGGGTGACGGGCCAGGCGCAGGAGCACTTCGAACTCGGAACCGCCCAGTCCGGCAGCCTCGCGGATGGTGCGCTCGGCCCGTCCGCCGATCGCGTCCGTCAGCCGCAGGATGTCGCCGTACAGGACGACCGTGTGGTTGTGCAGCAGTTCACCCATATAGCTGACAGTACAGCAATCTCTGACGCTCGCCGCACGAAAAATCTCCACAAGAATCAGCCCTGTGCCCAGTTTGAAGTTTGAAGTAATGCTGCATCGGAAGGTATCTTCGCTCTCGTCCATCGCACTGCAGCACCGCACCAAAGGGGACCCTCCATGCCAGTCGGACGACGCCAGGTACTCGCCGCGGGTTCGCTCACGGCCGCCGGGATCGCACTGGGCGCCGGAACGGCACACGCCGCGAGGTCCGGTGAGGAGACCAAGAGCCTGAATCAGCTGTACCGCGAGGCGATGAGGGAGGGCGGCACCCTCACCGTCTACGCCGGCGGCGACACCGCCACCCAGCAGGACGGCAACAAGGCCGCCTTCGAGAAGGCGTTCCCCGGCATCACGCTCAACATCGTGGTGGACTACAGCAAGTTCCACGACGCCCGCATCGACAACCAGCTCGCCACCGGCACCCTCGTCCCGGACGTCGTGCAACTGCAGACCCTGCAGGACTTCCCCCGCTGGAAGCACGAGGGCGCCCTGCTCCCCTACAAGCCGGCCGGCTTCTCCCGCGTCCACCCCGCCTTCAAGGACCCCGACGGAGCATGGACCGGCATCTTCGTCGACGCCTTCTCCACCATCTACAACGTCGACAAGGCGGGCGGCACGGCACCTGCCTCGGTCCGGGACCTCCTCGACCCGCGCTGGAAGGGGAAGATCGTCTCGACGTACCCGAACGACGACGACGCGGTGCTGTACCTGTACAACCTCATCGTCGACGAGTACGGCTGGGAATGGCTGCGGCGGTTCGTCGCCCAGGACGTGGCCTGGGTGCGCGGTACGCAGGAGCCCGCGGACCGGGTCGAGGCGGGCACCGCGGCCGTCGCACTGGGCACGGACGGCATGCTGACCCCGGCGGCAGGTGTGAAGACCCGCTTCGTCGTCCCGAAACACGATCCGTTCATGGCCTGGGCCCAGCGCGCCGCAATCTTCAGGCACGCGAAGCATCCCGCCGCCGCGAAGCTGTACCTGAACTGGTGGCTGTCGAAGCAGACGCAGTCCGACTTCTACATGTGGTCGGTGCGCACGGACGTCCAGCCCCACGAGGGCTACCGCCCCATCTGGGAGTACCACAACGCCCACCTCGACGGCTTCGAGACCTTCATGGCGGACCGGGGCCTCGTCGAGCGCTTCAGGCAGCAGCTCACCCTGTACGTCGGCGAGGTGACGGGAGCTCCCTCCCCGGGTTGGCTCGGCCTGCACCCCGGGCGCTGACCGGGACGGGCGACGACGGGCGACCCTCTGGGAGCCGGCCGGCCCCCATGTGACGCCTGTGCCTGTCAGGTCAAGCGGTGTTGAGAGTGAGTCCGTAGTGCCGCAGCGCGTCGTCCAGGTGCTGGGACGCGTCGACCTCGAAAACGATGCGCTGCTCCTGGGGCAGGAGGAGCGGGAAATCCATGCGGGAGCGCAGTAACGCCTCGGGGCCCCGCTCGCGCACGGTTTTGTGGTCCCAGTGGAGCCACACCTCGGGCAGGAATTCCGGGAGGTCGTAGACGGCGGGTCCGAGAATCTCGGTGATAGAGCTCGAAAAGGTTGCGCTGTCCGGAGGAGCTGCCGGGCAGACTGCGGCGGAGCCGGATGCCACCGAGCGGTGCCGCGGCAGCCTAGCCGGCGCCATCATGCATACCGATCACGGCGCCCGGTCAGTACACGAGCAGATCGTTTCGCCGAGGCCGGTGTGCTCATCGACGGCTGGCGTCAGCGGAGAGTCGTACGCTGCGGTGGATGACCACAGCTGTTCACGCTGAGCCACGGCAAGGTCGGAGCCGACCACCATACGGAAGGCGGCACCGATCACAAAAGCGAGTGCCAGACGCAGGCTGCCGCAGTTGGGCGTGGTCGCGTTGGGCGAGGAAGACCTGTTCAACGACAGGGTTGGCGTCCTGGGCCTCGTTCATGCCATGCCTCGTTCGGTGCCGGCTCGTGCTCCTCCTACGCGTTCTGAATCTCGTGTCGGGGCTTGGTGCCCTCCTTGTGGTGGGCTGGCCGAGCGTATGCCTCGCCGGTGGCGAGGACTCGCCCGACCTCGTGGCGGGGGCTGGTCGCTGGTTCTTCGAACCGGGAGGCCGGCCGGGACCCGGGCGGGAAGGTTTCGGCGCACCGGCCGGGGAGCCGGCCGTCGCACACAGGTTTCTGAACCCCTGCGGACCCGGGCGGGCGTGAGCCTGCGGGGCCAGCCGCCAGAAAGTGGCCGAGGTCCCGGCAGACGTGAGGATGCGGGCAGGCAGCCAGCGGTGCACATTCCCGCAGCGCGGGTTCGTTCGGCGGGACCTCAGCCGTCCTCGGCCCAAGCGACGGGCGCAGACGTGGAGGCGGCATCGAGGCCGTGTTCGGCGAGCACCTGGGCCAGCATCTGCTCCTGGCCGGGCGCCAGTTGCCCGTTGTTCAGCTTGGTGCGGGTCTTGGCGAGCCAAGGGCCGATCATGACGCGTTCGCCGTCGACCTCGATCCACTCGCGGGCGCCGGGCGTGCGCTGCCACCGCTCGAGGAAGAGAGAGGATCTGCACGGTCCGGGCGAAGGAACGCCGCCGCCCAGCGGGCGTCGCCGAGGGAGTCTGCGGACCGTCGAGTGTGACGTGACCCGGGGTGAGACCGATCCGAGTGAGCAGGTCCCGCTGGGCGGGCTCGAGCCGGTTCCAGGTGACGAGCTGGCGGTGCAGCCAACTGCCCGCTTTCACCTCGCCGATCACAGTGTCACGGGTGAGGGCAGCGGGGTTGTGTCCGGCTTCGATGTGGCGGCGCAGGGCGTGGTACTTGCGGTGCCAGTCGGCACCGTGCGGCAGACGCCAGTGGGCGTCGAGGGCGTCCAGCTGGGCTGCGCGGCCGGGGGTGAGGCGGCCCTTGCGGGCCCGGGACCGCTGGTCGGCGAGGAACTGGCCACCCGGGGCCTGGGCAGGGAGGGCGAGGTGGCCGTGTTCGGCCTGGTAGGCCTCGACGGTGGCCATGTGGCCCTGCCAGGCGGCTTCGTGCTCGTCCCAGATCATGGCGACAACAACCTCGGCGCCCTCTCAGAGGGAACGGCCCAGGTGCGTGGTGAAGTAGTCGGTGAGTTTGTCCACCGCAGGGTCGATGTACTCGCGCTTGTCGTAGAGGTCGACGTGGCTGGCGCCCTTGATCCAGTGGAGTTCGCTGGGGCCCGTGGCACGCTGGTGGGCCTCGACGGCCATCCAGGAGGTGACGGCGCGTTCGCCGATGATCTGGAGGATGGGTCGGTCTCCGATCAGCGGGACAGCGAAGAACGCGTCGTAGAACGCGAGTTTGTCGATGCTCTGCCAGGCGAGGAACTTCGCGGATCGCTCGTGCTCGCCCCGCGGGGTGCGGTAGTACTCGAAGCCCTCGGCGCCGTGTTCGCCGCCGAGCGCACCGGCTTGTTCGGCCGTCTCGGGGAACATGGTCATCACACCGGGGTCCTCACCGCGGGCGGCGCGGGTGCGGGCCTGCGCGGCGGCGTTCAGCAGGGTCTGGAAGACAGCCGGATCCTGGGTGCCGTCAGCGCCGAGCCGGAACTGGCGTGAGGGATCGGCCGTACACACGGTGGCAACAGCCTTGACGCGGTGGTCTCCGCCGGTGGCGGCCAGAGCGTAGCCACCGGAGGCGCAGATGCCCAGCAGGCCGATGCGGTCGGCATCGGCTTCGGGGCGGGTGGTGAGATAGGAGACGGCGGCCTTGAAGTCCTCCACTCGCTGGGCGGGGTCCTCCAGCCCTCGGGGCAGGCCGCCGGAGGCGCCCTGACAGGCGGCGTCGAAGGCGAGGGTGAGGAAGCCGTGCTCGGCCATCAGTCGCGCGTAGGTGCCGGAGGTCTGCTCCTTGACCCCTGTGCCGGGGTGACCGACCACCAGCGCCGGACGCGGGCCCGGTGACGGATCTCTCGGGGCGTAGAGGTGTGCGGCGATCTCGATACCGGCGCTGTCGAAGGTGACCTCGGTCTGGAACATGAGGGAACTCCCGTCGAGTTGGATGATGATGTGGTGGACGAGCACCCGGCCGGTGCCGGGTGCTCGTCCGCCTTCCGCCGCTCGCCCGCCCCGGGGAGAGACAGGCTTCACCCGGCGAGAACTTCGCACGCGCTCAGGAAGGGGCGTCGGTTGCTGTGCGCCAGGACCCGCTGCGTGCGATGTCGGTGAGCTGTCGCACGGTCAGTGCCGGTGTGGTGCGGGTGGCGGGCAGTCTGTAGGCGCTGGTGTTCAGTTCGTTGACGACCACTCGCAGGCCGTCACGGCTCAGGGTGTCCACTCGCCACTCCACCGCGCCCCGTCCGCCGTGTGCCGCCGTGCTGCGGCTGGTCATGATCCGTGTGCCGTCGGGCAGTTGTTCCGCCCGTTCGAAGACGCGCCGGATGGTCGCGTCACGCGGTTTCCACCGCTGGACCGTCACGGTGACCAGGCACTTCCCGTGCCCGTCGTCCACGGTGAGGTGGCCGTAGCCGGGCAGGCCGCCCTGGTCGGCCACACGCATCGTCCGGGGCAGCGATCGCGTGGCGATGCCGGTGATGCGGTGGGCGGGCACTGTCTGGTCGACCTGCAACGCGGACTGCTGGTGCGGTGGTTCGGGGAGTGCTGCCAGGAGTGGCCGCCAGGTGGGCGATCCCGCGATCTCCGTGAGCTTTTGCAGTGTGAGCGGCAGGGGTGAACGGGGTGCGGCGGCACCGGTGTTCTGTCCGAGCGCCGATTCGGACAGCACGACCTGTCGGCCGTCCGGGAAGGTGAGGGCGGCGGTCCGGCGTTGGGCAGCGAGCGGGCGGGACTCGTCGGCCGGTGAGCTGTCGAGTGTCAGGGTCGCGCCCTGATGTTCCCGTGTCGTGCATCTGCTGTAGGGGTGCAAAGCCCTGTCCGGGCAAGCGGTGTTCAGCGGGGAGACCGGTACCGGCAGGCGGCTGACGGCGACCTGCACGCGCGCGTCGCCGTACTCGTTCTTGAAGGTGAGGATGGCGGAAGCCGACGACGTCGTGCCCGGCAGGGCCGGGCCGTGAGCGTCCTGTACCGTGCCGTCCTGCGCGAGCAACGTGTGCAGGTTGTGTGTGAGCAAGGCCTGAAGGGCGGGCCTTGCGGAATCTCCTGCCCCGTCTTTGTGCTCCTGTGCGCTGCATCCGGTGACACAGATGATGGACGCGGCGAGCAAGGCGGCACGCGTCGGCGCAGGACGGAACGGTAATTTCACAGTTCCCCACTCTCGTCGAGGGATGTGCCTGCTTCTTCTGGGCTCCTGGTCAGGTCAGCAGGGCTTTCCGGACGAGATCGAGTCGTTGTAGGGGTAGCTCAGGGTGTTCCAGGTGTAGTTGTTCTGGAAGACACCCTGGATCCCTTGGTAGTTGTTGTCGGTCCAGAAGCACCAGGTGCTTCCCGAGTAGTTCGCGATGGAAGAAATCTGGTCCTGGAAGTTCCCCTCGGACGCGTAGGTCATGTTGGGTACCGGGGAGTACTCGTAGGTGCACTGGCCGCCGAGGTTGTACTGGGTGCACAGCCGGATGGTGCTCGTCGCCGGTGCTGCCGCGGCAGGCGCGGCGACGGAGGCGGCCAGCAAGCCCGCCGCGAGCGCCGTGCCGGCGCTGGCCATGATCTTCTTCATCGGGTTCATGAGTACTTCGCTCCTGTTTCTTGGGGTTGTGGATGGCTGCGTCAGGCGGAACAGGTCACCGAGTTGTTCGAGGTGGGGCAGGTGTCGGCGGCTGTGCCTGTCGCAGGGCTTCGAGAGGGGGCGTTCACGCCCCACCGGGTGTTACGGGTAAGTCGTCACGAGGGGCTTCGTCTCGTCGACGACGTAGGTGGAGAGCATCATCGTCGTGACGGTGCCGACGTTGCGGGCGTTGTGGATGACACCGTTCGGGATGAAGAAGGGGTCTCCGGTGCGCAGCCGGAGGGGCGGCCGGTCGTCGAACACCATCAGGACGTCTCCGCGGATGATGTAGCCGACCTCGATGCCGGGGTGGCTGTGCCGGCCCGACTCCTTGTGCCGGGGGATCTGCACGAGCGTCTGCACCGCCTCCCAGCCCGCGGCGGGTGAGGGGTGCTCCTGGAGGAGGGTACGCGTGACACCCGCCGTGGGGTCGGGGTCGGCAGGGTGACCGCCGGTGCGCGAGGCGGGCTCCGCGGCCTCGGCGGGTGAGGACAGCGAGGCAGCGCCGAGCGCGCCGGCTGCCGCCGCGGTGCCGGTACGGAGAAGTGAACGTCGGTCGATCATGGTCATCGGTCCTTCAGGAGTCTGCCGGGTTCGGTCGAGGAATTCGGTGATCGGCCCGCATCGGGAGAAACGTGTGCGTCTGCGGGCGTGCAGGGGAGACAGTCGGCGGCTTCGCCCTGTATTCCTGTGCCGGGGTCAGCCCCTCAGCGGCCTGAAGGCCGTCCGCAGTTCCTCGGAGAGCAGGTGCGGCTGTTCCCAGGCGGCGAAGTGGCCTCCTTTGTCGACCTCGTTCCAGTGGATGAGGTTGCCGTAGGCCCGCTCTCCCCAGCTCCGCGGCGCGGGATAGATCTCCCGGGGGAACACGGTGACGGCCACGGGGACGTCGGGGATGTCGAACGCGTTGAAAGGGCCGCCGCCTGCCCGGGTGCCCTCCCAGTACAGGCGGGAGGACGATGCCCCTGTGTTGGTCAGCCAGTACAGCGAGATGGCGTCGAGCATCTCGTCGTACGTGAGGACCTTCTCGGGCTCGCCGCCGGAGTCCGTCCACTCCGCGATCTTGTCGTAGTAGTACGCCGCCATCGCGAGGGGCGAGTCGGCGAGGGCGTAACCGATGGTCTGCGGGCTCTCGTTCATCATCGCCGCATAGCCGAAACCGTCACGGTAGAAGTGCAGCAGCCGGTCGTAGGCGACCTTCTCGCGCACGGACAGACCCGCGGGTGCGGCATCGAAGTTGCGCAGGTGGCGCAGGACGTCCTGCGGGACCGTGCCCGGCATGTTCACGTGGATGCCGAGCAGCCCCTCCAGCCGCTGTGCGGCCTGGATCTGGGCGATGATCGACCCGTGGTCGCCGCCCTGCGAGACGTACCGCTCGTACCCGAGCCGCAGCATGAGCCGGTGGAGGGCGGTCGCCATGCGGGCCGGGTTCCATCCCGTCGACGTCGGCTTGCCGGAGAAGCCGTGGCCCGGCAGTGTCGGCAGGACGAGATGGAAGGCGTCCTCGGCGCGCCCGCCGTGGGCCGTCGGGTTCGTGAGCGGGTCGATCACCTTCAGGAGCTCGATGATCGAGCCCGGCCAGCCGTGCGTCATGAGCATCGGCAGGGCGTCGGGGTGTGGCGAGCGGATGTGGGCGAACTGGATGTCCACCCCGTCGATCTCGGTGATGAACTGCGGCAGCGCGTTGAGCGTGGCCTCGACCTTGCGCCAGTCGTAGCCGGTCGCCCAGTACTCGACCAGCGGGCGGACCTTCGCCAGTTGGGCGCCCTGGGAGCGGTCGGCGACCGTCTCACGCTCCGGCCAGCGGATCGCCCGCAGTCTCCGCCGGAGGTCGCTGACCTCGCGCTGCGGAACCCTGATGCGAAAGCGACGGACTCCCGGGGGCGGCGGGGTGGAGCCGGGCGGGGAGCCTGCCGCCGGCGTGGGGTTCGCCAACGCCCGGCCTCCCGCCGCCTGTGCCTGGGCCGGCATGCCGAGCTGTCCCTCCGCCTGTGCCCGGCCCGCTGTGCCGAGGTGCGTGGCGGCGACGGCGCCCGCGGCAAGGCCCAGGAAACGGCGACGGCCTGGGGTCGTGGGGGCGGTGTCCTCGGGCGGGTTCATGGGTGGAACTCCTTGGCTCGGTGATGGGGGGCCGACAAGCGGGCGGGGAACGGGCCCTGACTGAGACATGTGTGCAGGCATCTGCCGAATCGGCGACGTGTTCACACGTGTTGCAGTATTGCCCGCACTTTCGTTACCAGTCAAGCAGGTGACGGAGGTGGCTGAGCGGCACCGCCTCCATACGCACACCGCTTTGCTTTAATGGGCATTCCAGAGCGGATACGTTCACGCGGCGTTCTTGAGCAGTGGCGACGTCCGGGGAAGCAGGCCCGGGGCGTGGCCCCGGGGGTGGGGATGGGCAGGACAACGTTCGGGCGGCTGCTGCGGGAGGCGCGCCAGCGAGCGCTGCTGACGCTGGAGGGTCTGGCCGGGGCGTCGGGCGTGAGTGTCCGGGCCATCAGCGACATGGAGCGGGGGCAGAGCCTGCCCCGGCAGGCGACGCTGGGCGAGTTGATGGACGCCCTGGGGCTGGACGAGGATGAGCGGCGGCGTCTTGTCGAGGCGGCACGCAGGCGCACTGAGCAGGTTCCGCGCCACCTGCCGCCCGCTCTCAGGACCTTCCGCGGGCGCGGCACCGTCCTGGAGGTCCTGCACGAGCTCACACGTGAAGTGCCCGCCCACGGAGGGCATGTCGTCATCTCCGCCATCGGCGGCATGGCGGGGGTCGGCAAGACCACGCTGGCGGTGCACTGGGCGCACCAGGTGGCGGAGCGTTTCCCGGACGGGCAGCTGTATGTGAACCTCCGCGGCTTCGAGGAGTCGGGGCAGCCGCTGGATCCGGCTGAGGCCCTTGGTGGGTTTCTCGGCGCACTCGGGGTGTCCAGCAGGGACATACCTCGCGGGCTGGACCGGCGCCGTGCTCTGTTCCGGGAACGGACGGCGTCGAGGCGGCTGATCGTCGTGCTGGACAATGCGCGGGACGCGGAGCAGGTCAGACCGCTGTTGCCGGCCTCCCCGGGGTGCCTGACCATCATCACCTCTCGCGATCAGCTGTCCGCACTGGCGGTGGCCGAGGGTGCCTGCCTGGTCGCCCTGGACGTGTGGACGCGGGAGGAGGCGCTCACTGCGCTGGCCGCGCGGATCGGCGAGGAGCGCTGCCGGGCGGAGCCGGAAGCGGCCGCGGAACTGGTGGAGTTGTGCGGGTGTCTGCCGCTCGCGGTCGCCATCGTGAGCGCGCAACTGTGCGCGTCCCCGCGGGTCTCGCTCCGGCTGGGCGTACGGGAGCTGCGCGAGGCCCGGCCGCGGCTGGACGCGCTGTCGCCCGGCGACCGGGTGGACCTGCGTGCCGTGTTCTCGTGGTCGTACCGGACGCTCACGCCCGGCACGGCGCGGTTCTTCCGGTATCTGGCCCTCCATCCGGGATCGGCCGCTTCCGCACAGGCCGCCGCCTCGCTCGCGGGCGTCGGGATGGCCGAGGCCCGCAGGCACCTGCGGGAGTTGGTCTCGGCCAACCTGCTGTCGCGTGACGCCGACGGCCAGTACGTACTGCACGACCTCGTGCGGGCGTACGCCGGGGAACTCGCCGAGCGGGAGGACGACGACCGCTTCGGCGCCGAGACACGGCTGCTGGACTATCTGCGTCACAACGCCTTCAGGGCCAATCAGTTCCTGGTGCGGATCACGTCGGAGTCGATCGGTCTGCCGGTCCCGGGAGTCGTCCTGGCCGCGATCGACAACCGGGAGGAGGCGCTGGAGTGGTTCCATCAGGAGGAGCGGACCGTGCGAGCCGCGCTGCGCACCCTGCACGACGCACGACTCCTGCGCTTTCGTATGAACCTCACGCATGACTGGGTGAGTTACTACTCGGTCATGGGCCGCTGGGCCGAGGAGATCGAGACCAAGCGAATCGGCCTCGCCGCCGCTCTGCAGCTCGACGACCCGGCCGCCGTCGCCCGGAACTCGGCCAGTCTCGCCCGTGCGCTGGCCGAGACGGGTCAGCTCGACGAGGCGGACGAGCAGGTCGCCCTGCTGCTGCGGCAAGTGCACCGGCTGGACCCGGCGCAGCGGGCCGCCGCCGAGCGGAGCGTCGGCTGGGTGCGTGGCCGCCAGCGGCGTCCCGCCGATGCCCTGCACCACGCCCGCAGGGCACTGGCGCTCTATCAGGAACTCGGCGACGACGCCTCCTCGGCCCGCGAACTCAACGCTGTGGGCTGGTACCTGGCCCTGCTCGGCCGGTACCGGGAGGCGATCGACATGTGCACGCAGGCCCTCCCCCTGCTGCGGAGGTCCGGGAACCTCCGTATCGAAGCGGCTGCCTGGGACAGCATCGGCTACGCCCGGCAGCGCCTGGGCGAACTCGACACCGCTATCGCGGACTACCGGCAGTCGCTGCGGCTGTACGGGGAAGCGGTGGACGCCTACAACCAGGCCGAGGTGCTCGACCATCTCGCGGCGGCCCACCTGGAGCGGGGGGACGCCGAGCAGGCGCGAGCGAGCTGGACGCGTGCGGCCGAGCTGCTGAGCACGATCGACAGCCCGCGTGCCACGGCGATGCGCGTGCGGGCGGAAGGGGTCGCCGGCGGGCGGTGAGCCGCTCGCAGACCGGGCGCTGCGGCACCGCCGCCCCGCCGGGGCGCAAGCTGCATGTGAACTGCCTGGTTCGGAGGGCGGCGCGGCGGTGGAATGGGAGCAGTTCGAGAGCGCTCCCGGATCCGGTGGGATCGTTCGCCGTGGAACAGGGGTCGTCGATGAACGTGCAGGCCAGGATCTCCTCTCATCCCGCCGGCCGGTCGGGGCGGCACACACGGTCGTTCATCGAGCCCGTCAGCGAGGGGCCGGTGCCGGGCGCCGAGGCGCGGACGGCCGCGGAGCAGCGGGCTTCCGGGGAGCGACCGGGAGGCGGCGTGTCCGGGGCCGTGGTGGCCCGTGGCCTGCTGAGCGTCCAGGAGCTGCGCATCGCCGGACTCGCGAGCCGTGGACTGTCGAACGGTGAGATCGGAGAGCGGCTCGCTCTCTCGCCGCGGGCCGTCGAGGCGCACCTCTATCGCGTCTTCCCCCGGCTGGGTGTGACAGCACGCGCGCAGCTTGCCGACGCGCTGGGCAGCCACCGGTCGCCCTGACGGCGACCGGGCCGGCAGGTCATCGCCGCCCGTCCGCCTCTCCCCCGTCGGACGCGGTCTCGGCGCCGGTCCTCGGCGGGTGCGCCGTGGGCGTGCTCACGTCCGGCTCGCGCCGGCCTCCTCGCAGAGGGCGCGGATGCTGATCTCCGCGCCGAACTTCAGGCGGTGGAAGACCCAGTCGATGGGACAGGACTCCCGTGCGTCGGGCAGTTCCACCACCAGGGAGACCGTGGCCGGGTGGTCGGCCGTGGTGTGGCGCCAGGTCCCCCCGGCACGGCGGGCGAGGATCTCACCGACGTAGCAGCCGAAGCCGATGAGGGATTCGGCCATGTCCTCGCCCGTGACACCTTCGGCCCGGAAGCCGTCCACGATGTCCTCCACCAGAGCGATGCTCTCAAGGCTGTAATCCAGTTCCGCGCCGCTGATGTCGGCCGCGGTGGCGACGATGGCAGCGGCATGCCGGGGCGCGTTACCAGGCTCCAGTGGGGGATTCAGGTGCACGTGCATGTTGGTCCTCAGGCCGTTTGCCGTCAATGCCGTCGAGGCTAACCTCACAACACCTCGCTGAGCATGCCCCTGTCCAGGGCAATCTTGATCTCGTTTCGTCCGCGCGCGTGTCCTCGTGTCGGAGTCGGGACATGTTGCCCTCTTCGCCTGCCTCGCCCGCACACACATGTGTGCCCTGGAGGAGGGCGCCGGCGAAAGGATCTCGGTGTGGCCGTGGAGCAGGCCATGGACCTGTTCCGGCGACGGGGGTGCCACGCCGCCTCCCTGCGGAAGCCTTCTCGGACCCCCGTATACCGACTGACTTACGTCATCTCTCCGGGGGCCGTACGGGCCGTATCCGACCGTCATGTGACCGATGTGCGGTTTCCGTCTCCGGCGAAGAGTGGGCCTTGCAGACGCCGCCCCACGGAAAGGAACTCCTGTCATGCACCGTGACCCGTCACGACTGCGGGCGCCCTCGGCGCCCGGGCACCTGCCTTCGCTGTTCCTGGATCTCGACCAGATGCTCGACGAGTTCACACGGCTGCCTGTCACTGCGGAGTTCCGCTTCGATCCGGAGTTCCCCGCGGTGATCACGGTCGAGTTCCTGGCGGAGCGGGGACCGGGCCTTCTGTGGCACATCGGCCGCGCGCTCCTGCACGAGGGGCTGACGTCGATGAGCGGGTCGGGCGACGTGCGCATGTGGCCCACGCTGCCCGGGGGACAGCCCTCCTCGTGGCTTCTGCTGGAGTCACGGGAGGTGGAAGCGCTCTTCGAGGTGCCCACCGCCCCGCTGGCGCGATGGCTCGACGCCACCTACCGGATCTCCTCGGCCGCGACGGAGATGGACGACCTGAACTGGGACGGGTTCCTCCTCGACCTGCTCGCCGACCCCGGAGTACCGCCCCAGTGACCACGGCTCGGTCCGGTCGTCGTGGGCCACAGGAGCACCGTCGACCTGCTGGGCAGCGCCGTGCCGGCCCTGTTCCGACATCCTGAGCAGCTGCGGGTGTTGCGTGAGCGGCCGGATCTGATGCCTGCGGCGGAGGGGTTCCTGCGCCACGGCACCTTCGTCGAGCGCTCCACGGGCCGTTACGCCGCACGGGATGTGGAGTTGGCAGGGGTGCGGATCCCGCGCGGCGGGGATGATCGCCGTCGCCCCTGGGGTCGGCCGGCCACGACGCCCCGCAGTCCGACGGCGTCGATCCCGCCGTACTCGATGTGGCCGGGCCGGGCGTGCGTCATGGAGACAGCCGTCGCCCTGCGCATGCTGCTGTCCCGCCTCCCCGAGCTGGAACTCGCCGTCCCGGCGGACGCACTCGGCCGGATCGGCTCCGGCATCATCCGCGGCGTGCTCTCGCTGCCGGGGCGGTATCGCGTCGCCTGACGAAGTCCCGGCCCGCGCCGTGCGGACGCGGGCCGGGAGGGGGTGCGGCCGTCGGACGGTCCGGGTGCGTATCTGACGGTTTCTCCAGCCCAGCAAGCCGGGCTGGGCGAGGAGGAACACGCCGCTGCCCGTGGTGCACATCGACAGCACGTCCGCGATCGGCATCGGCCGCTGTCGGCCCAGCCGGGGGCCGCGTCGCAGGAGTCCGCCGGCCACCGGCGTGATCGCCGGATCGTCCTGTTTCTCGTGGGCTCCGGCGAACGCCGTGGCCCGAGCCAGGGCGAGGGCGCCATGGCCCAGGTACAGCCTCAGGGCGAGGAGCGTGCGTACGTCGGGGGCGCCGTGTCCGGGGGCTCATGGCGGTTCGGTCTTCTCGGTCAGGGGGCGTCGTCGGGTCAGCGTCGGGGCGGCAGGAGGCAGCGGAAGCTGGAGGCGAGGGCCGGGTCGCCGTGGCCCCGGTAGCGGGACACCCGGGGGTAGCCGCACAGGTTGCGGTCGGCGTGCTCACCGGCGGAGTCGACCAGCGTGGCGGGCAGCGTCCTGGGGGCCTCGCCGCGCTCGACCCAGGCGGCGAGGGCGGCGAGTCCGTCGGCCGAGCCGTCCGCGCCGTTGAGGCCGCAGTGGTCGGTGTCGGGGGCGAGGAAGAGCCGGTAGAAGTCGTCGACCTTCTCGGTGCCGCCCATCTCCCGCTCGACCTGCCGGCGGTACGTGACCGTGCCCTGAGTGGGAATGAACTGGTCGGTCTGCCCGTGCCAGGTCAGGAGCTTGCCGCCAAGGTCGCGGAAGGCGGACAGGTCCGGATCGTCCGTGCCGATGATCTCGTCGTACTCGGCCCGGGACTGCCGGAACAGCTCGGTGAACTGGCTGTAGGTGATCGTCGAGACGTCGAAGGACGGGTCCTTCTTCAGCCAGATCGCCACCCAGGCGGCCGGCACCGGGAAGGGGGTGCCCTTGACGTTGCCGTCGGCGTCGGGCGTGGAGGTCGCGGCCAGGCCCTTCAGATCGGCCCCGACCGGGACGCCGGGCCACAGCTTCTTGCCGGTGGCGGTGCGCGGGCCGTCCCAGATCTTGCGGACCACGGCGGCGTCGGCCGCGCTGATGGTCAGCTCCTTGCCGTGGCACACCACCTTGGTGCCGATCAGCCGGCGCGGGTCGAAGTCGCAGCGGGAGGCGTCGTTGACGAAGCCGTCCCTGACGCCGTCCTGCGGGTCGCACGCCTTGACGGCGGCGGCGGTGAAGGCGTCCAGTTCGCAGTCGGCCGGGTAGGTCTTCTCGTTGTTCATGACCACCTGCGGCCACAGGGTGGCCACCTCGAACTCGTCCCAGCTGATCGCGGGCGCGTCGGCGAGGATGCCGTCGTAGTCGCCGGGGTGGCGCTGGGCCTCCGTGTAGCCCTGGCGTCCACCGGTGGAACAGCCGGTGAAGTAGGAGTACGCGGCGCTCTTGCCATAGACCGAGGCGACGACTTCCTTGCCCACGGCGGCCGCCTCGTGCTGCGAGCGGGAGGCGAAGTTCTCCAGCAGCGCGGTGTCGACGCGTCCCTCGCCGTCCAGTGCCCAGCCGGTGTCGAGGACGTCGCCCACGCCGGCGTCGGTGGTGGTCACGGCGTATCCGTTCTTGACGGCGGTGCCCAGACCGACGCCGTTGTCCCCGGCCCGGTAGGCGCTGCCGCCGATCGCCTGGAAGCGGCCGTTCCAGCGCTGTTCGGGCAGCCAGGTCTGCACCCTCGCGTGATCGCCGTCGCCCGGGTGGGTGAGGGTGACCGTCACCTCGCAGAAGGCCGGAACGCCGCTGACCGTGCCGCCCAGCAGGCCGTCACCCTCGATGGTGCCGCCCGGTCGGCGCACCGCCGTCACCGATTCCACTTCGGTGCCGGCGGGGGCTTTCACGGCCATGGATGAACAGGGCGAAGGTGTGGCGGCAGCGGTGCCCTGCGTGTCGGCCGACGCGGTCGGCAGACACACCGCCGCCATGAGCGGCACACCGGCTGCGAGGACGGCCAGGATCTTTCTCATCGGTTTCCCATCAAGAAGTGGTTGTGCGCCTGACCGCAGCGACATGTGTGCGGTCGAAGCGGTTGCAGCAGTTGAAGCGGTCGAAGGCGCGGGAAGTTATCACCAGTTTAACCGGTGACGAAAGAATTGTGCTCACATTCGGGTATGCGGGGCAGTTGACGCGGGTGCGCCAGTCGGTGGGGGATCGCGCATCACCTCGCGCCCGGCAGAGGGGCGGCGCGGCAGCGGGAAGAGGAGGGCAGGGCCACCGGGCCGGCCACGTGCGGAGCCGGATCTCCCGCCGGGTGCGCGACGCCTTCCGGCGGCCGGCGGAGCTGGAGCGCGCGGCCGTCGACGTCCTTGCGGAACGTGCGTGTGCCGGGTCCGCTCGCACCGGAGGAGCCGAGGTGCCGGCGGCGGACCGGCTGCTGGTGACGGGCGGCAACGGCGGGGGCAAGCCGCCGTTGCTGTCGGTCCTCGCCGACCGGCTGCCGGCCCAGGACACCGTGTTCCAGCGGCCGGAGCGGGCGGGCCGGGGCGTCTACGCGCTGTCCGCGGGCGCGGGGCGGGTGCCCCTGCATTCGCTCGGCCTGATGCCCGAGCGGGATCTGGACACACCGGTCGGGCGACTCTCCGTGGACCAGCACAGGCGACTCACGCTCGCCCTGTTGCCGGCCCGCCCACCGCAGCTGCCGCTCGACGAGCCGACGAACCGCCTTCCCCCCCCCGCCCCGCACCCTGTCGTACGATCGCGAGCGCGCCCGGCAGACCGGGCACCACCTGAAGCGGTGACAACTCTTGCCTTCCGGAGTTATCACCTGTCAAGATGGTGATGTGAACCTTGACCATGTCTTTGTGTGTGGGCACCCGGCCCTCGACTTCGCGGCCACTCTCCGCGCCCGGCGCTCGACCCGGTTCGAGATGCTCGTGACCCCGGAGCGGCTCAACGCCTGGTACCTGGAGTCCGGGCTGGTCGACACGATCACACCCGGCCAGGAGGACGACGTCCGCGACGCGACGGCCGTGCGCGAGGCCATCTACCGGCTCATCACGAACCGGCGCCTCGGCGAGGAGTTCCACCGGGAAGCGCTCGCCGTGGTCAACTCCACGGCCCGCAAGACCCCCGTGACGCCCCAGCTCACCATGGCCGGCCGGTACACCGAGGCGACGCCCGAGCAGGCCCTCTCCACCGTCGCCCGGCAGGCCGTCGAACTGCTCAGCGGCCCGGACGTGCCCCTGCTCAAGGAGTGCGGCAACCCGGAGTGCACGCGTGTCTACATCGACCGTTCCCGGGGCATGCGGCGCCAGTGGTGCGGCATGGAGTCCTGCGGCAACAAGATCAAGGCCGCCGCGTACCGCGCGCGCAAGAAGACCGCGCCCGCCGCGCCCGCGCGCTGATCCCCCCGCGTCGACCGGTTCCCGCTGCCGGCAGACGCGGGTGTCCTCAGGAGTGGCGCTCACACACACCGCTCCCCCACACACGGCCGCAGTGGCGCCTGTCGTGAGGAGTGAACACGCCCGACGAGGCGGCAGGCGTCCACACCTGCCCGCACGGGGTGCGAGGCGTGAGTAGCATGCGCAGCGTCATCCATATCGAGGGAGTGAACGGTTGTGACCAGCCAGTCAGCCGCCACCCTCCGGTCGCGGTACGTGGATCAGGCCGCGTCGGACCTGGAGGAGAACCGCGAGCGTCAGCGCGAACTGACCCACAGGCTCGCGGTGCTGAAGCAGGAGGAGGCCCTTCTGCTGGACATCCTGAAGCTCGCCGAGCAGTACGAGGGCTTCGCCGACTCCTCACGCCTGCCCGAGCAGTCGCAGGACGAGCCCGTCGTGGCGAAGACGAAGCGGGCGCCCGGCACAGCCGGCTCGCGGCGCCCGGCCCCCGCCAGGAGCGCGCCCAAGGACGACGCGACGAAGGCTGGTGCGGCGGGGAAGGCGCACCGCCCCCTGCTCGGCGACCTCCTGACGGAGCTGCTCGACCGGCATGACGAGCCGCGCCTGGCGAAGGAGTTGCGAGAGGAACTTCTGGAGAAGCACCCGGACCGCAACCCGACACCGCAGGTGGTGCGCAACACCCTCGAAGCCCTGGTCGCCAAGGGCCGCATCCAGCGTCACAAGCAGCAGCGGTCCGTGCTGTACACCCCCGTGACGCCCCACCGGAAGAACACGAGCGGGGCGGACGGCTGAGCACCGGGGCGAGCCACTGCTCACACGTATGCTCGCCGCCGGCCGGTTCGCTCTCCGCTGTGACGTCTGCCGGGGCAGGTGAGCCACACGGGGACCGGAGTCAGCGACCGGAGGCGTACTCGGTGACCCCCTGGAGGCAACGCCCGTTCAGGAAACTTGACGCGGGCGGACCGTAGCCCAGCCGCATCACACTCTCCGACCAGTTCCACATCCGCGTGCCCTCGGGCCAGTCACGTTCCTTCGGGGTCTCCGCCCCGGGGAGGGGCTGGTCAGGCCGCGGCATCGGCGTTGAGGGTGACAGGAATGCTGTCCCGCATGGCCTTGGAGTAGGGGCAGATCCGGTGGGCGGCCTGCGCGAGCTCCTGAGCGGTGGCCTGGTCGACACCTCCGAGCACCGGGCTGAGCACCGCCGAGAGGGAGAACTCACCGTCGTCGCCGTGCGCGAGGGTGAGTTCGGCGGTGATGGCGGTGCTGGTCAGCCGGATCCCGCGGGCGGTGGCGGCGCGTCGGAGGGCACCGAGGAAACAGGCGGCCCACCCGGCGGCCAGGAGCTGTTCGGGATTGGTCGCGGTGCCGGCGCCACCCAGCTCCTTCGGCAGGGCGAGGCCGGTCTCCAGCAGGCCGTCGGAGGAACGGGCGTGACCGCCGTTACGGCCCTCCCCCTCGACGTCGACAACGGCGGTGTAGCTGACTGCCATGGCTGATGCTCCCCGTGTGGGTTGACGGCCGGAGAGGGCCACGGGCACCTGCCCATCAGGACCCCCTCCATCCGTCACCGGTTGAGATGGTGATGGAATCATGGCAGTGCCATCGTCACCGGTCAAGGTGGTGACGAACATCCTGTGTGCGCTCAGAGGCGCGGGTCGAGCAGCAACTTGCCCGACGTGCGCCTCGATTCGATGTCCGTGTGTGCCTGCTCGGCCGCACCCAGGGGGTAACGCCTGCTGATGTCGATGTGCAGCTCTCCCTCGCGGATCTTGTCGAAGAGATCGGCGGTGTGCTGATGCAGCAGTTCCCGGGTGTGGATGTGGTCCGCGAACACCGCGTAGGTGACCTTCACGCTCCTGGGCAGGTCGAGCATGCGCACCGTGGGGATGTCGCCGAGCAGCGGGCCGTAGAAGACCAGCGTGCCGGCTCGCCGCAGGACCTCGATCGAGCGCCAGAAGGTGGCGGCGCCGCCGCCGTCGAAGACGGCGTGCACACCTTCACCGCCGGTCAGGGCCTTGACGCGGTCCACGAAATCGCCGCCGGAGGAGACGAGTACCTCGTCCGCCCCCGCCTTCTTCGCGACCGGTACCTTCTCCTCGCGGGAGACCAGACCGATCACGCGGACACCGCGCCGTGCGAGCAGTTGGACGACGATGCGCCCCACGCCGCCGGCGACGGAGTGCACGAGCGCGGTCGCGCCCTCGGGCAGGGGTGCGGACTCGGTGACGAAGTGGTGCGCGGTGAGCCCCTGCATCATCGTCGCGGCGGCGATGTCGCTCGGAATGTCGTCCGGGATCGGGACGATCCGGTCGGCCGGGATCGCGATCCTCTCGGCGTAACTGCCGTAAGCGAAGACCCAGGCGACCCGGTCGCCGGTCGCGAAGCCGCTGACGCCCTCACCGAGGGCGGTGATCCGGCCCGCGCCCTCGACGCCGGGGACGAACGGCGGCCGTCCGGGAGTCGAGAACCCCGAGCGTGTGCCGGTGTCCATGAAGTTGACACCGCTGAATTCGATGTCCACCACCACCTCACCGGGCTCGGGTTCGGGGTCGGGCCACTCCCTCAGCCGCAGGACTTCCGGCCCGCCCAGCTCTTCCACCACGACAGCACGCACAGTGCCTCGTCTCCTTCTGTCGTCACGGTCGCCGGCGCCGACCGGCATATGTGTCAGGGGTTCGCTCAGCCACGCAGGAGGGCGCGGGTGAGGCCGGCGCAGTCGCGCCGGGCTTCGATCCTGCCGCCGGGCAGCGCGAGCCCGTGGATCTGCTTCGGCGATGGTTCGGCTGCGAGCGTAGGGAGCATTTTTTGGACCATCGAGTCCAGGAATTCCGGATGCCCGCGCAGTGTCGACGGCCGGCACTCACACGTGTTGAGGGAGGCGGGCCCGGGAGGCCTTTGGACAGCCTTGCGAGCCGGGCGCGCCACAGGTCGTCCACGCGTCGGCCCCACGCTCGGGACAGGGTGTCGACCGCCTTGGGCAGGGCGGCCCGGACGGCGTTCTCCACGACCACCTCCGTGCCGCCCTCGACCTCGGTGAACAGCCATGCCTGGTAGATCTGCACGCCGGCGCCGACACCCAGCCAGCCCAGTCTGCGGGGTGGCGCATGTTCCCCCACGAAGATCTCGAACCGGTATCCGGCCCAGCGCACCTCGAAGGTCTCGGTGAAGGCGTCGGTGCTCACCTCCTCGCAGGCGGGGATCCAGGTCGGCCAGGCCGCCACGTCGGTGAGCAGCGCGAAGGTCCGCTCCGGAGAGCCCGGTACGACGGCCCGCGTCCGGTGGTGGCTGTGGGCGTCGGCGGGCGAGAAACCGGACGGCCAGTGGATGTCCGTACGGCTGTCGGGGGTGTCATGCATCGGAGGTCTCTTTCGCGCTGCTGACCGGCTCCGGCAGGGACGCTCTCAGTGTGCGGTCGGCCGCGCGGTTTCCCATCCGTCATCCGACTGCGCGGTCGTCGGGAGACGTCAGCCGGAGTGCACCGGGCCGAGGGCGTCGCGCAGCGCGGCCCGGGAGTTGATGCCGAGCTTGGGATAGATCCGGTACAGGTGGGTGCTGACGGTGCGGTGCGTCAGGAACAGCCGTTCGGCGATCTGCTTGTCGGTCAGCCCGGTCGCGGCCAGCGTCGCGATCTCCTGTTCCTGAGCGGTCAGCGTCCCCGGCCGGGGGGGGCGGCCTCGGACACCCGGCCGCCGGCGCGGAGTTCGGCCCTCGTTCGTGCCGCCCAGGGTGCCGCTCCCAGCTGTTCGAACATCTCCAGGGCCCGGGCGAGCTGCTGTCTGGCCTCTCTCGTCGTCGCAGGGCCAGGCGCCGGGCGGGGCCGGGGAGAGCGCCTGTTCGAACAGCGGATTGCCGCATCGCTGCCGCATGTGCCGTGGCCTTCGCGGTCCGTCCGGCTCTGACCGCCGCTTCCACCAGGTCCATGGCACCGGCCATGGCGTGGGGAAGAGGTACGCGGGGAGGGTTCCGGGCGGGCTCAGGGCGGCGGCATGGCGGTAGGCGGCCTCGTAGTCGCCCGCGCCGAGGGCCGCGAGCCCTCGGGTATGGAAGGCGAGCACGTGCGCCCCGTGGGCACCGCGGGGGGCGGCCCAGCGGACGATCTCCTGCGCCAGGGCGGCGTTCGTCTCGGTGTCGCCCCTGGCCACCGCCACGAGTGCCTGGACGAACTGGAGCTTGCAGGCGAAGAAGCGGTAGCCGTACTCCTCGCACAGGGCGAGCCCCTCACCGGCCAGGGCCAGAGCCTGGTCCCACCGGCCCGCGGTGTGGTCGTCGAGGCACACATGCATCAGCGCGGCCAGGTGACGGCGCGCCGGTCCAGTTGGGCGACGCACATGCCGACGCGAACGACATGGGTGGGATCCTCGCCGATGCCGGCCGGCAGCGCGTCGAGCAGTTCCAGGGCCCGCGGTCCGGTTTCGAGCGGGGTCGGCGAAGGACAGGGCGCAGGCCCACAGCACGTCGAGAGGACCGGGGGTCAGCCGATCGAGGGCCTGGAAGAGGGGCGGCCACTTCTCCGGATCGCCGCTGTACCAGCTACAGGTCGATCAGGGTGTCAGGGGCGCTGGGCGTCACCCAGCACACGTGTGAGTCAGATCGGTCACCACGACGGGCAACACACCGTCATACGACTGATGCGTCCGGCTCCAGCGCGGACGAGAGTGTGTGACACCAGTCCGACGATCACGGAAAGGGCACACCGCCTACTCTGCCGAGCCATCTTGCGTCACCCCTTTGACAGGTGACGAATGCTGTGCCAGGGTCGTCGCGGCTCGGCTCCCGGACGGTCACCGGAAACACACGACGAAGGGGTTCTCATGATCAACAGGCGCACCTTCACCAAGGCCGTGGGCCTGGGCACCGGCGCGGCTGCGGTCCCGCTGCCCGGGGCCCCGCCGACCGCGTCCGCCGCCTCGGTCACCACGGGCAGCGCGAGCGGGGTGCCGGCGCCGACGGTGCCGACCGTCGCCCCCGGCACCCACGCCGGTTTCGGCCCGCTCAGGCACATCAAGGCGGGTGTCCTCGACATCGGTTACGCCGAGCTCGGACCGGCCCACGGGCCCGTCGTCATCTGCCTGCACGGCTGGCCCTACGACATCCACAGCTTCGTCGACGTCGCCCCGCTCCTCGCCGATCTGGGGTATCGCGTCCTCGTTCCCCACCTGCGCGGGCACGGCAGCACCCGGTTCCTGTCCCGCCGCACCCCGCGCACCGCCGAGCAGTCCGCCATCGCACTCGACATCATCGCCTTCATGGACGCCCTCAAGATCCACAAGGCCGTCCTCGCCGGCTTCGACTGGGGTACGCGGACCGCCGACATCATCGCCGCCCTGTGGCCCGACCGCGTCAAGGCCCTCGTCTCCACCAGCGGCTACCTCATCACCGACCGCAAGGCCCAGCTGGAGCCCGCCGCTCCGGCCGTCGAGCGCAACTGGTGGTACCAGTGGTACTTCGCCGGCGACCGCGGCAAGAAGGCCATGGAGAACGTCGACGACCGCATCGCCCTGTGCCGCTACGTGTGGACCCTCGTCTCCCCCGGCTGGAACTTCGACGAGGCCACGTTCCAGCGCACCGCCGAGGCCTTCAAGAACCCCGACTACGCCGCCGTCGTCCTCTACAACTACCGCTGGCGCATCGGCCTGATCGAGGGTGAACGGCGCTACGACCGATACGAGCGGCAGCTCGCCGCGCGACCTTCGATCGCCGTTCCCACCATCACCCTCGACGCCGCCCTGGACCCCTTCACCGCACCGGGCGACGACGTCTTCTACCGCGACCGCTTCACCGGGCCCTACCAGCACCGCGCCATCGCCGGCGTCGGCCACAACCTGCCGCAGGAAGCGCCCACCGCCTTCGCCCAGGCCGTCGTCGACGCCGACCGCCTCTGAGCCGGCGTCCGGAGACACCCGCACAGGTGACGTGCGCGCCCTCCCCTTCATTACCACCCGGAGTGGTGACGAGGTCGACGCGCCCCGAACCGTCCAACCGGATATCCGCTACAGAATCAGCCCGAGAGGGGTTTGTCGTGGGAAACATCAAGGGTGTGCGCAGCCGACTGGTGACAGGCGGGCTCGCGGCGGTCACGGCAGGGCTCGTGGTCGGCGCGTTCGCCCTCAGCGGCACCGCGACCGGGGCCACCGAGGGCGACGCGGCCGACGGCACTGGCAAACACCGCAGGCCCACCATCGTTCTGGAACACGGCGCCTTCGCCGACGGCTCCAGCTGGAACCGTGTCACCGCCGAGCTGAAGGCCGACGGCTACCCCGTCATCGCCGCCGCCAACCCGCTGCGCGGCCCGGCCTCCGACGCCGCCCTGCGGACCGTGCTCGGCCATGTCGACGGCCCGAAGATTCTCGTGGGCCACTCCTACGGCGGCAATGTCATCAGCCAGGCCGCCACCGACGACCCCCAGGTCAAGGCGCTCGTCTACGTCGCCGGCTTCCTGCCCGCCCCCGGCGAGAGCGCCCTGGAACTGACCGGCAAGTACCCGGGCTCGACTCTGCCCGGTGCCCTCGACCCGGTCACCTACCAGCAGGCCGACGGCTCGACCGCCATCGACCTGTACATCCAGCAGGACAAGTTCCGTCAGCAGTTCGCCGCCGACGTCCCGGCCGGGGAGGCCGCCCTCATGGCCGCCGCGCAGCGGCCCATCGCCCAGGCCGCCCTGGAGGAGAAGGCCACCACCGCGGCCTGGAAGACCAAGCCCAGCTGGGACATCGTCACCACCCGCGACCTCAACATCCCCGCCGCCGTCCAGTGCTTCATGGCCGAGCGTGCCCACGCGCGCACCGTCGAGGTCGCCGCCTCCCACTCGGTCGCGGTCTCCCACCCCCACCTCGTCGCCGACGTCATCGAGCGGGCCGCCCGCGCGACCGTCCGCTGACCGACCTCGCCGCGCGGGCGGCGGGCCACGACGCCCGCCGCCCCGGCCGGGGTGCGACCAGGCACGCTCACACGTGTGAGCATCGCCCCGGAAGCAGCCATGCCCCGTGCTCCGGCTACCGAGCCCTGGGAGACTTCCTCGCAGCCTCGCCTACGGCATCCGGCTCGAACAGGGCCGCGTCCCTGCCTCCGAACCCGTGCTCGCCACCCTGGTCCGCGCCCTGCGCCGCGACGACGACCGGCTCCGCCCTGCGCAGGGAGGCTGCCGTCGGTCCGGACGATCCGGCCCTCGCCCGTCTCGTCGGCGAACTGACCGCCCGCGACGAGGACTTCCGCACCTGGCCGGCCGCGGCGGCTCTGGGGAACGTCCGACGGTCTTGCCCACGTCCGGCAGCCCGGCCCGGCAGACACCATCCGGTTCTCCGCAAGCGCCGCGTCCACCCCGGCGTCCGCCGCGGACCGCCGTCCGGCGGGCGTGGGCAAGATCCGGACAGTCCTGGGGCCGTGCCCGGAGGAAGGCCAGGTGGGACGGGGAAGTCCTTTACACTTCGGTGTCGATGAGCCGCACGGAGCCGGGTGCGGGCACCACCAGGCCGACCCCCTCACCGGGCGTCCGTACATCGGCAGTTGGAGGCAACCCGATGGATGACCTGGACCCGCGCGGGCGCCCGCCCTCGACACGGCTGGTCGGTCGCGACAAGGACCTCGCCTTCATCACCTCCTTCCTGACCGACGCCGATGTCCGAGGCGCGGCCCTGCTGCTCTCGGGCGAGGCAGGGGTGGGCAAGACCGCGGTGCTCGACGCGGTCGCCGCCGACGCCGTGCGCAATGGTGTCCGGGTCCTGCGCGCGGCGGGGGTGCAGTTCGAGGCCGACATCGGCTACGCCGGTCTCAACCAACTGCTCGTACCGCTCTTCGACGACTTCGACCTCCTCGACGACGTCCACCGTGACGCCCTGCGGGTCGCGGTCGGCATCGGGGGTGGGCCCGCTCCCGACCGTCTCCTCACCTCCACGGCGGTTCTTCTGCTGCTGCGGCAGTTGTCCCTCCGAACGCCGCTGCTGCTGGTGGTCGACGACCTGCCGTGGCTGGACCGGGCCACCAACGCGGTGCTCGGCTTCGTGGCACGACGGCTCGTGGGCAGCCGGATCGGCTTCCTCGGGGCGTCCCGTGAGGGCTCGGAGAGCTTCTTCGAAACGAGCGGCCTGCCCGAGCACCACCTGCGCCCGCTGGACGACGCCTCGTCGGCCGAACTGCTCGCCCTCGCACACCCCGACGTCTCCCCCGCCGTACGGCGCCGTATCGCGGCCGAGGCCCGGGGCAACCCGCTGGCGCTGGTGGAGCTGCCGTCGGCGCTCTCCGCCGAGCAGCGCGCGGCCCTCGCTGCGGTGCCACCGGTGCTGCCCCTGAGCGAGCGGCTTCAGGCCATGTTCGCCTCGCGTGTGGCCGAACTGCCCGCCGGCAGCCGGGAGTTGCTGCTGATCGCCGCCCTCGACGGAACCGGTGACCTGCCGTCCATCGTGGCGGCGGCCGACCGGGCCGGCGTCGACGATCTGGCACCCGCCGAGCGCAACCGGCTGGTGTCGGTCTCGACCGACAATCGACGGCTGTCCTTCCGGCATCCGCTGATCGGTTCCGCGGTGGTGAAGCTGGCGACCGCCGCGGAGCGCAGACGAGCCCACCAAGCCCTCGCCGGCGTGCTCGGCGACCAACCGGAGCGCCGTGCCTGGCACTTGGGTGAGGCGACCGTGGGCCGGGACGAGAAGGTCGCGGCACTGCTGGAGGAGGCCGCGCGCCGCCGGCTGCGGCGCGGGGACGCGCTCGGCGCGGTGGCGGCGCTGACCCGCGCCGCCGGGCTCAGCCCCGCGGCGTCCGACGAAAGCCGCCGTATGGCCGAGGCCGCCTACATCGGCGTGGACTCCAGCGGCGAGCTGGAAGACGCCTCGCGGCTGCTCGCCGGCGCCCAGGCCCACCCCTCCGGACAGCAGTCGCTGCACGCGGCGGCCGCTTCCGCATTCCTGCTGATCAACAAGGACGGCGACATCGACACCGCGTACCGGCTGCTGGTCGGCGCGATCGAGTCCGGGGAGCACGGCTACGACGCCTCGGACGAGGCCCTTGTCGAAGCGCTGCACCTGCTGGTGCTGCTGTGCTGGTACGGCGGTGACCCGAAGCTGTGGGAACCGCTGTCGGGGTTCGTGGCGCGGCTGAGCCCCGAACCGCCGGAACTGCTCTGGGTGATCACCCAGACCTTCGGCGATCCGGCCCGCACCGGTGCCGCGGCACTCCCCCGGCTGACGAAGCTGATCGCCGCCGTGGGCGACGACCCCACGCGGGTGATCCGTGTCGGTACGGCCTCCGTCTTCCCCGACCGGCTCGGGGACTTCCGGTGGGCCACGCGCCAGCTGGTGGAGCAGGGCCGTGCCGGCACCGCACCGGTCCGCCGCCACCTCGGCGCGTTGATGCACCTGGGTCTGGACTACTTCCATCTGGGCCGCTGGGACGACGCGGCGGAGTTCGCGCGCGAAGGGCTCACGCTCTGCGAGGACCACGACTACCGGTTCTTCGCCTGGTACTTCCAGTACATCCAGGCGGTCGCGGCCGCCGTGCGGGGCGACGGGGAGGCCAGCGACGCGCTGACCGAGGAGATCGTCCGGTGGGCGACGCCCCGTGGGACCCACGGCGCACGGTTCTTCGCCTGCCATGCCAGGGCGCTGGCCGCCCTCGGCCGCGGCGACTTCGAGACGGCCTACCAGCACGCCTGCGCGCTCAGCCCGCCCGGGACCGTGGCCCCGTACGTCCCGATCGCGATGTGGGGCACGATGGATCTGGTCGAGGCTGCCGTCCGGACCGGCCGGCAGCGGGAGGCCGCGGCCCACTCGGCCGCGATGCGCGCCTCCTCCATGGCGGAGCTGTCACCCCGGCTGGAGCTGCTGGTCCTGGCCTGCGAAGCCCTCACCACGCCCGGGAAAGAGGGGCTTGCCCTCTTCGAGCAGGCGTTGTCGCTGCCCGGTCCGGAGCGTTGGCCCTTCGACGTCGCGCGGGTGTTCCTCTTCCACGGCGAGCGTCTGCGGCGCATGCGCGCCACGACGGAGGCCCGGGAGCAGCTGACCCGGGCTCTGGAGATCTTCCAGCGTCTGGGCAGCAAGCCCTGGGCGGCCCGTGCCGCGGCGGAACTGCGGGCCGGCGGCCGGTCCACGCCGGCCGACGCCCGGCCCGGGGGCAGGACGCTGACCGCCCAGGAAATGCAGATCGCCACGCTCGCGGCGACGGGGCTGACCAACAAGCAGATCGCCGAGCGCCTGCTCTTGTCCCACCGGACCATCGGCACGCACCTGTATCAGATCTATCCCAAGCTGGGCATCACCTCACGGGCCGCCCTGAGGGACGCCCTCTCCGAGCTCGAAGCAGAGAGCCAGGGCTGACCGCGGCCCGGGCGCAGGATGACGCGTCCCGCCCGACGGCCCGTCGGGAACGGCATCGTGAACCCCAGGGCGGGGAAGGGGGTGGGGGACGGTGGAGTCGATCGGCGGGCGTTCGAGAGGCTGCCTTCCGTGGACCGGGGGGGCGGGGGCCGCGGCGGTCGGCATGACACCGGGCCCGCCCCCACGGCGTCGGCATCACATCCCCTGCCGCCTTCCGGCCGTACGCGCGCCGGGCCCTTCGCACTCTCCTGGCCCCGGCCGCCGATGCCTTCGAACGCCTCGGCGCGCTTCCCTGGGCCGAACGGGCCAGGGCCGGGCGCCGGGCGACCGTCGAATGACTTGACGTCGAGGCCCCGTGGTTCGTGGTGGCGGACGGTCAAGTTACTTATGCACGGGGGTTCCGCGGAGACGACAGTGGGTCGGGCCAGCTTCCGTCCGAGGGAAGGATCGCCCCGTCATGAGCGGCAACCGACCAGGTGTGCCCGCGCGTCGAGCCGTGCCGTACGGTCAGCTCCAGCTGGTCCTGGACATCGAGCGGGTACTGGATGTCTCCGCCCGGCAGGCCATCAGGGCAGAGTTCCGGTTCGACCCGCGCAGTCCCTTGATCGTGTGCGTGGAGCTCCGTGCCGAAGGCGGGCCCTGTGTCCAGTGGCGCATCGGCCGGGACCTTCTGCACCAGGGGCTGTACTCGATGAGCGGTCTCGGCGACGTCCAGCTGTGGCCGTCCCCCTTCCACGACCGCTCCACCGCCCGGCTCCAGCTGGCTTCCGGCGACATGGCGGCTCTGTTCGAGGTGCCCATCCCCCCGCTGGCGGAATGGCTGGAGCGCACCTGTCAGCTCGTTCCCTCCGGTGCGGAACTCGCCGATGTCGACTGGGAGGTCACCACGGCGGGCCTGCTCGGGGACCCCACGGCTCCTTGAGCCCGGCCGTTGTCCGCGCTTCGTCCGGCCCAAGAAGCCGAGGGCGTCGAACAGTTCCTCCCGTTCGACGCCCTCTCGGTAATGCCGTACAGCCACACCTCCCGCCTCCGGGACTTGGCGGGGCAGGAGACAGGCGCAGGCGCCGTCCCGGACAGGTCATCGACGGTGAACGCTCGCAGCCGAGGCACCTGGTTCAGGGGCGCTGCCGAAGTGGGCGTGCCCAGGTCGCCCCGACAGCCGCACGCCGCCCAGCGCCTCGGAGTGCACCGGTACGACGTCGCCGACGGCGATGGCCCGTGCGGCCGGTCGCGAAGAGGCCCGGGCTCTGGCTGAGCGGCATCCTGCGAAGGATCTCGTGCCGGAACGACTTGTGCCCGCCGGTGAGCTTCCCTTCGCCGCAGGCGGAGCAGTGCGGAGCAGTCGGGACGGACATCCGGCGGTCGGCCCTCCCGCCTCTCCTCGATCTTCGACCGCGCGGCGCCTCGGCCAGGAACGTGTTGAACCGCCGCCCGCGCACCGCCTCCTGACCCGGCGCGCACCGGTCCGACTCCGGGTGGTCGGCCGTGAGCGGTGTCAGTCGGGCGGGCACCGGAGGGGCCGGATACGGCGTGCGTCGGCGCGTCGTCGGCGCACGCCGGCCTGGCACCTCCCTGGTCGCTGCCGCACCACGGGGGAGCGTGCACGCCGGGCATGCGTCACGTCGGCGGTGGGTTGCCGAAAGCCTCCGCGATGCGGTCCGCCGCCGCGCCCGCGGGCAGGACGCCCGCACGGACCTGCTCCTCCAGAGCCGGGGCCAGCGCACGGACCGCGGGATCGGTCCGCAGCCGGGACAGGAGGGTGTCACGGACCGCCGACCACATCCACGCCACCTGCTGCTCCTCGCGGCGAGCGGCCAGGCGGCCCGTGGAGGCCAGCAGGCCGCGATGGCGTTCCAGAGACTCCCACACCTCGCCGAGTCCCCGCGACTCAAGGGCACTGCAGCTCAGCACCGGTGGCGTCCAGGCCGCGTCGCGGCCGTGCATCAGACGCAGCGCCCCCGCCAGCTCGCGGGCCGCCGCGCGGGCCTCTCTCTCGTGCGGGCCGTCCGCCTTGTTCACCGCGACCACGTCGGCCAGCTCCAGGACCCCCTTCTTGATGCCCTGTAGCTGATCACCCGTACGGGCCAGGGACAGCAGCAGGAACGAGTCCGTCATCTCCGCGACCACCGTCTCCGACTGACCCACCCCCACCGTCTCCACCAGCACCACGTCATAGCCGGCCGCCTCCATCACCACCACCGACTCGCGCGTCGCCCGCGCCACCCCGCCCAGCAGGCCCGACGACGGAGACGGACGCACGAACGCCGCCGGGTCCACCGCCAGCCGCCCCATGCGCGTCTTGTCGCCCAGGACCGACCCGCCGGTGCGGGCGGAGGAGGGGTCCACCGCCAGGACCGCGACGCGGTGGCCGAGACCCGTCAGCATCGTGCCGAACGCGTCGATGAACGTCGACTTCCCGACACCGGGGACCCCGCTCACGCCGATGCGGCGCGCGCGGCCACTGTGGGGAAGAAGCGCCGACACCAGTTCCCGTGCCGCCTCGCGATCACGCGCACTCGCCGACTCCACCAGCGTCACCGCACGCGCGATCACCCCCCGCTTCCCGGCCAGCACGCCCTCGACGTAGGCGCCGACGTCCGTCACAGCTCGTGCCCCAGGCCCGCCGCCAGACGCTCCACCAGATCGCGCGCCGCATCGGGGATCACCGTGCCCGGCGGGAACACCGCCGCCGCGCCCATCTCCCGCAGGACGGGGACGTCCTGCGGGGGGATCACTCCGCCGACGACGACCATGATGTCCCCGCGGTCCTCCGCCGCCAGTTCCTCCCGCAGCGCCGGCACCAGGGTGAGGTGGCCGGCGGCGAGGGAGGACACGCCGACGATGTGGACGTCCGCCTCGACGGCCTGGCGGGCGACCTCGGCCGGGGTCTGGAACAGGGGGCCGACGTCGACGTCGAAACCGAGGTCGGCGAACGCGGTCGCGATGACCTTCTGGCCCCGGTCGTGGCCGTCCTGGCCCATCTTCGCCACCAGGATCCGCGGACGGCGGCCCTCGGCCTGCGCGAATGCCTCCACCAGGGCGCGGGTGCGCTCCACGTTCACGGACTCCCCCGCCTCGTTGCGATACACACCGGAGATCGTACGGACCTGGCCCGCGTACCGCCCGAACACCTTCTCCAGAGCGTCCGAGATCTCCCCCACCGTCGCCCGCGCACGCGCCGCGCGGACCGCCAGTTCCAGGAGATTCCCCCCGTCCGACGCGCCGCGGGTCAGCGCGTCCAGCGCGTCCTGGCACGCCTGCTGGTCGCGTCCGGCGCGCAGGCGGCGCAGCCCGTCGATCTGCCGGGTGCGCACGGACGAGTTGTCCACGCGCAGGACCTCGATGTCCTCGTCCGACCCCACCCGGTACTTGTTCACCCCGATCACCGGCTGGCGGCCCGAGTCGATCCGCGCCTGGACGCGCGCGGCGGCCTCCTCCACGCGGAGTTTCGGGATGCCCGCGTCGATGGCCCGTGCCATGCCTCCCGCCCGCTCGACCTCCTGGATGTGCTGCCAGGCACGCCGGGCCAGGTCGTGGGTGAGGCGTTCCACGTAGGCGCTGCCGCCCCAGGGATCGATGACACGGGTCGTGCCTGATTCCTGCTGGATCAGCAACTGCGTGTTTCGCGCGATGCGGGCCGAGAAATCCGTCGGCAGTGCCAGCGCCTCGTCCAGGGCGTTGGTGTGCAGCGACTGGGTGTGGCCCTGTGTCGCCGCCATCGCCTCCACACAGGTACGGGTGACGTTGTTGAACACGTCCTGCGCGGTCAGTGACCAGCCCGACGTCTGCGAATGGGTCCGCAGGGACAGCGACTTGGGGTTGTTCGGACCGAACTCGCGCACCAGTTTCGCCCACAGCAGGCGGGCCGCGCGCAGCTTCGCGATCTCCATGAAGTAGTTCATGCCGATCGCCCAGAAGAACGACAGGCGCGGTGCGAACGCGTCCACGTCCAGGCCCGCCGCACGGCCCGCGCGGATGTACTCGACACCGTCCGCGAGGGTGTAGGCCAGCTCCAGATCGGCCGTCGCACCGGCCTCCTGGATGTGGTAGCCGGAGATCGAGATCGAGTTGTAGCGCGGCATCCGCTGCGAGGTGAACGCGAAGATGTCGGAGATGATCCGCATCGACGGGCCCGGCGGATAGATGTAGGTGTTGCGGACCATGAACTCCTTGAGGATGTCGTTCTGGATGGTCCCCGCCAGCTTCTCCGCCGGCACGCCCTGTTCCTCCGCCGCGACGATGTAGAGGGCCAGCACCGGCAGCACGGCACCGTTCATCGTCATCGACACCGTCATGCGGTCCAGCGGAATGCCCTCGAACAGCCGGCGCATGTCCTCGATCGAGTCGATCGCCACGCCCGCCATGCCGACGTCGCCTGTGACGCGCGGGTGGTCGCTGTCGTACCCCCGGTGCGTCGGCAGGTCGAACGCGACCGACAGGCCCTTCTGGCCCGCCGCGAGATTGCGGCGGTAGAACGCGTTCGATTCCTCCGCCGTCGAGAAACCCGCGTACTGGCGGATCGTCCAGGGCTGGTTGACGTACATCGTCGGGTACGGGCCTCGCAGGAACGGCGCCGCACCCGGATATGTCGCCAGGAAGTCCAGGCCCTCCAGGTCACGGCCCGTATACAGCGGTTTGACCGGGATGCCCTCCGGGGTCTCCCACAGCCGGCCCGCGCCGTCTGCGGCGTTCTTCACGGCCGCTTCCCAGTCCGCCAGGGCCGCGTCGGGCTCCGGCACGCCCAGCCCGATGCCCGAGAAGTCGGGGATCCCCATCACGACACTCCCAAACGGTCGAGGGCCGCGGACAGCACGCCCACGGCGTCACAGCCCGCGAAGACATACGAATCGATGCCGGGGTACTCGCCCCGGCCGGCCAGGGACACATGTGCGGCGCCCTCGGACCTGAGGGCTTCCGCCGTGCTCGCGGCCTTTTCCCCGTAGACGGCGTCGCTGGAGCACAGACATGCCTCGGTGGTGCCGCTCTCCTGGAACGACCCCTCCGACACCACCTCGATGCCGCCCGCCTCGAACAGGCCCGCGGCGAAGACGAGGCGCGCGGAGTGCGCGGACGCCGGGCCCAGCGCCGCGAGGTACACCCGGGGGCGGGAACCCGTCTCCGCGAGGTGGGCATCCGAACGGGCCCGCAGTGCCTCGAACGCTTCGTCCCGCCGTACGCGCGGCAGGCCGCCCGACAGGGGTGCGGGGGCCGGGGTGCGGGTGACGGGCTTCTCCGTGAGGTGGGGGAACTCGCTCACGCCGGTGACCGGTTCGCGGCGGTGCGCGAGTCTCTTCGAACGGGCCTCCCACGTCGCGGCCAGGTCGTCGGCGAGGCGGCCCGAGCGCAGCGCCGTCGCCATGCCGCCGTCCCGCTCGATTCCCTGGAAGAACTCCCAGGCGGCGTGGGCGAGTTCGTCCGTCAGGCGCTCCACGTACCAGGAGCCGCCCGCAGGGTCGACCACACGGGCCAGGTACGACTCCTCGATCAATACCGTGGAGGTGTTGCGGGCGATGCGGCGTGAGAAGGCGTCCGGCAGGCCCAGGGCGTGGTCGAAGGGGAGGACCGTCACGGCGTCGGCGCCGGCTGTGCCGGCGGCCAGTGCTGCTACTGTCGTCCGCAGCATGTTCACCCATGGGTCACGGCGGGTCATCATCACCGATGACGTCACCGCGTGCTGGACCTGGCCGCCCGCGCCGGATGCGCCGCACACTTCCGTGACTCGCGACCACAGGCGCCGTGCCGCGCGCAGTTTCGCCATCGTCAGGAACTGGTCGGCGGTGGCGGCGTAGCGGAACTCCAGTTGGGCGGCGGCCTGTTCGGCGCTGAGGCCCGCTTCGGTGAGGTCGCGCAGGTAGGCGACGGCTGTGGCGAGGGAGGTGCCGAGTTCTTGTGCCGCCGAGCCGCCCGCCTCGTGGTAGGGAAGGGCGTCCACCGTCAGCGCGCGCAGGCCCGGGTACTCCTCGGCGCACAGGCGGGCCAGGGACGCTGCCGGGATGTCGGCGCTCGCGCCGGTGCGGGCCTCGTGGGCCAGGGGGTCGGCGCCCAGGTTGCCGCGGACGGCGTTCTTCGCCACGCCCCGGGCGTCGTACAGGTGCAGCAACTCCCGGGCGGCGGGGGCTGTTTCCGCGCCCGCGTCCAGGATGACCGGGGCCAGGTCCAGGTACACGCCGTCCAGGGTCGCGGCGAGGTCCGCCACCGGGATGCCCGACAGCCACAGGGACGTGACGCCGTTCTCCAGGTCGGTGAGGACCGCGTCCTTGTCGGGGACGGTGTGGCACTGCCGTACGTCCCAGCCGCCGTTGGTGTTGCCCTCGGCGCGGGAGCCTCTGGTGTAGGGGGCGAAGCCGGGCAGGCCGGGCGCGGGGGCTGTGTCGCGCGCGGTGTAGAGGGGGCGGGTGCGCAACCCGTCCTCCAGCGCGGTGGACAGGGCGTCCTCGGCGGCGTCTCCCTCGACGTCCTTGCCCGTCTTGCGCAGGACATCCGCCACCAGGCGCTGCCACTGCTCATGGGGCACGTCGGGGAATTCGCCGGCAAGTTCTAGCCCGTCGTCAGGCAGGACCGTCATGCTCGGATGCTAGGTCACGGGCGGGATGGGGCAGCAGAGGGCCTGGCTGTGATCTTTCCCTCGGTTGAACTGTGATCGTGATCTCGTTGTCTGTTCAGGTGTCAGATCCAGCCGTGGAGGGCGTCCATGAAGGCGTCGAAGTCGTCGCGGTGGAGGGTGTGGCCGGCGCCGGGGACGGGTCTGACGTCGAAGCCCTGTTCTTTGAGGCGGGTGGCGAGTGCGGGTGGGATGAGGGGGCTCGGGTCGGCGGTGAGGACCAGGGAGGGGACCGTGGGGTGGGTGGGGGTGTGGTCGATGGCGTGGGTGCCGAAGACGGCGTGGGCGGATGCGGGGTCCCAGGCGGCGAGGGTGGCGAGTTCGGTGCGTATGTCGTCCTCGGACCAGCGGGGGTTGAGGGTGGCGATGTCGTCCCGGGTCGCCTGTTTGAGGCTGGTGAAGACGGCGGCGTCCACGTTCTTCGCCTGGTGGAGGGGCCAGGCGGGGTCCGCGTAGACGGCTTTCGCGGGGGTGAGGCGGGCTGCGGCGAGGGCGAGGGCCATGCCGCCGAGGGAGTGGCCTATGGCCAGGTCGAGGGTGGGTGGGAGGGTGTCGACGAGGTCGTCGGCCCAGGCTTCGGCGCTGTAGTCGCCTCGGGGGCTTGCGCCGTGGCCTCGGAGGTCGACGGCGGTGACCTGGTAGCCCTGGGCGGCGAGGGCGGGGCCCACTCGGTGCCAGGTGCGGTGGTCGGACATGATGCCGTGGATGAGGGCGGCGGTTCGGGGGCCGGTTCCCCAGGTGTGGGTGTGGAGTTTCATGGGTCTTCCTTCGGGTGGTTGTCCGTGTGTGGATCTCATCTTCGGGGTGCGGGTGGTGGCGGGGCGGGCGGATGCGCGCGGGGCGGCTCTGGTCGCGTGTCTGGGGGATGTGCGGGCGCGGGTGGTCGCGGCGGCGCATCCGGCTCTGCCGGTGGAGGTGCTGGTGGGGTTGGTTCAGGACGGGGACGAGGCGGTGGTGCGGGCGGCCGCCGCCAATCCCTCGTTACCGAGGGACGTGATGTCACGGCTGCCGGCGTGAGGTGAGGATGTCCGTGTAGTGGCGGTTGTTCATGATGCCGAGGAGGTTGCCGAAGGGGTCGACGACGGCGGCGCCGGTGAAGCCTTCGCCGAACTCGCGGAGGGGTTCGTGGAGGGTGGCGCCGAGGGCCAGGAGGCGGTCGAGGGCGGAGGTGACGTCGTCGACGTGCCAGTAGGTGACCGTGCCGGAGGCGGGGGTGTGGGTGTGGGCGCCGAGGGTCGCGGTGAACGCGGTGTCCAGGAGGCCGAGTTCGTGTTCGTAGTCGCCGATGCGGAACTCGGCGTAGCCGGGGCGGTCGAAGTAGGGGGGTGTGCCGAGGAGTTCGGTGTACCAGTGCTTGGCGGCTTCGAGGTCGGGGGTGTGGAAGCGGACTGTGGTGACGCCGCGCAGCATGGGGACTCCCGGGGGTGGGTTCGGTGGGCTTCGGGAGTGACGGTAGGGGGCTTCTAGGTCAGGTTGTGTCCTAGAGGGGTGGGGTGCTGTTTCTGGTGGACGTCTTTCACGTACAGGAGGGCGTCGATGCCGGGGAGGTGGGACGGGGCGAGGGGGGCGTAGCCGAACCAGGGGGAGGTTCGGGGGGTGAGGGTGGTGGGGAGGTGGGCGGGGGTGAGGAAGTGGTGGGGGTGGGGGGTGGTGTAGAGGGTGCCTTCCAGGGTGTCCGGGGGTGGGGTGGTGATGCCTCGGTGGGGGAGGGTGCCGATGGCTGTGGCGATGAAGGCGTAGGAGGTGGTGGTGAGGGCGCCGGCGCTCCACCATTCGACGGGGCCCTGCCACATCCGCATGGTGCTTTTGTCGCGTTGGAGGTGGGAGTTGTGGGCGTGGACGAGGACGGGGGCCTGGGTGGCGAGGGTGTGGAGGTTGTCGGCCATGGTGGCGTCGCGCAGGGCGCAGAGGCGGGTCATGCGGGCGGGGGTGGGGTCGGCCATCCAGTGGTGGTAGCGCAGGAGGGCGGTGGCGGTGCGGGCGTGGAGGTGGGGGCGGGCGGAGTGGGGGTGTTGGGCGAGGAGGGTGGTCAGGTCGTCGGTGAGGAGGCGTAGGTGCCGGGCTTCGGGTGAGCGGCCTTTGGAGCGGGTGGGGTCGGTCATCGCCGCCGGGTCGGTCCACTCGTCGTCGGGGCCCAGGAGGTCGTCGAGGGTTTCGGCGGTGCAGGGGAGGTCGGTCAGGCCGGCGAGGTGGGTGTGGAGTGCGGTGAGGGGGGCGCGGGGGCTTTCGGCGTGGGTGATCTCCCAGGGGGCGTCCAGGCCGGCGAAGTGGACGTGGTCGGTGGCGGGGCGGGTCTCGTTGTGGGCGCGCATCCAGCGGACGAGGGCGCGGTTGGCCGGGGAGGTGCCGTGGTCGTGGCTGAAGCCGTGGGTCATGACGTCGTCGAGGGTGCCGGTGCCGGTGGTGATGTGGTCGTCGACGAGGAGGGCGCGCAGGCAGTCGCTCTCCAGGGCGATGGTGCGGTAGCCGTGGTCTTCCACGAGCTGGCGGAAGACGTCGTTGCGGAGTTCGAGGAGGGTTTCCTCGCCGTGGACGGGTTCGCCGAGGGCGAGGATTCTCGGGCGGGTGGGGAGGAGGGCGAGGAGGGCTGCGGCGTCGAGGGTGTGCTCGGGCTGGGTGGGCATGGGTTCAACGGTATCGTTGAACTTCCGGTTTAGGCTTTGGACTTGAGGTGGTGGGGATATGGGGCGTGACCTTCAAAGCGGTGTGCGGCTTCGGCCTGTCGATCTGGCGCGGGCGCACGGGTTGTCGGCTCAGGCGGTGCGCAATTACGAGCGGGACGGGATCCTGCCGGTCGCCGAGCGGACGGCGAGTGGGTACCGCGTCTACACGCCGGTGCACGCGCGGGCGCTCGGGGCGTTTCTCGCGCTGGTGCCGGGGCACGGTCACGCCACGGCGGCGGCGATCATGCGGGCGGTGAACTCGGGGGACGTCGAGGGGGCGTTGCGGCTCGTCGACGGGAGTCATGCGCAGTTGCTGGAGGACCGGCGGACGCTGGAGGCGGTGGAGGGCGCGGTGCGTGATCTCACGCCGGTGCCGTTGTCCGAGCCGGGCGGGGTGTTCGTCGGGGTGCTGGCGGCGCGGCTCGGGGTGCGGGCGGCGACGTTGCGGAAGTGGGAGCGGGCCGGGCTGGTGCGGCCGGAGCGGGATCCGGTGACGGGGTATCGCGTGTACGGCGAGGTGGCGGTGCGCGATGCGCTGCTGGTGCGTCAGCTCCGGCGCGGGGGTTATCTGCTGGAGCGGATCGCACCGGTGGTGTCGCGGGTGCGGGAGGCGGGCGGGGTGGAGCCGTTGCAGGCCGTGCTGGGTGAGTGGCGGGCAAGGCTCACGGTGCGGGGGCGGGCGTTGCTGGGTGGGGCGGCGGAGTTGGAGGGGTATGTGCGGGTGCGGGAAGGGGGTTCCTGAGGGGTTGGTCTGGACGAAGCGGTGGTGGGTCTGGAACTCGGTGGTGACGTCGGCTTGTTCGTGGGTGAGGGTGGTGTCCTCGGTGAGCAGGACGGTCACGGTGTCGCCGTCTCCGCTCACCGAGTCGACGGTGGTCGTGGTGGTGGCGGTGGTGTGGGGCTCCGGTCTGTTCGCCGTCAGGTGTGCGGCGTTCGACGACCGCTTGGGCGAGCGCGCCGAAGTCTCCGGTGGGGGTTGGGTCGGCCGGGGGTGCCGAGCAGCCGGCGAGGGCGGGTAACAGGCGCGTTCGGGGCATGTGCCTTTTAGCGCGCCGACGGGGCTGGAGGCGGCCTCAGGGGTGCGGGGTCAGAAGGTGAGGAGGATTTTGCCCAGTACTCCCCCGGCCTCGAACTTCTCGTGGGCGGTGCGGATTTCGTCGAGGGGGTGGCGGGTGGCGATGCGGAGGTGGAGTTCGTTCTTGTCGATGAGGGTGGTGAGGTGGGCGAGGTGGGCGGCGTTCTCCTGGACGTAGCTCTTGAGGGCGCCGGGGACGTCGGGGAGGGGTTCGTCGGCGATGGAGACGTAGCGTCCGCCGGGGGTGAGGAGGTGGCCGGCGTCCAGGCCGACGGTGTCGAGGACGGCGTCGTAGGTGGCGGGGCACAGGTCGGTGAGGGTGTGGGTCGCGTGGGTGGCGCCGAGTTCGCGGGCCTCGGCGATGTGGGCGGGGCGGGAGACCAGGGCGTCGATCGTGGCGCCGGTGTGGCGGGCGAGCTGGACGGCGATGCCGCCCACGGCTCCGGTCGCGCCGATGACCAGGAGGCGGGAGTCGCGGGTGACGCCGGTCTTGTCGAGGGCCTGGACGGCGGTGACGCCGGCGAGCGGGAGGGCGGCGGCGTCGGTGAGGGGGATGGTGGTGGGGGCGTGGGTGATCAGGTGGGCGGGGAGGGCGACGAGTTCGGACCAGGTGCCGCGGCCGGTGGCGATCTGGGCGGACATGGCGATGACCTGGTCGCCGGGGTGGAAGGGGGCGTCGTTCGCGGTGACGACCGTGCCGGAGAGGTCCCAGCCGAGGGTGGCGGGGAGGTCGGGGCCGACGTCGCGGGCGCGGGTCTTCCAGTCGACCGGGTTGAGGCTGCTGGCGGCCGCCCTGATCAGGACTTCGCCGGGGGCGGGGACGGGGTCGGGGATCTCACGGACGGTGAGGACTTCGGGGCCGCCGTGCTGGTCGATCCGTACTGCGCGCATGTCTGTCTCCTCGGGGTCGTCGCTGATCACCGACGCTAGACTCTGACATCGGTGTGAGAGTCAAGCGGAAGGCGAACAGGCTGTGCGGATCGGGGAGTTGGCGCGGAGGACCGGGGTGCACGAGCGGCTGCTGCGGTACTACGAGGAGCAGGGGTTGCTGTGTCCGCAGCGGCGGCCCAGCGGGTACCGGGAGTACGCGGACGACGACGTCGACGCGGTCCGCCGGATCCGTTCGCTGCTGGCGGCCGGGCTGAGCACGGCGACCATCGCCGCGGTCCTGCCGTGCCTGCGGGACACGGCGGACGGGCTGGTGCCGACGTGTTCGGATCTGGTGGCCGACCTGCATCGCGAGCGGCAGCGCATCGCGGGGTCGATCGCCGAGCTGGAGGCGTCGCTGGGGGCGTTGGACCGGGTCATCGCGGCGGCGCCGGAGGATGTCCGCCGCCGTGCGCTGGCCGCGCCGGGCCGGTGAGCGGGGCGGGGGCCGTGTGCCGACGGGGGTCGTTCTCTTGTCAGGGGGTGTTGTTCAGGAAGGTGTGGATGACCTCGTCGAGGGCGTGGGTGGTGAGGTGCAGGCTCTCGGTGTCGATGTGTTCGTCGTCGCCGTGGAAGAGTCTGCGGGTCTTGCCGACGTCCCAGCCGGGGGCGTAGACGCCGAAGCCGTAGGCGACTCCGCCGGCGTCGCGGACGAAGCGGGCGTCGGTGCCGCCGGTGGTGAGGGTGGGCAGTACCTCGGTGCCGGGGAGCTGGTGGCGGACGGCGTCGGCGACCACGTCGTAGAGGCGGCTCGCGGGGGACGCGGAGGCGGTGCGGCGGTCGAGGTGTTCGATCTCGACGCGGGCGGACAGGTCGCCGAGCGCGCGGCGGAGTTCGGCGTCGATGTCGTCGTCGTCCTGGCCGGGGAGGGAGCGGACGTCGATGTCGACGACGGCGGTGGAGGGGATGACGTTGAGTGTGTCGCCGGACTTCAGGACGGTCGGGGCGAAGGTGAGGTGGGTGAGGGCGTGGGCGAAGCGGGCGCTGTCGCCGAGGTGGGCGAGGTGGTCGTCGAGGGTGTCGGGATCGAGGAGGCCGGTGGTGACGTCGGCGGGGAGGTGGGCGGCGTGGACGAAGTCGGGCCAGCGTTCGTCGGGGTGGGCGGGGGTGCGGTGGCGGGCGATCCTGAGGGCGGCCTCGGCGGCGAGGAGGGCGGCGTTGTCGCTGCCCCAGGGCATCGAGCCGTGGCCCGAGCTGCCGCGGATGTGCAGGCGGCGCGGGAAGGCGCCCTTCTCGCCGACGGTGACGGTGACGGCGCGGGGGCCGACATGGGCGCCGGCGGTCTCGGTGAGGGCGTGGTCCCAGGGCAGCAGGCCGGGGCTGTGTTCGGCGATCCAGCCGACGCCATGGCGGCTGCCGGCCTCCTCGTCGGCGACGGCGGCGAAGACCAGGTCGCCGGCGAGTCTGCGGGGTGAGCGGGCGGCGGCCGCGGTGACGACGGCCATCGCGGAGGTGAGGTTGAGCATGTCGATGGCGCCTCTCCCCCACACGATCCCGTCGCTCACCTCGCCGGAGAACGGGGCGCGGCTCCAGGTGCGGGGGTCGGCCGGGACGACGTCGGTGTGGCCGAGGAGGGTGAGCGCGGGGGCCTTCGGGTCGTGGCCGGGGACCCGGTAGAGGGTGGTGACGCGGCCGGGGACGGGTTCGAGCCGTTCGGTCTCCACGGAGGTGGCGGAGAAGTAGTCGTCCAGGGTGTCGGCGTTGCGGGCCTCGCCGCCGGACTCCGGGGTGGGGGTGCCGTCGTTGACGCAAGCGTTGCGGATCAGCGCGGACAGCAGGTCGACCGTTTCCTGGGGGTTCGGGGTGGTCCGCCGGTCAGGGCTCATGGGGTTCATCGTGGGTGTGGACCCGCGCGGGCACAAGCGGGTGCCTGGATAGGGTGGGTGGACTCAGCCGTGCGCATGGGGTTTCCGGCCGGTCGGCGCGGTGAGCACGGTGCGCGCCGGGAAGGAAAGGTTCTGTCGTGCCCGGTTTCCTCGAAGTCGTCCCGGATCCCGAGGGGCGTCCCCTGCTGGGGGTGCGTCGTTTCGGGGAGCCGTTCCTGCTGACCGTCTCACTGTCCCAGGGGCTCGGTTCCAGTGAGTTGTGGCTGGACCGGGGGCGGGCGGGCAAGGCGCGGCTCGCGGAGTTCCGGCGGGTCGGGGAGCGGGTGCTGTTCGTCGTCCGCAACAAGCATTTCCTCAGTACGGGGGAGGCCGCCGCCGTGCGGGCCGGGGCGGAGTCGTTCGCGGTGTCGGTGGTGTGGGGCGGGCCGGTGCTGCGGGAGGAGGGCGGGCTGGTCGTCGTGGACGCGACGGGGCTCGCGCTGTACGACCACGACCGCATCGCCGAGCATCTGGCCGAGCGGGGGCAGGGTGAGTACGTCCTCGACGCGTCGGCGAGTGTGCCGCTGGCGGGGAGTGTGTCGCCGGGTGGGGTGCGGTTGCCCGCGCTCCTCACGTTCCGGGGGCCGGGGCAGGGGGCCGCGGTGCGGGCGGTGGCGGCCGATCCGCGTGCCGTGACGGTCGTCCAGCAGCTGAATCTCGTGCCGTTGCCCTCGGTGGCGCTCACGCCCCGGGCGTATCACCCCGGGTCCGGCGGGTACGGGGTCGGGTACGTGGATCACGGGCTCGGTGGGCGGCAGGTCAGGTTCCAGCCCCGGTTCCGGGTGGGGGGTGGCGCTCCGGCGGTCGTGTTCCAGGTGGATCCCGCCGTGCCGGAGCCGTTGCGGTCGGCGGTCGTGGAGGGCGGGAACTGGTGGCGGGAGGGGTTCGCCGGGATCGGGTTGCCGGAGGCGTACCGGGTGGAGGCCGGGGGTGCGGACTTCGATCCGTACGAGCCCGGGGTGAACGGGGTGGTGTGGGTGCACCGGGCCGGGCGCGGGTGGTCGCTCGGGCAGGGGCTCACCGATCCCCGGACCGGGGAGGTGCTGCACGCGCGGGTGCGGCTCGGGTCGCAGCGGGTCGAGCAGGTGAGGGCGCTCGGTGAGGCGCTGCTCGCCCCGTACGGGCATCCCCGGGAGGCCGAACGGCTCGCGGCCGTCGAGGAGTTGGTGCTCGCGCGGATCCGGCAGCTCGCCGCGCACGAGATCGGGCACGCGCTGGGGTTCATGCACAACTACGCGAGTACGCGGCACGCGCATCCGTCCGTGATGGACTATCCGCACGCCCGTATCGGGGTCACGCCGGACGGGGAGATCGAGATGTCCGGCGCCTACGCGGTGGGGCTCGGGCCCTGGGACCACTTCCTCGTGCGGCACGCGTACGAGGATCTGACGGAAGATCAACTCGCCGAGCTGCGAGCCGAGTTCGGGCATCTCGCGTATGTCACGGACGAGGACGGGCACGGGGCCGGCGCGGCCCACGCGGACGGGGTGCCGTGGGTGACCTCCGGGGACGCGCTCCCCGCGCTGGAGCGGATCCTCCAGGTGCGGCGGGTCGCGCTGGGCGGGTTCTCGCGCGGGGTGCTGCCGCCGGACCGGCAGACCGGGGAGCTGGAGGAGCGGGCCGTGCTGCTGCATCTGCTGCACCGGCACGAGGTGACGGCTGTCGCGCGGCTGGTCGGCGGGGTGCGGTACCGGTACGGCGTGGCGGGGGACGCGGGGGCGGGGGTCGTCGCGGTGGACGCGGGTGTGCAGCGGAAGGCGCTGTTCCGGCTCGCCGCGCTGCTGCGGGCCGAGGAACTCGCGCTGCCGCGGAGTGTGCTGGGCGCTCTGACGCCGCCCGCGATCCGGTACGAGAGGAGCGATCAGTACTACGACACGGCCGCCGGGCGGGTCTTCGACCCCTTCAGCGCCGTCCGGGTCGCCGCGACGCTGGTGACGGAGGCCCTGCTGGATCCGGCCCGGCTCAACCGGGTGGCCTGGCAGCATGCGGCGGATCCCTCGGTGCCGGGGGTGGCGGAGGTCGTCGGCGCGGTACTGGGGGCGTCGTGGCTGCGGGAGGACGCGGTCGCGGCGGACGTGCCGGCGGGGGTGGTCGTGCAGCGGACGGGTGACTGGACCGTGCTGCATCATGCGCTGCGCGTGCTGGAGGGGGACGGGGTGCATGCCGTGGTCCGTGCCGAACTCCGGGACGCGTTGCGGCGGTTCGCCGAGGAGGTGCGGCTCGGGGACGGGCATCGGCGCGCGGGAGGTGAGTTGGTCGTCTCGTATCTGGCGGATCCTGCTGCGGTGCGGCTGGAGCCGGCGCCTCGGGTGCCGCCGGGGGCGCCCAACTAGTGCTGTGGAGAGGGGGTTCTGATGGCCGTCCACACGTATGACGCGCAGCTCGCGGTGGGGGCGGCGCCGGGGGTGTTGCCGGAGGGCGGTCTCTACGGCCGGTTTTCGCTGTTCAGGAGGGGGAGCCGGAGGAGTGGGGCCTCGGGGGTGCGGGGATCGGGATGCCTGTGCGGTGGGCCTGGGTGAGGGCTGCTGGGGAGGTGGCGCTGGTGGCGGCCTCGGTCGGGATGATCGGGGGGGTCGTGGGGGTGGGCGGGGCGGGGGTGTGGCCGGGGAGGTGGGCTGTGCCCCAGACGTAGGGGTCGGCCTGGGGGGTGCCGTGTGGGGACCAGGCGAGGCGGGTCTGGCCGGTGTGGTCGTTCGTGTCGGAGTCGTAGACGAGGATGTTGAGGGCGAAGCGGTCGGGGTCGGCGGGGGCGGGGAGGGCGGACAGGGGGATCCTCGCCTCGATCGTGTAGCCCCGGTAGGGGTCGGTGACGGTGGCCGTCACGCGCATGGATGCGGGTGCCGGGCCCTGGTGGTGGTCGGCGTCGCGCTCTGCGGCGGGGCCGCCGTGGGGCGCGGTGCGCGGGACGATGCCGGTCTTGAACGTCGTCGAGGTGTCGTCCGAGTCGCCGCGCGGGTCGAGGGCGATCTCGACGGCGTCGGTGCGCCAGTGGCGTTTGACGTCGCCGGGGGCGAGGGCGGCGCCCGGACGGTCGTCGGTCACGTGGACGAGGACGTACAGGTCGTCGCCGTGGCGGGCGAGGCGGGCGGTGGCCGAGCAGTCGGCGGGGGTGGGGGTGTCGCCTTCCCAGTGGGTGAGCGGGAGTTCGGGGCCGGGGTAGGCGTCCGGGCCGGCCGGTGGGCGGGACACCGCGGGGATCGTGGTCGACGGGCGTCGCGGGTGGTCGGGCTGGGCGCCGTTGGCGAGCCAGGGCAGGCCGGTGCGGTGGGCCCAGGCGTGGAACTCCGCGTAGCGGGGGCGGAGTCGGGCGCTGTCCCGTACGGGGGCCTCGATCGGGCGGGAGTCGTCGGCGAGGAGGGTGAACCAGTCGGAGTCCAGCCGGGCGGGGTCCGTGGGGACGTGGGGGTGCAGGGATGTCCAGCCCTGGGTGCGGTAGGCGCGGGAGGCGGTGCGTTCGGCCTGGGCCCAGGTCGTGCGGTGGACGCGGGAGGGGGTGCCGGACCAGACGCCGAGGACGGGGAGGCCGGTGTGGGGGTCGGTGCGGGGTTTCCTCGACTCGTCGGGGCCCAGGAGGTGCGTGAAGTGGGGGTTCTGGGCGAGGAGTCGGACGGCGCGCCAGGGGGCGAGGCCCGGTGCGGGGAACGCTGTCGGGTCGGCGGCCTTCCAGAACGCCTCGATGGCCAGCCGTGCGGAGAGCTGGTGGGCGCCGTGCTGGCCGGCGGGGCGGGGGTCCATGGTGACGACGGTGTGCGGGGTGGTCCGGCGGATCAGGTGGACGATGCGTTCCAGGGTGTCGTCCTCGTCCCAGATCCGGGCGGTCAGCGGGGCGGAGAGTGTGTACCAGAAGTCGGGCTTGTCTAGGTAGTAGATGTTCTCGATGCCCGCGTAGGCGGTCGCCGCGCGTTCCTCGGTCTCCCGGATCAGCCCGAGTGCGGCGCCCTCCTCAGGGCCCGTCGCGTTGCCGCCGCCCTCTCCCCTGGTGACGGTGATGATGCCGGTGGTGAGTCCGTGGTGTTCGTGCCACTGGCCGAACGTGGCGAGGTTCTGGGCCTCGTCGTCGGGGTGGGCGCCGATGAAGAGGACGTCGTTGTGGGCGGGGTCGGGGCGGTGGGCGGGGGCGTGTCCTGCGGCGACGGCGCCGAGGGCGAGGGCGGTGGTGAGGAGGGTGCGGCGGCGCATGCGGGGTCCTGGGATGGGCGGGTGGGGGCGGCGGATCCGCACAGTAGCGCCCTGGTGATGCCTCATCAGCGATGAAAAGCCTTGTTTCACGTGAAACATGGTCAGAATCGGGCCGACTTCGCTGGGGGATGCTCGGCCATTGCGGTGAGCGGCTTGCCCACGCCGGGGGTTTCCGTGGTGCCGGGGGTTTCTACAGTGCCGCGCGGATGGCCTCGTCCTCGGTGAACGCACGCCAGCCGCCGAAGTAACGCAGGCGGCGGTCGTCCGAGGGGACGTCCTTCAGGAAGGCCGGGGTGCGGCCCATGCGGGTCAGGTAGCGCAGGGCGGGGAGCATGACCGGGCGGTAGGTTCCGGCGGCCAGGGCTCGCAGGGCTGCTGTGAGGACCGGGGCCGTGGTCTCGGTGTCGCCGGTCGCGGACCAGAGGGCATGGGCGGCCTCGACCTGGGTCCAGGGGTCGGGGGTGGCCATGGCCGTGCGGAGGGCGGCGGTGAAGGGGGCGGCGTGCGGGCCCAGATCGGCGAGTCTGCGGAGGTCGGCGGGGGTTTCGGTGCCGGCCGTTTCGAGCAGCGGGCCGGGGTCGCCGCCGACTTTCCAGTGGGCCCATGCGGCGAGTCGGGGGGCGTCGCCGGAGCGGGTCCGGGCCAGCAGGGGGACGCTTGCCTCGTGGGCGGCTGTTCCGATCCCGGCCAGGGCTTCGGCCGCCGGGATCCAGTGCCGGTCGTCGGCCAGGAGGGTCAGGAGGCGGGGTACGGCCTGGTGTGCCGTCGGGCCCCAGACGGCGAGGGTGGCGCACAGGCGCAGGAGTCGGTCGTCGTCCGTGGTGATGATCGCGGGGAGCAACCGCTGTGCGTGGTCGGGGAGTCGGAGCAGTATCTCGGGGAGGGCCGGGAGGCCCGGGCAGTGGGCGAGACCGGTGCCGAGGTAGCCCGTGCCCGCTCCGAAGCCGGGGCGGGTTGCGGCCACGCACGCGGTCAGAGCCGGCAGGCAGCGCGGATCGTTCATCCGGGCCAGCGCCCAGACGGCCGCGTCGGCGACGGACTCCCCTTGGTATGTCGTGCGCGTCGCGGTGTCGTCGAGGAGCGCGGCGACGTCGTCGGCGTAGGCGGTGGCCGCCGGACCGAGGCAGGCCAGCAACTCGACGGCCCGGTAGCGGACTTCGGGGACGGGGTCGGTGAGGCGTTCCGCGAGGAGCGGGAGAAGGGCCCTGGCCGGCGAGCGCCATGAGGACAGGAGGGTGCCCGCCCGGGAGAGGGCGCCGATGCGCTGCTCGTCGTCGGGGTGGTCGGCGAGCAGGCCGAGGACGTAGGCGGGGGACGGGCCGGGGAACAGGTCGGCGGTCCAGTGCTGGACCGCTTGGGCGCCGTTGCCGACCGTGCCGGTGTGGCGCCACAGTTCCACGCCGGAGTCGCGGATCGCGGCCAGCGCCTGGGGCAGGTGGTTCTCCGCGAGGCCGGGGGTGACGGGAGCGAGGGCGTGCAGGGCCGCCAGGCGGAGTTGGAGGTGCGGGGCGTCGAGCTGGGCGTGCAGGACGGTGCGGGCCTCGTCGTACCGGTCGCCCGCCGGTGCGCGGTGGGCGGCGCGGCCGAGGGCGAGGATCAGGTCGAGGCGGGTGGGCAGGTCGTCCTCCGCCTGCCAGCGGGTCAGCAGCGGCGGGAGGAGGTCGGCGCCGGGGGTGGCGCAGGCGGCGGTGATGTTGGCTGCGGCACGGCGGATCTCCGGCTCGGGGGCGTCCAGGAGGGCGAGGACGTCGGGGAGCGCCAGTCGCCAGGCCCGGGGCCAGGCCGGGTCCACTTTCGCGGTGAGCCGGCCGGCCTCGGCCGCGAGCAGCGTCACCAGTTCCAGGAGCGTGCGGCGGGCGGTTACGTGCGGGTCGGCCGCCAGTCGGAGCAGGAAGGGGAGGGCGGCCGGGGCCGCCGGGCAGATCCAGCCGCCCTGATGGAAGAGGAGATTCAGGAGTTCGTCCGCCGCTTCCTCGGATTCCGGGCCCGCGCACCGTCTCAGCAGGTCCGGTATGTCCTCGGCGGAGCCGTAGTTGTGCTTCAGGCGCGCCCAGTCGACTGCTTCCACCCCGTCCCCCATGCCGTTGACCCTACGCAGAGGGCGATCAGGCGGCCGGTGCGGGGTCGCAAGCGGGTGGCCGCGAGGGTGGTGAAGGTTGCTGTCATGGTGGGGAGACAGTGCAGGTGGTGTGGAGGTCGCTGCCGCGGGGACGGGGTTGTGAGTGCGCCTCAGTTCAGAGGAACACCCGCGTTGTTCTGCCCGCGGCAGAACAACGGCCCGATCGGACTCGGCGATCACTACTGTCCAGGCGCATGACGACGATGACGACGCGCACGGTCGAGTACCAGGCCGACGGGCTGACGATGATCGGGTACCTCGCGCTCCCGGCTGGAGTCGGTCGCCGGCCCGCGGTGTTGCTCGGGCCGGAGGGCATGGGGCTCAGCGATGTCGAGCGGCGCCGGGCCGATGCTCTCGCCGGGCTGGGATACGTGGCGCTGGCCTTCGATCTTCACGGCGGGCGTTATCTGGGTGATCCCGAGGAGATGCTGGCCCGTTGCATGCCGCTGCTCGCCGATCCCGACCGGATGCGGGGCATCGGTCATGCGGCGCTCGACGTGCTGCGCGCCGAGCCTCGGACCGACCCGGACCGGATCGCCGCCGTCGGCTACGGCACCGGGGGCGCCGTCGCGCTGGAACTCGGGCGCGACGGCGTCGACCTGTGCGCGATCGGGACAGTCAACGCGCTCACCACGGGCCGGCCGGGCGAGGCGGCGCGCATTCGCTGCCCGGTGTGGGCCGGGGTCGGGTCGGAAGATCCGATCATGCCGCCCGCGCAACGGGACGCGTTCACCGCCGAGATGCGGGCCGCGGGCGTCGACTGGCGCCTCGTGGTCTACGGCGGCGCCTTGCACGCCTTCCACCATCCGCCGGTCGATCACCCCACAGTCCCCGGCGTCGGCTACCACCCACAGCACGCGGAGCGCGCCTGGCACGATGTCGTCGGCCTGCTCGCCGAGTGCCTGACCGCAACGGAGTGATCTGGTCGCCAACCGCGATTCCGGGCCACGGACCAGGCCCGTCAACGGGGGCGTGCTTGCGGGGGATGCGCTCGGTCCCGGCCGCCCCGTCAGCCCGTCGTTCGTACCGCCTCCGCGATCACCCCCGCGACCTCCTTCGGTCGTGACACGGCGACGGCGTGTGAGGCGCCGGGGAGTTCTGTGGGGCGGGCGTTCGCGCGGGTGGCGCCGAAGCGCTGGACGTCGAGGTTGATGGCCTGGTCGGCGTCGGCGATGACGGCCCACGACGGCTTTGTGCGCCAGGCTGCGATGGCGGCTTTCTCCGTGAACGCGCTTGCGGCGAGGGGGCGTTGGGACAGGGCGAGGATCTTGGTGGTGTCGGCGGGCACGTCGGCCGCGAAGACCTGCGGGAACGCGCCGGTCTCGATGGTGAACTCGGTCGCGGTGCCGGCCTCGGTGGGGTACGACCACTCGCGCAGGTTGCTCGCCAGTGGCGCGAGCGGGTAGCGGCCCTGGAGTTCGCCAAGGCTCTCGCCCTCGTCGGGGACGTACGCGGCGACGTAGACGAGGCCGACGACGTTCTCGGCGGCGCCCGCGACGGTGATGACGGCGCCTCCGTAGGAGTGCCCGACGAGGACGACCGGGCCGTCGGTCTGCGCGGCCACGGACGCGATGTACGCGGCGTCGGCGGCGAGGCCCCGCAGGGGGTTGGGCGGGGCGAGCACCGGGATGTCCTCCGCGCGCAGCGCGGCGATGACGCCGGACCAGCTCGCGGCGTCGGCGAAGGCGCCGTGGACGAGGACGGCGGTGGGCGTGGGCATGACGGGGTCTCCGTAAGGTGTTGTCGGGTGGCCCGGGAGGGCCGGGGTTGCTCTCAGGGGTGCGGAGGTTTCCGGGGTGCCGGGGCTTCCCGGGGTACTGGGGTTCTCCAGGTTGCCGGGGTTCCCAGGACACCGGGGCTCCCCGGGGTGCCGGAGGTGTCTTGGGCGGGCGGCCGCAACCGGGATCCTCAAGGCGTGGCGAGGGCGTCTCAGCGCTCCGGGGGCAGGGGCGTCTCGGGTCGCTCCAAGGGCGAGGGCGTCTCAGCTCCGGGGGCGAGCTGCCGGAGCCGACCTGAGCATGGACCGGAGCCGGCCTGAGCCGGTGCCGGAGGTGTCCTCAGGCGTGCAGAGCCGTGCGCAGTGTGTCCGTGGCCAGTGTGATGGCGGCCTCCGCCGCGTGGGTCTCGCGCAGGGCGTTCAGCATGACGAAGTCGTGGATGACGCCCTGGAAGCGGACGGCGGTGACGGGGACGTCGGCCGCGCGGAGCTTCGCGGCGTATGCCTCGCCCTCGTCGCGCAGGACGTCGGCCTCGGCGGTGATGACGAGGGCCGGGGGCAGGCCGGTGAGCTGGTCGGGGGTGGCGCGCAGGGGGGAGGCGGTGATCTGCGCGCGGTCGGCCTCGTCGGTCGTGTACTGGTCCCAGAACCACTGCATGCCGTCGCGGCGCAGGAAGTACCCGGTGGCGAACTGGTCGTAGGAGCCGGTGTCGAAGCGGGCGTCGGTCACCGGGTAGAACAGCACCTGCTGGACCAGCGGCAGGTCGCCGCGTTCCTTCGCGAGGAGGGTGAGCGCGGCGGCCATGTTGCCGCCGACGGAGTCCCCGGCGACCGCGATGCGCGAGGCGTCCAGGCCGTGCCCGGCGCCGTGTTCGACGACCCAGCGGGCGACGGTGTAGTTCTGCTCGACGGCGACCGGGTAGCGGGCTTCGGGCGAGAGGTCGTACTCGGGGAAGACGACGGCGGCGTCCGAGCCGGTGGCGAGTTCGCGCACGAGGCGGTCGTGGGTGTGGGCGTTACCGAAGACCCACCCGGCGCCGTGGATGTAGACGATCACCGGCAGGGCGCCCTCGGCCCCGGCCGGCCGGACGATGCGGGCGCGGACGCTGCCGGTCGGTCCGCCGGGGACGGTCACCCACTCCTCGTCGACGTCGGGCTTCACGATGTCCCCGGACTGGACGTCGTCGACGGCCTTGCGGCCCTCGGCCGGGGGGAGTTGGAAGAGGTAGGGCGGGTTCGCGGTGGCCTCGGCGAAGGCGCGGGCGGCGGGTTCGAGGACCGGCTCGATGGGGTCTGACATGGGGTTCTCTCTTTCCTGAGGTGGTTTCACGGTAGGTGCGGGGTGCGCCGGGGAGTTGCCCGCCGGCGCACGGGCGTCGTTCTCAGCGCGCACGCACCCGCCACTCGCGCGGTGACATGCCGTACGCGTCGCGGAAGGTGCGGCTGAAGTGGGAGGGGCTGGTGAAGCCCCAGCGGTGGGCGACGGCGGCGACGGTGACCGTGCGGCTCGCGAGTTCGTGGCGGCAGGAGTCGAGCCGGCGCCGCCGGATCCAGCGGCCGACTGTGGTGCCGTCGCTCTGGAACAGCTTGTGCAGGTAGCGCACGGAGATGTGGTGGGCGCGCGCGATGGACTCGGGGCCGAGGGCGGGGTCGGTGAGGTGGTCCTCGATGAAGGCGCGGATGCGGGGCAGCAGCGCGCCGCCGGGCTCGTCCGGGCCGGCGAGGTCGAGGGCGAGGATGGCGAGCAGGTCGGCGGCGCTGCGGGCGAGGCGTCCGGCGACCGGCGAGCCGGGGCGTCCGGTCTCGGCGGCGAGGACGGTGAGGCAGCCGGCGACGAGGTCCGCGAGGCCGCCGCGCAAGGAGGTGCCGGTGAGGCGGTCGAGGTCCGCCGTGGTGAGGGCGAGGTGGCGGCGGGGGACGCGGAAGAGGGTCGTCCCGTCGGGCGGGCGGGTGCCGTCCCAGAAGGTCAGGTGCCCGCCGGTCAGCGCCAGGTGGAGGAAGTCTCCACCGGGCGCCTGCGGTGGGGACGGTACGAGTTCGACGTGCCTGGTCGGCAAGGTCCTGACCTCCGGAGGCGGGCGGGCGGCTGCTGCCTCCACCCTGCCGACGGTCCGCGCCGCACGCATCAGTAAGTCGACTGTCGAAGCGCGGACGCCAGAAACCTGGCCCCCTGTGAGACGGCCGCCCGGCTGGGCGGGCTGTCGCGCAGGGCGTTCAGGGACACGAAGTCGTGCACAGTCCCCAGGTAGCGCACGGCGGTCACCGCGACGCCCGCCCGCCGCAGCAGCCGCGCGTACTGCTCGCCCTCGTCGCGGACGACGTCGGCCTCGGCGGAGACGATCAGGGCGGGCGGGAGTCCGGCGAGGTCGGCGGCGCTGGCGCGGGCCGGGGCGGCGGTCGGTTCGGTGAGGTCGTGGGGTGCGTCGGCGTACTCCTGCCAGTACCAGGCGACGGCGTCGCGGGTGAGGAAGTAGCCGGTGGCGAACCGGGCCGCCGAGTCGGTGTCGGCGTCGGGGTCGGTGAGCGGGCAGTACAGGAGCTGGGCGCGGATGCGGGGGCCGCCGCGCTGTTTCGCGGTCAGGGTGAGGGCGGTCGCCAGGGTCGCGCCGGCGCAGTCCCCGGCGACGGCGAGGCGCCGGCCGTCGAGTCCGAGCGCGCCGGCGTTGTCGACGGCCCAGGTCAGGGTGGCGTACGCCTCCTCCAGGGCGACGGGGTAGCGGGCTTCGGGGGTGCGGGTGTACTCGGGGACGAGGAAGGCGGCGCCGCTCGCGTCGGCGAGTTCGGTGACGAGGCGGGCGTGGGTGCGGGCGTCGCCGAGCATCCACCGGCCGCCGTGGAGGTAGACGACGACGGGCAGGGGGCCGGTGGCGCGGCGGGGGCGGAAGAGCCAGAAGCCGACGAGGCCGGCGGGGCCGACGGGCGCGACGGCGAACTCGGCGTCCGCTCCCCCGTCGTCGGCCGGGTGGCCCTGCATCTCCAGCAGGGCCTCGCGGCCGTCGGCGGGGCCGATGCGGTGCAGGTGCGGCGGGCCCGCCGAGGCGTCGACGAACCGGCGGACGAGGGGGTCGAGGACAGGGCGGTCCGGGTTCACGCGCCTCCTTCACGGCTCCTGGACGAGCTTCACGGATCCTGGACGAGGTCCCGGAGTTGGTTGCGGCTGCTCACGCCCAGTTTCGGATACACCTGGTACAGGTGGGAACTGACGGTGCGCGGGGACAGCATGAGCTGTTCGGCGATCTCCCGGTTGCGTAAGCCGCGGGCGGCGAGGCGGACGATCTCGCGCTGCTGGGCGGTGAGTCCGGCGAGGGGGTCGGTGCGGGCGGGGGCGGTGGCGACGCCGCTGGCGCGCAGTTCGACGCGGGCCTCCTCGGCGAGGGGGGCGGCGCCGAGGCGGGTGAAGGTCTCCAGGGCGACGGCCAGCAGGGGGCGGGCGTCGAGGGGGCGGCGGCGCCGGCGCAGCCACTGCGCGTAGTGGAGGCGGGCCTGGGCGCGGGCCAGGGGCCACTGGTCGGCGGCCGGGTTGACGGTGGCGAGCCGGAAGTGGTGCTCGGTGTGCGCGGGGTCGCCGGTGAGGGCGGCGGCGTGGTGCAGGAGGAGGGTGGTGCGGGTGGTGGGGCGCGGGCCGAGGGCGGCGCGGACGGCGTCGACGAGGGGCGCCGTCTCCTCCTGGCGGCCGGTGCGGTGGGCCGCCGCGGCGAGGTCGGCGATCGAGCGGGGCGAGAGGAAGTAGTGCAGCGGTGTGCCGTCGTCGTCGAAGAGGCGGCGCAGGTGCCGGTGGGCGCTCTCGTGGTCGCCGGCCGCGGTCGCGGCGGTGGCGGCGGCGCGCAGGAGGCGGGCGTGGGTGGCGCGGTTCTCGTCGAGGTCGACGGCCGTCCAGGCGGGGCCGGGGTCGGCGGGTTCGCCGCGCAGGGCGCGCAGGGTGGCGTGCAGGGCCTCGACGTCGGCACGCAGGAACGTCAGGGCGTGGACGGCGGCGAGGGTGGCGGTGCGCTCCAGGTGTTCCTCGGCCTCGGTCCAGCGGCCGGTGTCGATGAGGGCGCCGGCCATGGCGGTGAGGGTGGGGGCGACGGGGCCCATCGCGCCGTACGCGCTGAGGCGGGCGTACGCCTGGCGGAACGTCTCGACGCTCAGGTCGTGTTCGTCGGCGTACCAGGCGGCGCCGGCGATGCCGAGGGTCCAGGTCATGTCGGCGACCTGGTCGGGGGGTTCGCCGGTGTGGGCGCGGCGGCGGATGCCGTGCAGGAGGGCGGGGGCCTGGGTGGGGTCGGCGGCGGAGAGGGTGGTGGCGCGGACGGCGGCCCGGCTGTCGTGGCTGGACAGTTCGGAGTAGGGGGTGTCGCCGTCGCGTTCGCCGGTGCCGGTGAGGAAGCGGGTGACGGGGGGCCGCAGGTCGGGCAGGCCCGACTGGTAGGCGACGGCGCCCAGCACGCTGGTGAGGGCGAGGACGGTGGTGCCGGAGGCGGGCGGCGGGTCGAGGGCGTCGGTGAGGACCTGGGCGGCCTGGCGCTGGTGGCCGGAGAGGGAGAGGGCCATGGCGACGCCGCAGGCGGCCATGCCGAGGACGTCGCGGTCGGCGGTCAGGGCGGTGACCTGACCGTACAGCTCCCGCACCCAGGAGGGGTCGGCGGCGTTGGTGGCGGCGTGCAGGGCCTTGGCGTAGCGGCGGGCGCGGTCGGCGGGGTCGGGGCTGCACTCGGCGGCGCGTTGCAGGGCGCGGGCGGCCGCGTGGAAGCCGCCGCAGCGTTCGGCGAGACGGGCGGTGTCCTCCAGGGCGGCGGCGACGGTCTCGTCGCGGCCGGGGCAGGCGGCGGCGAGGTGCCAGGCGCGGCGGGAAGGGTCGTCGGTGAGGGCGGCGGCGAGGTCGCGGTGGGCCTGCTGGCGCTGGTGGGCGGGGGCGGCGTGGTAGCAGCCGGCGCGGGCGAGGGGGTGGCGGAAGACGACGCGGCCGTCGGCGACGGTGACGAGGCCGGCGTCCTCGGCGGGCGCCCAGGCCGTCAGGTCGGGGCCGGTGCCGGCGGCGTCCATGACGGTGACGAGGTCGTCGTACTGGGAGGCCGCCGCGTACAGCAGGAGGCGGCGGGTGGTGTCGGGGAGGGCGGGCAGACGGGCCGCGTACAGGTGCTGGATGCGCTGGGACTGCGGGAGGCCGCCGCCGGGCAGAACGCCGGTGGCGGCCGCGCGGGACAGTTCGATGAGGGCGAGGGGGTTGCCGTGGGCCTGGCGCAGGAGTTCGCTGCGGGCGCGGCCGGTGGGGGCGTGGGGCTGGGCGTCGAGGAGCTCGGCGGCGGCCCGCTCGCCGAGGGGGCCGAGCAGGAGGGTGGGCAGGTCGGCGGGGACGCCGTCGGGGGGTGTGTGGCCGCGGGCGGCGAGGAGGGCGGGGATGCCGTCGGTGCGGCGCAGCACGAAGGCGAGGACGTCGAGGGAGTCGCGGTCGATGTGCTGGACGTCGTCGGCGGTGATCAGCAGCCTGTGCCGGCGGGCGGCCTCGGTGAGGAGGGTGAGGACGGCCATGCGCAGGAGCATGGGGTCGGGCGGGGTGTCGGCGAGGACGCGGCCGAACGCGGTGTCGAGGGCGGCGCGTTGGTGGGCGGGGAGGGCGGGGAGGTGGCCGAGGAGGGGCAGCAGGAGTTGGTGGAGCGAGGCGAAGGAGTGGTGGGCCTCCGCCTCGCTGCCCTGTGCGCTCAGCGCGGTGCTGCCGTCATCGCGGGCGAGGCCGGCGGCGGCTGTCAGGAGCCGGGTCTTGCCGGTGCCGGCCTCGCCGAGCACGAGGAGCGTCCGGCCGTGGGTCACGGCGTCCTGGATGCGGGCGAGTTCGGCGTCACGGCCGATCGCGTGCCCTTCGGTGTTCACAGCCACCGCTCCATGATCGCCCCTCGGACGGGGTCAGCTGATCTTTTTCCCGACGATCGCGTTGTTCGGGTAGCGGGTGCTGCGGGCGCCGTTCCAGCGGATGGTCAGGGTGAACTCGCTGAACGTGGAGTTCACGGCCGGGGTGGCGGTGGTGGGGGCGGGCGAGTCGGAGGCGTGGCGCCAGCCGGCCCAGTTCTGGCCGCCGTCGGTGGAGTAGTTGATCCACACGTAGCCGTCGTTGCCGACGCAGGACAGCATGACGGTCTGCTGTTCGCGGTAGCCGCCGTCGCCGGGCCGTACGACCCGGTTGGGGTTGCCGAGCCTGCCGGAGCCGACGCCGCTGTCGCACTCCGCGCCGCCGGGGACCTCGTTGACCTGGGTGACCTGGCCGTTGCGCTGGTCGGTGCGGGCCCGGTAGACGTGGCCGTTGCCGCCGGTGAAGTAGCTCTGCCACTCCGGGTAGCCGTAGCCCCACAGGGCGATCTGGCTCTCGCCCTCGATGTCGCGGGAGGTGCCGGCGAGCTGGAAGCCCTGGGCGAAGTACCAGCCCCTGCCCTGGGTGGGGGCGATGTCGCCGCTGCTGGGGAGGTTGAAGTCGTAGATGTAGCGGTAGTTGATGCGGCCGTCGTAGCGCGGGACGTCGATGCGCAGGCCGGTCGTGCCGGCGATGACGCTGAGGGACAGCCAGGGGCTGCCCATCGCCCAGGCGCCGGAGTTCTCGGTGGCGAACTGGCGCCAGTTCGTCCAGAAGTTCGCGGAGCCGCTGTTGGCCTGGGCGTACCAGATCTCCGAGTCCATGCCCCGGATGACGACCAGGGCGCGGCCGGCGGGGAACTCGATGATGCGGGGCGGGGAGGAGGTGCGGGCGGTCTCGAAGCCGCCGAGGGGGCGCCAGGTGTTGTTGTTGTAGCGGAACCAGATGTTGTTGTCGCTGCCCCGGACGACCTCGTAGAGGTTGCCGCCGATGACGACGGAGTAGGACGCGGACTGGGCCCGTGCGTCGCCGCCGAGGTTGAACCACCGGCCTTCGTCGGCGGAGGCGGGGGTGGCGAGGCCGAACGTCAGTAAGAGTGCGGCGAGCAGCGCGGTGAGCGTGCCTCGTCTGCGGAGGGTGTGCATGGGGGGTCTTTTCTCTCGGGTGGTCTCCACGGTCGGAATGATCACCGGGTCCGGGTGGCGGTGGTTGTCCCCCAGCGCACCGATCGGGTACTCACAGCGAACTGGAGGACCGGCGGCGGCTGCCCGGCGATGCGGCGGTCTGGACCGGTGCCTGACGATCCCTCAGACTCTGGACGTGGAGAGGCGGCCGTGCCGGTCCGGCCGCCGCCGGGGGATCCCAGGGAGTCGACCATGAGTGACGTTCCGAGACCGACAGCCGCCCCGTCCGGGGCCGGCCGGGTCGTGGTGACCGGCGGTGCCGGTTTCCTGGGCTCGCACCTGTGCCGGGCCCTGCTCGGCGCGGGCCGTGAGGTGGTGTGCGTCGACAACCTGTGCACCGGCCGCCTGGCGAACGTCGCCGACCTGGCCGAATATCCCGGGTTCCGGTTCGTCGAGGCGGACGTCACCGAGCCGCTGGCCGTCGGGGGCCCGGTGAGCGCGGTCGCGCATCTGGCGTGCGCCGCCTCGCCCGTCGACTACTTCGAGCTGCCGGTCGCGACGCTGCGCGCGGGCGGCCACGGGACGTACAACATGCTGGAGCTGGCCCGCGAGAAGGGCGCGCGGTTCCTCCTGGCGTCCACGTCCGAGGTGTACGGGGATCCGCTGGTGCATCCGCAGACCGAGGAGTACTGGGGCAACGTCAACCCGGTCGGGCCGCGCGCGGTGTACGACGAGTCGAAGCGGTTCTCGGAGGCGATGACGGTCGCGTTCCGCCAGGAGTTCGGCCTCGACACGGGGATCGCCCGCATCTTCAACTCCTACGGCCCGTCGATGCGCGCCGACGACGGGCGGGTCGTGCCCACGTTCATCACCCGGGCGCTGCGCGGCGAGCCGCTGCCGGTGATGAGCGACGGCCGTCAGACGCGGTCCCTGTGCTACGTGGACGACACCGTCGACGGCCTGATCACGCTGCTGGACAGCGCCGAGGCGGGCCCGGTCAACCTGGGCAACCCGCACGAGGTCACCGTCCTCGAACTCGCCGGGCTGATCGTGGAGATCACCGGCAGCCGCTCCCCGCTGGCGCATGTCGCGCCCCATCCGGACGATCCGCGGCGGCGCAGGCCGGACATCGGGCGGGCCCGCAGCCGGCTGGGCTGGGAGCCGCGGGTCGCGCTGGCGGAGGGGCTGAAGCGGACGGTCGAGTGGTTCGCCCTGACGGAGGCTGTGCGGGGGAGGCCGTCGCGGTGAGGTGTCCGGCTCGGGGCTGAGCGGTCTGGCGTGGAGCGGGGCGGATCGGGGCTGAATGGGTCGGGGGCGGTGGGCGGGCTTCCGGGGGCGCTCGCGTGAACTCGCGTGCAGGGGCGTCCTCGTCGGGCGCGGTGGCCGTGGCCCTGCCGAGCACCCCGGGGCGTCCGGGAGCGGGTCAGCGGTGGTGGGGGTCGGGTACCGGTTCGGTGGTCTCGTGGAGTCGGGCGCGGACGCGGTCGGCGTCGGGGTGGCCGAGGTGGTCGAGGATGTCCAGGGCCTCCTGCCAGCGCAGGGCGGCGCCGGCGGGGTCGCCCGCGCTGCGGTGGGTGGCGGCCAGGTGGTCGAGGGTGTCGGCGACTTCGGCGAGGTCGCCACGTTCGCGGCGCAGGCGCAGGGCGTGCCGGTAGCTGCGGGCGGCCTCCTGGTGGTCGCCGAGGAGGTGGTGGGCGTGGCCCAGGGTGTCCCAGGTGGCGCCCTCGCCGTCGCGGTCGCCGAGGTGCTGGAGGAGTTCCAGGGCCTGGCGTCCGTACGCGACGGCCTCGCGGTGCTCGCCGCGCAGCGACAGCCACCAGGCGATCTGGTTGAGGGCCCGGCCCTCCCCCACCCGGTGGCCGGCGGCCCGGTACAGGGGCAGGGCCTGCCAGGCGTGGTCGAGCGCCTGGGCGGGGCGGTTCAGGCGGCCTTGGACGACGGCGAGGTTGCGCAGGGCGTGGGCCTGGCCCACCGGGTCGTCGAGGTCGCGGAACAGCCGCAGGGAGCGGTTGAGCCGGGTGACGGCCTCCTCGTGCCGGCCCTGGCGGGAGCGGACGCGGCCGAGGTTGCGGCAGGTGCGGGCCTCGCCGACGGTGTCGCCGATCGCGTGGGCCGCCCGCAGGGCCGTCTCGTGGGTGGCGGCCCATTCGGTCCAGTGTCCGGCGAGGTCGAAGAAGGCGACCAGGGCCCAGGCGAGCTGCCAGGCGTGGGTCTCGAAGCCGGTGCGGGCGGCGGTGTGGACGGCGGCCGTCAGGTTCGGCAGTTCCGTCGTGAACCAGGCGAGCGCCTGACTGTGTCCGGTGAAGGTCTCGGGGGTGACGGCCGGGTCGGGGGCGGGCAGGGGGGCGGGGTCGCGGTACCAGCTGATCGCTTCGGAGGCGGTGGTCGCGCTGCGCAGGTAGTGGTCGAGGAGCCGGTGCAGCGCCGCGCGTGTGTCGTCGTCCGGGTCGTGGGCGCGGGTCAGTTCGGCCGCGTAGGCGCGCAGCAGGTCGTGGGCGGTGCAGCGGTCGGGGGCGGGCTGGTCGAGGAGGTGGGCGCGGGTCAGTTCGGCGAGCAGGGCGCGGGCGGTGTCGGGGCGGGTGCCGGCCAGGCTCGCGGCGGCGGGCGCGGACAGGTCGGGGCCGGGGTGCAGGCCGAAGAGGCGGAACAGGCGGGCGGCTTCGGGGCTGATCCTGCGGTACGACCAGGACAGGACCGCGCGGACGTCGGTCGCGGGGTCGTCCGCGGTGAACGGGTCCAGGCGGGCGCCCGCCTCGCGCAGTTCGCGGGCGTAGGCGGCGAGCGGGAACTGCGGGGTCATCGCGGCGCGGGCGGCGACGACCGCGAGCGCCAGCGGGAGGCGGGCGCACCGGGTGACGATCTCCCCCAGCGCGTCGGGCGCGTCCAGCACCCGGGCGGCGCCGAGGCGGCGGGCGAGGAGGTGGCGGGCCTCGTCCTCGGCGGGCAGCCCGAGGACGAGGGGGCGGGCGCCGTCGGCGGCGACGAGTCCGGTGAGGCGGTCGCGGCTGGTGACGAGGGTGAGGCAGCCCGGGGCGCCCGGCAGGAGCGGTCTGACCTGTTCGGCGTCGCGGGCGTTGTCCAGCAGGACGAGGACGCGGCGGCCGGCGAGGAGGCTGCGGTAGAGGCCGGTGCGGGCGCCGGGGTCGCGGTCGACGCGTTCGGCGGGGATGCCGAGGGCGGTCAGGAATCCCCGGACCGCCTCCTCGGGGGTCACGGCGGGGGCCGTCGGGTGGAAGCCCCGCAGGTTCACGTACAGCCGGCCGTCGGGGAAGCGGGCGGTGACGCTGTGGGCCCAGTGCACGGCGAGGGCGGTCTTGCCGACGCCGGCTGTGCCGACGATGGCCGAAACCGTTCCCGGGTGGTCCGCGTCGTCGAGGAGCGCGTCGAGCTGCCGCAGGTGCCGGGTGCGGCCGGTGAACGCGGGCGGTGGGGGCGGGAGCTGGCTCGGTACGGGTGCCGGGGCGGTTCCGGTCGCGGCCGCACGGAACTCCTCGCGGGGCTGTCCTCGCAGGCCCAGCGCGTCGGCGAGCTGCCGTACCGTCGCGGGGCGTGGCCTGGTGATGCGGCCGGTCTCGACGTGGCTGATCGTGCGGACGCTGACGCCCGACCACTGTGCCAGTTCCTCCTGGGACAGGCCCAGTCTGCGCCGGTGACCGCGCAGCAGCTCGTCGAGCATCGGCAACCCCCGGTCCCTGCGCGGTGACGGGCCAACTCTCGCACCGGTCGGGGACGTTCGGGTGAGAGGGGAACGCGTCAGTTGCGGGCCGGCCGTGTGCCGGCTGCCTGGTGGCCGTTCCGCTTGTGCGGTGTCGCGCGGGCGGGGAGCGTTTTCGGGAAGTTCATTCCACTCAGTGAAAAGACCAGCCGGGGATCGCCTGCCGGACCTTCTGGCGTGCGGGTCGGCCGTGCGAACATACCGGCCCACCGGACATGTGTTCTCCGCCGCGAGAGAGGTACCGCCTTGCCCGCACCGCGCCCGACGCCCGCCGGTCCCCCGCTGGGCGTGGTCCACGTCGACGGCCGGCTGTGTGTCGTCGGGGCCGACGAGGCGTTCCGCGACCGGTTCCTGCGCGCCTCGCCGGACGTGGCCGGCACACCGTTTCCCCTGTTGTTCCAGGAGGCGGCCCGGCCGTCGCTGCGCGAGCACTTCGACCGGCTCCTTTCCGGTACCCGGCCGCAGTTCAGCGCCCTGCTGCCGATGGTGGACGCCGACGGAGAGGTGGTCGACTGCCTCGTCACCTGCGTCAGGTTGTCCGAGGGCGTCCGCCTGTCCGGCGCCGAGTGCGTCGCGGTCGCCACGGTCCGCCCCGACACCCCGTACGGCGTCCCGGTCCCGCTGCTTCCGGCGCCCCCGGCGCTCACCGGGGTTCCTTCGCACGTCCTCGAAGGGCTCGCGGCGGGCCTGTCCACCCAGCAGCTCGCCTCGCGGCTGGGGCTGAGCAGCCACGGCATCGAGTACCACGTCGGCAGCATGCTGCGGAAGCTGAACGCCCCGAACCGTCCGGCGCTCGTCGCGCGCGCCTACGCGCTGGGCATCCTCGTCCCCGGGTGCTGGCCTCCTCAGGTGCGCTCCGCCGCGGCCGTGCCCGGTCCGGCGGCGCCCGCCTGAGGATGCCCATCACCTTCCTTTCCTGTCTTTGCGGAAAACTGACGCCGCGGTGGGACGATCTTCACCTTGCCGATCAAAGATCGTCAGGTGAGCAAGAAAACCGCACTCGCCGGCGGCGCCGCTCTGGCTGCCGTCTTGTCCTGCCTGTCGGCAGGCGGCGTGATACCCCCCACATCGGCGCAGGCGCTCGCCTCCGTCACCCCGTCGCAGCGCGTCATCGTCGTGATGCGCGACCAGCACGCGGGGCTGCTGCCCCGCGCCGAGTCGGCCCGGCGCGCCGACGCCCTCGACCACGACCAACTCCCCCTGGTGCGCGCCCTGAAGGACAGCGGCGCGAAGAACCTGCACCGGCTCAGCGCGGTCAACGCCGTCGCGGCGACCGTGTCCCCGGCCGAGCGGTCCCGGCTGGCGGCCGATCCCGCCGTCGCCTCCGTCGTCCCGGACCGCTGGATCCCCGCCCCCCGCCGCGCCGCGAGCGCCGCCGAGGCCGCCCCCAGGGCCGCGGCGGCGTCCGGGCTGTGCCCGGCGGATCCCGCCCGGCCCCTCGTGGAACCCGAGGCGCTGCACCTCACCAGGGCTGATGCGGCGCAGCGGCTCGCCACCGGCAAGGGCGTGAAGGTGGCGTTCTTCAGCGACGGCATCGACGTCGCCAACCCGGAGTTCGTGCGCCCCGACGGCTCCCACGTCATCTCCGCCGTCCGGGACTTCACCGGTGACGGCACCCAGGACCACACCGACGGCGGTGAGGCGTTCGGGGACGCGGGAGCCATCGCCGCGCAGGGCGCGCGCACCTACGACCTGGCGACGGAGCTGCCGCACTCCGGGCTGCCCAAGGGGTGCACGTTCCGCATCCGGGGCTTCGCGCCGGACGCCGATCTGGTCGCCCTGAAGGTGTGGGGCGAGCACTCCGGTGGCTGGCTGTCGCAGATGGCGCGGGCCATCGACGACGCCGTCTGGAACGTGAAGGCCGACGTCATCAACGTGTCGACCGACTACGGGGCGCTTCCCGACACGGCCGCCGACCCGCTGCGCCTCGCGATCCGCGCGGCCGTCGCCGCCGGGGTGACCGTGGTGCACGCCAGCGGCGACTCCGGGACCTCCGGCACCATCTCCGCGCCGGCCAGCGACCCCGACGCGATCACGGTCGGCGGCACCAACTCCTTCCGGCTGCTCGCCCAGGCGTACGGCTACCCGGCGTACACCAGCGGGGACATCGCGGCGCTCTCCTCCGGCGGGACCACGCAGGGCGGCAAGCTCGTCGACCTGGTCGCCCCCGCGCAGGCGGGCATGGCGCCGTGCACGGTCGATCCGCACTACACGGGCTGCACGAGCGACACCCTCGTGTGGGGCGGCACCAGTCAGGCGGGCCCGTTCGTCGCGGGCGCGGCGGCGCTGGTGATCGAGGCGTACGAGCACGCCCACGGCGGCGCGCGCCCCGCGCCCGGTCTCGTCAAGCGGCTCCTCACCGGGACCGCCACCGACCTGGACTCCCCCGCCGACGAACAGGGTGCCGGGCTCCTCGACACCGAGGCCGCGGTGCGGGCCGCGCAGGGCGACGGCGGGCTGGTGCCCTCCGTGAGCCAGGTGAACGTCACCGGTACGGGCGGCGGTGTCCAGGCCGCCACGGTCTCCCTCACCAACACCGGTTCCCAGGCCCGTCAGGTCACCATGACCTCGCGCGCGGTCGGCGCCGAGACGTTCCGCACCGACCGCACCGCCACCGTCGGCGACCCCCTGGACACCGGTGCCCCCGAGGGCGCGCTCGCGGCGGCGCCGGTCACCTTCGACGTGCCGTCCGGCACGCCGCTGCTGGACGCCGAGATGGTGTGGCCCGGCACCAAGGACTCCGGGACGCTGTCCCTGTTCCTCGTCGACCCCGAGGGCCGGCTCACGCAGATGTCGTACGACTACGACGGGTACGGCAACTACACCGACTACCAGCACGTCGGCGTCCACCACCCGGTCGCCGGGACCTGGACGGCGAAGGTCGTGTGGAACAACGGGCGCGCCCACCTCGCGGACCCGCCCATCAAGCCCGGCTCCTACCGGGGCCCGGTGAAGCTCCGGTTCACCGGGCACGCGTTCGCCTCCGCCGGGGTGCCGCAGCGCACCCGCACCATCGCGCCGGGTGCCACGGCCGACTTCGACGTCCAGGTGCCGCTGCCGGCCGAGGCCGGTGACGCGCCCGCGTCCCTCCAGTTCGACGCGGCGGACGGCACCCACCTGTCGGTGCCCGTCGCCCGGCGGACGCTGCTCGGCGACTCGTTCACCACGACGGTCACCGGGGGCGTGGGCCGGCTCGTCGGCCAGGTCACCGGCTACGACCTCGACGTGCCCGCGGGCCACCGTGACCTGAGCGTCGACCTCGCCGCCCAGGACCCCGGCACCACGCTCGCGTTCTACCTCGTCGACCCGCAGGGGCAGATCGCCGCGAGCGACACCAACCTCACCGGCACGGACGGCAAGACGCCCACGGGCGTCGCGAGCCTCACCGCCGTCTCCCCCGCCGCCGGGCGCTGGCGTGTGCTGGTGGTCCTGCCGAACCCGGTCAGCGGCAAGGACTTCGCCGACCAGGTCACCGGGCACGTCCGCTACGACACGGTCGACGTGACGGCGTCGGGGCTGCCCGCCGAGCAGGCGCACCGGCTGGCGCGCGGCGCCAAACAGGAGGTCACGGTGCGGGTGCGCAACACCGGTCCCGCCGGGCGTTACCTGTTCCTCGATCCCCGGCTCGCCACGGACACCGACCTCGCGCTGACGCCGACGGGCGGCTCGGCCACCGCTCAGTTGCCCTTCCCCGATTCGGCGACCTGGCGGGTGCCCCGGCACACCAGTGTGCTGACCGCCGTCGGCACCGCCGATTCGCCGGTCGACCTGGAGATGGCGCACACCACGGTCGCCCCGGACGTCGTCGGGTTCGCGCGGGCCGGGAACACCGTGACGGCCTCGCTGTCGGCGGCCGGGGTCACGCCGGGCGACTGGTACACCGAGCTGACGCCCGCCGGGCCGTTCGGTGCCGCGCCAGCTCCCACGGGCACCGGGCACGTCACCCTCACGGCGCGCACCAAGTCCTTCGACACCGCCGTGTCCTCCACGACCGGTGACTTCTGGCAGCCCGGCTCCACCGTCACCCCGGTGTTCGTCGCGGCGGGCGGGAGCGTCACCCTCACGGCGACGGTCACGCCGTCCGCGCCGGTCGGCGCGGTGGTGCGGGGCACGCTGTACGTCGAGACGTACACGCCGGCGTCCGGTGAGAAGACCGGGTCCGTGCTGGCCGGGATCCCGTACGCCTACACGGTCGGCTGACACTTCCTCACACCGCCTGGCCCGCCCCCGTGGAGGGGGCGGGCCCCTTCTTTTCTCCGCATTGGCGTGCCGCTTCTCCATATTGGTGTGCCGTGCCTCTTCCGTCACAGCCGTCCATCCGGAAACCTCCGCTTCACGGACATCAGACCTGCACGACACCCCCCGTTCTGACATGACCTCGACACTGTCGCAGTCGATCACCCCCCCAGGAGGCTTTTCCCCATGCGCAGACTCCTCGCCTGTCTCGCGACCGCCGCCGCGGCCGTGGGCGCGCTCACGGCGACCACCACCCCGGCGTCGGCCGCCGCTTCGGGCAGCTTCAGCGTGCTCACGTACAACGTCGCCGGGCTCCCGGAGTCGCTGTCCAGCGCCCCGACGCCGCGTGACCCGAGCACGGCCGAGATCGGCCGGCGGATCGCGCCGTACGACATCGTGAACGTGCAGGAGGACTTCAACTACCACGCCCGCCTGTACGAGACGGACACGCACCCGTTCCGCACGGCGACCAGCGGGGGCGCCGGCATCGGCAGCGGGCTGAACACCGTCTCGAACTTCGCGTGGGACGGCGACGACTTCGAGCGGGGCCGGTGGAACTCCTGCCAGCTCGACTCGGGTGACTGCCTGACCCCGAAGGGCTTCACCTTCATGCGGGAGCGGCTCGCCGAGGGGGTGTACGTCGACTTCTACAACCTGCACACCAACGCGGGCACCAACGACGGTGACCAGGCGTCCCGCGCGGACAACCTGAGCCAGCTCACCTCGTTCATCAACAGCCACTCCGCGGGCAACGCGGTCGTCGTGATGGGCGACACGAACACCCGGTACACGCGCGCCGCCGACACGATCCGCGAGTTCGCCACCGCCAACGGCCTCACCGACGCGTGGGTGAAGCTCGTGCGCGGCGGCACCCCGCCGGCGAAGGGCAGCGACGCGCTGGTGTGCGACCAGACCGGCACGACCGTCCCGAACACGTGCGAGGTCGTCGACAAGGTCCTGTACCGGGGCAGCAAGCTGGTGACCCTCAACGCGACGTCGTACAACAACGAGCACGCCAAGTTCCTCACCTCGGACGGCAAGATGCTCTCCGACCACGACCCGATCGCCGTCGGCTTCTCCTGGTCGCAGAACCCCGACTTCCAGCTCAGTGAGCAGTTCGGCGGCCCGCACGGGGACTACTACCAGGACCTCCCGAAGGTCGCGGCGGGCGCCCGCGCCACCGCGATCTCCCTGCGCGCCGGTACCCGCGTGGACCAGGTCGGCCTCACCCTCTCGGACGGCACGACCCTGACGCACGGCGGTACGGGCGGCACGGCGTCCTCCCTCACCCTGGCGTCCGGCGAGTACGTGGCGTCGGCGGTCGTCTGCCAGGGGTCGAAGGACGACCACACCCGGGTCTTCTCCCTGAAGTTCACCACCAGCCTCGGCCGTACCCTCGCGGGCGGCACCACCACCTCCGACTGCGTGACCCGCACCGCCCCGGCGGGCTGGCAGATCGCCGGCTTCCACGGCCGCGCGGACGACGAGCTGGACAAGGTCGGCTTCATCTACACGAAGCGCTGACGCCTGCGGCGGGCAGGGCCGTGAAAGCCCTGCCCGCCGGTTCGGCTAACGCCGCACCCTCTTGAGCACCGGCCACAGCAGCACGCCCAGCACGACCGCGTACACGGTCACCGAGAACGGCGTGTTCACCAGCCCGGACACGCTCCCGTCGCTGATCTGCAGCGCCCGCCGCAGCTGTTGCTCGGCGTTGGGCCCGAGGATCACGCCGATCACGGCGGGCAGCACCGGCAGCCCGTAGCGCCGCATCCCGAACCCGATCAGCCCGATGACCAGCAGGATCACGAGGTCGACGACCTCCCCGCCGACCGCGTACGCGCCGACGGCGGCGAAGAAGAGGATGCCCGCGTAGAGGTAGGGCCGGGGGATCTGCAGGAGCTTGGCCCACACCGGTGCGAGCGGCAGGTTCAGGGCGAGCAGGAGCACCATCCCGACGAACAGGGACGCGATGAGCCCCCAGACGAGGTCGGGTTCGTTCTCGAAGAGCAGGGGCCCCGGCTGGATGCCGTACTGCTGGAACGCGGCGAGCATGACGGCCGCGACGGCGGTGGTCGGCAGCCCCAGCGTCAGCATGGACACCAGCGTCCCGGCCGCCGACGCGGACGCCGCCGACTCGGGCCCGGCGACGCCCTCGATGGCGCCCTTGCCCCACTCGTCCTGGTGCTTGGAGAGGCGTTTCTCGGTGACGTAGGACAGGAAGGTCGGGATCTCGGCGCCGCCGGCGGGGATCGCGCCGAAGGGGAACCCGATGAACGGCCCGCGCAGCCAGGACTTCCAGGTCCGCTTGACGTCGTCGCGGCCGAGCCAGGGCCGTCCGACGGGGATGGCCTTGCCGGTCGTGCGTCTGAGGTGGGCGGCGACCCACAGGGCCTCGCCGATGGCGAAGAGGCCGACGGCGACGATGACGACGTCGATGCCGTCGGCCAGTTGCAGGGAGCCGAAGGTGAGACGCTGCTGGCCGGTCATCTGGTCGAGGCCGACGAGGCCGAGGGTGAGGCCGATGAGGAGGGAGGCGAGGCCGCGCAGCCGGGAGGCGCCGAGGACGGAGGTCACGGCGATGAACGCAAGGACCATGAGGGCGAAGTAGTCGGGCGCGCCGATGTCGACGGCGAGGTCGGCGACCGTGGGCGCGAGGACCACGAGGAGGATCGTGCCGATCATGCCGCCCGCGAAGTGGCCGACCGCGGCGGCGGCGAGGGCCTGGGCGCCGCGCCCTGACTTGGCCATGGGGTTGCCTTCCATGGCGGCGACGACGGCGGCGCTCTCGCCGGGCGTGTTGAGGAGGATGGAGGTCGTGGAGCCGCCGAACATCGCGCCGTAGTAGATCCCGGCGAACATGATGAACGCGCCGGTCGGCTCCAGCCCGTACGTCACCGGCAGGAGCAGGGCGACGGCCATCGCGGGGCCGATGCCGGGCAGGACGCCGATCGCGGTGCCCAGCAGCACGCCGAGGGCGGCCCACAGGAGGTTGACGGGGGTGAGGGCGGTGCCGAAGCCGTCCATGAGGGAGGTGAGGGAATCCATGTCACAGCACTCCCATGAGGGGGCCGCCGGGCAGCGGCACGCCGAGCAGGTGGTCGAAGAGGACGTAGGTGGCGAAGGAGAGTCCGGCGGCGATCAGCGGGTCGCGGTCGAAGCGCCTGCTGCCGAGGACGAACGCGGCTCCCCAGAACAGCAGGGCCCCGGCGATCGGGAATCCGACGGGGTCGATGAGGACGGCGGCGGCGAGGAACACCCCGGCCAGGCCCAGCACGGTGCGCCAGTCGGCGGGTTCGGTCAGGTCGATGTCCTCGCCGGACTCCGCCTCGCCGCGTCCGCCGCGCAGCACGTCGACGGCGAGCAGGACGGCGATCAGCAGCAGTCCGGCGCCGACGGCGATCGGCACGGTGCGCGGGCCGACGGGTCCGCGCTGGGCGATGGCGACGTCCATGGTGACGGCGTCGGTGAGGACGAGGACACCGAGCGCCAGCAGGAGGGCGCAGACGCCGAGTTCGGAGTGTTCGCGCAGCCAGGTGCGGTTCACAGGCCCAGCTCCTTCAGTACGGACACGACGCGCGCGTCCTGCTCGTCGAGGAAGGTCCCGAAGGCGTCGCCGGTGAGGAAGGCGTCGTCCCAGCCGTTGCGCTCGAGGGAGTCCTGCCATGCGGGGGAGGCGTGCAGTTCCTCGAAGAGGGCGATGAGCCGGTCGCGTTCGTCGTCGTCGAGGCCGGGCGGGGCGACGATGCCGCGCCAGTTGGTGAACTCGACGTCGTAGCCGGCCTCTTTGAGGGTGGGGGCGTCGAGGCCGGGGACGCGTTTTGTGCCGGTGACGGCGAGGAGGCGCAGTTCGCCGGACGTGATCTGGTCGAGGTATTCGCCGACGCCGGAGACGCCGAAGGCGACCTTGCTGCCGAGGATGGAGGCGAGGAGTTCGCCGCCGCCGTCGAAGGGGATGTAGTTGACCTGCTTGGGGGTGATGCCGGCGGCCCGGGCCATCAGCATCGGGGCGAGGTGGTCGGGTCCGCCGGGCGCGGAGCCGCCGCCGACGGGGAGTTTGGCGGGGTGCTCGCGCCAGGCGTCGATGAGGTCGCCGATGGTTTTGTACGGGGAGTCGGCGGCGACCACGACGACGTCCTGTTCCTCGGTGAGGCGGGCGACGGGGGTCGTGTCGGCGAGGGTCTTGGGCGCGTGGTTGGAGCGGACGGCGCCGACGACGCCGAGGCCCATGGACATGGCGAGCCTGCCGTTGCCGTGTTCGCTGACCAGGCGGGCGAGGCCGACGGTGCCGCCGGCGCCGGGGAGGTTGAACACCTCGATGTTGCGGGTGAGTTCGGTGTCCTCGGCGTTGCGGGCGGCGGTGCGGGCGGTGATGTCGTAGCCGCCGCCGGGGGTGTTGGGGACCATGAAGCGCAGGCCGGGGATCTGGGTGCCGGTCTCGGCGCCGCTGCCGGTGGCCAGCAGCGGTGGGCCGAGGAGCAGCAGGATCGCCGCGCCGAGCAGGGCGAGCGGGGTGCGCAGGCGCACGGGTGCCACCACCTGTCCGATGTGTGCGGGGTGCGGGAGTGCCCTCAGGGTGCCCGCGTGCCGGGGGTGTGTCGCGCTTGCGGAAGCAGTGGAGGTTTCGGTCTTTGTGGTCGGGCCAGGTCGAGTTGGGTCACCAGCCCGGCGACGAACGCGTCCTGCTCCTCCAGGAACTCCCCGAACGCGTCCCCGGTCAGGAACGCGTCGGTCCATCCCCGGCGGGCCAGTTCCGTCCGCCACTGGGGTGTCTCGTGCAGCGCGGTCAGCGCTTTCGTCCAGCGCTCACGGTCGGCGGTGCTGATGCCGGGCGGGGCGACGACGCCGCGCCAGTTGGTGAACTCCAGGTCGATCCCCGCGGAGGTGAGGGTGGGGACGCCGGGCAGGGCCGGGACGGGCGCGGAGCCGGTGACCGCGAGGACCCGCAGTTGTCCGGCGTCGATCTGGTCGACGAACTCCCCGAACCCGCTGGTTGCGAACGTCACCTTGCCGTCGAGCAGGGCGGGCAGGAGTTCGCCGCCGCCTCCGTCGTAGGCCACGTACCGCACCCGGCGGGGCACGATCCCGACCGTCTTCGCGAGGCGCATCGGCAGCAGGTGGTCGGGGCCGCCGGGCGAGGAGCCGCCGCCGACGGTGACCCGGTCGGGGTCGGCGCGCCAGGCGTCGACGAGGTCGCCGACGCTCCGGTAGGGCGAGGCGCCGGGGACGACGACGGCGCTGGCCTCCGCCATGAGGCGGGCGAGCGGGGTGGTGTCGGCGACGGTCGCCTCGGGCCGGGTGAGGTGGGAGGCGCCGACGACGCCGAGGCCCATCTGGAGGGCGAGGCGCCCGTTGCCGTGCTCATTGACAGTGCGCCGCAGTCCGACGGTGCCGCCCGCGCCGGGCAGGTTGAAGACCTGGACGTCGGCGGCGATGCCGGCCCTGTCCATGACGCGGGCCATGACGCGGGCGGTGGTGTCGTAGCCGCCGCCCGGCGTGTTGGGGACCATGATCCGCAGCCCGTCGCGGGAACCGTCCGCGCAGGCGCCCGCCAGCAGGAGCGCGGGCAGGGCCAGCCGCAGCCGATTCCTCATGGCACCTCTCTTCCGCAAACCGCCCGGTGGGCGCCATGATTGTGCGCCACAGCAGCCGCGGAGATCGAGTGGACGGTGGGTACCACGTTTCGTCGCCACACCCTCGCGGGCGAGATGCTGGTGCTCCAGACGGCGATCGTGGTGGTCGTGCTGGTGGCGGTGGCCGCGATCTCGCTGCGCCAGTCGGAGGTGACGTTCCACCGGGTGGAGGGCCGCCGGGTCGGCGCGCTCGCCGAGCAGCTGGCCGCGAACCCGCTGGTGCGCAGCCGGCTCACGCGGCCCGCGCCGCAGGAGGCGCTGGCGCCGCTGGTGCACTCGACGCAGGCGCAGTCGGGGGTGTCGTCGGTGACGGTCGCCGACGCGGGCGGGCGGGTCGTCGCCGCGACGAACCCGACGCTGGTGGGCCGGCCGCTGCCGCGGGGCGGCGGGCAGGGGCGGGGCTGGTCGGGTTCGGTGACGCTGGACGGCAGCCGGGAGCTGGTGGCGCGGGCGCCGGTGCTGTCGGAGGCGAGCGGCAGTGTCGGCGAGCAGGTGGGGACGGTCATGATCGGGGAGGTGTCGCCGACGGTGTGGCAGCGCCTGAGCGGCGCGTCGTCGTACCTGCTGGCCTATCTGGGGGTCGCCGGGGTGCTGGGGCTCGCCGGGTCGTGGCTGCTGGCGCGGCGCGTCAAGCGACAGACGCTGGGGCTCGAACCCCGGGAGATCGCGGGGCTCGCCGAGCACCGGGAGGCGATGCTGTACGGGATCGCGGAGGGCGTCGTGGCGCTGGATCCGCAGGCCCGGCTGACGCTGGTCAACGAGGTGGGGCGGCGGCTGCTGGACCTCCCGGAGGACTGTGTGGGCCAGAGCCTGGCCGAGCTGGGCGTGGAGGGGCGGCTGCGGGACGTCCTCGCGGAGGGCGCCGAGCGGCGCGACGAGGTCGTGGTGCGCCGGGGGCGGGTGCTGGTGCTGAACCGGATGGCGGTCGCGAAGGACGGGCGGCTGCTGGGGTCGGTGACGACGCTGCGGGACCGGACGGAACTGGCGCGCCTGGAGCGGGAGATCGGGGCGTTCCGCAGTACGTCGGAGCTGCTGCGGGCGCAGGCCCACGAGTTCGCGAACCAGTTGCACACCATCTCGGGGCTGATCCAGATCGGGGAGCAGGAGGAGGTCGTCCACTACATCCGGGCGCTCAACAAGCGCCGGCAGTCGCTGGACGTGACGTTGAGCCGGCGGGTGCGGGACACGGCCGTCGCGGCGCTGCTGACGGCGAAGGCGTCGCTGGCGGCCGAACGGAAGGTGACGCTGCGGGTGTCGGAGCGGACCTCGCTGGAGCGGCTGGCGCCGGAGGACGCGGCGGATGTCGCCACGGTCGTCGGGAATCTCGTGGACAACGCGGTGGACGCGGCGGCCTCGGGCGGTGACGGGGCGTGGGTGGAGGTCGAGGTGCGGCAGGACGCGACCGGGGTGGAGATCGTGGTGCGTGACTCGGGGCCCGGGGTGGCGCCGGAGCTGGCGCGCGAGGTGTTCACGCACGGGTTCACGACGAAGGCCGCCGAGGGCGGCGAGCGCGGGATCGGGCTCGCGCTGACGCGGCTGGTGTGCGAGCGGCACGGCGGTGAGATCCAGGTCGACGGGGCGGTGTTCACGGCCCGTATGACGGTCAGGGCGGCGAAGGGAGCGGGCCGGTGAGCCGGGACATCGATGTTCTCGTGGTGGACGACGACTTCATGGTGGCGAAGGTCCACCGCACGTTCGTCGAGCGGGTCGGGCCGTTCCGGGTGGTCGGCGCGGTCGGCAGCGGGGAGGAGGCGATCCGCGCGGTGGCCCGGCTGCGCCCGGACCTGGTGCTGCTGGATCTGTATCTGCCGGACGTGTTCGGCCTGGACGTCGTCTCGCGGCTGCGGGCGGCGGGGCACGACTGCGACGTGCTGGTCATCAGCGCGGCCCGGGAGGCGGACACGGTGCGCGGGGCGGTGCGGCAGGGGGTGGTGGACTACCTGCTCAAGCCGTTCGAGTACGAGGACCTGCGGGCCCGCCTGGAGCGGTACGCGGCCCGGCGCTCCCGGCTCCTCGCGACCGTCGTGCGCGGTCAGGCGGACGTGGACCGGGTCCTCGCGGGGACCGGCGCGGCCGGCAGCGCCACGCTGCCGAAGGGGATGAGCGTGGAGACGGCCGAGCTGGTGGAGCGGACCCTGCGGGAGGCCGACGGGGTGCTGTCGGCCTCGGAGTGCGCGGCCCTGACGGGGATCTCCCGGGTGAGCGCGCGGCGCTACCTGGAGTACTTCCACACGGCGGGCAGCGCCACCGTGTCCCTGCGGTACGGGGTGACGGGGCGGCCGGAGCGGCGGTACGGGTGGCGGGTGTGAGCTATCTGCGCAGGCGCGGGGCGGCGGCGAACAGTTCGCGCAGGGCGGCGGTGGTCTTCTCGACCAGGTCGGTCGGGGCGCCGTCGAAGAGGTCGCTCTGGGTGGCCTCGCCGACGCTGACGACGGCGCGTTCGGCGGTGTCGACGCCCTCGGGGGTCAGGCGCAGCCAGGTGCTGCGGGCGTCCTCGGGGTCGGCCTCGCGCACGACGAGGCCGCGGGCGACGAGGCGGTGGGTGACGTTGGTGGTGCCGCCGCTGGAGAGCATGAGGGCGCGGGCGAGGCGGTTGGGCTTCATCCGGTAGGGGTCACCGGTGCGGCGCAGCGCGGTGAGGACGTCGAACTCGGCGGGCGTGAGCTGGAAGTCGGCGAGCCTGCGCCGCATGGCCGACTCCAGTTCGGCGGAGAGGAACAGGATGCGTTTCGTGAGTTCCGTCGAGGCGAACACGGACTCGGGCAGTTCCGTGCGCCATCCGTCGATCCAGGTGTCCACGGGGTCGGGTGTCGTCGTCACCCTCCGCACTGTAGACCATCGCTCGGTGGATAGCTTTCTCGGCAGCGTTCTGGGTTCAGTCCTCGTCGACCAGGCCCGCGTCGTGGGCGAGGACGGCCGCCTGGACGCGGTTCGCGCAGTCGGTGCGGGTGAGGATGCGGCTGATGTGGGCCTTGACGGTGCCGGCGCTGAGGTGGAGCCGGCCGGCGATCTCGGCGTTGGACAGGCCCTCGGCGAGCAGGCGCAGGACGTCGAGTTCGGCGGGTGTCAGGCCGGCGAGGCGGCGCCGGGCGGCCTCGGTGTCGCGGCCCGTGCGGACGTGCCGGTCGAGGAGCCGGCGGGTGATGCGGGGCGCCAGGACGGGTTCGCCGCGCGCCGCGAGCTGCACCGCGCGGATCAGGTCGGCGGGGCCGGTGTCCTTGAGGAGGAAGCCGCTCGCGCCGGCCCGCAGGGCGCGGGTGACGCTCGCCTCCTCGCCGAACGCGGTCAGCATGACGACGTGGGTGCGGGGCGAGAGGCGGACGATGTCCTCGGCCGCAGCGATGCCGTCGCGGCCCGGCATCTGGATGTCGAGGAGGGCCACGTCGATCTCCTGGACGCGGCACGCCTCGGCGGCCTCGCGGCCGTCACCGGCCTCGGCGACGACCTTGACGTCGTCGGCGTTCTCCAGGATCAGCCGGATGCCGGCCCGCATCAGCGCCTCGTCGTCGGCGATCAGGACTCGGATCATCGGCTCAGTCTAGGAGAACCCGTGCGGTGGAAGGGAGTTGGCGCTCACCTGACGACCTCGGCCACGAGCAGGATCACCAGGAACGCCACGGTCGGCAGCACCACCGTCACCGCCAGGCACCCCGAGCCCAGGACGCGGGGCCAGGTCAGCACCTGGTCCGGCGCCGGGGCCCATGTCCCCTGGCCGCCGCCCGGCTCGACGGGCGTCCGTGTGCCCTCCGCGGGCAGCCATGCCGCCACCCGGAACCCGCCGCCGGGCAGCGCCCCCGCCTCGAAGGTCCCGCCGAGCAGCGAGACCCGCTCCTGGCAGCCCACCAGCCCGCTGCTGGTCCCGCCCTGCGAGCGCGCCTCCGCGCGCGGCGCCTCGTTGACGACCGACACCTCGACCCCGCCGCCCGCGTTCCTGACGACCACCCGTGTGGGCGCCCCGGCCGCGTGCTTCAGCGCGTTGGTGAGCCCTTCCCGCACCAGCCGGTGGATCGCCTGCCGCGTCCGGAACCCCACCTCTGTGGTTTCGGGGACGGCCCAGTCCAGTTCGACGGCGCTGCCCGCCTTTCGGGACTCGGTGACCAGTGCGGTAATGTCCTCGCGGGTGCCGCGCTCCTCGCCCGCCAGGTCCGTGTGGCGCAGGACGCCGAGGATCTCGCGCAGCTCCTGCAGGGCCGTTCCGGCGGTCGTGCGCAGGAGTTCGGCCTGGCCGGCGAGGGCGGGTGCCTGGCGGTCGGCGGCGAGTTCGAGGGCTCCGGCGTGCACGGAGATGAGGCTGAGGCGGTGGCCCAGGAGGTCGTGCATCTCCCCCGCTATCCGGTTGCGTTCCTGCATGCGGGCCGCCTCGTCGGTGAGCACGCGAGCCTGTTCGAGGTAGGCGTTGCGCTCCTTGAGCAGCCTGACCAGGGGGCGGCGTCTGCCGAGCATCAGCCCCGCGAGAGCGGGCAGCACCAGGACGATCACCCCCGAGAGCGCTCCGCCGCCGAGGGTGACCAGCACGTCGTCGGACACGATCAGCACCTTGGCGAGGGCCAGCACGGCGAACAGGGCGCAGGACCGTCCGATGGCCCGCCACGGACGTTCGACCCGGCGCGCGGCGGCGAGCACGACGAGCGGGACGACGGCCATCGTCCACACGTTCGCCCCCACGACCAGGGCTGATGCCCCCAGCATCGCGGCGGCGGGCCGCAGTCTGCGGGCGGGGACGAGCAGCGTCGCCCACAGCGCTTCGAGGACGGCCGTCACCGGGCGGACCGGGGGTGCGAGGAACAGCGGCATCAGGGAGAAGGCCGCCGCGCTCGCGCACAGGATGATCTCGCGGCGGGCCGTGCGGGGGTCGGCGCCGCGTACGGCGGATCTGATCGCCGTGGCCTCCTCGCGCACCCTCAACACCCTTATCTCTGTGAGCAGATGACGCATGTTCTCCCTTCCAGCGCCGTTCTCGCAGGAGGAACGGTAGCCGTCGGGTGTCACGCGCCGAGCAGGGGTGTCAGGTCGGCCCGCAGGGCGTCGACGTCGAGGTCGAGGAGGCCGACGGCGGTCTTGTCGTCGAGGAGGGCGGCCAGCAGGTGGACCGTGCCGGTGGTGGGGGCGCCGTGCTCGGCGGCGCGGAGGCGGGCGACGTCAGTGACGCGGATGGCGGCGGGGGTGAGCTTCGCGGCGTCGGTGTTCCCGGGGTTGGAGGGCAGGGCGGTGGCCGCCGCGAGCAGGGTGTCCTCGCGTACGCCGAGTCCGCGCAGGAGGTCCGCGGCGGAGTTGGCGGTCGTGAGGTCGTCGGGGAGTGCGCGGCCGTAGAGGCGCAGGCCCCGGTCGAGGGCGAGGATGCCCAGGAGCAGGTCCGCCGTGCCCGCGGCCTCCCTGCCTTGCCGGGTCGCCTGCCGCAGGGCCTCGGAGACGACCGCGCCCAGCACGGGTGAGCCGTTCACGCCGCTGCCCGAGGCCAGGGAACCGATCACGCGCGTGATCGGGTTGCGCCTTCTGCCGAACGCCCCGCCCATCCGCAGCATGCCCACGCCGACGGACTTCAGGGCCTCGTCCGGGCCGAGGGCGGCGATCCGTTCCAGCGCGGCGGCCGGGTCGATCCGCTCCAGCGTCATCGCCTCCCGCGCCCGGGTGCCGGGCCGTTCCACCAGGGCGCGGGCCACATGCCGCTCGCGCACCGCGAGCGCGCCCTCGGCGCGGGCCGCGTCCAGGGCGTGGAGCAGGCAGGCCCGCAACGCCCCGGTCATGCCGGGCAGTTCGGCCGGGCCGGGCTTCTGGGACCGGTACAGCGAACGCGCCTCGCGCCAGACGGCGTCCACCTCCGCGTCCTCGACGGCCTCCGCGTCGTCGGCGCTCACCCACCTCCCGCCGGTGGCCAGCGCCCTGATGTGCCCGCCGAGCGAACCGGCCTTCCGCATGCCCGGGGCGACCGCGTCCCCGGTCTCCGTCTCCCCCACCAGGTCCTCGAGCACCGTGTCCGTCCCGACGGCCGCCAGGTCGACCCTGACCGCCACCTTCAGCGCCCGCGCCAACGACCGCACGACGTCCACGCCGAACTCCGTCGTCATCCCGTCGCCCCGCTGCTCCATCTGCGTCTCCCGTTCCACGCGTCCTCGTCCACCCGGAACGCTAGGGGGCGGCGGGGGTGGGGCGCTGCTGCCGATCGGCCAGGGACGCGGGCCGATCGGCCGGACGGTCAGGGTTCGTGGGGGCCCCGCAAGGCACGGAGATTCCGGTAGCCGTCGACGGTGAGGAAACCGCCGCCCAGCACCGCGAAGGTCGAGTACGGAATCTCCGTGATCACCTGGAAGAAGGAAAGCGCCGTGAGGGTCAGGCCCGACACGAGTTGTGCCCAGGCGATCAGTGGTTTCCTCATCCTCGCACCAGCCTCGCCGTGACCGTCTTCGGGCGCTGGTACTCGTGCAGGGCCAGTGTGCTCAGGTCGGTTCCGTGGCCGGAGGCGCCCCGGCCGCCGTGCGGGAGTTCGGCGGTCTGGGCGAGGTGGCAGTTCAGCCAGGTCTCGCCCGCGTCCAGGCGGGCGGCGAGGTCGAGTCCGGTCGTCAGGTCCTGGGTCCAGACGCTGGCGGCGAGGGCCTGGGGGACGCCGTCGGCCAGGGCGACGGCCGCGTCCGGGGTGTCGGCCTGCTGGACGGTCAGCAGCGACGGTCTGCTCGTGGTTCTCGCGCAGGGTGATGACGCGGGCGGGGGCGGCGCAGCTCTGTCCGGCGTTGCAGGTGCACGCTTTCAGGAGCTGGGTCCAGGTGTCGGCGGGCGCCGCCGCGCTGCCGGTGAAGGCGACCATGTCGACGTCCGCCTCGACGAGCAGCCGCCCGGTCTCGCGGTCGCCGGGGACCGCCGTCAGGACGCCGAGGCCCAGGGTGTCGGGGGTGGTCTCGGCGGGCTTGGCGACGACGGTGTTGCCGGCGGCGAGGGCGGGCGCGCAGCGCCAAGCGGCCATCGTCAGGGGGTAGTTCCAGGGGACGACGACCCCGACGACCCCGAGGGGTTCCCAGCGCACCCAGCTCTCGTGGCCGTCGATCAGCCGTCCTGCGGCGGGGGCGGTCTGGGCGCGGACGGCGGAGGCGTAGAAGCGGAGGAGGTCGGCGGCCTGTTCCACCTCCCCGGCGGTCTCGGTGTCGGGTTTGCCGGTGCCGGCGGTCTCGTGGGCCATGTACGCGGCGGCGGGCTCCTCCACGAGGGCGGCAAGCCGCTCCAGGCGGCGTGAGCGGTCCCTGGGGGTGAGCGCCCGCCAGCCGGCCGCCGCGCCGCGGGCGTCGGTGACGACCTTGCGGATCTCGGGGGCGCGGCTAAGGGGTGAGGTGCCCCGGGGGCGGCCGGTGCGGGGGTCCGGCAGGGTGGTGTTCACGGGGTGGTTCCCTTCCGTGCGGTTCACAGGTCGTAGGCCCTCAGCCACAGCTCCAGGGTGAGCACGAGCCACAGCTTGCCGCCCTGCCTGGGCAGGAGCGTGCCGTCGCCGCGCAGCCAGGTGCGGACGGTGTCGGGGCGCCAGAGTCCGCGCCGGCGGGCTTCGCGGCCGAGCAGCAGGTCCCGCACGGCCTCCTTGAGGACCCATTTCTCGGCCGTGCCCCGGAGTTTGAGCGTGGGAGGGACGGTGAAGGCGTGGTCCACGACCCGGCGATCGAACAGCGGGGCGCGGCCCTCAAGTCCCTGGGAGGCGGTGAGGCGTTCGACCTTGGTGAGGATGTGGTGGGCGCCCTTGGTGCGCAGGTTGCAGTGCAGGAGCTGGTTGAGGAGGTGGGGCATGCGGTGCGGGCCGGTGAGGTGGGGCTCGACGAACCGCTGGGGCGGCGGGACGGTGGCGAGGGCGGCCAGGGTGTCGGCGGTGAGGAGGTCCGGCAGGTCGGTCCAGCATTTGCGGTACGACCGCAGGTAGGCGGTGGCCCGGTCCTCCGACCAAGGATCGCGTGCGTGCATCTCCTGGACCAGCATCGGCAGGTTCTTCGGCCCGCCGAACACCGGGTCGGCGCCCTCCCCGTTGAGGACGACGCCGAGCCCGTCGCCGGCGACGGCCGTCGCGGAGACCGTCAGCACGCGGTGCCGCGTCCGGCAGTGGGCGGCGGCGAGGCCCGAGTGGCCGAGTTCGCCCGGGAGTTCGGCGCCGAAGCCGATCGAGTAGGTGCGGACAGGTCTGTCGTGCAGCTTCGCCGCGAGGGCCGTCACGAGCGAGCTGTCCACGCCGCCCGACAGGAGGCCGACGCCCTCAGCGAGGCCGGGGTCTCTGTCGTCGCGATCCCGGACTGCGGACACAACATCATGCTGGACAACCCGGAAGCCTTCGTGAGCGCCACCGCCGCGGCACTCACGGACGGGGACCTGGAGTAACCAGGCAGCCAGGCCAGAGCATGACGCGGAGGCCGTCCTCGTCGGCTCGATGGCCTGCTGAATCATCCACCGGCCGAACCCCCAGGCCAGCACACCCCGAGCTCCCTCGCTCACCACCCCGTCACTGCGGCTCAGAACCCCTCTCCGACCGCGTACCAGGTCCCCGACTGCCACTCCCGGCCCTCCCAGAGGGTGCGGCGGGCCGCGTCGGGGTCGTGTTCCAGGCGGGGGCCGTCGGCGGTGAAGAGCATCGTCGCCCGGTCGGGGAGGGTGTAGGGGGTCCAGCCGGGCGTGCCGGTGGTGGCGAACTGACCCCAGGCGGCGTGGAGTTCGCCTGCGACGCCGTCGCCGCCGGTCCAGATCGCGGGGGCGTCGGAGCCGTGGAAGGCGGGGAGTCCGCCGTAGGCGGGTGGCAGGGGGCCGTCGTAGCGGGAGCGCCAGACGGGGGCGTGGGCGCTCTGGGCGTCGGCGAGGCGGTCGGTGGGGACGGCGTAGCGCTCGGCGGTCATGATCTCGGCGCCTCGGTCGCCGGGGGCGTGGGCGGCGAGGATGGCGTCGCGGCCCGTGGGGCCGAAGGCGTCCTCCAGGACGTGTGCGGCGCGGGCGGCGGAGCCGGGCTGGATCATCTCGTAGAGGAGGCATTCGCTGACGCAGTGCTGGGCCAGCAGCGGGATGCCCGCGGCGGCGCCGTCGGCGATGGCGTCGGTGGGCCGGCGGGGGATGGCGAGCCCGTCGACGGCGGGGCGCCACACCCAGGTCGCCTCGATGCCCCGGGCGATCGCGTTCTGCGCGTCGAGGACGTCCTCGGCGGGCGCGTCCCGCAGGGCGTCCGTGCCGAGTTCCTTGCGGAAGCGGGCGGCGAGGGCGCGGCTCTGGGCGGGCGTCGCGACGTGGTCGCCGCCGCTGCTGGTCGCGGCGGCGTGGATCAGGCCCCGGGTGAGCGGGGAGGCGATCAGGTTGGAGATGGACTTGGCGCCGGCGGAGACGCCGTACACGGTGACGCGGCCGGGGTCGCCGCCGAACGCCTCGATGGTGTCGTGGATCCAGCGCAGGGCGGCGATCTGGTCGTGCGTGCCGTACGCGCCGGTGTGTTCCTCGTCCGGCAGGGAGAGGTGACCGAGCGCGCCGAGGCGGTAGTTGAGGCTGACCACGACGACGCCGTGGTCGCGTGCGAAGCCGGCGCCGTCGCCCACCATGTCGTGGCCGTTGCCGACGTGGTAGCCGCCGCCGTGCAGCCAGACGAGGACGGGGGCGCGTTCGGCGTCGGCGGGCGCGGTGACGTTGAGGTACAGGCAGTCCTCCGCGCACGGCGGAATCTCGAAGGGCCCCGGTTCGGCGGGCATCAGCGGCGGCGGCTGCATCGCGGGGTTCCCCGGGCGCGAGCCGTCCCGGACGCCGGTCCAGGGCTCGGCGGGCCTGGGCAGGCGCCAGCGCAGGTCGCCCACGGGCGGGGCGGCGTAGGGGATGCCGCGCCAGGACAGGACGCCGTCGCCGCTCTCCACCCCGCGGATCTTTCCGCCGCCGGTGTCGATGATCCGCGTCATGGGGGCGTCCTCCGGGGCGTCGGGCTGCGGGCCGGACGAGACTATCGCCCTTGATCACGCCGGGCTCACCGGGATCGGTCAAGTTCCGGCACGGAAGGCGCAGTTCGGCGCGGGCAGCCGAGACCTGGTCGGTCCTCCGCGCGCGACGCGTGGAGCCGGTGCTTCAGGACGCCCCGTCCTCTGCCGGGGTACGTCGACGGGGGTGCCCGCCCCAGCCAGGTGCCCCGAGCAGCGGGCGCGGGGGCGTCTCGGGGGCAGGGGCGTCTCGGGGGCAGGGGTGTCTCGGGGGCGGCTTCAACTGGCCGGTCCGGAAGAGTCCCGGTACCCCCTCAGCCCGTCCGCCAGTTCCTCCGCGTCTCCGTCCCGGCTCGCGTACAGCGCCTGCTGGAGGGCGAAGGTGCCCTGGATCGCCTCGATGCGCCGGGCGACGTCCGGGGTGTCCCAGCCGCCGAGCGCGAGGACCTGCCCCAGCAGTCGCGCGCCGTGGCTCGCGCCGATCGCGGCCAGGTCCTCCGCCGGGTCGCCGAGGCAGACGTCGTCCCAGTCGACGACGCCGCTCAGGCGGGGTGCGCCGTCGACGGTCTCCCAGAGGACGTTCTCGCGGCCGAGGTCGCCGTGCACGAGGGCGGAGTCGAGGCGGGGAAGGGCGGTGAGCGCGGCGAGTTCGCGTGCGGCGCGGGCGCGGCCGGGGTCGGACATCAGGGGGAACAGTTCCGCCCGCACGCCCGCCGCGAACCCGGTCCACTCCCCCACCGGCACGGCGGCGCGCACGCGTGCGTCGGCTCCCGCGTCCGCGAGGGCGTTCAGCAGGGCCACGTACTGGCGGGCCACCTCGGGGCCGGCGTCGCCCTGGAGCGGCGCTCCCGGGATCCGCGTCAGGACCACGTGACCGTCTCCCTCGGCGAGCGGTCGGGGTGTGCGGAAGCCGAGGTCCAGGCCGGCGAGGACGCGCAGGACGGCGGTCTTGGCGGGGAGGCGGCGGGCGGCGGCCTCGGTGCGGGCGTGGCGGACGACCCGGTCGGCGCCGATCACGACGCGGTGGAACTGGCCTTCGTGGACGGCGGGTTGGTCCGGCGAGCCGTCGGGGCGAGGATGCATGCGTCCGTTGTATGGCCCGTCTCACCTCACCCGCAAATAGGTATCCAGGATGCGTATTTGATAGCGTCGCGGCATGCGGTTGACCAAGTTCACCGACCTGGCCCTGCGTGCCGTGATGCGGCTCGCGGTCGCGGAAGAGGGCACGTCGCTCACCTCGCGGGAGGTCGCGGCGGCGATGGACGTGCCGTACAGCCACATGGCGAAGGTGATCAGCCGGCTCCAGCACCTCGGCGTGGTGGAGGCCAGGCGGGGTCGCAGCGGAGGGCTGGCGCTGACCGGGCTGGGGCGGCGCGCCTCGGTGGGCTGGCTGGTGCGCGAGCTGGAGGGGGACACGGAGGTCGTCGCCTGTGAGGGCGATCCGCCGTGTCCACTGCGTGCGGCGTGCCGGCTGCGGGGGGCGTTGCGGGACGCACAGGAGGCGTTCTTCGAGGCGCTGGATCCGCTGGTGGTGGGTGATCTGGTGGCCTCGCCCACGGGGCCCGTGCTCGTGGGGCTGGGGGTGCGCGGGCCCGAGTGAGGGGCCTCGCGGCCGCGTGACGGCCGTCTTCCGCGCACCCCTCAAACCGCTTCCGCACACCTTTTAATTGGTATTCCATACTCTAATTAAGGAGGTCCGATGCTCTCCGAGCGGTCGGTCCCCGTCATCCGTCAGACCCTGCCCATGGTCGGCGCGTCCCTCGACAAGATCGCGGGCCTGTTCTACGCGCGCCTGTTCGCCGCCCACCCCGGCCTCCTGCGCGACCTGTTCAACCGGGGCAACCAGGCGAGCGGTGAGCAGCGCACCGCGCTCGCGGGCTCGATCGTGGCCTACGCCGGCATGCTCCTGGAGCGGCCGGACGCCCGCACGGACGCGATGCCGGCCCGCATCGCGCACAAGCACGCGTCGCTCGGCGTGACCCCGGAGCAGTACAAGGTCGTCCACACACATCTGTTCGCGGCGATAGCGGAGGTCCTGGGCGACGCCGTCACGCCGGAGGTGGCCGCCGCCTGGGACGAGGTGTACTGGTCGATGGCGGACACGCTGATCGCCGCCGAGGCGAACCTCGGTCGGGAGAAGGGCGGTTGGCAGGAGCTGACGATCGCCGAGCGCGTCCAGGAGACACCCGACGTCATCTCCCTGACCCTCCGTGACCCTCACGGCACCTTCGTGCCGGGCCAGTTCGTGAGCGTGCGGGTCCAACTGCCCGACGGGGCCCGGCAGATACGCCAGTACAGCCTCTCCCGTGGTCCGGCCCGGCCCGGCTGGCGCATCACCGTGAAGCGTGTCCACGGCACGCGCCGTCCCGACGGCGAGGTCTCCAACTGGCTGCACGCGCACGCCCGTCCGGGCGACACCCTCGCCGTCTCCGCCCCGTACGGCACCCTGACGCTCCCGGACGGCGACGGCCCGCTGCTGCTCGTCTCGGCCGGCATCGGCACGACGCCGCTGCTCTCGATGCTCGACCATCTCGCCGCGACGCGCTCCCCGCGCCGGGTCACCGTCGTCCACGCCGACCGCGCCCCGTCGGCGCACGCCCATCGCGCCGAACTCCTGCGCCTGGTGGAGGAGTTGCCGCACGCGATGCTCCATCTCCGCTACGACCGCCCGGTGGACCTCGACGCCGTCGAGGTCTCCCCGGACGTCACCGCGCTCCTGTGCGGCCCGCTCCCGTTCCTGCGCACTGTCCGCGCAGGGCTCCTCGGCCGGGGTGTCGCGGCGGACGCGGTGCACTACGAACTCTTCACTCCCGACCACTGGTTGAGCGCCTAGCCCGGTGGGCCGAGTACGCCGTCGCCGCGATCACCGGAAGCAGGCCCAGGGCCAGCACCCCTGACGTCAGGGCCAGTTCGGGGTAGCCCGCCGCGCTCACCACAAGGCCGGAGGTCAGGCCGCCGGTGGCGCCGGCCAGCGAGATGGAGACGTCCACGAGGCCCTGCGTCTTCGCGCGGGTCGCCAGGGGGATCGCGTCGGTGATGACGGCGGTGCCGGAGACGAGGCCCAGGTTCCAGCCCAGGCCGAGGAGCGCCAGGGCGAGCGCGAGGAGGGGGACCGACGACGCGGGGGCGGTGGCGGCGAGGACGGCGGCGGCCAGCAGGGTGAGCGCGGAGGCGCCGGCCGTGCGCAGGGGTCCGTGGCGGTCGGTGAGACGGCCGGTCAGGATCGAGGGGAGGTACATGGCGGCGATGTGCAGGGCGATGACCAGCCCGGAGGCGGTCGTGCCGTGCCCGTGGTCGTGCATGTGGACCGGTGTCATCGTCATGACGGCGACCATGACGAGCTGCGTGACGACCATGACCAACGCGCCGAGGACGACGCTGCCTTCGCCTCTCTCGCGGGGCGCGGGCGTGGCGCCGTCCGGTGGGTGCGTGACCCGTTCGCGGGCCAGCAGCAGCGGGTCGGGGCGCAGACTGACGGCGAGGACGGCCGCCGCGAGCGCGTAGGCGGCGCCCGACAGGAGGAAGGGCCCGGCGAGGTTCGGGATGCCGAGGCGTTCGGCGAACTCCCCTGTGGGCGCGGTCAGGTTGGGGCCGGCCACGCCGCCGAGGGTGGTGGCGACGAGGACGGTGGACACCGCGCGGGCCCGCTGCCCCGGCGCCGCGAGGTCCGCTCCGGCGTACCGCGCCTGGAGGTTGGTCGCCGAGCCCGCCCCGTACACGAACATCGCGGTGAACAGCAGGGCGGGGCTGTCCAGGACGGCGGCGGCGATGACGCCCGCCGCGCCGAGCACGCCCGCGAGGTAGCCGAGGACGAGACCGGGACGGCGGCCCCGGCGCTGGGAGACGCGGCCGACGGTGACGGCGGTGAGCGCGGCACCCCCGGTGAGGAGGGTGCTGGGCAGGCCGGCGAGGGTGGTGGAGCCGAGCATGTCCTGGGCGAGGAGGGCGCCGACGGTGACGCCGGCGGCCAGGCCCAGGCCGCTGAGGATCTGGGAGGCGACCAGGACGCGCAGGATGCGGCGTTGGGCGGTGTCGGCGGTGGGGGGCTTCGTCGCGGTGGTCGTCATGGGGAGGCGGCTCCGGGGTCCGTGGCCGCTTTCGCGTCCGTCGGGGGTGATGCGGCGCGGCTGGGGGCTGCTGGCCGATCGGCTCCTTCGTTGCTGGGGACTCGGAGGGCCCCGTCTCCGGGGCCCCTCGGGTCAGACGGTGACGGCGGTCCGCCGTGCCGCCGGCCTCGGTTCCAGGAGCCGGTGCGCCAACTCCCCGAAGACGAGCCCGAATCCGGCCCACAGCGTCGCCTGGATGGCGAGCGCGGAGACCCGGAACCGCCACAGCACGTCGGCCGGGAAGTCGGCGGGCACCTCGTTGACGGACGGCAGGAACGCGAACGCCAGCCCGGTCACGGCGATGAACGCGCCGACGGCGGCCACGCTCGCCCACCAGGTGCCCAGCCCCGGCGCGAGCCGCCGGCCGAGGATCGTGGCTCCGACCGCGAGCAGGACGCTCAGCACCAGCATCAGGAAGTACAGGGTGGTGCGCTTGCCGATGGTGTCGCCGTCGCCGACGGCGGGCGGGTTGGCGGGGTACTTGAGGAACGGGACGACGTAGACGGCGAGCAGCGCGCACCCGGACAGCAGCAGCGCGGTCGCCCGAGGGCTGAAGCGGCCCACCCTGCCGAGCGCGAAGCAGTAGGCGAGGGCCGCGATGCCGCCGAAGGCGACGCCGTAGACGAGGATGCCGGTGGCGAGGCCGGCGGTGGACTGGAGGGAGCGGGAGACGAGTTCGACCTCGTGTCCGTGCTCGTGGGCATGGGCCTGGGCGTGCGCTTGGGCCTGGGCCTCCTCGAAGCCGATCGCCTTGTCGACGGACGGTTCGCCGAGGACGTAGGCGACGATCAGGGCGAGCACGCCGGCCGCGAGACCGGCGAGCATGCCCCGCACGAGGAGGTTCCGTACGGTCGTGGAATCCATGGAGGTGTCGGCGCCCCTGTTCAGTGGCAGGGGAAGCCGAGCAGGTGGCGGGCGTCGTGCACCCACTCGTGGACTTCCTCGCCGGACAGCAGCGAGGTGGCGCCCTGTTCGGCGCCGACGAAGTACAGCAGAACCAGCATGAGGACGCCGAAGAAGACCGCCCAAGGGGCGATCGCCTTCAACGGCAGCTTGAGGGGGGCGGTGGCGGTGGTCGGCTGGGCGACGTGCTGCGCCATGGCAGGGCCTCCTTCGGGAGTTCGCGTCCCGTCTCGGTGGTGCTCCGTACGACGGCTACGGGTCTGACTCGCCCCTCGGGAGAGGGACACACAGTGGCGCGACCGTGCCGGGTTCTCACCGGTTTCCGTCCTGCCGTCGTCGTTGTCGGGGCGACACTACCGTGTGACGTGTACCCGACCAACCCCTCGTCACCAGGCATGTCCGTCGAGACGCCGGCGTACGTCCGCGCTCGCCAGGCGCTCGGCGCGCGTGTCACCGCGCATCCGCCCCCTCAGCCACCCCAGGCTCCCGGCCGGCACCGGGTGGATGCGGGCGCTGACGTGAGGTCAGGCCCGGCCGGGGTGTGCTCGGGACACCGCGTCCATCGGGGGTCTTCTCACGGACCTCCGGTCGACTCGCGGATCACGAGCGTGAAGCCGCTCACGAACTCCTCGTACCGGGGCGGTGGTTCGTCCTGGTCGATGCGGGCGGCCAGGAGGGCGACGGCGTGTTCTGCCATCGCGTCGTGGTCGGGGTCGACGCTGGACAGGGACGGGACGAGGTAGGCGCTCTCGGCGATGTTGTCGAACCCGATGACCTTGACCCGGCCGGGCACGGGGACGCCGGTGTCGGCGAGGCCGCGCAGGACGCCCGTGGCGAGGGTGTCGGTCACGCAGAACACTCCGTCGGGGTCGAGGCCGGACGTGACCATGTCGCGCGCGCACCGGGCGCCCTCGGCGAGCGTGAACCGGCTGACCTCGCGGACGAGTTCGGGGTCGTGCGGCAGGCCCGCGTCGGTGAGGGCCTGCCGGTAGCCGGCGAGGCGCAGGCTGGAGGTGTCGACCTCGTCGACCGCGCCGCACACCAGCGCGATGCGCCGGCAGCCGCGTTCCACCAGATGGGTCACGGCGGCCCGGGACGCCTCCAGGTTGGGCATCCCGACGTGGTCGACGGGGCCGCCGGTGATGCGGTCGCCGAGGACCACCACCGGCTGGTCCGGGGCGAGGCGTTCGGCGTCGGTCTGGCCGAGGCCGACGGCGCTGAGCAGGAGGCCGTCGTAGAGCCGGTTGCGGGACAGGGAGAGGGCGTCGAGTTCGCTCTCCCGGGTGGCTCCGGTCTGTTCGATGCCGACGCGCAGGCCGCGCCGGGCCGCCGCGGCGATGACGCCGGCGGCGAGGCGGCTGTAGTAGGGGCTGTTCACCTCGGGCACGGCGAGGCCGATGGTGCCGGTGCGGCCCTTGCGGAGGTTGCGGGCGGCGACGTTGACCCGGTAGTCGAGCCGGGCCATCGCCTCCAGGACCTTCTCCCGTGTCGTCCGCCGCACGTTGGGGTGGCCGTTGATGACGTTGGAGACGGTCATCGCCGAGACCCCGGCCGCCTTCGCCACGTCCTGGATGGTCGTCACCGGTCAGCGCAGCGGGGCCTGGAGGGTGAGGAAGGAGTGCGGGGGCAGCGTGAGGGTCAGGCCGCCGTCCACCGGCTTCACCCCGTCGAACGGGCGCGGTGTGACGGTCTCGGGTGCCTCGGGGGCGTTGTGGTCCTGGACCCGGCCCGCCGTCAGGAGCCGGGCGACCGGGTCTCCGAGGGTGCCTCCCCGCAGGTCGAGGGTGACCTCGGCCGGTTCGTCGGCGTCGAGGTTGGAGAGGGAGACGAGGACCTTGCCGTTCTTGACGCTGGCGGAGGCGGAGACGGTGATGAGTTCCGCGTCGCCGACCGTGCGCCGGGCCTCGTCGGCCTTGAGGTGGACTGCGAGTGAGGCGGCGTCCTGGTGGTCCTTGTTCATCTCGAACACGTGGTACGTGGGGGTGAGGACCAGCTGGTCGCCGTCGGTGAGGATCATCGCCTGGAGGACGTTGACCGTCTGGGCGATGTTCGCCATGTGGAGGCGGGCCGCGTGCTTGTGGAAGATGTCAAAGTGCGTGCTGGCAACGAGCGCGTCGCGCATGGTGTTCTGCTGGAAGAGGAAGCCCGGGTTGGTGCCGGGTTCGACGTCCCACCAGGTGCCCCATTCGTCGAGGATCAGGCCGACCGTGCGGCCACGGTCGTAGATGTCCATGACGGTGGAGTGTCCGGTGAGGATGTCGTCGATGCGGCGGGCCGCGAGCATCGTGCGGTAGTAGGTGTCGGTGTCGAAGTCGGTCGAGCTGCCTTTCGCCTCCCAGGGTCCGGCGAGTGTGTAGTAGTGAACGGACACGCCCTGGAAGAAGTTCCTGGGTGTCGCGTCACATCCGAAACAGCTGATCTGCCGCATCAGCGTCTCGGTCCACTTGTAGTCGGCGTCCGAGGCGCCGGAGGCGATCCGGTACAGCTTGTTCTCGCCGTGGTCGCGGCAGTAGGTGGCGTACTGGCGGGCCAGGTCGGCGGAGTACTCGGCGCGCATGTTGCCGCCGCAGCCCCAGGTCTCGTTGCCGATGCCCCAGTACGTCACCTTCCAGGGTTCCTCGCGGCCGTTGGCCTTGCGCAGCCGCACCATCGGGCTGTCGCCGTCGCGGGTCAGGTACTCGACCCACTCGCTCATCTCCCGTACGGTGCCGCTGCCCACGTTGCCGCTGATGTACGGTTCCGCGCCCAGCAGTTCGCACAGCGCCATGAACTCGTGGGTGCCGAAGTGGTTGTTCTCCTCGACGTTCCCCCAGTGCGTGTTGACCATCCGGGGCCGCTCCTCGCGCGGCCCCACGCCGTCCCGCCAGTGGTACTCGTCCGCGAAGCAGCCGCCGGGCCAGCGCAGGTTGGGGATGTTCAGCGCGCGCAGCGCCTCCACGACGTCGAGCCGGATCCCGCCCTCGTTCGGGATCTCCGAGTCCTCTCCCACCCAGAACCCGCCGTAGACGCACCGGCCCAGGTGCTCGGCGAAGTGACCGTAGAGGTGACGGCTGATCGCCGGGCCCTCGATGTCGAGGTTGACGACCACGGTGGCGTTGGGCACAGCTACTCCCAGGGATTTGCGGTGACTTGTAGGGTGATACGCCGATCGTTTGTAGCGATAAAAACGCTCACACGTGGCCGCCGGGACCGTCAAGGCCGTCCCGCTCCCTCGCGGTTACGGAAACTTTCGCTCGCTGATCGGTGGTGACAGCTATGGCTGTCCGCGCGGGGAGCGAGAGGCGACGGGGAACGGACCGGTGCCGACCTGCGCGGCGCGGACCGGGTCCGCCTCGCGCCCACCGCGCGAGCGCGGCCCCTGCTTCACAGCAAGCGGGCCGCGCCCCCTCGGCGACACGGCTCGCGGCCCCGTCAATCGCCCCTTCAGCCCAGCTCGTCCGCCACGGCCTTCGCCGCCCGCGCGACCACCGCGTCCTCCCTCGGGCCCTCCGCCGCGTGCTTCGTCGACAGGACCGCGATCACCAGGGGCGGGCGGCCGGGCGGCCAGACCACGCCCACGTCGTTGGCGACGCCGTAGGCGGTGCCGCCGCCCGTCTTGTCGGCGAGGGTCCAGTCGGCGGGCAGGCCGGCGCGGAAGCGGGCGGTGTTGGTGGTGTTGGCGACGAGCCAGGAGGTCAGGAGGGTGCGGGCGCCGGACGGGAGGGCGGTGCCGAGGATCAGGCGCGCGTACGTGCGGGCGATCGCCCGGGGCGACGTCGTGTCCGTCTCGCGCCAGGGTTCCGCCGAGTTGAGGTCGGGCTCCCAGCGGTCCAGGCGGGTCACCGGGTCGCCGAGGGTGCGGGCGAAACGGGTGATCGAGGTGGGGCCGCCAAGTTCGCGCAGGAGGAGGTTGCCGGCGGCGTTGTCGCTGTGGGAGACGGTAGCCGCGCAGAGTTCCGAGACGGTCATGCCGGTGGCGACGTGCTCGGCGGTGACCGGGCCGTAGCCGGACGCGGTGACGTCGTCCAGGGTGTAGTGGATCCGGCGGTCCAGGTCCACGCCCTCGCGGAGGACCGCGCCCGCCGCGAGCGTCTTGAACACCGAGCAGATCGGGAAGAGTTCGTCGGCGCGGTACGTCAGCGTCCGTCCGGTGGCGGTGTCGTGGGCGAAGACGCCGAGCCGGGCGGCGTACTCGTCCTCCAGGGCGCGGAAGGCGCCGGACGCGCCCGGCGTGCCGGCGGCGTGGGCCGAGGACGCCACGCCCGCCGTCAGGGCCGCCGCGGCTGCCGACGTCAGCAGGGTGCGACGTTTCAGGCTGTTCGTGTTCGGTCGTGCCATGGTCGTCCGTCCTTACGGTCGTTGATCTTGGCTCAGTCGTTCAAGACGCGACCGGGAGTCGATCAGTTTCGATCACACGCGCATTGGTGGAGAATCCTGGGTCATGTCGATCATCCACCGCACCACGCTCAAGCCGACCAAGCCGGAGCTGCTGACCCCCTGGCTCCCCACCCGCCCCTGGTACCGGGGCGGCGGCGCGCCACAGCTCGCCAAGGCGGGCGGGTTCCGGCTCGACGACCCGCGGGGCGAGGTCGGCATCGAGTTCTTCGTCGCGACCGACGCACAGAGCCCGACCGACGGGCAGGACGCGACCGACGCGCAGGGGCCGGCCGACGCGCAGGGGCCGCACGCCTACCTGTTCCCCCTCACCTACCGCGGCGCCGAACTCCCCGGCGCGGACCACGCTCTCGTCGGCACGCTGGAGCACGGCGTCCTGGGCCGCCGCTGGGTCTACGACGGCGTCCACGACCCGGTCCTCACCAGTACGCTCACCGCGTTCCTCGCGGGCCGCGTCGAGGCGCAGGCGCAGAGCACCAACGACACCGTGGACGAGGAGATCGCCCACGCCTGCACCGCCGAAGCCCCCCTCCTGACCGGCGCGGTCACCGTCACCGACACCCCCGACGGCACCACCCTCACCACCCCCGACGGCCCCGCCGTCCACTTCCACCGCCTCCTCACCACCGCCCCCACCACCCCTCCCCCACACGCCCTCGGCCACATCACCGGCGCCTGGACCGACCTGACCGGCCACCGGGTACGCGGCGTGTTCGCGGTGATCGAGCAGCGGGACTGACCGAGACGGAGCATGGACGGGGCGGGGCTGGGGCGAACCGGCGCTGAGGGCGAGCCGACGCTGACGACAGGCCGGCGCCGAGGGCGGGCCGGATCGTGCAGCGGGCCCGCCTCACACCGTCCGGGCCGGGACGACAGGGCCCGCGACGCGCGGCGGCGAGGCGCGGGGACGGAGGCGCAAGCCCGTGCCGCCCCCGAGTCGGCTCGAGTCGGCCAGGAACCGCACGCGCACCAGTCCCGGACACGGGCTCAACACCACGCACCCCCGCTACGCTCCCCCCTCGCCCCCTCCCGACATCCCCTCCGCCAGCCCGTACACCGTCCGCGCGTGCAGCTCCAGCAGCGCGACCAGGTCCACGCTCTCCCCGCCGATCTCCCGCTGCACGAACAGCCCGTCGGACCCGGCGACGGCGTACGTCGTCACGGTCCGTACGGCCGTCTCGTCCAGCGTGGGGAAGAAGGTGCGGACGACATCGGCGACCCGTTGGTGGGCGATCTCGCGGGCGTGGAGGAAGACCGTGCGTCCGCTGGGCTGGACGGGTCGGTGCTCCAGGGCGAGCATGAGGCCGAGCCGGAGGAAGTCGGGCGCCTCGACGAGGGAGCGGGCGACGTTCGCGGCCATGAGGGTCACCCGCTCCAGCGGTGTCCCCTCGTCCTCGCCGGGCAGCCGGACGGCGGCGAGCCAGGTCTCGAAGCTGCGCTCGATGACGGCCGCGATCAGGTCGTCCTTGTCCTTGAAGTGCCAGTAGATCGAGCTGGCGGGCAGCCCGCACTTGGCGCTGACCGCCGCGATCGACGTCCCCTCGTACCCCCGCTCCCCCGCGATCTCCACGGCGGCGTCGAGGATCCGCCGCCGCGACTCGACGCCGTTGGCACGTTGCTTGCGCTCGGGTCTCCCCCGGGTCATTGCGTGTCTCTCCGTCTCTGCGCCGCGTACGCGCTTGCCCCCCGGCGCTGGTCAGGGCGCCGTCAGTCGCGTACCGCTGGGTCCACCGCACCGACCCTAGCCCTGTCCCGCGCGTTTGGACGATTTCCGTAGCCCCGGTAGACGAACTCCCCGCCCCGCGCCCCCGTGAGGGAGGTGACGAGGCCGTGGTCCGGCGACAGGGCGCACGCCGGGTCGGTGCGTGCCGCGTCCCCGGTGAGTGCGAACGCCTGGCACCGGCAGCCGCCGAAGTCGGCGTCCTTGCGGGCGCAGGTGCGGCAGGGGTCGGGCATCCAGCCGGTGCCCCGGTAGGCGTTGAACGCGGGTGAGTGCGACCAGATCCAGTCAAGGGAGTGCTCGTGGACGCTGGGCGCGTCGAGGGGGAGGTCGTAGGCGGCGGGGCAGGGCAGGACCCGTCCGTCGGGGGCGACGGTCAGGGAGATCGCGCCCCAGCCGCCCATGCAGGGTTTCGCCACCCCGTCGAAGTAGTCCGGCACGACCCAGATCAGCTCCATGCCGGTCCGCCCCCGCCACGCCTCCACCACCCTTTGCGCGCGGGCCAGTTGCTCCCGGCTCGGCATGAGCGCGGCCCGGTTGCGCAACCCCCAGCCGTAGAACTGGGTGTTGGCGAGTTCGACGCGTACGGCGCCCCAGTCGACGGCGAGTTGGAGGATCGCGTCGAGGCCGTCGAGGTTGTGCCGGTGCAGGACGACGTTGAGGCCGAGCGGCAGTCCCGCGTCCCGGATCAGCGCGGCGGCCCGCTCCTTCGCGGCGAACGACCGCCGCCCGGCGATGCGTTCGGAGGTCACGGCGTCCGCGCCCTGCACGGACAGCTGGACGCTGGGCAGCCCGGCCGCCGTCAGTTCGGCGAGCCGGCCCTTCGTCAACCCCAGTCCGCTGGTGACGAGTTGGGCGTAGATCCCGGCGTCGGCGGCGCCCGCGACCAGCTCGGTGAGGTCGCGGCGCAGCAGGGGTTCGCCGCCGGAGAGGTGGGCGTGGGCGACGCCGAGGCGGGCTGCCTCGGTGAACACGCGCAGCCAGTCCTCGGTGGTCAACTCGTCGGCAGCGCGGACGAGTTCGGTGGGGTTGGAGCAGTAGGGGCAGCGCAGCGGGCAGCCGTGGGTGAGTTCGGCGAGCATCGCCCAGGGCGGGTTCAGCGCAGCCATCCGCGCTCCTTCACGTCGTCCAGGAACTCGGTGATGCCGTCGGCCCCGCCGAACGCGGCGGTGATCTCGGGCACGGTCCGGGAGCCGTCGCACAGGGCGACGACGGCGGCGGCCTCGGCGCTGAGGACGACGATCCGCTCCGGGACGATCAGCAGCGTCCGTTTCCGCACGGGGCAGTCACGCACGCGGGCGTACGGGCTGAGGGCGGGGCGCCAGGTCATGCGCCGGACCGGTCGACGGCGTCCAGAAGGGTCCACAGCACCTCGCATTTGTAGGCGAGCGCGGCGACGGCCGCCTTCTGCTGCTCGCGGGTGCGGGCCCACTCCAGGACGAGCGACAGGGCCTCGCCGGAGTCCCTGCGGCCTTGTGGGACACGGGACTTGAAGTAGGCAAGGCCCTCGGGGCGGATCCAGGTGTAGTGGGCCTGGAAGGCGGCGATGCGGGTCGTCATGATGTCGGGCGCGAACAGCTCGGTGAGCGAGGCGGCGACGGCTTCGAGCGGGGTGGCACTCCGGCACAGGTTGACGTAGCCGTCGACGGCGAGCCGGACGCCGGGCAGGACGCCCTCGCCGGAGAGGAGGTCGGCGCGGTCGAGCCCGGCGGCCTCGCCGAGGCGCAGCCAGCGTTCGATGCCGCCCTCGTCGTCCGCCGTGCCGTCGTGGTCGGTGATCCGGCGCACCCACATGCGGCGCAGCGCGGGGTCGTCGAGTTTGGCGAGGATCAGGGCGTCCTTGACGGGGATGTGCCGCTGGTAGTGGAACCGGTTGAGGATCCAGACACGCAGCTCGACCGGGCTCAACTCCCCTTGGTGCATACGGAGGTTGAAGGGATGCCGGTGATGGTAGCGACGCTCGGGCACGGCCCGCAGCTCCCGCTCGAAGGCGACACGGTCGAGGGCGGCACGATCGAGGGCGGCACGATCGGAAGCGGCAACGCGGCCGACGGCGTCCGCCGAGCCCAGCGCCCTGGCGCCCCGCGCCACACCCCCGAGGTCCACCGCGCCGACGCCCCGCGCCCCACCACCGGAGCCCGCCACACCCGCGCCCTCGGCTCCCGCCCCGCCCCCGACTCCGGCCCCCGCGCCTACGCCTGCGCCCGCCTCGACGCTCTCCAGCCCACTCTCCAGCCCGCTCACCATTCGACGACCGTCCCTTCCGAAGCCACCTCGACCCCCTTCAGCTCCGCATGCTGCGGTGCCCCCGGATCGACCAGCGGATTCGTGTTGTTGAGGTGCGTGTACAGACACCGCGCAGGCAGCGCGGCGAGCCGTTCCCGGGTCGCGGTCACCGGCAGGTGCCCCATCTCGATCGCGGTCCGTGACGAGAACCCGGCCGTGCGGGGCTCGTCGTCGTCCCAGAACGTCCCGTCGGCGAAGACGACGTCCGCGCCGTCCCCGAACCCGGTGGGCCACACCCCCATCGCCGGGGCGTACACCAGCCCGCCGATCCGCAGGGCGCTGACCCACTGCCCGTCGCCGAAGTCCCGTGCGTAGCGCGGGCGTTTGCCGGAGACCGGCAGCAGTTCGGCGCCTTCGACGTCGCGCCAGCGCAGCCGGACGTACGGGGCGAGGGTCTCGTCGAGGCGCAGCCCTTCGCCGACCGCCTTGCGGACGGCGTCGGTGGCCATGATCTCCAGTTCGTCGGCCTCGCGGAGCCGTGCGAGGCCGAGGGTGTGGTCGAGTTCGGCGTCGGTGAGGATCACCCCGGCGAGGGGGGTGCGGCGGCCGTCGGGGCGCAGCCAGGGGCAGCGTTCGATCTGTTCGCCGATGTCGGGGGTCGCGTTGACTAGGTAGACGCGGCCGGGTGCGAGTTCGACGGCGAGGCAGGCGTGGAGTCTGCGGCGGGACGGGACGGCGCGCGCCCCGGTACAGCCGGGACACGCGCAGTTCCATTGGGGGACGCCGCCTCCGGCCGCCGTACCGAGGACGTGCAGGCGCACGGCGCGGCCCCTAGCGGTCGAAGCGGTCGGTGAGGAAGTACGCCGACATCTCCATGGAGGCTTCGACGATCTGGTAGCTGGGCCGCTGCCAGCCCGGTTCGGCGGCCGGCTCGGCGGTGCGGTGGGCGGGCTTGTCGTCCCGTTCCTCGTGCTGGGTCATCTCTGTCTCACTTTCCGTGGGGGACGGCGAGGATCGCGCCGGGGTTGGCGAGCTTGCCGGTCGGGGCGCCGCCGGGGCCGTGGACGAGACCGGCGCTGTCGGTGGCGATGTAGAGGGTCTTGCCGTCGGGGCTCAGGGCGACGTCGCGGTAGCGGTTGACGCTCTGGTGGAGCTGCTTGAAGGACGTGCCCTCCTTGCCGATCCGGTAGACGGTGCCGTTCTTGAGGGAGGTGACGAGGAATTCGTCGCCCGCGACCTTGAGGGCTCCGGGGGCCATGGTCGGCCAGCACATGTAGGAGGTGTTCGGGTCGGTGCAGACCTTGGTGACGCCGAAGTCGTGGCCGGACTTGACGGTGGTGCCGTAGGTGCTGAGCGGGGCCTTCATGTCCTTCGTGAAGTCCCGTTCCCTGGTGGTGGGCACCTGGGCGGGGGCCTCGCCGGGGTTCGGGGTGAAGGTGACCTTCTGGCAGCCGCCCTTGGCCTTGGCCCAGTCCGAGTAGACGTACGCCTTGTCGTCCTTGTACCCGGCGACGTTCGGCCAGCCGTAGTTGGCGCCCTTCTCGACGCGGTTGAGTTCGTCGTCGGTGAGGGGGCCGTTCTCTGCGGTGAACAGTTCCTCGCCCCGGAAGTCCATGCCGTTGGGATTGCGCATGCCGTAGGCGTAGACGTGGCTGCGGACGCCGTCGAGGGTGGGGTTGTCGGCGGGGATCGAGCCGTCGGGGTTGAGGCGCAGGACCTTGCCGGGGTAGGCGGACCAGTCCTTCTTCGCGATCTGGCCGGCGGTGGGCAGGTTCTGGGCCTGGTTGGGGACGCAGTAGTGGGCGAGGTAGTTCGCGCCCTGGTCGCCGATCGAGTAGTAGAGCTTGCCGTCGGGGCCGTAGCGCAGGCGGGCGGCCTGGTGGTCGTCGCCGGCGGGGAGCCCGTCGAGGACGGTCTGCTCGGCGGAGAGTTTGCCGTTGTGCGCCGTGTAGCGGGCGAGTCTGGTGACCTCTTTCGTGCCCTGCCGGTGGCTGTAGGACAGGTAGACGTGGTCGGTGCCCTTGTTCCTGCCGAAGTCGGGGTGCAGGGCGAGGCCGAGGACGCCGTCCTTGCCTCCCTTGGTGTGGACGGCCTGCCGGGTCAGGTCGAGGGCGGTCGTCTTGGCGCCGGTCCTGGGGTCGACGCGGGTGACCTTGAGGCCGGACTTCTCGGTGACCCACAGGTGCCCGTCGGGGCCCTGGATCATCTCGTAGGGGTCGCCGAGGCCGGTCGTGACGACCTTGACGCCGGTCGTGGCGGCCAGGTTCACGGCGGCGCGCTGCTCGGAGCCGGTGGACGCCCCGTCGTCGCTGCCGCAGGAGCAGACGAGCGCCGCGACGGCGGCCAGAGCCAGTGCCGACGGAAGCTTTCTCATCGTTGACCTTTCGGGAGGGCCCCCTCGCGGCCTCACCCTAAAGTCGGCTCACTGGTCACGCATCCCGGCCATGTCCTCACGCACAGTGATGGTCGAGACGGGGCAGACGGCCGCCGCCTCGGGGGCGAGCAGGACGCAGTTCCCGGCGCAGCAGCACCGGGCGCGGTCGACGGCGAGTCTCACCATGTGACGGGCACTTCGCTCAGTCCGCCCACCAACAAGCCCTCGGCGCGCCGGAGTTCGCCGACGGGGACGGCGAGCCTGAGGGTGGGGAGGCGGCGCAGCAGTACCTCCAGGGCGATCTGGAGTTCGGTGCGGGCGAGGCTCTGGCCCAGGCAGGCGTGCGGGCCCACGCCGAAGGCGAGGTGCAGGCCCGGGCTGCGGGCGAGCAGCATGTCGTCCGGGGCCTCGAAGACGGCCGCGTCGCGGTTGGCGGCGGGCAGGGCGCAGACGACGGTGGCGCCGCGCGGCAGGTGGGCGCCGCCGATCTCGGCGTCCTCGGTGAGATAACGGCGCAGCCCGAAGCCGAGGTTGACGTCGAGGCGCAGGGCCTCGTCGACGGCCGTGCGCACCAACTCGGGCGCGGCCAGCAGGCGTTCCCACCGGGCGCGGTCGGCCAGCAGCATCGCGACGGTCTTGCCGATCGCGTTGGCGGTCGTCTCGTGGCCGGCGACGAGCAGGCCCATGCCGGTGCGCAGGAGCCAGGCGTCACTGGCGTCGTCCTGGTCGGCGATGAGCATGCTGAGCAGGTCGTCACCGGGGCGGGCGCGGACACCGGCGATGTGCCGGGGCAGGTAGGCGTCGAACTCCGCGCAGACGGCGGCGCTCTCCTCGCGCGTCCAGCGGCTGACGTTGAGGAAGGCGTCGGACCAGTGCGCGAAGCGGTCGCCGTCCTCGGCGGGGACGCCGCGGGCGGGCCCTGTTCGGCCATGGCGTCGACGAGTTCGCCGGCCCGTACGGCGATCGCGGGGCGCAGGGCGGTCATGCGTTTGGCGGTGAAGTACTTGCCGACCTGCCGCCGCCACTGCTGGTGTCCCTCGCCCCGGTCGGGGACGGCGTCCTGGAGTTCGCCGTCGGCCACGGGGCCGCCCGCGCCGTCCTGGCTGGTGGGGCGGGCGAAGCGGGGGTCGGAGAGCAGGGTGCGGACGTCGTCGTAGCGGGTGAGGAGGGCCGCCTCGTCGCCGCTGGGCAGCCGGACCGTCGCGACCGGGCACTCGCGGCGCAACTCCGCCCAGGCGCGGGGCGGTTCCAGGGGGCCTTCGGCGGGCAGGGGGAGCCGTAGCGTCTCGGACACCGCACACCACCTCCGACAGGGGCGCTGTCGACGCTACGCAGGTGCGCGGAGGGCGGCAAGGAGCGGGTTCGGCCGTTGCGCGGCGGGGTCGCGGCACCCGCCGGGTACGGCGTCTGCGACGATCACCGCGTGGACTACCCCCATGACCAGCATCCCGGCGCCCCCGTCCGCTCCGGTGTCCCCGAGCACGGCCGTGTCCCGAAGTACTACGCGGTGAAGGCCCGTATCGACGCTCTGGTGGGCGGGCTCGGTGAGGGCGCCGTCATCCCCACCGAGCGCGACCTCGCCGAGCGTTACGACGTGGCGCGCGAGACGGTGCGCCAGGCGCTGCGGGAGCTGCTCCTCGAAGGCAAGCTGCGCCGGCAGGGGCGTGGGACGGTGGTGGCGGGGCCGAAGCTGGAGCAGCCGCTGGCGCTGGCGAGTTACACCGAGGGCGTGCGCAGGCAGGGCCGCACGCCGGGCCGCTCCCTCGTCGCCCTCGACCGGTTCCCGTGCCCGGCGCCGCTGGCCGACGAGACGGGGCTGACGCGCGGTGAGCCGGTGTGGCACCTGGAGCGGGTGCTGCTGGCCGACGACGAGCGGGTGGGCCTGGAGTCCACGTACGTCTCCGTCGCCCGGCTCCCGCGCCTGGACGCCGAGTTCGATCCCGATTCCTCGTTCTACGCCTACATGGGCGGGCAGGGCATCCGGCTCGGCCAGGCCGACGAACGCATCGAGACGGTCCTCGCCACCCCGCGCGAGGCGCTGCTCATCGGGACGTCCCCGGCGCTCCCGATGCTGCTGATCCACCGCGTGTCGCGGGACGCCGAGGGCCGTCCGCTGGAGCGGGTGCGGAGCCTGTACCGGGGGGACCGGTTCTCGTTCTCGACGCACCTCAAGAGCTGACGAGGACCGATTCGACCACCCCCTCATCATCACAACAAGATAACGGGTCTAGCCCAAACGTGATGAGCGGTTCATGCTCCCGTTGTCAGCCGGACCTTTCCGGTTCCCGCACGGCGAGGAGCGTGGCGGTCGTGAGAGTGATAGTCGTCGGAGCCGGCGTGGTGGGCACCCTGCACGCCTGGCAAGCACGGGAACGCGGCCACGAGGTCGTACACATCGAGCGCGAGGCGGAGGCCCGAGGGGCGTCGCTGCGCAACTTCGGACTCGTCTGGGTCAGCGGACGCGCGGGCGGCGAGGAGCTGACGGCCGCCCTGCGGGCGAGGGAGCTGTGGCAGCGGCTCGGCGAGCGCGTCCCGGCGCTCGGCTTCCGCGCGAACGGCTCCCTGACCGTCGTGCGCGGCGCCCTGGAGCACGCCGTCGCCGAGTCCGCGGCGGCCCGCGAGGACGCGAAGGAGCGGGGCTGCGAACTGCTCGCGCCGCGCGAGGCACGGGCCCTGAACCCGGCGCTGCGCGGCGCGTTCGACGCGGCCCTGTACTGCGAGCGGGACGCGGCCGTCGAACCCCGCACCGCCCAGCGCGCCCTGCGCGCCGAGCTGCTGGCCGACCCCCGCTACACGTTCCTGCCGGGCCGCGAGGTCCGCGAGGTCATCGGCGAGCGCGCGGTCCGCGACGACCACGGGGACGTCCACACGGGCGACGTCGTCGTCCTGTGCACCGGCGCCTGGCTGGGCGGCCTGGTCCGCGAGCTGGCCGGACCCGGACTCCCCGTGCGGCGCGTGCGGTTGCAGATGATGCAGACGGCCCCGCTCGGCGAGGTGCTGACCACCTCGGTCGCGGACGCCGACAGCTTCCGCTACTACCCGGCGTACGCCTCCCCCGCCCTGGACGCGCTCAACGCCCGTCAGCCGCAGCCGGACACGGCGGCCGAGCACCGGATGCAGCTCCTCATGGTCCAGCGCGCGGACGGCTCCCTCACCGTCGGCGACACCCACGAGTACGCGCACCCCTTCTCCTTCGACACCGTCGAGGACCCCTACGACCATCTCGCGGGCGTCGCCGCGTCCCTCCTCGGCCGTCCCCTCCCCCCGGTGCGCCGCCGCTGGGCCGGCGTGTACGCGCAGTGCCTCGACACGAGCCGTGTCGTGCACCGCCAGCAGGTCCGCGAGGGCGTCTGGCTGGTCACCGGCCCCGGCGGGCGCGGCATGACCTGTGCGCCGTCGATCGCCGAGACCACCGCGGACCGGCTGGGCTGGTGAACGACATGAACCACGACACGAACCACGACATCCGCCTCGTCGTCCTCGACATGGCCGGCACGACCGTCGCCGACGGCGGACTCGTCGAGCGCGCCTTCACGACGGCCCTCGGTTCGGACCCCGATCACCTCGCCCATGTGCGGGCCACGATGGGCGAGTCCAAGATCTCCGTCTTCCGCCACCTCTACGGCGACGAGATCGCCGCCCAGCGCGCCAACGCCGCCTTCGAGCAGGCGTACGGCAACCTCGTCGCCGACGGCCTCGTCACCCCGCTCCCCGGCGCCCGCGAAGCCATCGAGCGCATCACCGAGCAGGGCCGCACCGTCGTCCTCACCACCGGTTTCGCCCGCGTCACCCAGGACGCGCTCCTCGACGCCCTCGGCTGGCGCGGTCTCGCCGCGCTCACTCTGTGCCCGGCGGACGCGGGCGGGCGCGGACGCCCGTACCCGGACATGGTCCTGGAGGCGTTCGTGCGGACGAAGGCCGCCGAGGACGTCTCGCAGGTCGCGGTCGTCGGGGACACGTCGTACGACGTGCTGAGCGGGGTGCGAGCCGGGGCCGGACTCGTCGCGGGGGTGCTGACCGGGGCGCACGACGCGCGGGCGCTGCGCGCCGCCGGGGCCACGCACGTCCTCGGTTCCGTCGCCGAGCTGCCCGGGGTGCTGACGTGATCCGCTTCGACTCCGTGAGCGTCGCCTACGACGGGAACACCGTCCTGGACGCCCTCGATCTCGCCGTCGGGCCGGGTGAGGTGATGGCGCTGCTCGGGCCGTCGGTGTCCGGGAAGACGACCGCGCTGCGGGCCGTCGCCGGGTTCGTGCAGCCGTCGTCGGGGCGGGTGTTCCTCGGCGAGCGGGACGTGACCGACGTACCGCCCCACCGGCGGGGCATCGGGATGGTCGTCCAGCAGTACGCGCTCTTCCCGCACCTGCGGGTCGAGGACAACGTGGCGTTCGGGCTGAAGGCGCGCCGGCTGCCCAAGGGGGAGATCCGGCAACGGGTCGGTGAGGCGCTGGAGATGACCGGGATGGGCGCGTACGCGCGGCGCAGGCCACGGGAGTTGTCCGGGGGCCAGCAGCAGCGCGTCGCGATCGCGCGGGCGCTCGCGATCCGGCCCGAGGTGCTGCTGCTCGACGAGCCGCTGTCGGCGCTGGACGCGCGGCTGCGCTCCGAGATGCTGGCCGAACTCGCACGGCTGCACCGGGAGTTGCCGGATGTGACGATCCTGTACGTCACCCACGACCAGGTCGAGGCGCTGACGCTGGCCGACCGGATCGCGGTCCTCGACCGGGCGCGCCTGCGGGCGTGCGGGACGCCGAGGGAGCTGTACCGGGCGCCGGGGGACGAGTTCACGGCGTCGTTCGTGGGCGGGGCGAACCTGCTGCCGGTGAGCGTGGGCAGCGGGGAGGTCGAGTTCGCGGGGGCGCGGCTGACGGTCGACACGGCGGGCGCGGGAACGCGGGCCACCCTGTGCGTCCGGCCGCATCTCGTGGGCCTGGGCCCGGGGCCGAACCAGCTCTCCGGTGTCGTGCGGGAGATCCAGTGGCGCGGGGCCACGCACCGGCTGCTGGTGGAGGTCGGCGGGCACACGGTGACGGCCGACGTGCGCGAACTCGGACAGCCCCCGGCGCACGGCGAGCAGGTCGTCCTGCACTTCGCCCCGCGGGACGCGGTGCTGCTGCCATGACCAGACGCCTCCTGTGGACCCTGCCTCCCGTCGCCCTCCTGGGCGTCTTCTTCCTCTATCCCCTCACCCTGGTCGTCCAGCAGTCCCTGCGGCCCGACTCCGGCGGCACCTCGCTGCGGCCCTACGCCGACGTCTTCGCCTCGGAGGCGTTCCGGCAGGCGCTGTGGACGACGGTGTGGCTGGCGCTCGCCGCCACCGCCGGCTGTCTGGTCCTGGGGTTCTTCCTCGCGCTGGTCATCGCGTTCGTCCCGTTCCCCGGCGCGCGGGCGGTCGCCCGGTTCGTGGACGTCTTCCTCTCCTTCCCGTCGTTCCTGATCACGCTGGCCCTGCTGTTCGTGTACGGCTCGACCGGCGTCGTCGGCTCCTCCCAGTTCCTGACGACGCCCTGGGGCGTGCTGCTGGCCGAGGTCACCTACTTCACGCCGTTCGTGATGCGCCCGCTGCTCGCCGCGTTCTCGCAGCTCGACCCCGCGCAGATCGAGGCGGCGTCGAGCCTCGGGGCACGGGCGCCGGCGATCGTGCGGCGGGTGATCCTGCCGGAGGCGCTGCCCGCTCTGGCGGCGGGCGGGAGTCTCGTGCTGGTGCTGTGTCTCAACGAGTTCGGGATCGTGCTGTTCACGGGGGCGAAGGGGGTGACGACGCTGCCGCTGCTGATCTACGGCAAGGCGATCCTGGAGTCGGACTACGCGGGCGCGTGCGTGGTGGCGGTCGTCAACGTCGTGCTGTCCGTGGGGCTCTACGCGCTGTACCGGGGGGTGAGCCGGCGTGCTGGTGCATAGCCGCCGGGCCCGGTGGGCGGTGTGGGCGGTGTTCCTCGCCCTGTTCCTGCCCCTGTTCGCCCTCCCGCTGCTGGTCATCGTCGGCGCGTCGTTCGCCACGCACTGGTCCGGCGTCCTGCCGTCGGGCCCGACGACGGCCAACTACCGGGCCGCGACGCACGGCGAGGCCCTTCAGGCGCTCACCACGAGCCTGGCCACGGCGACGGCCGCGAGCCTGCTCGCGCTGGCCGTGGGCACCTGGGCCGCGCTCGCCGCGGGAGCGCTCAGGAGACGGCGCCTCATGGACGCGCTGTTCGTGCTGCCCGTCGCGGTCCCGTCCGTCGTGGTGGGCCTGTCGGTGCTGGTCGCGTTCTCGAAGCCGCCGCTGCCGCTGAACGGCACCCGGTGGATCGTGATCCTCGCGCACACGGTGCTGGTGACGGCGTTCGCGTACCAGTCGGTGGCGGCGGCGCTCACCCGGCTCGACCCGGTCTACGAGCAGGCGGCGGCGTCGCTGGGCGCGCGCCCGTCGTACGTGCTGTGGCGGGTGCGGCTGCCGCTGCTGCTGCCGTCGCTGACCGCCGCCGCGGGGCTGTGCTTCGCCCTGTCCATGGGCGAGTTGAGCGCCACCGTGATGCTGTACCCGCCGGACTGGACCCCGCTGCCGGTCCTGGTCCACTCCGCCACCGACCGGGGCGCCCTGTTCACGGGGTCCGCGCTCGCGGTGGTGCTGATGGCAGCCACTCTGCTCGCCCTGTCCGTCGTGTCCCGGGTCCGTACCAGGGCGTCGTACCGCTGAACTCTGGAGTCCGATCGTCATGCCCACACACCCCCTCAGGCTCACCCTCGCCGTCAGCCTCCTCGTCCTGTCCGCCGCCTGCGGCACCTCGACGGCCGCCTCCGACGCGAAGACCGTCACCGTCTACAGCGCCGACGGTCTCAAGGGCGAGAGCGGCGACGGCTGGTACGACAAGGTCTTCGCCGACTTCACGAAGCGGACCGGGATCAAGGTCGAGTACGTGGAGGGCGGCTCCGGCGAGATGGTGCAGCGCGTCGTCCGCGAGCGGAGCAACCCGCAGGCCGACGTCCTCGTCACGCTCCCGCCGTTCATCCAGCAGGCCGACGGCAAGGGCCTGTTGCGGAAGTACACCCCGCGGGGCTCCGAAACGGCCACCAGGGCGGCAAACGGCACCTGGACCAGCGTCGTCGACAACTACTTCGGCTTCGTCTACGACAAGAAGCATCTGAAGCAGCCCCCGCGCACCTGGCAGGAACTGCTCGACGGCAGGTACAAGAACAAGCTCCAGTACTCGACGCCCGGTGTCGCCGGCGACGGAACGGCCGTGCTGATCAAGGCGATCCACGACTTCGGCGGCGAGAAACCGGCTCTGGACTACCTCGGCAGGCTCCAGGTCAACAACGTGGGCCCTTCCGCCTCGACCGGCAAGCTCGCGCCGAAGGTCGACAAGGGGGAACTCCTCGTCGCGAACGGCGACGTCCAGATGAACTACGCGCAGGCCAAGACGATGCCGAACCTGGGGATCTGGTTCCCGGCGCCGCGGGGCGGCAGGCCCACCACCTTCGCGCTGCCCTACGCCGCCGGGCTCGTCACCGGGGCCCCGCACTCCGCGAACGGCCGCGCGCTGCTCGACTTCCTGCTGAGCCGCGAGGCCCAGCAGGAGGTCGGTTCGGTCGGCGGCGGTTTCAGCGCCCGGCGTGACGTGAAGGCGACCGACCCCGACGCCGTCGCGCTGGCGAAGCTGATGGACGGCGTCGAGATCTTCACGCCGGACTGGACCGACGTGGCCGCGCGCCTGCCCTCCTACGTGGAGAACTGGAAGGCGGCGACCGGGAGTTAGGACGCGCAGCAGCCGTCCCGGTGCAGGATCTCCCCCACGGCGAGCCAGTCCGTGTGCGCGCTCTGGCCGGTGTGCAGCGCGTGCGGCTGCGCGCCGACGAGGTCGGCCGTCCGGTGGACGGTGCCGTCGCGCATCGTCCACGCCGTGCGGACGAGGTCGTCGAAGTCGGTGAAGGGGTCGCCGTCGACGGCGGTGAGGTCGGCGAGCTTGCCGGGTTCGACGGTGCCGAGGTCGTCGGCTACGCCGAAGACGCGGGCGGGTTCCAGGGTCGCGCTGGTCAGGGCCTCGGCGGGGGTGAAGCCGCCGTGGCGGTGCAGGGCGCGCAGCGCGAGGTGGACGTGGAGGCCGACGGGGGTGAGGGGGGCGTCCGTGCCGAGGGCGACGGCGCCTCCCTCGTCGACGACCGCGCGGTAGATGCCCATCTCGATGCCGAGGCCCTTCAGCTGGCCCGCGGTGGGCGGGGTCGCGGCGCTGTTGCGGACGGTCGCGGTGTCCCACGGCGGCATCAGGGCCGTCACCCGGGGGTCCTCGGCGAGTTCGGGGTCGACGCCGAGGAGGGCGAGCGCGCTGAACGGGGTGATGATCAGCGCGAAGTCGCCGCCCCGGTACATCTCGTGGACGTCCTGGTAGGAGCGGCCGGTCGGGGAGACGGCGCGGCTGTACTCCTGGCGCTGGGTGGCGAGGAGGTGGGTGGTGAGGGTCTGGCCGCTCTGCCGGCCGGGGGTGACGAGGTGGCTGCCGGCCGGGACGCCCAGCTCGCGCGCGGTGCGGGCGGCCTGGGCCATCGTCGCGGCGGGGGCGCGGACGTAGGTCTTGACGAAGTCGTAGTCGAGGGCCCGCGCCCGCTCCAGGCTGCGGCGCACGCCGTCCCGCGTGGCGTGGGCGCGGCCCATGCTGTAGGCGACGCGGCTGCCGTCGATCAGCTCGCCGGTGGTGAACAGGCGGGGCCCCTGGAGCGCTCCGGCGTCGGTGGCCTCGCGCAGCCTCGCCTGTTCGTAGGCGAATCCGCCGAGGGAGGCGGTGCTGGTGACGCCGTAGGCGAGGTTGAGACGGGTCTGCCGGCCGCCGTAGATGTTCTGGTAGGGGTGGGTGTGGGCGTCCCACAGGCCCGGCAGGACGGTCTGGCGGGACGCGTCGAGGGTCCGTTCACCGGCGCGGGCGGCGCGGTGGGGTTCGACGGCGGTGATCCGGTTGCCCTCGATGACGACGTCGACGTTCTCGCGGACGCTGTCCCCGGTGCCGTCCCAGAGGCGGCCGGCGTGGACGCGGACGGTGTCGGTGCGGGGCGGGAGGCTGCGGGCGGTGGTCAGCGGGACGGGGATCGTGCGGCTGCCGGTGCCGTTCGCGGCGGTGAGGCGGAGTTTCGTGCCGGAGAGGTGGAGGAGGCGGGCGGAGTCGCCGGACCAGGAGGGGTGGTCGGCGGCGGCGTCGGTGAGGCGGCGGGGTTCGCCGTCGGGGGTGCCGTCGGGGCGGACGGGCAGCAGCCACAGCGCGGACTCGCTGACGTAGGCGAGGTGGCGTCCGTCGGGGGACCAGACGGGGCCGCTGTCGTAGCGGTCGGCGAGGGAGGTGTGGGGGCTGGGGAGGTGGGTGCGGGAGGTGCCGTCGCGGGTGTCGACGATCCGGATGACGTTGTAGCCCTCGCGGAAGCGCTGGTTGAGGCGGTTACGGTCGCACAGGGCGAGGTAGCGGCCGTCGGGGGACCAACTGGGGCGTCCGGGCAGGCCGTTGGCGCCCAGCGGTGCGGCGAGCCGGGTCTCCGTGCCGTCGGCGAGGTCGACGACGAGGAGGTTGCCGGTGATGTCGTGGCAGGCCAGGCGCGAACCGTCGGGGGCGAGCGCGGGGTTGACGCGGCCGCCGGAGGCGAGGACGGTGTCGGTGCCGTCGGCGAGGTCGACGCGGTGGACGGCGGCGAGGCCGTCGCTGTCGTGGACGTAGACGAGGCTGCGGCCGTCCCTGCTCCACGCGGGCATCTGGACGTAGTGCTCGGGCCGCGCTTCGACGAGTTTGCGGGGCCGGCCGCCCAGGGGCTGGTGCCACAGGGCGCCCAGCGCGCAGTAGGCGACGGAGCGGCCGTCGGGCGCGAGGACGGGGAAGTGGACGCCGCGTACGGGTTTTTCGGCGGTGGAGTCGAAGTCGCGGGGCTTGTCGGGGCGCGGGGTGCGGGTGACCGGGGTGCAGGCGGTGAACGGGACGGTGGTCGCCGTGTCCATCGCGGGGGCGCGGCGGGTGATGCGGCCGTCGGCGAAGTAGAGGAGCGCGCCGTCCGCCGTCCAGGCGGGAGGCTGCGGGGAGACGTCCTCGGTGCCGGAGACGACGGTGCCGTCGACCACCAGGGACGCGGTCTCGTTGTAGGTGCCGACGGTGGCGGGGCCGAGCCAGACGTGGGCGAGGCGGCCGTCGCGGGAGAGCGCGGGGGCGAGGACGGTGCCGGTGTCGACGGTGCGCACGACGCTCACCTCGCCGCCCGTGGCCGGGACGGAGGCGATGGTGCGGGCGAGGCCCTTCTCGGCGCGGACGAAGAGGATCCGGTCGCCGTCGGGGTGCCAGGCGGGGTCGTGGTCCTCGGCGTCGGGAGTGTCGGTGAGGCGGGTGAGGCGGCCGGTGGCGACCTCGACCGTCCAGATGTCGTAGGAGGAGCCGGTGACGTCGTTGCCGCCGCGTTCGGAGGCGAAGGCGAGCCGGGTGCCGTCGGGGGACCAGCTCACGCCCCGGTCGTCCCAGGGGCCCGAGGTGAGTTGCCTGAGGCGGGAGCCGTCCGGGGCCATGGTCCACAGGTGGAAGCCGCCGCCCTGGTAGGCGCAGAACGCGATCGTCGTGCCGTCCGGGGACCAGGTGGGGCGGGTGGGTTCGAGGGCGGTGTCGGTGAGGGCGGTCGCGGTGCCGCCGTCCTTCGGCAGCGTCCACAGCACGCCCTGGACCTCGATGAGGAGCCGGCCGTCGGGGGCGGCGGTCACGGCCGCGTTGGTGCCGGCGGTGTAGGACAGCGTTCTGCCGCGTTGTCCGGCCGCGCCCGCGGGGGCCGCCGGGAGCAGCGCCACTCCGGCGACCCCCGCTCCGGCCCCGATGAAACCCCTCCGGCTGATGTCGATCGCGCGTCCGTTCATGCGGGTGTCCCCTTTATGACCGTACAGACCTTATGGACATGGGCATGCCATGAGCAGCAGACCGATGTTCATATGATCATTGCGGATGTAGGGACCGCATCAACCAGAATCGACACAGACCGGCGAATGGCCGGAAGACGCCCCTCGACGGCTGGGCTTCGCCCCGTCAGCGGTTGGGCTTCGCCGCGCTGATGTCGCCCAGCGCGGAGTCGGGGTCGCGCTCGATCGCGAGGTCGGCGAGGGAAACCACCCCCACCACGTTGCGCTCGCCGTCGACGACGGGCACCCGGCGCACCGCGTGCTCGCGCATCGCCGCGACGGCCTGGCGCAGTTCGTCGTCGGGGCCGACGGTGACGAGGTCGCCGCTGCACGCGTCGCCCACGGTGGTGCGCTCCGGGTCGCCGCCCTCGGCCAGCACCCGCACCACCAGGTCACGGTCGCTGACCAGCCCCCGCAGCCGCTCCTGTTCGGCGACCAGGACGGCGCCGATGTTCTCGTCCCGCATGACGCGGGCCACCGAGGCCACCGAGGCGACCGGTTCGACGGTCACCGGGCGGGCGGTCATCACGTCACGGACGTGCTGGGTCATGGAAGTCGTCCTCTCTCGTTCTCTCGATCTCTCGGTCGGTGTGCTCGGTCAGCCGGCCTTGCGCCCGCGCAGCGGCTCGGTCTCGTCCCCCGCGCCCTCCCGCAGGCCGGCCAGCGACTCGCGCACCACCTCCACGGCGTCCCGCTCGGGCCGCCAGCCCAGCTCCGCGCGGGCGCGGGAGCAGTCCATCAGCGGCAGCCGCAGGACGGCGTCGAACAGGTGCGGGGAGGCCGGCAGCAGGTGCAGGCCCCAGGCCGCGGAGATCGCGGAGCGGGCCGCCGTGCGCGGCAGGCGCACCGGGCGGGCGTGGAACAGCTCGGCCAGAAGCGCGGTGTCGACGGTCGGTTCGGCGGTGAGGTTGAAGGCGCCGTGCGCGGTGTCGGCGTGCAAAGCCAACTGGTAGGCGCGGGCCGCGTCCTCGGTGTGCAGGACCTGCACGCGCAGGCCCGGGACGTCCGGCAGGAGCGGCAGGGCGCCGGGGCGCAGCAGCGGGCCCGGCAGGTACCGGCCGCCGAAGATGCGCCGCTGCTGGCTCGCCGACTCCCGCTTGAACAGGAACGCCGGGCGCATCCTGACCACCCTGATGCCGGGCTGGTCGCGGGTGAAGGTGTCCAGCGTCCGTTCCAGGTACGCCTTCTCGCGGCAGTAGGCGGCGTCCGGCCAGCCGTGGGTCGGCCAGGACTCGTCCACCGTGTCCTCCTTCGGGCCCGGCGAGTAGGCGCCGACCGAGGAGGCGTGCACCAGCACCGGCACCTGGGCGGCGGCGACCGCCTCGAACACCCGGATCGAACCCAGTACGTTGGTCCGCCAGGTCCGCGCCGGGTCGTGCGTCGGCTGGAACGCCCACGCGAGGTGGACGACGGCGGTGGCGCCCTTCAGCAGGGCGGCGAGGTCGGTCCGCTCGGAGGCCAGGTCGGCGGTGTGCCACTCGGCCTTCTCGTGCGTCCACCCCGGCCGCCGCCGGGCGAGCCCGCGCACCCACTCGACCCGCGGGTCCTCGCACAGCCCGCGCACCACGCTCGTCCCCACGTTCCCGGTAGCGCCGGTCACCACGACCCTGCTGGTCTCTGAGCTCACCTTCGTCTCCTCTCGGGGACCGGGACTGGGCACCCCGGGTACCCGCCGGCGCGCACCCCACTCCCCCGCCGGCCGATCCCGCGCGGGCGCCGTTACGGGGACCGCGCGCCGGGTACCCGGCGGCTCGCCCCTACCCCCGTCAGCCGAGGAGACCCGGTCATGGGCTTCAACCCGCTGGAACACCAGGGCATCCCCCTGGACCGCCAGTTACGCAACTGGCGCGAGCTGGACGTCGAACCGGTCGACCCCGACCGCGGCGACCCGTACACCCGCTGCCGGATCATCACGATGAACGGCATCGAGGCCGAGGCGATCCTCTTCAACCGCCAGTTCGCCCGCCACTGTCCCGACCCGGACGTCAGGCAGGAGCTGGCCCGGGTCCGCTACGTGGAGGCTCAGCAGCAGAAGGCCGTCAACTGGCTGCTGCCCGGCCTCGCGTCGGTCCTGGAGACCACCATCGCCTACGAGCAGGTGGCCGTGGACCTCACCGGCTGGGTCGCCCGGCACGAGCCCGACCCGTATCTGCGCCAGGCGTACGAGTTCGGGGTCCTGGAGGACTTCGACCACCTGTACCGGTACGCCAACCTGTACGAGATGATCGAGCACCGCAAGGCCGAGTCGGTCGTCGGCCAGCTCACCGAGGTCATGCCGGGCCGTCCCACCAAGTTCCACCACCGCGACCCGGTCGACAACGTCCGCGAGCCCTACGACCGGACGGCAGCGGACCCGCTGTCGAGGCTGCACGCCCTGACGATCATGTCGGCCGAGCAGCAGACCATGAACTTCTACATGAACGTCGGCCCCCAGTACATGGAGCCGATCGCCCGCCAGCTCTACCAGGAGATCGCGCTGATCGAGGAGGAGCACGTCACGCACTACGAGTCGCTGGTCGACCCGGGCGAGACGTGGTGGGAGCAGCTCGTCACCCACGAGTACAACGAGTGCTACCTGTACCACTCGTTCCTGGAGCAGGAGCCCGACGCGAAGGTGCGGGCCGTGTGGGAGCTGCATCTGAACATGGAGCTCGAACACCTGCGGATCGCCTGTGACCTGCTGCGCCGCCACGACGGCCGCGAGCCGGGCGAACTGCTGGCGCCGGAGCTGCCGAACGTCCTCACCTTCGAGGAGAACAAACGGTTCGTGCGGGGCCTGCTGGACACGCAGATCGACCTCACCACCCTGGGCACCGGGTACGTCCGCGACGCGCACGAGCGGTTCCAACGGTTCCAGGAGCTGATCCACGGCGGTGAGGAGCCGCCCAGCGAACGGGTCATGGCCCGTCACCGGGAACAGTTCGGCGGCGAGTACCGGCTGGAGAGCGAGGGCCCGCACCCCGACGTCGCCTCGCGGGAGAGGAACTGACATGGCCGGCACCGATGTCGTGGCCCTGCTGATGTGTCAGCACGGCGACATCCGCAACCTGTTCGACGAGGTCGAGCGGTCCGAGGGGGAGGAGCGGCGGTCGGCGTTCCACCGGCTGGTGCGGCTGCTCGCCGTGCACGAGACGGCCGAGGAGGAGGTCGTGCACCCCTTCACGCGCCGCTCGGTCCCGGACGGCGAACATGTCGTCGCGGACCGGCTGGCGGAGGAGCGGCAGGCGAAGGAGGTGCTGGCGCGGCTCGACGGGATGGACACCGACGACCCCAAGTTCCTCGCCGAGTTGCACGTCCTGCGACTGGACGTGGCGGCCCACGCGCGCGCCGAGGAACGGTACGAGTTCCCGCACGTCCGGCGGCACGCCGGACCGGACCGCCTGGCGTCGATGGCCACCGCGGTCCGCGCGGCGGAGGCCACGGCCCCCACCCGCCCGCACCCCGGCACGGAGTCGGCCCCCGCGAACCTCGCCCTCGGCCCGGTCACGGCCCTCGTCGACCGCGTCCGGGACGCGATCCGCAAAGCGACGGGCTGACCGGAGAGGGGACGGCGTCCCCGTCGGTGATCGTCCCGTCCGCGGGGCGCCACGGTGCCGGGTACGAAGGCGTCCGGGGTGTCCCGGTGGCCGTGGAGGGGCGCGGGATCCCACAGCCCGCGCCCACCGGTCCGGTCACGCGGCGTCGACGCCGTCCGCGATCCGCCCGTCCACGACGCGCCGCCTCCTCATCCCCTCCGGACGACGCGCAGGGTCCCCACCGTCGGGTCGGCCGCGTCCGGGAGCAGCGCGCCGTGGGCGGCGGCGGAGCGCAGGTGATCGAGGACGGCGCCGGTGACGACCTCGCCGGGGGCGACGACGGGGACGCCGGGCGGGTAGGGGCTGATCATCTCGGCGGCGATCCGGCCGGCCGCGCGTTCGGCGGGGACGTGTTCGGCGTCGGCGAAGAACGCGTCGCGGGGCAGCATGGCCTGTTCGAGTTCCAGGTCGGCGGGGTCGGGCAGGTGGACCGGCGGCCGGGGTTCGATCGCACCTGCGTGTTCGGTGAGCGCGTGCAGGGCGTCGAGCAGGAGTTTCTCGGTCTCGTCGTCGTCCGCGCAGGTCAGCGAGGCGGAGATGCGGCAGGTGTCGGAGCTGCCGACGTCGATGTGGCGTTCGGCACGCAGCCATTCGGCGGCCTGCATGCCGCTGACGCCGAGGTCGCGGACGTCGATCGTGATCTTCAGGGGGTCGTAGGAGGCGGCCAGGCCCTCGTCGACGACCTCCTGGCCCAGCGGGCGCGGTCCCGGCAGCGCGTCGAGCGCCGCGCGGACGCGCCGCGCGCGTTCCAGGGCCGTCTCCAGGAGGCCGTGCCCCTGCTCGACCATCTGGCGGCGCCAGCCGTCGAGGGTCGCGTACACGAGGGAGGAGGCGCTGGTGGTGCCGAGCAGGTCCTCGCGCTGCTTCAGGACCTCCGGGGCGATCCGGTCGTACTGGAGGTGGAAGACGGAGCTCTGCTCGATCGCGCTGCCCGTCTTGTGGACGCTGGTCACCACGAGGTCGGCCTCGGCGTCCATGCCCCACGGCGGCAGCGCCGGGTGGAACGGCAGGGTGGCTCCCCACGCCTCGTCGACGATCAGCGGGACGTCCCGCTCGTGGCACACGCGGGCCACCGCGCGGATGTCCGCGCAGGTCCCCCAGTCGGTCGGGGTGATGAGCAGCATGCCCTTGGCGTCCGGGTGTTCGCGCAGCCGGCGGCGCACGTCGTCGGCCTCGGGCGGGTGGGCGAGGTGGCGGGCGGTGTCGAACTTCGGGTGCACCCACACCGGCTGGACGCCGTTCACGACGACGGCCGCGATCACCGACTTGTGCGCGTTGCGCGACAGCAGCAGCTTCTCGCCGGGGCCCGCGGCCGCGAGCATCGCCGTGCGCACCGACAGGGAGCTGCCGCAGGTGGAGAAGAACGCCCGGTCCGCGCCGACGGCGTCCGCCATCAGCTCCTGCGCCTGCGCGAGGACCCCCTGCGACTGGCGCCGGTCGTCGAGTCCGTTGAGCATCAGGACGTCCGAGCGGAAAACGCCGGCCCCGACGACGTCCAGGACCCGGGGATCGGCGCCCCGGCCCTGTTTGTGTCCGGGCGGCCCGTAGACGACGTCACCCCGGCGGCGGAATTCCCGCAGCGCGTCCAGGACGGGGGCTCGTGAGTGGTCCATGGTTCCTCCTGAGGTCAGGGGCGTTCGCGTACCCCTGACATGCGGGGCCACACGGCGTTTCCGGGGGCGCGGACGGGAAACCCGGCGCTCGGGCCACCTGCCCACCCTGTGTCAAGATTCGGACCGAAACGTCCGTCTGACACTCCAGGAGGTGATGAGGACATGGCCGAGGACGACCACGACGCCGAGGAGGCGCTGGACGCCGAGCGTGCCCGTGTCGCGCACGAACTCATCGCCGGGGTGCGGGGGCTGCCCGCCGCCGAGGTGCCCGAGGCGCTGTGCCGGGCCTGTGTGTCGCTGCTGCCGGCGGCGTCGGGCCTGTCGGTGTCGGTGCTCGGGGACAGCGCGGACCTCGGGGTCGTGCTGTGCGCGAGCGACGCGGTCGCGGCACGGCTCGCGGAGATCCAGTACACGCTCGGAGAGGGGCCCGGGATGGAGGCGATCCGGCTGCGGGCCCCGGTGTTCGCGACGGACCTGACGAGTCCCCCGGCCACCCGGCGCTGGCCGCTGTTCTCCGTGCAGGCCGCCAAGGCGGGCGCGGAGGCCGCGTTCTCCCTGCCGCTGGCGGGCGGCGCGGGCGCGCTCGGCACCCTCGACCTGTACCGCGAGACGTCCGGTTCCCTCAGCGACGCCCACGTCCGCACCGCGATGCTGGTCGCCGACGCCGTCGCGCTCGCCGTCGTCGCCCTGGACCAGGCGTCCGCCGACCCGGAGGGGGTCGTGACCTGGCTCGCGGGAGCGGAGGCGGACCGGGAGGAGGTGCACCAGGCGACCGGGATGATGATGGTCCGGCTGGGGGTGAGCGCCGAGGAGGCGCTGCTGCGGCTGCGGGCCCGCGCGTTCGCCGACGGGCGTACCTCCACGGAGGTCGCCCGGGGCATCATCGACGGCACCCTGGACCTCCGCGATGACTGACCACGACCGCCGGGAGGCACCATGAACCGCGAGCGACAGCTGGCGGAGGCGTTCGTGACGCTCTCGGACACCTACGCCACCGAGTTCGATCCGCTGCACCTCTTCCACCACCTCGTCCACACCTGCCGTGACCTGCTGGGCATCGACGCGGCGTCGGTGATGATCGCCGACGCGCGCGGTGTGCTCAGGACGATGGCGGCGACCGACGACGCCGCCGCCTTCACCGAGCTGCTGTACCTCCAGACCGGCTGCGGCCCCTGCGTCGACTGCTACCGCACCGGCGAACCGGTCGCCCTCCCCGACGACGGGGCCGCGTCGGCGCGCTGGCCGCAGCACGCCGAGGCCATGGCCGACGCCGGGTACCGCGCCCTGCTGTCGCTGCCGATGCGGCTGCACGACCACTCCCTCGGCGTCCTCACGCTCCTGCGCGAGGACGCCGAGCGGGTCGGCGACGACGACGCGCACCTCGCGCAGTCCCTCGCCGACCTCTCGGCGCTGGCCCTCATGCACTGGACGGCCGAACCGGCGCCCGCCGGCGACATCGTCACCCGCGTCCAGAGCGTCATCGCCTCGAAGGCGACGCTGGAGATCGCGAAGGGGATGGTCGCCGAGTACGCGCGCACGAGCATCCCGGCGGCGGCCCGGCTGCTCGGCGCCTATGCCGCCCGCCACCGGGTACGGCTCACCGACACGGCCCAGGCGCTGGTCAACCGGACCCTGGACGTGTCGGTCGTGTCGGTGGTGGGGCGGGAAGCCGAGAGGGAAGTGCGGGAAGCCGAGAGGAGCGAGCCGGACGGCTGAGCCCGTTCAGGGTGTCTGGTCGAGCAGTTCGCGCACCCCGTGCGCCGTCAGCGTCACCTCGTCCACCGTGCCCGCGTCGATGACCAGCATCGGGCCCTCGGCGGGCCACTCGTGCGCGAGGGCGCCGAGGAGGATCTGGCGGTGGCGGGTGACCTGCGGGAACGCCTGGCGCAGGCGGTCCTGCGAGGTGAACACCGGGACGAGTTCGGTGCCGTCGGGCTGTTCGTACACGGGGACGCTGACCGTCACGGGCGGCTGCTCCTCGGGCACGTCGCCGACGGGGATCAGGATCTCGCCGGCCGCGAGGGTCCGCAGCTCGGCCTGGTCGGCGTCGCCGGTGATCAGCGCGCGCAGGGCGAGGCGGACGGCGGAGTCGGCACCGTTGGGGAACTGGTCGGTCATGGCTGGCACTCCGTATCTGTGGGGGATCTGCGGGGGCCGGTGAGTGTCGGCGGGCGGTTCAGGCGGGCCCCGTGCTGCCCGCGAACAGCAGCTCGGCGAGGTCGTCGTCCATCGCCTGGCGGATCCGCTCCAGCACGGCGCCCTCGGTGGCCTCGCCGACGACCTCGACGACGCCCCGGGCCTCGTACGCCGCCTTGGCGACGTCGGCCCCGGCGCGCTGGGCGAGGCGGTCGAGGAAGTCCCGGCGGCTCATGCGCAGGCCGCCGGCCGGCTGGTCGGGGGCGGTGGCGACCCGGCGCAGGTGTTCGCCGATCTCGCGCGGCAGTTGCGCCGCGAGCTTGGCGGCCAGCGGGGCGGGGACGCGTTCGGCGAGGGTTTCCAGCGTGGCGCGGGTGGCGGCCTCGGCGGCGCCCCGGCTGTCGAGGCGGGCGCGGGCCTGTACCTGGCCCATGAAGGTGTCGTGGTCCATGGCGTTCCTCGGGTGTTCGGGCGGTTCGCGCGTCGTCCCCGGGTGCCCGGTCCGCCGCCGCCCATGCCCGCACGCCCGGTCCGATCCGGTGGCGGCGGATCCGGTTTGGGCGGCGTGCCGCGGGAAACCCCGGACGGGTACGCATGCACCTCTGGAGCAAGGACCATGATCATTCCCCGACCGCCGGGACAGCCCGATCCGACCCGCCCGGACCCGCTGCCGCCGGAGCCCGTTCCGCTCCCCCGCCCGCACCCGCCGGTCCCGGAGCCGGAACCCGAACCGACGCCCGAACCCGCGCCCGCGCAGCATCACTTGGGGAGGACGTATGCGCCTGTCGTTCCTGCAACCGCTCCTGGACCGCCCCGGCCCCTGGGCCACCGTGTACGCCGACACCGCGCAGCACGACGAGTCGGGCGCGAAACGGCGTGAGCTGAACCTGCGGGAGACGTGCCGGACGCTGGAGCGCGAGGGCGCCGACCCGGCGACCGTCGAGGCGGTGCGCGCGCAGCTCGCGGGCGTCGTCCCCGGCGAGGAGCCCGCCGGGCGCGCGGTCTTCGCCAGCGGCGGCGAGGTCGCCCTGACCCGCTCGCTGGTCCGCCCGCCGCGAAGCCCGTTCGCCTGCTGGGCCCCGCTCCCCCGGCTCACACCCCTGCTGGACCTCGCCGACGAGGACCCGCGCTGCCTGGTCGCGTACGTCGACAAGGCGGGCGCCGACTTCGAACTGCGGGGCGCGGCACGGCCGTCGGACGCCGGCCGGGTCGAGGGGCGGCAGTACCCGATGCACCGCACGGGCACCGCCCAGTGGAACGAGCGGCACTTCCAGTTCAAGGTCGAGAACACCTGGGAGCACAACGCCGCCGAGATCGCCGCCGCGCTGGCCTCGGCGTACGAGGAGTGCGGCGCCGACGTCGTGCTGCTGGCGGGCGATCCCCGCGAGCGGGTCGCCGTGCGGGAGCGGCTGCCGGGCCCGGTGCGGGCGGTGACCGCGCAGACGCGGCACGGAGGGCGCGCGGCGGGCTCCGAGTCGGCCGCGCTGGAGGAGGACGTCCGCACGGTGCGCCGGCAGTTCGAGCGGGCCCGCGCCGAGGAAGCCCTCGACCGGTTCCGGGCGACGCCGACCGAGGGTGTCCCGGCGCTGGTGGAGGCGGCCCGCGAGCACCGGATCGACACGCTGCTGGTCCGCCCCGACGGGCCCGCCCTGGCCCGCGAGACCTGGGTGGGCGCCCACCCCGACCAGCTCGCGGTGCGCCGCACCGACGCGCGGGCGCTCGGCGAGAGCGACCCCGCCTGTGCGCGCGCCGACGACGCGCTGCTGCGCTCGGCCGCCGCGACGGACGCCGACGTCCTGGTCGTGGCGCACGAGAGCCTGCCCACCGGCGGGCTGGGCGCCCTGCTGCGCTGGACGTACGAGGAGGAGCGGTGAAACGAGGCAGCAACCCGCTGAGCCGTCGCAAGGACGACGAGATGAAACACGAGCTGAAGGGCTATCTGAGGTCCGGTCAGCACACGCATTCCGAGGAGGCCGTGGACCCCGAGCCGGAGGCCGACGACGACATCCGGACGACGGGCTCCGGCCCGGTGCCACCGCCAGGACCGGAGCGGGAGCGGGCCGGGCGGGAGGCCGCCGAACGCGAGCTGCACCAGGAGCTGGCCCGCCACTTGGACCGCACGGTCTTCCCGGCCGACCGCACCTCCCTGCTGCGCGCCCTGCGCCGCCGCAACGCCCCGGCTCCCCTGCTGGAGGCGGCGCGGGATCTCCCTGAGGGCGGCGTCTACCACAGCGCCCACGACATCGTCGCGGCACTGCGCTAGCTGTTCTGTCCGGGAAGGGCCGGAGTGCGCCTCATGTGTGTGGCCCATGCCGACGGCATCTGCGCAAGGGCCTCACACAGGCTGCACACGGCCTGTCCAAAGGATCGCTAGCGTTCTGGCCGTTCGACCGCGCGGGCGAACGGATCCAGGCCACGGCATGACCAGCCGATGGCACAGTCGAGTCAGGAAGGCCACGATGGACTACTGCTCCACGTGCCGTCGTCATCTCAACGGTGCCCTCGTGTGCCCCGGCTGCGGCGCCTACGCCCCGGACATCGCCCCGCTCCCCGGCGGAGCGCCCGCACCGATCGCGGCGGCCACCGCGGCACCGGTGGTCCATGACGAGCCCGCCCCGCACCTCGACGACGCCTCCGCCGACGACGTTTCCGATGGCGCGTACGAGGCCGCCGCCACGGGCCGGGCCGCGCGCCGCCGTCAGCGGGAGCGGTGGAAGAAGACCCAGCGCCGGGCCCTGGTCGCCACCGCCGTCGCGCTGGTCGGCGGCGGGCTGACGGTCGCCTCGATGAACCGTCAGACCCCGGACCGCACGCAGGCCGCGTCCGCGCCGGACCGGGAGACGATGGGGATAGCCGAGGAGGAGGTCACCGAGCCGACGCCGGGGTCTGGTCCGGGTTCGGCCGCGTCCGACACGCACCGGTCCGTGCCCGGCGCCCCGCAGGACCGTTCCTCGGGCGCCTCCCGCTCCGCGCCCAGGGCAGGCACCCCGCACACCCCGGACGTCTCCGGCGCCTCTCGCGGGCAGTCCGCCGCGCAGCCGCAGGCCGCACCGGCTCAGGCCCAGAACCGGCCCGCCCCGGCGGCCGGGCCCGTCGCCCAGCGGCCCGCGCCCGCCCCCGCCTCCCCGGCGTCGCCCGCACCGGCCCCCGCGCCCGGTTCGCAGGACGCTCCCAAGCCCTCCCCCGGCGGCACCGGTGGCACGGCGACCCAGCCGACCCCCTCGCCCGCCCCGTCGACGCCCGGCACCGGCACCGGCACCGGCGGCAGCGCGGGTTCGGGCTCCGCCTCCGACGCCACCGACCCCGCCGGTCTCTGCCTCCTGGGCCTGGTCTGCATCAAGTGACCCCGTCGGCTCAGGCCAGCAGCAGGGCACCGTCCCACGGCGTCGCCGGAGCCGTCCCCGTCGCGTAGGCGTGCAGGGCTAGGGCGATGCCCGAGGCGCCCTCCATCAGGCCGGGCCGGTCGAGGGGGCGGGCGGCGAGGGCGTGGTGGTAGCGGTAGCCGAAGGGCGCCTCGGGGGTGAAGCCGTCGATCACCTTGGCCGCCAGGCTGTCGGCGAGGGCGGGGACCGTCCGCAGGGTGATGTGGAGCAGTCCCGCCCAGCCGTGGCACAGCGCGGAGTCGGTGATCAGCGCGTCGTCGGCCGCGTCCAGGGCGCCGCGCAGGGCGGTCTCGGCGTCGGCGCGCCACTCCGCGCGGTCCAGGGCGGTGCCCGCGAGGTGGACGGCGCGGGCCGTGCCCGCCGTGCCGTAGCACCAGGAGTCCCGGCCGCGTTCGGGGAGTTCACCGCCCTGAAGGTCGGCGCGGGTGACGAGGTGGGGCCAGCGCGGGCCGAAGGCGTCGATGGTGCGCCAGCGGGTCAGCAGGGCCATGATCCGTTCGATGGCCTCGTCGTGCCGGTCCACGCGCACCCCCGCGCTCCAGGCGAGCGCGAGGAGCGCGAGGGGGCCGCTGACGCCGTGGGCGCAGCCGAGGTTGACGTGTTCGGCGAGGCCGTGGTCGAGGCCGTCGGTGATCCACCAGGCGGGGACGCGGACGCCGTCGCGGGTCACGTCGTCCGCCGTCGCCGTGGCCACCAGGGATTCCAGGACGGCCCGCAGCGCGGGTTCCGTCTCGGGGGCGCTCTCGTGCCGGGCCAGGAGGTAGCGGCCGATGCCGGTGGTGCCGGTGAGGACGTCGTACGCGGCCCAGGCGTCCACGGGCTGTCCGGCGCGGACGCGGTCGCGGTCGGCGCGGGCGCGGCGGTGGGCCTGGTCGGTGATGTGGCGGTCGAGGCCGGTGAGCATCGCGGCGTAGCCGCCGTATGCCTGGGCGGCGGTGTGTCCGGCGTAGGCGAGGGCGGTCATGCCGGTGAACAGGGACTGGGGGTGCAGGCGCAGGCCGGCGGCGAGGGCGGCGGAGAGGTGGGCATGGGCCGGCCCGGCGTCGGCGAGTTCCGCGAAGAGCAGGGCGACTCCGGGGTGGCCGTCGGAGAGGCTGAGGGGGTTCCAGACGGGCTGGGGGTCGCCGGGGTAGCGCATGACGTTGTCGGGGGCGGCGGCGGTCGCGGCGACGCGGGCCGGGTCGCGCAGGCGGGCGGCGATCTCGTCGACGACACGGGCGGCGGCCTCGCGGTGGGCGGGGGCGCGGTCAGTGGGGGTCGGCGCGGGTGACGGCACGGGAGCTCTCCAGTTCCTGCGACAGGCGCCGCCCTTCGGCGCGTTCGGGCGCGGGCAGGTCTGCGGCGGGCGGTCCGGCGGGCCAGAAGCCGGCCGCCGTGGTGACGCTCAGCGCGAGCGCGGTGGCGCGGTCGGTGAAGCGGTCCTCGTCGAGGAGGGCGGCGAAGGCGTCCACGGCGTCGTCGAGGGCGGCGGGCAGTCGGGCGTCGAGGCGGCCGTCCGGACCGGCGTCGGGGGTGAACAGGGGCGCGGTCGCGGCCGGGCGGGTGTCGCGGAAGAGGTCCTTGATCTCGAAGTAGGGGCGGTGCTCGCGGCGCGGTACGCCCACGTTGACGCTGGTCGCGGGGGTGTCGCCGGTGCTCTCGCCGACGTGGTGGTAGCGGGCGGGCCAGTACAGGAGGTCGCCGGGTTCGGCGTCGGCGACGAAGGACGAGTCCAGGTAGGGCTGGTAGTCGAGGACGGTGTGGACCGGGTCGCTCCAGGGGCGTTCGGCCCAGAAGCGCATGCGTTTGGTGCCGCGTACGCAGTACATGAACGTCGCGAACCGGTCCTGGTGGACGCCGACGGGGCTGTGTTCGTAGGAGCCGTGGAACACGGTCGAGCCCGCGGTGTGGGTGGGGCGCCCGACGCGTTCCCACAGGCCGGCGTAGAACCGCTGGGCGCGGGTGGCCACGGGGTGGGAGAAGGTGTGGAGGTGGTGGACGACGAGCGCGTACCGGCGGCCGTCCAGGCGTGCGGCGAGGCGCTGTTCGTAGCCGTCGAAGGAGCCGTCGGCGAGGTCGGGCGCGTAGTCGCGCAGCCGGGTCTGCTGGCCCCGGTCCACGAGGAACTGGACGTTGGCCGGGACGGCGAGGGGGTGCGGCGGGCGGCTGCCGTGGACAGCGGCGCAAAACACCTCGGCCTCGGTGAACGGCCCGTCGTCGACGGCCTTGTAGAGGACGGGGGCGCGGTCCCAGTACCGGTCGGTGAAGGTGTCCCAGTCGAAGGTCTTCTCGATCGCCAGGGTCATCGCGCGGGCCCTTCGCTCAGGTCGACGCCGCGCAGCCGGTACAGCCGCTCCAGCAGCGCGGTCACGTTCTTGTCGTCGCCGAGTTCCCGGCACACCTCGGCCACCTCCCGTTCCTCGCCGTCGGGGAGGGCGTCGTACACGCGGTCCGCGGCGGCGGCCGGGAGGGTGAAGACGTTGCCGTTGACGGCCCACACCTCGTGCCGGGGGCCGTCGGGCATGCGGACGATCTCGGCGGTGCGGCGGACGCGGGTCGCCCCGGTGAGGGGGACGGCGTCGCGGGGCGCCGGGATGGGTTCGAGGCCGGCCGCCGAGCGCAGGGCGGCCCAGCGCACGCGCAGGGTCCGGCGCAGGCGTTCGCCGCCGACGAGGTCGCGCAGGTCGTCGCCGAGGGCGGTGAGGTGGTCCAGGGCGGCGTCCGGTGCGCCGAGGGGGAAGTAGGGGACGGTCTCGTCGCCGCCGCGCGCTGCGTGCACCTGTTCGGCGAGGAGGTCGCGCAGGGCGGTGAACGGCAGCCGCCGGTCGACGGGGATCCGCAGCCGCAGGGCCACGCAGCGGTCCCGGTAGGTGTCGACGTGCCGCCGGTCCCCGGGCCAGTACAGGAGGTCCCCCGCTCCCCCGCTCAGGGCCTCCACCCCGGCCGACTCCCTTTCCGGGTCGGCGATCTCGGCGGGCGGGGCCCCTTGCCGTTCGTCCCACAGGCGGACGTCCATCCGCCCGCGCAGGATCCAGGTGAGCGCCGCGTGGGTGGGCGGCTCGGCGGCCCCGGCGTGCTGCGTGAAGCGGTCCCCGGCCAGGATCTCGGCGGTCAGCGGCAGGTTGGGCCAGCCGACCTCCCGCCACAGCCCCGCGATCGCGGCGCGGACGGCGGCCCAGAGCGTGAAGTCGAGCAGCAGGGGCTGGCGGACGGTCAGCAGGTGGCCTGGTCCGGGGGCGTCGGCGGCGAGGCGGTCGAGGTAGGCGGCGAGCGTCGGGTCGGCGGCGTCCGGCAGGAGGGCGCCGGGCGCGCGCAGCCAGCCGTCGCCGGCGACGAGACGGACGTCGGGCATCACCCAGAAGCGGGTGCCGGCGCGGAAGGGGGCGCTGGAGCGGACGGTCAGGTCGTGCAGCCGGTCCAGGCCGGCCGGGGGCGGGGCGGTCAGGACGGCCGGGCCTCGGTCCCAGTGGTCCTGGGCGAACTCTTTCCAGTCGACGGTCATGGTGTCTTCCTGCCCGGGTGGGGGAACCGCTGCCGGATGCGGGCCGTGTGGTCGGCCAGGGTGTCGAGGCCCATCGCGGCGCGGCGGTGGTCGACGTGGTCGGGGTCCTCGACGGGGCACGGTTCGAGCCGGCCCGCGACGGGTTCGAACTTGGTGCCGTAGACCTGGGGCCGGCCGTCGTCGATGCGCAGGGCGTCGGTGAGGTAGGCGACGTCACGCAGGGGGACGTCGCCTTTCTCGGCGGCCTGCCGCATCAGGTCGAGGCAGTGGTGGCGCAGGTCCCGGTGGCCCTCGGCGTGCTGGACGAGGCGGCTCGCGGCGCCGGACGCGGCGGCGCCGACGAGGGCCCGGCCGGGCCAGCCGTGCGCGGCGACGACGCTCGCGAGCCAGTCGAGGCCGGCGTCGGTGAGGGTGCGCAGGCGGTCCTCGAGGGCGGTGTCGGTCATGCCGCCGTCCGCCCACGGGACGCGCAGGGCGCCGTCGAGCCGGTCGAGGCGCAGGAGCCTGCTACGGATCTCGCCGGCGGGCGCGGGGTCGGGCGGGACCTCGGGGGCGTCGGCGGTGTCGATGCGCAGGCGGATGGTGTGCCGGTTCCACAGGTAGGTGACACGTCGTCCGGTCTGCGGCCAGTCGAAGCTGACGTGTCCCTCACCGGGGCTGTGCAGGCGCAGGCGTACGCCGTGCGCCTCGTCGGTGACGTCGAGGTCGGGGACGTCGTCGAAGACGTGCTCGGCGGCGTCGCGCAGGGCCACGCCGAGGCCGGCGAGGGTGAGGTTCGCGCCGTCGAGGAGGCCGGGGAGCGGGGGCCAGCCTGCCTCGGGCGCGGGGCGGGCGGCGACGGGGATCGTGGTGAAGGGCTGCGGGGGCGGGGCGACGGCGAGGACGGGGCCGCCGCCGAGGGAGCGGACGAAGTAGGGGACGTCCATGCGGCGCAACTGGGCGAGTTCGGCGCGGTCGAAGCGGACGTCGGGGGTGGCGGGGTGGGGGGCGGCGCCGCCGCCGGAGAGCCAGCGGGGCACGAGGGCGTCGTAGTACTGGAACGTGGGCCGGCGCAGGACGCGGACGTGACGGCCGGGGGCGTGGGCCGTGAGGAAGTCACGGATCTCGGGGCGCCGGCGGCACATCAGGGTCCAGGCGTCGAACATGCCGCGCAGCATCGCGGGGAGGTAGGGGCCGTAGCCGGCGCGGCCCTCGGTGTCGGCGACGACGGTCCTGGTCTCGGTCCTGGCGTGCGCGGCGTGGCGGCGGTGCAGGGCGAGGGCGCCGCCGGGTTCGGCGCGCCAGCAGACCGGGGGGCCTTCGGCGCTGCACCAGCGGGCGGTGGTCTCCAGGCCGACGTGGTGCTGGGGGGTGTCGGCGCCGGGGTCGTACAGGAGGCCGGTGTCGTGGAGGCGGTTGACCTGGCAGAGGTAGATCTCCAGGTCGATGGGGTGCAGGAGGGGTTCGGGGTCGCCGGGACGGGTGCCGGTGACGACGTTGCCGCCGATCAGGTCGGTGATGCCGAAGGCGAAGGCGGCGGCGGTGAGGGAGCCGGCGCGGTGCCAGAAGCGGGCGGCCTCGGCCGGGGTGAGGCGGGTGCCGGTGAGCCGCCAGGGGCCGTCGGCGCGGATCGGGGCCCACTGGGCGGGGGGTTCGATCCACTCCTGCCAGAGGTAGCCGGGCGCGCTGCCGGGCCAGCAGGCGAGGGTGGGCAGGCGGATCTCGCCGGAGGCCGGCGGTGCCTGGTTCAGGAGGCCGAACACGGAGGTGGGCGGGCCGGTCTCGGGCTGTGCGGTGAAGAGGAGTTCGCCGTCGGCGGGGCGGGGTTTGTAGGCGATCCGGCCGCCGCCGGCGCAGTCGAGGCGCAGGACGCGCTGGCGTCCGTTGTGGGTCTCCTCGCCGTGGGTCCACAGGCCGACGACGGGCCCGCGGAATGCCGGATTCCTCGGCCAGTTCGATTTGACGTCCCGCTGCAATCGATCCAGGAACAGCGTGAGAAACGCCTCGCAGCGCGCCGCCCACTCCGCGACCCGTTCCCGGGTGTAGTGCGGTCCGCCGGTGGCGCAGGCGACGAATGCCTCACAGGCGACGGGGCCGAAGATATCGCCGTCGGTGATTTTCAGAACGCCCTCGGAAATGACGTCCGAATAACGCCGTGCGGCGTCGGCGCACCAGGTGTCCAGCCGGTCCAGGAGGGCGAGGAACGGGGTGAAGCGGGGGTCGGTCAGGGCCTGCGCGAGCATGCGCGCGTCCCGCTCGCCTGCGAGGTGGCGGTCGGTGGTGACGGTGCCGTCGGGGCCGTCGGTGATGACGGGCGGGAACATCGCCCCGGCCGTGCCGTCCCGGACGGCGGCGATCACGCACCGTGCCGCGGGCGGCAGTTCCGGCTCGTGCCCGGCGCCGTCGGGCGGGGTGTCCATCGTCCACAGCGGCGCGGTGTTCGCTCGCGCATCCGGCAAAGCTGTCCTCCCGGCTCGGGCCTGCCGGGTGGCACCGCGCGGGGCGGCACCACCCGGCGCGCGTCAACAGCAGTAGATCCTCGAACACGTGCCGCACGCGGTGCCGCTGCCCGAGTTCATCGGTGAGGCGAGCGGCGGAATATCCTGCTCCAGATCGCCGATCACCAGGTCGAATACGTCGTCCGCCCGCTCTTCCGACCCGATCCGGCTCTTTTCTTCGACAGCTTGCATGAACAGCCTCCTGTCGCTCTGGGTAATGGATCCGTCATTCAGTACAACCGGGGGGAAATAGCCGTGTCAAGGGTGGTGCTTTTCCGTCGCGGGGTCCCGGTTAATGGCCGCCCGCATTTCTCCGCGCCGCCACGGGGGCCGCGCGGGGCCGGTGTCGAAGTTCGTTCGACGTGGTGACAGAAGTGTTGTCGGGACCCCCGGGGGCCCCTATAGTCCCGTGCACACCCCGCTATGGGAGCGCTCCCACACCTTCGAAAGGGGCTCCGCATGCGATCGTCACCGCACCTCCCCCACTCCCTGTTCGGCGCGCTGCTGACGGTGTTCGCCACCGTCGCGGCGCTGTTCACCGGTGTCTCCCCGGCCCAGGCCGACACCGTGCTGTGCGACCAGTACGCGAGCACCACGATCCAGGGGCGCTACGTCGTCCAGAACAACCGGTGGGGCACGTCCCAGACGCAGTGCGTCACCGCCACCGACACCGGGTTCCGGGTGACCCGGGCCGACGGTTCCGTGCCGACGAACGGGGCGCCGAAGTCGTACCCGTCCGTCTTCAACGGCTGCCACTACACGAACTGTTCGCCCGGGACCAGCCTGCCCGCGCGGGTGTCCGGGATCTCCAGCGCGCCGAGCAGCATCGCGTACGGGTACGTCTCGGACGCGGTCTACAACGCGTCGTACGATATCTGGCTGGACCCGACGCCCCGCACGGACGGGGTGAACCGGACCGAGATCATGATCTGGTTCAACCGGGTCGGATCCATCCAGCCGATCGGCTCGCCGGTCGCCACCGCGACGGTCGGCGGGCGGAGCTGGCAGGTGTGGCAGGGCGGCAACGGGACCAACGACGTGCTGTCGTTCGTCGCGCCGTCGGCCATCGACAGCTGGAGCTTCGACGTCATGGACTTCGTGCGGCAGGCGATCGCGCGCGGTCTCGCGCAGGACAGCTGGTACCTGACGAGCGTCCAGGCCGGGTTCGAGCCGTGGCAGAACGGCACCGGGCTCGCCGTCAACTCCTTCTCGTCGACCGTGAACACGGGCCCCAGTACGCCCGGGGGCGGCACGGCCTGCCGGGTGTCGTACGCGACGAACGTGTGGCAGGGCGGGTTCACCGCGAACGTGACCGTCGCCAACACCGGTTCGGCGCCGGTGAGCGACTGGCGGCTGGCGTTCGCGCTGCCGTCGGGGCAGCGGATCACCAGCGCCTGGAACGCGTCCGTGTCGCCGTCCTCGGGGTCCGTGACGGCGACACCGGTCACACACAACGCGAGCATCGCGCCCGGCGGCAGCCAGTCGTTCGGGTTCCAGGGGACCTACAGCGGCTCCTTCGCGGCACCCTCGGGGTTCAGCCTGAACGGGACCGCGTGCGCGACGGGCTGAGTTGAGGGGGCGTCAGGGTGACGCTGTGAGAAAGCTGTGTGTCGAGGGAACCGATGCGTGGATCTTGTGCCTCTTGTGGGGTGTCTTCCCCACCGATGAGACAAGGAACTCACGTTGTCGCACACTCGACGCCTGGTCACAGGCGCCACCCTGATCGCCGCGCTCGCCGCCGCCGTCCTGCCCGCCACCACCGCGTACGCCGCCCCGGCGCCGACCGTGCCGGCCGCCGACATGGACGGTGTCGAGAACGCCCTCAAGGCCGCCATGACCCAGGGCGCGCCCGGCGCGATGGCCCGTTTCGTCGGCCCCTACGGCGCCCAGGTGCGCACCGCCGGTGTCCTGGACCGGGAGTCGGGCGCGGCCATGGACGTCCGGGCGCGGTTCCGGGTCGGCAGCGTCAGCAAGACGTTCTCCAGCGTGGTCCTGCTCCAGCTCGTCCAGGAGGGGAAGCTGACGCTGGACGCGCCGGTGAACCAGTACCTGCCGGGGCTGCTGCCGGACGACCGGATCACCGTGCGGCACCTGCTGACGCACCGCAGCGGGCTCGCGGACTACACCAACGCGATGTTCGAGCACACCGTGCCGGGCTTCGAGGCCGTCCGCAACCGGGTGTTCGGCTACCAGGAGCTGGTCGACCTGTCGCTGGCCGAGCCCCGCACGACGCAGCCGGGCGCGGCGTACAGCTACTCCAACACCAACTTCGTCGTCGTGGGCATGCTGATCGAGAAGCTGACCGGGACGCCGGTCGCCGAGCAGTACCAGCGCCGGATCTTCGGGCCGCTGCACCTGAAGGACACCTTCTACGTGCACCCCGACACCAAGATCCCCGGCTTCCACGTGCGCGGTTACCTCCACCCCGACGAGGCGGGCGCGCCGCTGGTCGACTCGACGGAGCAGACGGTGTCCTGGGCGCAGTCGGCGGGCGCGGTCATCTCCTCGCCGGCCGACCTCAACACGTTCACCAGCGCGCTGATGCGGGGCAAGCTGCTCTCGCCCGAACTGCTCGACGCGATGACGACGGTCACGCCGACCGACACCACCAACACCCGCTTCTACGGGCTCGGCCTGCGCCGCTACAACCTGTCCTGCGGGACCCAGGTCTTCGGCCACACCGGCACGGTCCAGGGCTTCTACACGTACACGTTCGCCACCCGTGACGGGAAGCGGGCGCTGTCCGCGATGGCCAACACCTCCAACAAGGGGTCGGCCAACACGGCGCTCGGCGGGACGCTGGAGGCGGCGTTCTGCGGCAAGAAGCCGGCCACCGTGAAGCTCCGCACGGCCGACGTGGACATGGCCGAACAGAACTAGCCCGCCAAGAACCCTTCAGGGAAGGGCACCGCGAGCGTCGCGGACCAGGTGACCTCCAGGGCCACCTGGTCCCCGGCTAGGCTCGCCGGCATGACGATCACATACGCCTGGCGAGGCGAGGTCGACAACGCCGCCCTCAACTCGCTGCACGCCGACGCCTTCGGGTACCCCGTCGGGGACACCGACTGGGCGGGGAGGCTCAGGCGGCACAGCCTCGGGTGGGTGTGCGCACGGGAGGCGGGCGTGCTGGTCGGGTTCGTCAACGTGGCCTGGGACGGCGGGAGTCACGCCTTTCTGCTCGACACGGCCGTGGCGCCCGGCCGGCAGGGGCGGGGTGTCGGGGCGGGCCTCGTCGCCCGCGCCGCCGAGGGGGCGCGGGACGCCGGGTGCGCCTGGCTGCACGTCGACTTCGAGGAACCTCTGCGCCGGTTCTACCTGGACGCGTGCGGGTTCCGGGAGACGGCGGCGGGGCTCCTCGCACTGGACTGACGGAGTCGGCAAGGCACCTCACGGCCAGCCCGGCGGGCATTACTTGATACGTCCCCCATTTATTACTTGATACGTCCTCCACTTCCCGTCCGCACCGGCGTAGGGTGGGCCTCAACCGCCGACCCCGCTCTGGAGGATCACGTGCGTTTAGGTTTCTCACTCCCCCAATTCGGTTCGATGGAGCAGCAGTTGGACCAGGTGGCCCACTACGCGCGCGAGGCCGAGAAGCTGGGCGCCGCGAGCCTGTGGGTCGGCGACCGCGTCCTCGCCGCGGTGCAACCCGCCGTCGGCTACGGCGGCAGCGGCGACACCATCCCCTGGCAGATGAACGCCGCGCTGGACCCGTTCGTCGCCCTCTCCGTGGCCGCCGCCGTCACCGAACGGGCCCTGCTGGGCACGAACACGCTGATCGTCCCCTGGTACCCGCCCCTGCTGCTGGCCCGCTCCCTCACCGGCATCGACGTGGTGAGCCGGGGCCGCCTGGTGGCGGGGTTCGGGACGGGCTGGTCGCCGGACGAGTACGAGGGCGTCGGCGTCCCCTGGAAGGAGCGGGGCGCGCGGCTCGACGAATGCCTCGACGTGCTGGAGTCGGTGTGGACCTCCGACCCGGTCGCCCGGCACGACGGCCCGCACACCTCCTTCCCCGAGGCCCGCATCGGCCCGAAGCCCGCCCAGCGCCCCCGCCCGCCGGTGTACCTCTCGGCGTTCGCCCCCGCCTCGCGGCGCAGGGCGGCCCGCCGGGCGGACGGCATCCTGCCGGTCGCGGTCGTGACGCCGGGCGGCGCATACGACCCGGCGGAGGTCGTCGCAGCGCCCCTCGACCAGGTCCGCCGCCTCGCGGAGACCGAGGGCCGCGACCCGTCCGCCGTCCGCGCCATCCTGCGCGTCAACCCGGCGCAGGGGGCGACACCGCAGGAGATCGCCGACGTCATCCTCCGCACCCGGGACGCCACGGACGTCGAGCACGCCTTCGTGGACCTGCTGTACCTGGTCGACCAGAGCACGGAGCAGGCGCTCGACCTGACGGGCCGGATCCTGGACCTGGCGCGCTGAGCGGGAGTCGGTGAACGTATCCTCCGGCCCGTGACTGCCACCGACTTGATGCGGCTGCCCGGCATGCCGCTGCACGATCCGTATGTCGTCGCCGACGCCGCGTCCCGTACCTACTACCTCTACACGTCCAACGTGCCGTCGCTGACGGGGGTCGAGGGCGCGGGGACGATGGTGTACCGCAGCGCCGATCTGAGGGAGTGGGAGGCGCCGGTCGTCGTGTTCCTCGCCTCGGAGCAGGAGGGCGGCTGGGCGACCGAGGGGGCGTGGGCGCCCGAGGTGCACGAACGGGCGGGACGGTACTACCTGTTCACGACGTTGCACAACGAGGAGCGGCGGCTCGGGGAGGGCACGTACATGCGGGGCACGGTCACCGCCGTGTCCGACTCGCCGCTCGGCCCGTTCACCCTCCTCGACCCGTCCCGGCCGGTGCCGCCCGCGCATCTGATGACGCTGGACGGCACGCTGTACGTCGACCGGGACGGGCAGCCGTGGATGGTGTACGCGCACGAATGGCTCCAGACCGTCGACGGCACCATGGAGGCGGTGCGGCTCACCGGGGACCTGTCGGGCGCGGTCGGCGACCCGGTCCACCTCTTCCGGGGTTCGGACGCCTTCTGGCTGAACGAGCAGATCCCGCCCGGTCTCCCCCACCGTCTCCCGCCGTACGTCACCGACGGCCCCCAGCTGCTGCGCGCCCCGGACGGCGCGCTGCTGATGCTGTGGTCGACGTACGAGAAGAACGTCCCCGGCGAGGACGGTTCCCTCACCGGGGACTACGTGCAGACGTACGCGGTCTCCGAGTCCGGCCGTCTCACCGGGCCGTGGACCCAGCGGCAGCCCCTGGTCCGCGGGGACAGCGGTCACGGCATGCTGTTCCGGGCGTTCGGCGGCGAGCTGATGATGATCCTGCACCGCCCGTTCGAGAACGCGCGCGGGAAGCTGTACGAGATGGCGCTCGACGGGCACGAGCTGCGCGTCCTGCGCCAGCGCACGGACCTCGACGGCGACTGACCCGCACTGCCCCCAGCGCGCTCACCAGCGGGGCCGGCCCTGGTCGCCGCTCGGCCGGTCCGGGGCGTCGCCGAGTTCGTGCGGGTTCGGCCGGCGCCCCTCGGTGCGCGGTACCTCGTTCGGTTCGCGCCGCTGCCGGTGTCCGGTGTCGTCGGCGGGTTCCCGGGCCGGTGCCTGGGGCGGGAGGCGGCCCGGGGCCTGTTCGCGTCGCCTGACGCGGGTGCCGAAGCGGACGGCCCACACCAGGGCGGCCGTCAGCAGCAGGCCGCACAGGACGACGGCCGCCGTGCCGAGCACGGTCGTCGCATCGAGTGACTGGTTCATCGGCCCCGGGTACCCAGTGCCCGGGGCCCGATGCGTGCGGCTACTTCCTGCGTCCCGCCGGATCGCGGACCGGGGTGCCGCCGGTGTGTCCGGCGCCGGGCGGCGGTGCGGTGGCGCGGTCGGCGTGGCCCGGCCACCAGGCCGCGTGTCCGATGAGGGCGGTGAGGCTGGGGGTGAAGAACATCGCCATGACGAACGCGGCGATCGCGATGCCGAAGGAGACCGCGAAGCCCATCTCGGTGAGCAGGGAGTTGCCCGCGAGCATCATCGTCGCGAAGGTCGCGGCGAGGATGAACCCGGCGGCGGCGACGGTCGGCCCGGCGTGGCGCAGGGCCATCCCGGCGGCCTCACGGGGTTCGCGGCCTTCGCGGGCCTCCTCGCGGAGCCGGGCGATCATGAGGATGTTGTAGTCGGTGCCGATGGCGACGACGAACAGGTACATGATCACCGGGAGCATGAACATCAGCCCGGGGTGGCCCTGCATGTCCTGGAAGATCCAGACCGTGGCGCCGAGGGTCGCGCCGAAGCCGAGGCCCACCGAGGCGATCAGGTACCAGGGGGCGACCACGCTGCGCAGCAGGAGCCCGAGGATGACCATGATCAGCGCGGCGGCCACCGGGAACACCGTCCGGTAGTCGTGGTTGACGGCCGCCTGGATGTCCTTGTAGATCGACGACATCCCGCCGACCAGGGCCTCGGTGCCGTCCGGCGCCTCGTCGTGGGCGACGGACCTGACCGTGCCGACGGCCTTGATCGCCTGCTCGGTGGACGCCTCGTACTTGAGGGTGACGGTGAAGTCGGCGGTGGTGCCGTCCGCGTTCGTCTGTGTCATCTTGGCGCTGGCGACCCCGTCGACGGCCCCCAGTTTCCGCGCGTACGACGCGAAGGCCGAGGTGTCGAGCGGGCGGCCGGTGGTGCTGGAGAGGTAGACGTCGGTGGGGGCGGCGGCGCCCGCCGAGTACGCCTTGCCCAGCTCGTCCTGGACGACCATCGACTCCTTCGTCTTCGGCATGGAGCCGGACGCCAGGTCGAAGGTCGCCTTGTAGCCGAGGGTGCCGAGCGACAGCAGGAGCAGGACGGCGCCGGAGACGGCCGCGGTCAGCGCGGGCCTGCGCTGCACGGCCCGGCCGAGGGCGGCGAAGCGGGCGTCGGAGGGTTCGTGCCGCCAGGACTTCGAGGGCCAGAAGACGCGCGGGCCGATCAGTGAGACGACGGCCGGGATCAGGGTGAGTCCGGCGATCAGGGTGACGGTGACCGCGATGGCCAGCGCCGGGCCCATCTGCTTGAGGAAGCCCAGCGTGGACAGGATCAGCGCGAGGAACGCGATGATCACGGCGCCGGCGGCCGAGGCGATGGCCTCGCCGACCCGGGCGACCGCGTTGACCATGGCCGCCTTGGGTTCGTCGCCGGCGCGCAGGCGTTCGCGGTAGCGGAACATCAGGAACAGGAAGTAGTCGGTGCCCACGCCGAACAGGACGACGATGAGGATCGAGGAGATGGAGCTGTTGGCCTGGAGGTCGAACAGTTTGGTCGCGTAGGCGATGAGCGCGTTGGCGATGGCGGCGACGATGCCGATGAGGATCAGCGGCAGGATCGCGAGGATCGGGGCCCGGAAGATGATCAGCAGGGTGACCAGGATGATCACGAAGGTGCCGATGCCGATGAGGGCTTCGCCGCGTTCGGAGGAGTCCTGCTGGTCGAGGGCCTGCGCGGCGGAGCCGCCGAGCCTGACCTCCAGGTCGGTGCCCTGGGCGAGGGCCTTCACGTCGTCGCGCAGGACCTTCGCGGCGTCGGCCTGTTCGGGCTGTCCGGCCTTCTCGCTGTCCATCTGGACCAGGGTCATGGTGTAACGGCCGTCCCCGGAGGGCTGGCCCTCGACGACCTTCTGCACCTGGTCGATCTTCTTCGCGCCCAGGTCCTTGGTGATCCTGGTGACGTCCTGCTTGTCGGCGGCGGTCAGCTTCCCGCCGTCGGTGCGCTGGAACAGGGCGATCGCGGACGGGGTGAAGGCGCTGGGGAACGCCTTCTCCTGGAGGTCCGCGGCCTTGATCGACTCGTAGCTCTTGGGGAGAAAGCTGCTTTCGTCGCTGCTGGACGGCAGGCTCGGCGCGGTGGCGGCGATCGCCACCGCGGCGATCAGCCACGCGACGATCGTCCAGACAGGGTGCCGGACGACGGCGTCGCCCATACGTCGGAACATGCGGGATCCCTCCTGTGCAGGAAGATCACCACAGCCCGGGGAGCGGTCCCCGGCATCGGCGACCTCGGCCGGCTCCCCGTCGAGCCGACCGAACGGTTGTCTCAGCCCTTCATCCTAGGGACGGGAACGGATCGGCGCTTCCGATATCGGCGCCGGGGCGGGCGGGGCCTACTGGCCCACGCGCCCGTCGACGCACTCCCGCAGCAGGTCGGCGTGGCCGCAGTGGCGGGCGTACTCCTCGATCCGGTGGACCATCAGCTCCCGCACGGCGATGCCTTCCTTGCCGATCCGCTGTCCGAGGTCCGGGTACGCGGCCAGTTCGGCGTCGAGCGCGGCCTGTTCGCGCTCCAGGTCGGCGTAGGCGGCGTCGACGACGGCCTGGTCGGCGACGGCCCCGTCGAAGTCGGCGTCGCGCTCGCCGTACAGCTTGGGCAGGGGTTCGCCGTCGGTGATCCAGTTGCGCCAGTCGCGTTCCGCCTCGGCGAGGTGACGCAGGAGGCCGAGCAGGGACATCGTGGAGGGCGGGACCGAGCGGCGGGCGAGCTGCTGCGGGGTGAGGCCGTCGCACTTCATGCGCAGGGTGTGGCGGTAGCCGGTCAGGAAGTCGAGGAGGGTGGGGAGTTCGCCGTCCGGGCTGGGGCCGTCGTTGTGCCGGGGGTCGTCGGCCGGGTCGACCCACATGTCGGGGTAGACGGTCGCCTCGGTCCATCGTGCGGGGGTGTCGCTCATGCGGCCCATGGTCGGGGGTGGCGTGCCGTACGCGCGAGCGAATTTCGGCGGCCCTCGTTCAGTCTCCGGCGGGTCTGGTGCGGCGGGCGTAGGCGCGGGCGGCGCGGGCGCGGTCGCCGCAGCGGGTGGAGCACCAGTGGCGGCGGCCGTTGCGCAGGAGGTAGCGGTTGCAGGGGGTGGAGGCGCAGGCGGTGAGGCGTTCGGCGTCGGGTGAGGTGAGGAGGTCGGCGGCGTCGGCGGCGAGGGCCGCGAGGGCGTGGTCGACGAGGGCGGTGGTGGGGTGGGGGGTGGTGCGGTAGGGGCCGGTCGTCTCGTCCCACTTCAGGAGGGGGGCGGTGGGGACGCGGGTCATCGCGTCGTTGACGGCGGCGAGGGCGGCGGGCAGGGCGGGCAGGGCGGCGACGCGGGAGGCGAACAGGGCCCTGATCTGTTCGCGCAGGGCGCGCAGCTGGGCCGAGCACATCTCGCCGAGGGCGGCGTCGGCGGGGGCGAGGCCGTGTGCGGTCAGCCAGTGGCTCGCGGCGGCCGGGGTGCCGAGCAGGTCGACGTAGTGCCCGCCGGGCAGGGCCATCGCGCTGTTGGCGAGGGCGAGGGCGCGGTAGCGGTCCTCCCCCGGTGCGGGCGGCGTCACGTTCTCTTCCACGGCGTCCATGCTACGTCCGCGATCCTCACGGAACAGCTTGCCTCCATCCGTGAGACACGCCTATGGTTCTCACGGTTGAACCGCGAACATCCGTGAGGAGATCTGTCATGTCCTTCCCCGTCCGCACCCTCGGCGGCCCCACCGCCCTCTTCGAGTACGGCGGCCTGCGCTTCCTGACCGACCCGACGTTCGACGCGCCCGGCTCCTACCCGGTGCCGGGCGGCAGCCTGACCAAGACGGCGCCCGCCGCCGCGACGCCGGACGACCTCGGCCCCGTCGACGTCGTCCTGCTCTCCCACGACGAGCACCCCGACAACCTGGACGTCTCCGGGCGGGCGTTCCTCGCCGGTGTCCCGCTGACCCTCACCACGCCCGGCGGCGGGAAGCGGCTCGGCGGGAACGCGCGGGGGCTCGCGGACTGGGAGCCGGTGACGCTGGAGCGCCCCGGCGGCGGCACGGTCACCGTGACCGGCGTCCCCGCGGTCCACGGCCCCGGCGAGCGCGCGGACGTCGAGCCGTTCTCGGGCCAGGTCGTCGGGTTCGTCCTGACCGGCGAGGGGCTGCCCACGGTGTACGTGAGCGGCGACAACGCCTCGCTGGACGCGGTGCGGGAGATCGCCGGGCGGTTCGGGCCCGTCGACACGGCGATCCTGTTCGCCGGCGCGCCGCGGGTCTCCCGGCTGTTCGACGGCGCGCTCCTCGTCCTCGACAGCGCGGGGGCCGTGGAGGCGACGCGGCTGCTGGGCGCGCGGCGCGTCGTCCCGGTGCACTGCGACAGCTGGGCCCACTTCACCGAGGGGCGCGGGGAGTTGGAGGCGGCGTTCACGGGCGCGGGGCTGCGGGACCGGCTCGACGTCGGCTGACCGCCCGGGGCTGGATCCCGGCCGCGTGAGCCGTTACAACGGAACCTCCCCGTGGCGGCCCGGAGGGGAGGGGCATGTACGACGACGAGGTGGACCGGCTGGCCGAACGCGCCCGCTCGCGCGGCCGGTTGAGGAGACGGCGTGCCGTGCGGCGGCTCGTGCGCGCCCGGACGCCCGCCGCGGTGCGGGCGCTCGCGGTGATCGCCTTCTCCCCCGCCGTGTTCACCGAGGACAGCCGGGCGGCGGACCTGGCCTACTCGGCGCTCACGGCGCTCGACGACCGGCGTCTGGTGGACGCCGTGTGCGACGCGTTCCTGGCGACCGGCGAACCCCGGCTGGCCGAGGTGATCGAGGAGCAGGGGTACGAGCACTCCCGTCCCGCCTACCGCGCCGTGGTGTGCTTCCTGACCGGTGACGTGGAGCGCGCCCATGCCCTCGACCCCACGGGGGACGCGCTGCGCGCGGTGCAGGAGCACGCCGACACCACCGTGCGTGCGCGCGTCGCCGACCGCGCCCTCGCCGTGACGTCCGTGGAGTGGGTGAACGGGCTCCTGCGGGGGCGCACCGACGAGCGGTTCGCGGAGCTGATAGACCCGGAGTGGGCAGCGCTCGCCGGCATCCTCGACACCACCGGCCGCCGGGACCTGCTGTGGCGGCTGGTGTTCGCGGCCCCGCCGGCCCGCGCCGCACAGTTGCTGCGCCGGCTGGACGACGCGGGGTGGACGCCCGGCGACCCCACCGAGCGGCAGGCGTTCACCGAGCTGCGGGACCTGACGCGGGCCTCCGGATCCGCCCTGCGCGACGCCTGGGTGCCCGCCGAGCCGACCCGGCTGCTGCGGGCCGAGGGCGGGATCCGGCGGGTGGTGACGGCCCCGGACGGATCACACGTCGTCGTCGGCGACGCGGACGACGGCATCCATGTGCGGGCCCTGTCCCCGGGCGGGAAGGGGTGGACGATCCCGTCGGAGCGGGCTTCGGCGTGGCGCTTCGCGGTGACGCCCGACAGCAAGGTGCTGGTCACCGAGCACCGCGCGTGGGACTCGCCGGACGCGGAGGTCGCGCGGCTGTGGGACCTCGCCTCAGGGAAGTCCCTCGCCGTCCTCACAGGGCCGGTCGGCTCGGTCAACGCCATGCTGATCACCCCGGACGGGCGGTACCTCGCCCTGGGGGACCACACAGGGGCGGTACACCTGTGGCTCCTGCCGTCCGGCGCGTCGGCGGGCAGCCTCACCGGCGGCAGCGCGGTGTCGTGCCTGGCCGCGGACCGCGGTGTGCTGGTGTCCGGGCACAGCGACGGAACCGTCCTGATGCGGCGGCTGCGGGACGCCCGGCTCCTGCGCCGGCTCTACTTCGACGGCATGGTGGGGAAGGTGTTCCTGCCCGAGCGCGGGGGGCTCGTCGCCGTGGGGCCCGGCGGTGGCCCGGTCAAGGTGTGGGAGCTGTCCCGGCCGAGGCCCAAGACGCTCGGTTTCGCGCTGTGGGACGTCTGTGCCACGCCCGACGGCACGCTGCTGGCCACCCGCGGCCTGGACGGGATCGTGCTGTGGCGCTCCGCGGGCGGCACCCAGCAACTCCTGACCGGGCCCGGCGCCGAAGGGAAGCGGCTGTCCGTGCTCGCGCGCGGGGACCTCCTCGCCGGTTTCGCCGGCGCCGGGCACGGCGTCCACCTGTGGCGGCTGCCGGACGCGCACGAGGAAGGCGTCCTGCCCGCCGGCGACGGGGCGTCCGTCGACCATCTGTCGGCGTCCCTGGACGGCGGCACCGTCGTCACCGCCGACACGCGGGGCGTCGTGACGGCCTGGCGGCTGTGGGACGAGCGCGTGCGCGCCATCGGCCACCGTGCGCTCGCCTGCCTCGAACCTTTCGAACTCCGGGAGTTGCAGGGGCTCAGGGCGCGGCTCGGTCCCGAGGAGCGGGCCTGGGTGGATCTCGTGAGCGCGCTGGCGCGGTGGCGGGACGAGCCGCTGCCGGCCGGCAGTGAGGAGCAGGGTGATGTTCTCCCGTAAGGGGCGGCCCGTGCAGAACAAGGTCGTCGCCCGGCGTATGCAGGAGTTCTTCGGGACGCTCCCCGACGCGCACCGGGCCGACCCGCAGACCGTCGCACGGCGGTACGCCTCCGCGCTGTGGCGCGCGGAGAACCCCCTGACGGTCCGCAGGCCCGGACTGGTGGACGGCAAGCGCCTGTCGCGCTCCCGGTTCTACGTCGGGCTGTCGGTCGGCGGCGGCGCCGATCTGGAGTCCGTCACGAAGCGGGTGGCGCTCGTCTCGGACACGCTGCTGCTCTCCCACGAGTCGTCCCACCGGTTCCACGAGATCGGGCGGCACGGGGCGTCCTCCTTGTCGCGCAGTGCCCGCGTCCCGGTCCACAACCTGTCCTACCACCTCTGGTACGGGATCCACTGCCCGGACCTGGACGCGCTCGGGAAGTGGGTGCTGGACGCGGAGCCGCTGCTGAGGGCGGGCCTCGCCTGGTATCTGCCGAGGTTCACGACGGTCGACTACGACGGCGCCGACGGCCCGCCCGCGGACTCGCTCACCCGCAACGGCGTCCGCTGGTGGAGCCTGCGCGACAGCGAGCGCCACGACCAGGTCATCGACTACCTGGTGCGGGACGGGCGGGCGGTGGACGCCTCGGGGGCCGAACCGCTCAAGAGCCAGTTCGTGCGGCCGGTCCTGCGGATCGACCTGCCGTTCCTCGACGGGTGCAGCCTGCGCGACTTCAGCGAGATCACGGTCCACGAGTTCGACGCGTACGCCCGGTTCCGGGACTTCCTGCGGCAGCGCTTCCTCGATCTGGACGCGGCGCTCGACGACACCCAGTCCGACCGTGAACTCACCAAGCTGGGGCTGGAGATCAAGGACCAGATCTGGTCGGCCCGCACGGAGATGGAGACCCTGCGCAGGAAGCGAGCGGTGTCCGTGACAGGGGCGGCGGTCGGCTCGGTGGGGGCGGTCCTGGTGGCCGTGTACGGTCCGGCGCTGCAGGCGGCCATCGCCGCGCTGGGTGCCGGGGGCGGGCTGTGGGGTCTGGTCCACGCCGCCACCGAGAACAGCTCCCGTCCGCTGCGCCAGGACAAGTGGTTCTACGTGTGGGCGTTGCAGAGGGCGGGCGGGAGGTGACGCCGTCCCACGTTCGGGTGGTCCGGTTCCCTCGTTCGGGCAGTTCGCGGCCGCCAGGCGGCGCAGGGCCCCGATGATCCTTCCCGGGCCGCACGGTGCGGTCCGGTGAGGAACAGGTGGGTACGGATGGACACTTCACGGCGTTCGGTCCTCGGCGCGGTCATGGCGGCCCCGCTGCTGGCGCAGTTCACGGGCGCGCCGGACGCGGTCGCGGACGACGGGTCGCTGGGCACGGTCTCGGAGGCGTCGGCGGTGGTGCGGTGGACGCCGCTCGGTGAGCTGCTGCTGGGGCGGTTCGGGGCGACGGTGTCGGCCGTGGAGCCGGCGACGCTGGGCGAGGACGGGAAGTCGGTCCGGTTCCCGGTCGCGTCCGGCGAGGGCGACCCGTCGCTGGTGAACCCTGGGCAGGCGCACGGCAACGGGCGCCTCGCGGGCGGCGTCGAGATCCGCGTGCCGGAGGCCACGGTCCGGGTGACCGAGTTGCAGGGCTTCCTCCGGGACGGGGTGGCCTGGGGCACGTGCGTCGTCAACGGTCTGGACGTCGGGCACAAGGCCGCGGTGCGGCCGGGCCTGGACGCGGGGGTGCTCCAGGTGGAGAGCGTGCCGCTGGGCAAGCCGATGAAGGTGAAGGTGACGGACGTGCCGCTGCGTCCGACGCCGGAACTGGTCGCGGCGCTCGCGACCACGCTCGGCACCGACGAGATCACCGTGGACTCGGTGCTGGCTCAGGTGACCGCGGAGGGGGTGTACACGCCTCCGGCGAAGCGGTGAACGCCCCCGCGCCGAAGCGGCGTTCGCGGGTGGTGTAGGCGGTGACGGCGTCCCTGAGCCGGGTGAGGTCGTAGTCCGGCCAGGGCGTCGGGTCGAAGACGAGTTCCGCGTAACCGAGCTGCCAGGGCAGGAAGTTGCTGATCCGCTGCTCCCCGGAGGTGCGGATCAGCAGGTCCACGTCGGGCAGTTCGGGCACGTACAGGTGACGGGCGAGGTCGGCGGGGCCGATGTCGTCGGCGCGCAGGGTCCCGGCGACGGCTTCGGCGGCCAGCGCGCGTGCGGCGGCGGCGAGTTCGTCCCGGCCGCCGTAGTCCACGCAGAGGGTGAGGGTGAGGGTGTCGTTGGCGTGGGTCATGCTCTCGACGAGCGCGAGGGCGGAGGCGAGGGAGGTGTCGACGCGGTCGCGGCGCCCGCACCAGCGGACCTGGACGCCGAGTTCGTGGAGGCGGCGGGTGCCCTGGGTGATCCAGTCGGCGAGGGTGTCGAAGATCGCGGTGGTCTCCTCCTGGGCGCGGTTCCAGTTCTCGGTGGAGAAGGCGTAGACGCTGAGGTGGCGGATGCCGAGCCGCAGCGCGGAGTTGATCAGGCGCATGGTGGCGCGTGCTCCGGCGTGGTGGCCGTGGCGGGCGGGGACGCCGTGGGCGTCGGCCCAGCGCCGGTTGCCGTCCATGATGACGGCGACGTGTCCGGGGCGCGGTCCCGGCCAGGGTTCGCGGCGGGTCAGTCTGCCGTCGGTGGTGGGGTGTGGGACGCCTTCGGTGAGGACGCGGGAGCGCAGGAGGGTGACCTCGTCGTAGTGGAGCTGGGTGCCGAGGAGCAGGGAGTGCAGGAAGAGGCGGTAGGGCTCGCCCACGGCCCAGGTCGCGGGGGTCGCTTCGGCCAGCAGGGTGCGCCAGTGGGCGAGTTGGCGGTCGACGAAGGCGTCCAGCGGTGCGCGGGGGCCGTCGCCGAGGAGGTCACCGGGGGTGAGGCCGAGGTCGCGCAGGTCGTCCTGGGGCCAGTAGCAGCGGCCGGCCTTGAGGTCGTCGGGCAGGTCCTCGAAGAGGTCGGCCATCTTGCAGGCGTCGAAGAGGGCGGCGACCTGGCGGGCGCTCTCGGGGCCGCGTGGTTCGAGGAGGGGTGCCCACAGTTCGCCGACGATGCCGGTGATGCCGCGCAGGAAGCGGCGCTGGTCGGCGACCGTGTCGAACGCCGGGGGCGCGGCGCTGTCCTCGGTGACGGCCGCCAGGTGGGCCTCGATCAGGGCGGGGTCGAGGTCTCGCCGGTGCACGGTGTCGACCAGGGCCCGGCGCAGGGGGTGCCGCCCTTCTCCGGTGCGCAGTTCGGTGAGGGTGTCGTCGCGCCAGCGGGCGAGGCGTTGCGCGCGGCCCTCGCTGGGGCCTTCGTCGGCGATGCGGTCCGTGCGGACGGCCCAGCCGTGGATGGCGTACATGAACGGCCGCACCTCGGCGGGCAGAAGGCCGGTCGCCGTCCACAGCGCGGGCAGCCGTTCGCGTACTTCGGTCTCGCACGCCTCGTAGGACTCCCGCAGTTCGGGTGTGTTGCCGGTCATCGCTCACCTCGTCTTTCTCCGGCATCCCTAACGATCTGCGGGCTCTTCGGTCGCTCCGGCCTCTGGACGGGTTCGCGCGGTGCCTCCTACAGTGCACAGCAAGCGCTTTCTGGACATGCTCATGCCCAACCCGCCCTGCGTCGATCGGGAGTGCACCGTGCCGGACGGACCCCTGTGGACCCGCAAGTCGTTCCTGTACGGCATGGCGGCGGCCGGCGCGGCCCCGCTGCTGCCCGGCGTCGCCGAGGCGGCACCGTCGCGCCGGCCGGACTTCCCGCTGGTCGTGGGCGGGCAGGCCACCGACCTCTTCGTGGACCCGGCCGAGGATCCGGCGGTGATCCGCGCGGCCGGTGACCTCCAGGCGGACGTCGAGCGCGTCAGCGGTGTGCGCCCCCGGCTCCTGCACACGCTGCCCGAGCGCGCCGCGCATCTGGTCGTCATCGCCACCGACCCGGCGCAGGGCCGCTGGGAAGCCTCGGTGACCCGAGTCGTCGAGCGCCCGTTCCCCGGCGTGGACCGTGCCCTGACGATCACCGGCAGCGACCGCCGGGGCACGGTCTACGGCATCTACGACACGTCGGAGCGCATCGGCGTCTCCCCCTGGTACTGGTGGGCGGACGTGCCCGTGGAGCGGCGCGACACCGTCACCGTCCCCGCGCGGACCTTCGAGCGGCGCGAGCCCGCCGTCCGCTACCGGGGGATCTTCATCAACGACGAGCAGAACCTGACCACGTGGTCGCGCCGCACGCAGGAGCCGGACAAGAACATCGGCCCGCGTACCTACGAGCGCGTCTTCGAACTGCTGCTGCGCCTGAAGGCCAACTACCTGTGGCCCGCGATGCATCCGTACTCCGACTTCTTCAACAAGCACGCCGAGAACCCCGAGTTGGCCGACCGCTACGGCATCGTCGTCGGCTCCAGCCACCCGGAGGCCATGCTGCGCAACGGAGTTCACGAGTGGGCGCCGTGGGCTGCGGAGCATCCAGACGCGGACGGTGCCCTGCCGGTGTACGACTACACGGTCAACCCCGCGGTCATCTCGGCCTATTGGCGGGCGCGGGCCCGGCAGAACGCGCGGTACGAGAGCAGTTGGACGCTCGGTATGCGCGGGCTGCACGACTCGGCGCTGGAGACGAAGAACGCGACGACGATCCCTCAGAAGGTGGCGGTGATGAACGACATCATCGCCGACCAGCGGCGCATCCTCGCCGAGGAGGTCGGCGCCGGGGCCGCGCCGCAGATCTTCGTCCCGTACAAGGAGGTCCTGGACCTCTACAACGCGGGTGTCCAGGTCCCCGACGACGTGACCCTGATCTGGCCGGACGACAACCACGGCAACATGCGCCAGCTCCCGGACGAGGCCGAGCGCGCCCGCTCCGGCGGCAACGGCATCTACTACCACCTCTCCTACTGGGGGCGTCCGCGCAGCTACCTGTGGCTGGACACCACGCAACTCGCCAAGGTGGGGCAGGAGTTGCGCCGGGTGCACGAGCACGGGGCGGACCGGGTGTGGATCTTCAACGTCGGTGACCTCAAGTCCATCGAGACCGGCCTGTCGTTCTGCCTGGACCTGGCCTGGGACGTGGAGCGCACGGGCCCGGACGGCTTCCTCGCCGCGTGGTACGGCCGTCAGTTCGGCCACCGGTACGCGCGGGAGCTGGCCGCGATCCGCACCGAGTACTACCGGCTCGCGGCCGAGCGGCGCCCGGAGTTCATCGACCGGGACGTCTTCTCGACCGTCCACCACGGCGACGAGGCGGGCCGCCGTCTCGACGCGTACGCAAGCCTGCTGGAGCGGGTGCGCGCGCTGGGCGCCGCGCTCCCCGAGTCCTACCGGGACGCCTTCTTCGAGCTGGTCGAATACCCCGTGCACGGCGCCTATTTGATGAACCTCAAGTACTACTGGGCCGACCGCAACGCCCTCGCCGTCCGGCAGGGGCGCGGCGCCGGCACCAACCGGTACGCGGAGCTGGCCGAGGCCGCGCACGCCGACGAGCAGGCGCTCACCCGGCGGTACAACACGCAGGTCGCGGGCGGCAAGTGGGACGGGATCGTCAACCCGTACCCGTCCCAGATCCCCAAGGCGCCGGGCCGCCCGGCGGTCACGCGGGTCGCGCGGCAGGAGACGTCGGGGCTCGGGGTGGCCGCCGAGGGCAACGACGTCGGCACCGCCCGGCCGCTGTCCTTCGACCGGGCCGACCGGGGCCGCCGGTTCGTCGAGGTCTTCACCACCGGGTTCCTGCCGCTGGAGTGGACGGCCGTGGGCAGTGAGCCGTGGGTGCGGCTGAGTGCGGGCGGCGGGACGGTCACCGATCAGACGCGGATCTGGGTGGAGATCGACTGGGCCCTGGCCCCGGAGGGCGTGCACACGCCGGCCGTGATCCTCAGCGGCGGCGGGCGCAGTACCGAGGTGGCGCTGCGGGTCGTCAACACGCCGCTCGAAGGGCGGGGGTTCGTGGAGGCGCACGGCTACGTGTCCATCGAGGCGGCCCATTACGACCGTCAGGTGCCGCGCGGCGGGGCCCGCTGGCGGACCGTGCCGGGGCTGGGGCGCCGCAGCGCCGCCGTCGAAGCGGTGCCCTCGACCGCGCGCCCGGTCACGGAGGCGTTCGCCACCCGTGCGCCGGAACTGCGCTACCGCGTCCGCTTCACCTCCACCGGCGTCTTCCCGGTGACGGTGCTGCGGCTGCCCTCCCTCGACGAACGCGGCGCCCGGCGCCTCGCCGTGGGCCTCGACGGCCGGCCGCCGGTCCTGCTGAGCGGCCAGGCCGTCGCCACCGGCAACCGGGGCGACGCCTGGGCCCGCAACGTCGAGGAGGGCGTGGAGAAGCTGACCGGCACGATCACCGTCGACACGCCCGGCGAGCACGTCCTGCGGCTGTTCATGGCCGATCCCGCGATCGCCGTCGATCAGATCGTCATCGCGACGGACGGCCCGGTGCCGGGGTATCTGGCGCCCCCGGAGAGCCGGCGTCTGCGGCGTCCCGTCTGAAGCCGCTGCTGCGCTCCACCTTCGCCACGTGGAGCGTGTAGCTCTCGTACCACTCCTGCCGTCCCCGCTTCTGCGCGGTCCTGTGCTCGGCGTCCGTGCGCCACTGCTCCAGGGCCTGCGCGTCGCGGAAGTACCCGACGGTGATGCCCAGTCCGCCGGGTGTCTGCGCGTGGTCCATCCCCAGGAACCCGGGGATGTCCCTCACCAGTTCCTCCATGCGCGCGGCGGTCTCGCCGTAGCCGTCCTGGTCCTGGGTCTTCAGGGACGTGAACACCGTGACGTAGTAGGGGGGTTCGAACGCTTCGACAGGTGCCTCGGGGTGATCGCTCATGACGTCACCGTAGAGCGCGAGGCACCCGGCGATCCAGCGGCCGGCCTTGTTATGCGGCGGCCGGCACCGTGTGGCCGCGGACGAGGCCCTTGCGGTCGTAGACGCGCGTCCCGAGGTACCCGACGGCGAGGCCGAGGACGAGGGCCACGGCGGAGGCGAGGACCGCGCGGCCGAGGCCGCTGTCCCAGGTGGCGCCGTAGTAGAGGGCCGAGCGGGTGCCGACGTACACCTGGTGCACGGGCTCGAACTCGGCGAGGAAGCGGATGAACGGGGGCAGCGCCTCCAGCGGGGTCGTCCCGCCGGAGCTGGGGATCGCGAGGACGACGAACAGCAGCAGGCTGACGATCATCCCGAGCCCGCCGAGCAGCGCGAGGATCGCCTGCGCGACCACGGCGACGGCGGCGATGACGAGGACGCCGAGCAGCCAGAGCTGCCAGGGGTGGTCCAGCGGCATCCCGAGCCACGCGCCGATCCCGACGTACGCGCCGCTCACCACGACCGCGAGCCCGCCCATGAGCGCCCACTTGAGCACCAGCGTCGACTGCCGGCTGCGCCCGGAGTGCTCCTCCATCCGGTAGACCGGCCCCCACTCCAGGGGGATGAACCCGAGCTGAGCGTCGACGAGGTTGGCGACCATGACGGACCCGGTGAACCCTGCGAGGACCAGCAGCAGGGCGTAGTAGAAGGCGGAGAGCCCGTTGCCGGTGCCGTCCGGGACGGTCTTGTAGGGGGCGGTGTGGACGTCGACGGGCGTGGCGAGGACGAGGCGGGTGGCGCCGGTGGCCTTGGGGGCGGCGGTCAGGAGCTGTTTGCCGACGGTCTCGTTGACGCCGGTGAGCGCCTTGGTCGCGAAGGCGTTGACGAGGGAGACGCTGGAGGTGTTGGCGAGCGGGTTGGTCCACACGCTCACCACGGGCCGCTCGGCGCCGGGGCCGGTGAGGCCGGCGAGCTTCTGGCTCAGGTCTGCCGGGAGCACGATCGCGCCGTACAGCTTCGCCTCGTCCATCTGCCTGCGCGCCTCGGCGGGCGTGAGGACGCGCAGGTCGAACTTGTCGGCGTCGGTGTTCTGGCGCAGGCCCTGGACGATCTTCGCGCCGGTGTCGCCGCGGTCGGTGTTGACGACCGCGACGGGGAAGGCGTCGAGGTGGTCTGCGGAGTTGACCGAGCTGCCGAGGTACAGCGAGGCGAGCGTCGCCATGACCACGGTGACGAGGACGACCGGGACCAGCCAGAGCCGTAGCACCGGTCCCAGCCCCGATCCTGACCTGCTGGTTTCCGTCTCGTCGTTGTCGTGCGCCACTGCACCGATCCCTTCGGGTGACCATTTTGGTTACTAGGTGACCAGAATGGTAACTTGAAGCCATGAAGTCAAATGTGAAGCCCACGAGCGGGGAGATCGACCGGGCGCTGATCGACGTCGCGGCCTTCGTCTTCGCCCGGCACGGGTTCGCACAGGGCACGGTCCAGGCCATCGCCGACGCCTCCGGGTACTCCAAGGCCGCCGTCCTCAAGCGGTTCGGCTCCAAGGAACGCATCCAGGACGCCGTCGTGGCCCACGCGGAGGAGACCGCCACCACGCTCGCGGGCGTCGCCGCCGAGGTTCCCGCCGGGGCCGGGCGGGACGCCGCGCTCGTCGAGGCGCTGGTCGGCATGATCGCCGAGCGGCCGGGTATGGGCGCACTCATCGTGGGCGCGTTCTGCCTCACGCGGGAGCCGGAGGTCATGGACCGGCTCTCGGGGGCGCAGCACACGCTGATGGCGGCCTTCGGGCCGGACACGTGGAGCGACGAGGAGCGGCACGTGCGGGTCGTGGCCGCGATCGGGGCGGTGACCGCGACGATGATGGCCAACCGCGTCGAGCGGTGGACGGACCGCACGGACGTGATCGTGGCGGCGGGGCTCGGGGCGCTGGGGCATCGCGCCGGCCTGTAGCCCGTGCCCGGCCGGTGTCGCCGGTCCCAGCCCGCATCCCGGTAGGGGGAGTTGAGGCTCATGCACGGCGAACTGCTCGCACTGCGGGCCGGGCACGTCTTCGACGGCGTGCGTGCGAGGCGATCGGGCACGGTACTGGTCGAGGACGGTGTGATCCTCGACGTCGACTTCACGGGCGCGCGGCCCCCGGCGCACGCGGAGGTGACCGACTTCGGGCCGGACGCCTGGTTATTGCCAGGGCTGATCGACGCCCACGTCCACCTGTGCTGGGACGGCAGCGCGGACGCCGTCGCGCACGTGACGTCCGGTGACCGGGCGGCCGTGCTGGCGACGGCGCGCGACGCGGCGGCGGCCACGCTGCGGGCCGGCGTCACGACCGTCCGCGACCTCGGTGACCGCGACTACCTGACGCTCGCGCTGCGCGACGGGGTGCCGGCCGGGGAGCGGCCCGAGATCGTCGCGGCGGGGCCGCCGATCACCACGCCCAGCGGGCACTGTCACTTCCTCGGCGGGGTGGCGCAGGGCGCCGGGGCGCTGCGGGCGGCCGTGCGCGAGCGGGCCGAGCGCGGCTGTGAGGTCGTCAAGGTGATGGCCAGCGGCGGCCGGATGACGCCGGGCTCGGATCCGGCGCGGGCGCAGTACCGGCGCGCCGATCTGCGGCTGGTCGTCGACGAGGCCCACCGGCTCGGGCTCTCTGCGGCCGCGCACGCGCACGCCCTGGGCGCGGTGGTGGACGCCGTGAACGCCGGGTTCGACAGCGTCGAGCACTTCTCCTGCAGGACTCCTCAGGGTTCCGTCGTGCGGCGCGACCTCCTCGACGAGGTGGTGCGGCGCGGGACGTTCGTCAGTCTCACGCTCGCCGTGCGGCCCGGCGGGGCCCTGCCGCCCGGCGTCGCCGCCGGCCACGCCTCGCTCCTGGACCTCATGACCGAGGTCGTCGCCTCCGGGGCGCGGGTCGTCGCCGGCACCGACTCCGGGATAGCCCCGCAGAAGGACCACGGCGTCTACCCGTACGCCCTGCGTCAGCTCACCGAACTCGGCATGTCCCCGCTGGACGCGCTGCGCGCCGCGACCACCGGGGCCGCCGAGGCGGTGGGCCGCGCCGGCCGCAAGGGCGTCCTGCGCCCCGGCGCCGACGCGGACCTCCTCGCCCTCGACGCCTCCCCCGTCGACGACATCGCGGCGGTCACCGGCATCCGCGCGGTGTACCGGGCGGGGCGGCGGGTGCGCTGAGCCTGTGCTTCTCGGTCCGGGGTCGGTGGCCGGGGATCGCGAGGTCGCCCTCGACGTACCGGGCACGGCCGAAGCCGAAGGACCAGTTGTCGGCGGTGTTCTCGACGACGCTGATGAGGGCCGGGCCCCGCCGGAAACGCCTGTCGTGCACCGTCCATGCCTGCGGCGGCGAGGGCCTGGCCGAGGGCGGCCAGGACGCGTTCGGCGTGGACCGGGAACTCTGCGCCGGTGTCGGCGAGTTCGACGTCCGGGCCCTGCGTGCTGTGCATCACGCCGGCTCAGTCGGCCTCTCGCGGGGCCCGCGTCTCGACGTGTGCGGCGAGGTTGGCGAGGGAGGAGGCGATGCCGGTCTCGTGGTCGGCCTGGCTGATGCCGGGCGGCACGCCGGTGGCGGTGACCGTCACCTCCGTGCCTCCGAACGTCGCCGTGAGCTGCCAGGTCATCGTCATCGTGCCCGCGTACGCGGGGTCGTCGGAGGTGAACTCGGCCTGCTGAACGACGCGTTCGGGCGGGACGAGGGCGGTGAGGCGGACGTCGACGACGTCGGTGCCGGCCGAGGACTTGCCGGGGCTGTGGGCCGGGTCGAGATAGGTGAGCGTCATGCGGAAGCCGCCGCCGGGACGCGGGTCCCAGTGCTCGATCCGGCCCCGCATGCCGTCCGGCGGCAGCCACGCCTCCAGGGCGTCGCGGTCGACGAGGGCGGTGTAGACGTCCGTCGGGGGCGCCGCGATCAGGCGGGCGGCTCGGTCGGTCCTGGGCATGCGGCGAGCCTAGCCGCGGGGCCGGGCGCGGGCGAGAAGGGCGCCGTGGGCAACCGTCAAGACGGCGTCGCCGTTGCCGTTTCGGGCAATCGACGTGTCACACCCGCGCGAGGGGGTCGTGCGCCCCGTGCGCCGCCCTACGCTGGCCGGGAACAGTTGCGAGACGGGGAGACGCATCTTGCACAGCATCATCGTGGTACCTCCGCCGACCACGGAGGACGGCCGCAGGGGCACGCGCTTTCGGCTGGCACCCGGCGAACGGCTCCCGTTCGGCCGGTCCACGGGGCCGGGCGGCCTGGAGATCCCGCACGAGGGTGTCTCACGCGCCGCCGGTGAGATCACCGCGCACGGCGCGTACTGGATACTCAGCAACCACAGCCGGAGCCAGACGTACGTCGTCGAGAACCCGGAGGGCGCGGGCGAGCACATCAAGGTGAGCCCGGGGCGGCTGGACGCGCCGATCCCCTTCGAGTTCTCGCGGATCGTGCTCCCGGCGGCCGGTGAACTGCTCCCGGTCGAGGTGTGGGCGCCGCGCCACGACTACCTCGACACGTCACCGGGCCCGTTCGGCGCGACGACCGCACCCGCCTTCTCCCTCGACCGCACGAAGCGCTACTTCGCCGTCCTGGCCGCCCTGTGCGAACCCCGGCTGCGCGGCGTGCCGCACGCCCCGCTGCCGACGGTCGACCAGGTCGTCGACCGGCTGCGCCCCGGCTGGCCCACCGTGTCCCGCGCCACGGTGCAGTGGAACATCGACTACCTGGCCGTGAAACTGCGCCTGAAGCCCGGCCCCGACACGGCGGACGCGGGCCCGCGCCTCAACGGCAAGAAGGAGTCCCTGGTGTCGCTGGCGCTGCGCTTCGACCTCGTCCGCGAGGACGACCTCGGCGCGCTGTCCGCCACCCGTCTTCCGGGCCCGGGAGAGCGGTGATGCCGGAGGCGTACGCGGTGCGCGTGCCCAAGGGCTACCGGGTGGGCGGGTGGGAGGTGCGGGAGCCGATCGCCACGGGCGCGTTCGGCAGCGTGTACGAGGCGCGGCGCGTCGACGACGCGTCCGGGGAGCTGCCCCGTACGGCCGCCCTCAAGTTCCTGCCGACGGGCACCGGAACCCCCCGTCACCTCGCCCATCTGCGTGAACTCGCCGACCGTGAGCTGACGTTGTACCGCAGCCTGAGGCGCCCCCGGCTGATCCGCATGTACGGGACGCTGACGGTGGACGACCCCGCCCGCCCGGAACTGGACGGCGCGGTGGTCCTCGTCCTGGAGCGGGCCCGGGAGTCCCTGGCGTGCCTGCTCTCCCGCACCGGGGCCACGCCGCCCGCGCAGGGACCGGCGCTGCTCGCGCAGATCTGCGAGGGGCTGGACCAGCTGCACCGGGCGGGCTGGGTGCACGGCGATCTGAAACCGGCGAACGTGCTGCTGATGGCGGACGGTTCGGCGCGGCTGGCGGACTTCAACATGGCGGCGGAGCTGGAGGGCACCCACGCGTACACGCCCGCCTTCGCGACCCCCGACTACACGCCCCCGGAGCTGCTGTGGTCGGAGATCGGCGAGCGGGGCCGCCGCATCCGCCCGTCGGCCGACGTGTGGGCGTTCGGTGTGCTGGCCCACCTGGTCCTCACCGGTTCGTTCCCCCTGCCGGGCGGCACGCCGACGGCCCGCCGGCACGCGGCGGCGGCCTACGCCCGGGGCACGGACGAACTGCGCCTGTCCCCGCGGCTCCCGGACGCGTGGCGGGAGATCGTGCGGGACTGCCTGACCCGTACGCACGAGGAGCGGATCACCGGTGAGGCGCTGCTGCGCAGGGTCGGGGCGACGGCGGGTACGGGCGCTGTGTCCCGTTCGCCGCGCCGGGGTCTGGTCCGCGCGTCCCTCGTCGCGGGCGCGATGGCCGTCGCCGCGCTCGGGTACACCGTCGTGACCTGGGCGGACGACGACCGGCCGGACAGCTCCTCCGGGGCCTCGGGGGCGAACGCGGTGGCGGCCTCGTACGGGGCGGCCGACCTGCGCACCGACAAGGGAGTGCCGCCCGCCTACCGGCTGCTGATCGTGGAGACGGCGCACGACTGCCGGCAGCCGGACGTCACCGCGGCGCTGATCGCGGCCATGCTGAAGGTGGAGAGCGACTTCGACCCGGACCTCGCGGACCCGGCCGCCGACGAGTACGGCATCGCGCGCTGGACGCCGCGCGTGCTGCGCTGGTGGATGCGCGCGGACGGCACCCCGGGCAAGGCGGTGCCCCGGCCGCCCTTCCCGCCCGCCGAGTCGATCCCGGCGATGGGCCGTTACCTGTGCTGGATCTCGTCCCGCCTCGACGCCGGGCTGCCGGGTGACCGGCGGGTGCTGATCTCGGCGGCCTACCGGACGTCATACGGCGTGGTGAACGACGCGGCCGGTGTTCCCCCGAAGATCCGGCCCTACGCCGGCCGCGTCGCCCACTACCTCAAGGAGTACACCCCGCCGAGGCGGAAGTGACCCTGAGAGTTCCGAGGTACCCCTCGTGTCCCTCCTGCACGAGGGTGGAGACGTCCACCTACGGGGGTGGGTGAATGTCTCAAGGAGGGACACAGGGCATGAAGAAGGCACTCGGGTTCCAGCGGTTGACCGCCGCTGCCGCCGCGCTCGCCGCCGTCGGTCTGCTGTCGGCCGGCACGGCCGCCGCCGCTCCGTCGGGCGAGGCCGCCGTCCTGGAGGCCGGCAAGTGGCGCGGCTTCACGCAGACGGGCTTCTCGGGCCCGGACAACTGGTTCGGGCCCGGCACCACCGGGTCGTGCACCTACGTCGGCGACAACTGGAACGACAAGATCCGTTCCGCCCGCACCCAGGACACGGCCGTCCGGGTCGAGCTGTGGGAGCACGCCAACTGCACCGGGACCTCGATCACCATCGACGACAGCGGCTACGGCAACATCGGCCGCTGGGTGAGCGCGTACCGCGTCACCACCTGACGTGTGCGGCGAGGGTGCCGGCCGGCCACCGGCACCCTCCTGCCGAGGTGTCAGGCACCGGGGTGCAGGCCCAGCCGGCCGGGGGTGAGGAAGCGGACGGGGGAGGACGGGTCGGGGACGGCCGAGCCGGCGGTGCCGATGCCTATCGCCTTCCGGCCCGAGAAGACGGCGTCGTCGTCGTGCGGGAACGACGAGGCGATCCTGCCCTTCCACTTCGGGTCGACCAGGTCGAGGGGCCTGCGGGGCGCATCCGTGCCGACGGCCGCGGTGCCGTACAGGACGCTGAAGGCGATGGCGCCGGTCGCGGTCCAGGCGCTCTGGGGGTCCTTGAAGGCGTCGTGCACCTCGGAGAACCCGGCGGGCTTGTGGTGCAGCAGACGGCCCTGCTTCTTCCAGCGGTCGAAGTCCTGGAGGAGACCTCTTTCAGGGGGGTGATGTGACGAGGGCTCAGGGAGCGTTCGTCATCCTGGTGCGGGCGCGCCCGGCGTCTCGTCGCCCGGAGGTGGAACCCGCGTTCAACTGTTCGGTGGAACGCCCGCACGGCACCCCATGTCAGCGCCCCGTCCGCCACCGCATAGCCTGGCCCGAACCCGTACCCACGCAGGAGCAGCGCATGTCCGCCCGCCTCAACGCCCACGGCCAGCCCCTCGGCACCCCCCTGCCCGGCTGGACGCCCCGCCCGGCGCCCGCCCGTGTCACCCTCGACGGCCGGTTCTGCCGCCTCGAACCCCTCGACGCGGACCGCCACGCCGACGACCTGTACGCGGCGTACGCGCGCGCCGAGGACGACCGGGACTGGACGTACATGTCGGTGGGCCCGTTCACCGACGCGGACGACTACCGCGCGTACGCCCGCGAGGCGGCTCAGGCCGACGACCCGCTCCAGTTCGCGGTCGTCGACGCCGGCACCGGCAGGGCGGCCGGCACCCTCGCCCTGCTGCGCCAGGACCCGGCGAACGGCGTCGTCGAGGTGGGCTCCGTCGCCTTCTCGCCGCTGCTGCAGCGCACCCCGGCGTCGACGGAGGCGCAGTACCTGCTGATGGCGTACGTCTTCGACACGCTGGGCTACCGCCGTTACGAGTGGAAGTGCGACAGCCTCAACGCCCCGTCGCGCCGGGCGGCCGAGCGGCTGGGGTTCATCTTCGAGGGCGTCTTCCGGCAGGCCGTGGTCTACAAGGGCCGCAGCCGTGACACCGCCTGGTTCTCGGTGACGGACGCCGAGTGGCCCCGGGTCGGCAAGGCGCTGCGGGAGTGGCTGGCGCCGGACAACTTCGACGCGGACGGGCGACAGCGGCGCCGGCTGGCGGAGTCGGCTTCACAGATCTGAAAGAAAGCTGTCACACACGGACCGGAATGCCACCCCGCCCGGCGCCCGTTCTTGGTGACATGACTGTTGGAGTAGCACTCGACGCGTCCGACACCCCCAACCAGGTCGACGGCTCCGTCCAGTTGGCGCGGGAGGCCGCTGCCGCCGGGCTGCGGTCGGCCTGGTTCGGGCAGACCTTCGGCGCGGACTCGCCGCAGCTCGCGGCGCTCGTGGGCCGCGAGGTGCCCGGCCTCCAGGTGGGCACCTCGGCGATCCCCGTCTTCGGCCGGCATCCCCTGATCGTCAACAGCCAGGCCCAGACCGCGCAGGCCGCGACGCACGGCCGTTACCACCTCGGGCTCGCCCTGGGCGCGAAGCTCGTCGCCGAGGGCGGCTTCGGGCTCCCCTTCGAGCGGCCCGTCGCCCTGCTGCGTGAATTCCTCACCGCGCTGCGGCAGTTGACCGAGACCGGGACGGCCGATTTCCGGGGCGAACTGCTCACCGCGACACCTCCGCTCCCGGCGCGCGTGCCGGGGGCGGAGGGCGGGGTGCCGGTGCTGGTCGCGGCGATGGGCCCGCAGGCGCTGCGGGTCAGCGGTGAACTCGCGGACGGCATCCTGCCGTTCCTGGCGGGGCCGCGCGCGCTCGCGGAGCACATCGTGCCCGCTGTGACGGCGGCGGCCGAGGCGGCGGGGCGGCCCGCGCCCCGGATCGTGGCCTTCGTGTCCGGCGTCGTCACCGACGACGTGGCGGAGGTGCGGGCGCGCGCCGCCGAGAACCTGGCGTTCTACGAGCAGATCCCGTCCTACGCCCGCGCGATCGAGAAGTCCGGCGCCCGGCGCGCCGGGGACCTCGCCGTGGTCGGCGACGAGAAGGCCGTCGCGGCGGAGGTGCGGCGCTATCGCGACGCCGGTGCCACGGAGGTCGTGTTCCAGGGCACCGGCATCGCGGGCGAGGCGGACCGGCGCCGGACCTGGGCCCTCCTCGGCGAACTGGCGGGCTGACGACGGCTGTTGGACGTCCGCACCACCGTCGGCCGAACGCCGCACAGCCCCTGCGGCCAAACGCCGCGCCCCCTTCTGAAGGAGCACGCATGACCACCGACACCGACACCTTCACCCGTGACTGGCAGGACTGGCACCGCGCCCAGGAGGCCCGCCTCGCCGCCCCGCACGGCTTCCTCGCCATCACCGGCCTGCACTGGCTCGACGAGACCCCCCAGCGTTTCCCCGACGCCCCCGGCGCCTGGCGCACCGGCCCGGACGGGGTCGTCGTCACCCTCGACGACGGCGACGAACTCCTCGTGGACGGCCGTCCCGTGCGCGGCGAGCACCGCTTCGGCGTCCTGCCCGAGCGCGGTGGCGTGGACGCGGTCTGGGGCGACGCGGTGATCGAGGTCGCGAAGCGCGGCGGCAGCGACATCGTGCGCCCCCGCCACCCGGACGCCCCGCTGCGCACGGCGTTCACCGGCACGCCCGCCTACGCGCCCGACCCGCGCTGGTCGGTGACGGGCCGGTACGTCCCCTTCGACGAGCCCCGTCCGACGACGGTCGGCGCGGCGGTCGAGGGCCTTGAGCACGTGTACGACGCCCCGGGCCGGGTCGAGTTCGAACTGGACGGGCGCCAGTGGGCGCTGACGGCGTTCCCGGGGCACGGCGCGGGCCTGACGGTCCTGTTCACCGACGCGACCTCCGGTGTCACCACGTACGCGGCGAACCGGGTGCTGGCCCTGGCGGCGCCCGCCGCCGACGGCACGGTCACCGTCGACTTCAACCGCGCGGCGAACCTGCCCTGCGCCTACACGGACCTGGCGACCTGCCCGCTGCCTCCGGCGGAGAACCGGCTGCCGCTGGCGATCGAGGCGGGCCACAGGATCCCGCGCGAGCGGGGCGGCGTCTGAGCTCTCTCCGACGGTCCGCGCTCGCTACCCCTCGGCGTTCGCGAACCCCGCCCACTCCCCCACCGTGAACTCCCCTCCGTCCCGGCGTACTTCCACCGCGCCCGCGCCCGCGAAGTGCGCCGGGATCAGCAACTCCCGTTCGTCGGCGGCCCGTCCGAGGATCCGCCGGCGGCTGGCCACGGCCTGCCCGGGGTCCAGGCAGGCGAAGCTGTTGCAGCGGGAGCGCAGGATCTGCACCGGCGTGTGGAGCAGGTCCCCGACGAACACGGCCCGTTCGCCCCCGGAGTCGAGGCGCAGGACGGACGACCCGGGGGTGTGTCCGGGCGCGGACTCCAGCGTGAGGTGTTCGTCGATCCGGTGGGCGCCGTCCCACAGCCGCACCTGCCCGGCCCGGTGGACCGGCGCGACGCTGTCCTCGTAGACCAGCCGGTCGACCTCGCGCTGCCCGCCCCCGTATCCGCCCGCGGGCCCGAAGTGGGCGTCGTCGGCGGCCGGCAGGAGGTACTGGGCGTTGGGGAAGGCCGGGATCCACTCGCCGTCCGTGCCGGAAGCGTCGAGGGTGTTCCAGCCGACGTGGTCGGCGTGGAGGTGGGTGTTGACGACGACGTCGACGTCCTCGCGCCGCACCCCGGCCCGCGCGAGGAGGCCGGGGAGGTCGCTGCGGGTGCGGTGGAACGGCGGCATGCCGGGCCGTTCGCGGCGGTCGCCCACGCCGGTGTCGACGACGACCGTCCGCCCGGCGCTGCGCAGCACCCACGTCTGGAGGGCGACCACGGCCTGGTCGCTGTCCGGTTCCCAGTGGTCCGGCGCGAGCCAGTCCTCGTTGTCCCGCCACACCTCGGGGCCGGCGTCGGGGAAGAGGCCGGGCACGGGGGCGAAGGGGCGCTGCCACTCGACGAGCCGGACGACCTCGACGTCCCCCAGCACGATGTTCTGTACGTTCGTCATGCCGTCGACTCTAGGAAGCGCCCGGTGATCCGCTCAATGCGCGTGCCGGTCAGGAAGATACGGCAGCGTCTCACCAGGGATAGGCTGGGTGGATGGACGTGGTGAGTGACGCGATCTCCGCGGTGCATCTGGGGCGCCCCTCCTCCCAGCGGGTGCGGGCGGGCGGGGAGTGGAGCGTACGGATCTCCCCCTATGACGGCGCGGGTTTCCACGTCGTCCTCAGCGGGAGCTGTCTGCTGCTGCCGGACGGGGGTGAGCCGGTGGCGCTGGGGGTCGGTGACGCGGTACTGCTGCCGCACGGCGCGGGGCACGTAATCGCCGGGGCGGGGACGGAGGCGGGGCGCGCGCGGGAGCGGGCGGTGCCGTTGGAGCGGTGGACGGGGGCCGAGGCGTCCGGCGGGACGGAGCTGCTGTGCGGGAAGTACCGGCTCGACTGCAGCCGGATCCATCCGCTGATGACGGAGCTGCCCGAGGTCGTGCACCTGCCGAACCGGGTCGGCGCCCACCCTCAGCTGCGGGCGGCGATCGATCTGCTCGCCGGTGAGCTGGACGAGCGGCTGCCGGGGTCGTGCGTGGCGCTGCCGAGCCTGCTGGATCTGCTGCTGGTCTATCTGATCCGGGCGTGGATGGCGGAGACGACCAGCGGGGTGTGGCCGGCGGTGCTGGGTGATCCGGTGACGTCGGCGGCGCTGCGGGCGATGCACTCGGCGCCGGCCGCGCCGTGGACGTACGACCGGCTGGCCGCCGAGGCGGGCGTGTCCCGGCCCACGCTGGCCCGGCGGTTCACCTCGCTGGTCGGCCGGCCGCCGATGGCGTACCTGACGTGGTGGCGGCTGATCCTCGCCGCGAGCCGGCTGCGGGACTCCTCCGACACGCTGGCCACGATCGCGGCCCAGGTCGGCTACGGCAGCCCGTACGCCCTGTCGCACGCGTTCCTGAAGGAGTTCGGGGTGACGCCGGGGCGCTACCGGAGCGCGTCGAAGGCGTGAACGCCGGTGCGCCGCCGCGGACTCGGGCGGCGCACCGGGGTGCTCAGGTGCCGCTGATCGTGATGGCGAAGTCCGTGATGTTGAGCGGGAACTGCCCGATGGGCGTGGGCGATCCGGTGAGGATGTCGACGCTGTAGAACGTCGGCGTGCTGTTGCCGTAGGGCGTGAGGGAGGCGAAGGCGGCGTTGGCCGTCGTCTTGCCGTTGGTGGTGGAGCTGAAGATGTCCATGCCCGCGTCGAGGTTCGCGTCGAAGCCGAGGAGTCCGGTCGGGACGAGGTTGCCGGCGTTGGGCGGGGACTGGATGACGATCTGGTCGTTGAGGGTGTCGACGTCGACGAGGGTGGTGCCGGTCGAGCCGACGAGGTCGTTGTTGGTGTACGCGGCGGCGGTGACGCCGAGCGCGGCGGTGGTGGCGGGCGGGATGTTCAGGGGGCTGTCGGCGACGGTGGTGTTGTCGTTCAGGTTGTGCCGCAGGTTCTGCCCGTTGTTGCTGAGGACCCTGAGCCGGTCGGCGGCCGGGTTGAAGTCGATGTCGAACGTGGTGCCGTAGAGGGCGATCTGTAGCTGGGAGACCTTGGTGACGACGGCGTCGGTGGTGGCCGGCGGGGTCTTGATGGTGTAGATGCCGCCCTTGTCGCCGAGGCCGTACAGGAGGCCGTTGGAGACGCGGTGGTCGACGCCGACGAGCCTGGTGTCGCCGCTGAGGCCGATGACGGCGCGGACCCAGTCGAGGACCTGGGGCCGGTCGGTGGTGAAGGTGGCCATCAGGGTGCCGTCGCCGGTGATGCCGAAGGCGCGCAGGCTGGGGGTGGCTGCGGGCGCGGCGGCGCCGGATCCCGTGCCGCCCGCCATGAGCGCGCCGGTGGCCGACAGGACGGCGGCCAAGGCCGCGGCTCTCTTTCCTATCCCTGCTCTCATCAGGCGTTTCCTCCCGTTCGGGCGCACGCCGTGGGGCACGCGCAAAAGAGTGTCGGGGCCCCTTTCGCGGTACCCAATTAAGCGCGGCCCGCCCCCGCCCCACAACCGGATCAGCCGACAACGGCGTCTCGTGCGGCGAACTTTGCGCACTCTGACAAACACGCCGCCCTCACACTCCTCACGCTTTCACCCGGACTGATAATCGACGGTCCGGTTTTCGCCTAGGACCGCTCCCCGCCGACTGACATGCTCACGCGCATGGGAAGTCTCTTCGCCGAACTGGCCCGGCAGGCACCCGCCAACGCGCGCCGCGAGATCGACGCGTACGCCCGCGACGTCCCGGAGTTCGCCGCCGTGGAGCGGGACACCCGGGCGCGGGCCGAGGCGCTGGACTACGCGGTGTGGTTCCGGCGCCGCACGATCGAACTCTCGCCGCAGAACGGGGTCCTGACGGACGGCGACCTCGACTACATCGCCTCCATGGGCGAGTTACGGGCGAACGCGGGCATGTCCCTGGCCTCGCGTCAGCAAGTGCTCAGCATCCACACGGAGTTGATGCTCCGTGAGATCGACGAGGCGACGCGTGCCCGCAGCGCCGGGAGCCTGGACGAGCTCATGCGCGTCATGGGCTGGTTCGCCCCGCAGGGCGAGCGGGGCATCGACGCCTACTGCCGGGGTTTCGTCACGGTCCTGCGCCGCCGCATGCCGTTCGCCGCCCAGGCCGCCCTGCTCGCCAAGGCGTTGCTGTCCGACGACCCGATGGCCAAGGAGCTGGCCCGGGTGGTGGACGTCGAACTCGCCGACACGTACGCCGTCGTGGTGATCCGCGTGCCGGACCGCCCCGGTGACGACCGTGACCTGGACGACGTCGTCGAGGCCCTGGTGCGCGCGCACCGCACGCCCGCCTTCTGGAACGCCGACCACACCGGCCGGGGCGGTGAGCTGATCGCCCTGCTGCCGGACGGCCCTCACCTCCCGGACGTCGCCGGGGACTTCGCCGCGTCGCTGGGCCACCCCTGCGCCGCCGGCACGGCCACCGGGCCCCGTACGGACCTCGCGGACGCCCTCGACCGGGCCCGCCGTATCAGCCGCACGGCCCCGCTGCACCGCGCGCCGGCCCGGGTGCGCCCGCGGAGCCTCGCGGACGTCTTCGTCGAACTCGCGGTCGCCGACGCCCCGTTCACGGACGCCTGGCTCAAGGGGATCGCCCGCGAGCTGGCACCGGGGCCGGATCTCCTGCTCACCCTCGACGCGTACTACCACTGCGACATGAACCGCGCCCTGACCGCGACCGCCCTCAACGTCCACCCCCGCACCCTGGACTACCGGCTGCGCCGCGTCCGCGATCTCACGGGCCTCGATCCGGCCTCGACGCGGGGCGTGCGGATCCTGAGCACCGTGGTGACGCGGAGCCTGTCGGGGGCGTGGCGCTGAGCCGCGCGGAATCTCGCCGAAAAAATCTTCGCCGGTGATGTCGAGATCGCGTATCCGGCTCCGTCCCCGGGGTGAAGGCGGCCAGAATGGGCCGCACGAGCACCGAGGAGAACGACCATGGCCAAGTACCTGCTGCTGAAGCACTACCGCGGCGCCCCCGACCCGGTCAACAACGTGCCCATGGACCGGTGGACGCCCGAGGAGGTCGCCGCGCACATGCGGTACATGCGGGACTTCGCGGCGAAGCTGGAGGAGAGCGGCGAGTTCGTCGACGGCCAGGCGCTCGCCCCCGAGGGCGCGTGGGTGCGCTACGACGGCGAGGGCCGCCCGCCGGTCACCGACGGGCCGTTCGCGGAGACGAAGGACCTGATCGCCGGGTGGATGATCATCGACGTCGACGGCTACGAGCGGGCCGTCGAGCTGGCCGGGGAGCTGTCGGCGGCGCCGGGCGCGGGCGGGCGGCCGATCCACGAGTGGCTCGAGGTGCGGCCGTTCCTGACCGCGCACGCCCCGGTCGCGGAGTGACCTCTCCTGTGGACGAGGTCCGGCTGCGCAGCCTCACGCCGGGTGTCCTCACCGTCCTCGTCCGCCGCGGAGCGGACTTCGCGGCGGCCGAGGACGCCGTCCAGGACGCCCTGGTGGAGGCGCTGCGGGTCTGGCCGGCCGACCCTCCGCGCGACGCCAAGGGCTGGCTGGTGACCGTGGCCTGGCGGAAGTTCCTCGACGCGGCCCGCGCCGACACGGCCCGCCGGCGGCGTGAGGACCGGGTCGAGGAGGAGCCGGCGCCGGGTCCGGTGCCGGGGGCGGACGACACGCTCCAGCTGTACTTCCTGTGCGCCCACCCGTCGCTGACGCCCGCGTCGGCGGTCGCGCTCACCCTGCGCGCCGTCGGCGGCCTCACCACCCGCCAGATCGCCGACGCCTACCTGGTGCCGGAGGCCACCATGGCGCAGCGGATCAGCCGGGCCAAGCGGACGGTGTCCGGGGTGCGCTTCGACCGGCCCGGTGACGTGGCGACCGTGCTGCGCGTGCTGTACCTCGTCTTCAACGAGGGGTACTCCGGCGACGTCGACCTCGCGGCCGAGGCGATCCGCCTCACCCGGCAGCTCGCGGCCCGGATCGACCACCCGGAGGTGGCGGGCCTGCTCGCGCTCATGCTGCTCCACCACGCCCGCCGCGCCGCCCGCACCACCCCGGACGGCGCCCTGGTGCCGCTGGCCGAGCAGGACCGGAGCCGGTGGGACACGGCGGCGATCGCCGAAGGGGTCGCCGTCCTCCAGGCGGCGCTGGCCCGCGACCGGCTGGGCGAGTTCCAGGCGCAGGCCGCCGTCGCGGCCCTGCACGCCGACGCACCCAGCGCCGCCGAGACGGACTGGGTGCAGATCGTGGAGTGGTACGACGAGCTGGCGAAGCTGACGGACAGTCCCGTCGTCCGGCTCAACCGCGCGGTCGCCGTCGGAGAGGCCGACGGCCCCCGCGCGGGCCTGGCCGCGCTCGCCGATCTGGACGCCTCGCTGCCCCGCCACACGGCCGCCCGCGCCTACCTCCACGAGCGTGCCGGCGACCTCGCGACGGCGGCCCGCCTGTATGCCGAGGCGGCCGGCCAGGCGTCCAACCTCGCCGAACGGGACCACCTGACCCGTCAGGCCGCCCGCCTCCACACCGGCCTGGCCCGGTGATGCCGTCGTGACGTACTGTTGACGCGTCAAGAAGGGTTGATGCGTCATCTTCCGAGGTGGCGTCCGTACCGCCGAGGAGAGCCCCCTATGAGCACGGCGACGCCGCCCAGACTGGTCGCGACGGACCTCGACGGCACCCTGTTGCGCAGTGACGGGACGCTGTCCGCCCGTACACGCGCGGCGCTCGCGGCGGCCGAGGGCGCCGGGATCCGTGTGGTCCTGGTGACCGGCCGTCCGCCGCGCAGTGTGCCGGAGCTGCTGGCGAGGACCGGTCCGCACACGGTGATCTCCGCGAACGGCGCGGCGGTCCACCACTCCGACGGGACGCTCGCCCACACGCTCCCCTTCCCGCCCCGCTCCGCCGCCCTGCTGGCGCGGCGGATCCGGGAGGCGATTCCCGGCACGTCCTTCGCCGTCGAGTACGACACGGGGTACGGGCACGAGAGCGCGTACCCGAGCTGGTCGTACGGCGGCGAATCGGTCGAGGTCGTCGGCCCGGCCGGGGAACTGCTCGCCGTGGACCGCCCGTTGCTGAAGATCCTGGCCCACCATCCGACGCTCCCGCTGGACGAGTTCTTCGCGCAGGCGCACCGGATCGCCGGACCTGGCGCCGAGACGACCCACTCCACCGGGCTCTCGCTGGTGGAGTTCAGCGCGCCCGGGGTCACGAAGGCCACCACCCTCCTCTCCTGGAGCGGCCGACTGGGCATCGACGGCCTGGAGATCGCCGCGTTCGGGGACATGCCCAACGACCTGCCCATGCTCACGGCCGTGGGGCACTCGTACGCCGTGGCGAACGCCCACCCGGACGTCCTGGCGACCGCACGCCACCGTGCGCCCTCCAACGACGAGGACGGGGTGTCGCGGGTGCTGGAGGGGTTCGTCGCCGCGGCGGCGCGGGTGCCGGCCGCCGGGGAGGCCGGGCAGGGGGCCTGAGCAGGGGCCCCTAGGCGCGACTCCTCCGGGTTGACGCATCAACAACGACCCTGGGGCCGGTGCGCGAGTCAGGACTGCTTGTCGGGTGCGTTCCGCTCCTCGTCCAGCTTGCCGATGACCCGCTCGGAGATCTCGGCCAGGGCCCTCAGCTCGGCCGGGGTGACGTGGTCCAGGAAGAGTTCGCGCACCGCCTCGACGTGCCGTGGCGCCGCCGCCTCGATGGCCGCCCGCCCGGCGTCGGTGATCACGACGAACGCCCCGCGCGCGTCCTCGGCGCACTCCTCGCGGACGACCATGCCCCGGCCGGCCATACGGGCGATGTGGTGGGACATACGGCTCTTCTCCCACTCCAGCGCCCGCGCGAGGTCCTGGTAGCGCTGACGCCCCTGGGGTGAGTCCGTCAGGTGGACCAGGACCGCGAAGTCGGCGGGAGACACGCCGGCCTCCGACTGGAGCCGGCGCCCGAGGCGCCCGCCGAGCCGTTCGTGCAGCCTCACGAAGCCTCGCCAGGCGCGTTGCTCCTCCGGCGTCAGCCATCGCACTGTGTCTCCCATGAAGAGAGTGTAAACGTAGTTGACAGTTCATCGAGTCCTGTGGAGCGCGGGAGGTGCGGGTGGTTCAGCGCGCGGGGAGCGCGGCGGCGTTCTCCGCGATCCAGGTGGCGAAGCTCTTCAGCTCCGGGTGGATCGCACGGATCGCGGCCAGGTCGCGGGCGCCGGTGAACTCCTGGTCGAAGTCCCCGTAGTACTGGAACATGTTGCCGATCTCGTCGCCCGCCGGGACGCCGAGGGAGCGGAAGACGTCGTAGGGCACCGACCGGAAGCGCACCGGCTCACCGATGGCCTCGCCGATCAGCTGCGCGTACTGGGCGCCGGTGAGGTGGTCGCCCGCGAGGCCGACGGTCTCGCCGATGAAGTGTTCGGGGCGCTCGAGGAGGGCGAGGGCGGTGCGGCCGATGTCGTTCACGTCGACGCCGGACAGGAGTTTGCCGTCCTCCAGGGGCAGGGTCAGCGTCAGGACGCCGTCCTCGGCTCGCTCGGGGGCGAGCGTCGTCAAGAAGCCCTGGTAGAAGAACGTGGTGTTCAGGAAGGTCGTCGGTACGCCGGCCCGGCGGAACAGGTCGTTGGCCTCGCCCTTGACGTCGAAGTGCGGCACGTTGTACTTGCCCTGGAGGACCGGCATGCGGGCGTCGTCCAGCGGGAGCAGTTCGCGGGTGTCCTCCAGCGTCGACCACACGACGTGCTTCAGCCCGGCGGCCTTCGCCGCCCGCACCAGCGTCTGGGCCTCCTGGATCTCCTTGGCCGCCGAGCCGTGCGCCCAGAAGTTGGTGACCAGGAAGGCTCCGTAGGCGCCCTCGAACGCCTCGCGCACGGACGGCTCGTCGTAGAAGTCCGCCCGCACGACCTCCGCGCCGAGCGCCGCGAGTTCCTTCGCGGCGGACGAGGCCGGGTCGCGGGTCAGGGCGCGCACGGTGAAGCCCGAGTCCGGGTCGGCCAGGATCGCCCGCGCGGCTCCGCCGCCCTGCGCGCCCGTGGCTCCGGCGACCGCGATGACCTTGTTCTCACTCATACCAGTGACCTCTGTCCCAGGAGGATTTACGGTTGACGCATCAACTGAACCACTCGCGAGTTGATACGTCAACGGCATCCGGATTACCGTCTCACCCGAAGGCGCGCACCCCCGCGCACCACCCGAGGAGCCCTCATGAACACCCCCGTGCGTGCCGATGTCGTGGTCATCGGCGGCGGGCAGTCCGGCCTGTCCGCCGCACACCACCTCAAGCGGCGCGGCTTCACCAGCGCGCTGACCGACCCGGACGGCGCACGCACCTTCGTCGTCCTGGACGCCGAACCGGCGCCCGGCGGGGCGTGGCGCCACCGCTGGGAGTCGCTGCGGATGAACACCGTCAACGGCATCTTCGACCTGCCCGACTTCCCGCAGCCGCCCATCGACCCCGACGAGCCCAGCCGGACGGCCGTCCCGCGCTACTTCGCCGCCTTCGAGCAGGCGGACGAGCTGCCGATCCTGCGGCCGGTGACGGTCGGCGCCGTGCGGCGCGTCGACGAGCGGCCGGACGGCGAGCTGGCGGTGGAGAGCGGCGCCGGGACGTGGACGACGCGGGCCGTGATCAACGCCACCGGCACCTGGAACAACCCCGTCCGCCCCCACTACCCCGGGCAGGAGACCTTCACCGGCCGCCAGCTCCACACCCGCGACTACGTCAGCGCCGACCGGTTCACCGGCCTGCGGGTCGCCGTCGTCGGCGGGGGCATCTCGGCGCTCCAGCAGTTGGAGGAGATCTCGCGGACGGCCACCACGTACTGGTACACGCGGCGTGAACCCGTCTTCCTGGACGGCACGTTCACGCCCGAGGTCGAGGGCCGCGCGGTGATCGCGAAGGTCACCGCCGATGTGGAGGCGGGCCGGCCCACCGGCAGCGTCGTCTCCTACACCGGCCTGGGCTGGACGCCGTACGCACGCGCCGCGAAGGAGCGCGGGGCCCTCGCGCGCCGGCCCATGTTCACGGCGGTCGAACCGCACGGGGTGCGTGAGGCGGACGGTTCCTTCACGAGCGTCGACGTGATCCTGTGGGCCACCGGCTTCAAGGCCGCGCTGGCTCACCTCGACCCGCTGGGGCTGCGCAACGCGCTCGGTGGGATCACCATGCTCGGCACCCAGGTCGCCGGTGAGCCGCGCGTGCATCTGGTCGGGTTCGGGCCGTCGCAGTCCACGGTGGGGGCGAACCGGGCGGGACGGCAGGCGGTGAACGGTCTGCTGCGGCACTGGCACGCCGCCGAACTGTCGCGGGCCGAGTGACGGACTCGGGCGGCGCGATGCCGCGTCGCCCGCCGGTGGCCCGCGCGCCCTGCCGGCCTCGGCGCTCCTCGGCTCAGGTCAGCAGGGCGGCGAGCCTGCTCCAGGACTTCCTCGGCAGGGACTCTCCCGTCGGCCCGCTGCCGTCGATGACGTGGAGGGCCACATGGTCGGCGCCCGCGGCGATGTACTCGTCGATGCGGGCGCGGATCCGGGTGTCGTCGCCCCAGGCGTAGAGCGCGTCGATGAGGCGGTCGCTGCCGCCGTCCGCCAGGTCGTCCTCCGTGAAGCCGTGGCGGAGGAAGTTGCCGGTGTAGTTGGGGAGGGTCAGATAGATGGCCAGGTAGTCGCGGGCCAGGGCGCGGGCCCGGGACGGGTCGGACTCCAGGACGACCTTCAGCTCCGGGGCCAGCAGCGGGCCGTCGCCCAGGCGTTCGCGGGACGCGGCCGTGTGGTCGGCGGTGACCAGGTAAGGGACGGTTCCGGCGGCGCGGTCCCGGGCGAGGTCGATGCTCTTCGGGCCGAGGGCCGCGAGGAGACGTCGGTCGGCGGAGTGGCCAGCCTCGTCCAGGCCGTCCAGGTAGGACACCAGGGCCGAGTAGGGGCGCCGGTACCCCTCCGCGAACCGGGCGTGGCTGACGCCGAGGCCCAGGGCGAAGCGGCCGGGGTGGGCGGCGTCCAACTCGGCGTAGCTGGCGGCGGTGGCGGCGGGCTCGTGCTCACAGATGCTCTGGATGCTGGTGCCGACCACGATCCGGGAGGTCGCCTCGATCAGCGGGGCGGCGTCGCGGGCGGAGGTGTTGCCGCCGAGCCAGAGCGCCCCGTAGCCCAGCTCCTCCAGCTCCGCGGCCACCTCGGCGAGTTCGCCACTCCGCTCCCCCGAGCGCAGGGCGCCGCTCCAGATGCCGTACCGTCCGACGGTTTACTTCAGCTTGCCGGTCATGAGTGGCGCTTCCCTCCGGTCGGTTCACGTGAAGCCGTACCCCCACCCTGACCGGAGGCTGCCACCGTTTCTTCCCGGCGAGGTGAACCGGCGCCGGTCGGCTAGAAGTTGCCGCGCCGTTCCTGCTCACGCTCGATCGCCTCGAACAGGGCCTGGAAGTTGCCCTTGCCGAAGCCGAGGGAGCCGTGGCGTTCGATGAACTCGAAGAAGACGGTGGGCCGGTCGCCGATCGGCTTGGTGAAGATCTGCAGGAGGTAGCCGTCCTCGTCGCGGTCGACGAGGATGCCGCGCGAGGCCAGTTCCTCGATGGGGACGCGGACCTCGCCGATGCGGGCCCTCAGCTGCGGGTCGGTGTAGTAGCTCTCGGGCGTGTCGAGGAATTCGACGCCCTTGGCGCGCAGCACGTCGACGGTCCTGACGATGTCGCCCGTGGCGAGGGCGAGGTGCTGGGCGCCGGGGCCCCGGTAGAAGTCGAGGTATTCGTCGATCTGGGAGCGCTTCTTGCCGAGGGCCGGCTCGTTGAGCGGGAACTTCACGCGGTGGTTGCCGCTGGCGACGACCTTGCTCATGAGCGCCGAGTACTCGGTGGCGATGTCGTCGCCGATGAACTCGGCCATGTTGGTGAAGCCCATGACGCGGTTGTAGAAGCCGACCCACTCGTCCATGTGGCCGAGTTCGACGTTGCCGACGACGTGGTCGAGGGCCTGGAAGATCCGCTGGGGCTCGCCGTCGGGCTTGGCGTAGCCGGAGCTTCGGGCGACGTAGCCGGGCAGGTAGGGGCCGGTGTAGCGGGAGCGGTCGACGAGGGTGTGGCGGGTCTCGCCGTAGGTGGCGAGGGCGGCGGTGCGGACGGTGCCGTGTTCGTCGGTGGTGTCGTGCGGTTCCTCCAGCACGGTCGCGCCCTGCGCGCGGGCGTGGGCGACGCACCGGTCGACGTCGGGGACTTCGAGGGCGATGTCGATCACGCCGTCGCCGTGGCGGCGGTGGTGGTCGAGGAGGGGGCTGTCGGGGTGGACGCCGCCCTTGAGGACGAAGCGGATCGCCCCGGAGCGCAGCACGTACGCGTGGTGGTCGCGGTTGCCGGTCTCGGGGCCCGAGTAGGCGACGAGTTCCATCCCGAACACGGTCTGGAAGTACAGGGCGGCCTGGGTCGCGTTGCCGACCGCCCAGACCACGGCGTCCCAGCCGGTCACCGGGAAGGGGTCGCTCGCGGCGTCGTACTCGACGAGTCCGACCAACTGCTTGAGCTGGTCCAAGTCCAGTTCCGCCAGCCGTTCCTGGCTCGTGAGGGTCTGTTCCATGCTCATGCGAGGCCCCTTTTCACCGTGCCCGTGTCCAGCGCGTGGCGTCAGGACACACCTGCGCACGGACTCTGCACAAGAGTCGCCTCCGGGACTGATCAAGCTGCTCAGTCTGTCTCGCGGACGGCCCTGGAAGCTGTGCAAAGTGTCCAGTCGAGCCCTGCTTCCTCGCCGTACCCGCTGTCGAGGCCGCAGAGTTGGCCTGTTGCCCGCCGATGTCGTCGCCGACCCGACCGAGGTGCCCGCATGACCGTCCGCCCGAGTGTTCCCGCCGACTCCCTGTTCGGCCTGGCCAACCTGCCGTACGGGGTGTATTCGCTGCCCGGCCGTGAGCCGCGCGTGGCGACCCGGTACGGGGACCAGGTGATCGACCTGGCCGTGCTGCTGGACGACGACGTCTTCGCCCGGCCGAGCCTGAACGCCTTCATGGCGCAGGGGTACGACCGCTGGACCGAGGTGCGGGCCGCGATCGCCGAGCGGCTGCGCGGGCCGGTGCCGCAGGAGGCCGTCCACGAGCTGGGCGCGGTGACGCTGCGTCTGCCGTTCGAGGTCGCGGACTACGTCGACTTCTACGCGTCCGAGCATCACGCCGCGAACCTGGGCCGGCTCTTCCGGCCCGACAGCCCGGATCCGCTGATGCCCAACTGGAAGCATCTGCCGGTCGGTTACCACGGGCGGGCGGGGTCGGTCGTCGTGTCGGGCACCGACGTCGTGCGGCCCTCGGGGCAGCGCAAGGGGCCGCAGGACCCCGTGCCCGTGTTCGGGCCCTCGGTGCGTCTCGACATCGAGGCCGAGCTGGGGTTCGTCGTCGGGACGGGGAGTGCCATGGGCGAGTCGGTCGGCGCGGACGACGCGGAGCGGCACATCTTCGGGGTGGTGCTGTTCAACGACTGGTCGGCGCGCGACATCCAGGCGTGGGAGTACGTCCCGCTGGGCCCCAATCTCGGCAAGTCGTTCGCGTCGACGGTCTCGCCGTGGGTGGTGCCGCTGCTCGCCCTGGACGCCGCCCGGATCCCGCTGCCGCCGCAGGAGCCGGCCGTGCTGCCGTACCTGCGGATGGCCGAGCCGTGGGGTCTGGACATCGAGCTTTCGGTCGCCTGGAACGGGCAGGTCGTCTCCCGGCCCCCGTACGCGGCGATGTACTGGTCCCCCGCGCAGATGCTGGCCCACCAGACGGTCAACGGCGCGCCCTCGCGCACCGGTGACCTGTTCGCCTCAGGCACCGTCTCCGGGCCCGCGAAGGACCAGCGGGGCGCGTTCATCGAGCTGACCTGGGGCGGCGCGGAGCCCGTCACCGTCAACGGCCGCGAGCGGACGTTCCTGGAGGACGGCGACGAGGTCGTCCTCACCGCCACCGCACCGGGCGCGGACGGGGCCCGGATCGGGTTCGGCGAGGCACGCGGGCGGATCGTGACCGGATCCCGCCCCGGCACTTGATGGGCCCCGACGGAAGGCCGGCGCGGTCACGGGGGCGGCGACGTCTGTCGGGGAGGGCGCCGGGACGGCGGTCACCGAGCTGGTGCGCACCCGTCTCGCCGCCACGGAACGGGGACGCGCGCCCCTGGAAGAACTCGCCGCCGGCGGCACTCCGGCAGCGCGGTCCGACGCGCAGGAGCTGCTGCGGGACGAGATGGAGGCGGACCCGGAGCTGAGACGGCGGCTGGAGGTACACCTGTCCGCTCCGTCCACGCACGCTACGAACAGCGTGGTGATTCGGAGTCGGAGGCCGGCCGGACGCGCTCAGCGGGGGCGGCGGAGGCACGGGCACCACCGCGCCGAGCGAATCAGCCGTGGCCGAACGCGAGAGCACCGCGCTCGACGAGGCGGCGGTCGTCGAAGCGACCCTTCCCGACTCCGGCAGCCTGCCCTCCGGTTGGAACGCCACGCAGGACAAAAGCGTCGACCACGCCGCCCAGCGCTTCGGCACGCGCGCCCTGCCCGTCCCAGCGCCGGTGCCGGGGCTGGGAGGGCGGGGAATGTACCCCGCCCCCGATTGTTGAACGCGGTATGAAGAAGATCGGGTTCCTGTCCTTCGGACACTGGACGCCGTCGCCGCAGTCGCAGACCCGCACGGCGGCGGACTCCCTCCTGCAGGCGATCGACCTCGCGGTCGCCGCCGAGGAGGCCGGCGCCGACGGCGCGTACTTCCGTGTCCACCACTTCGCGCGCCAGCACGCCTCGCCGTTCCCGCTGCTCGCGGCGATCGGCGCGCGCACCAGCCGGATCGAGATCGGTACCGGTGTGATCGACATGCGGTACGAGAACCCGCTCTACATGGCCGAGGACGCGGGCGCGGCGGACCTGATCTCCGGTGGCAGGCTCCAGCTCGGCGTGAGCCGGGGGTCTCCGGAGCAGGTCGTCGACGGCTGGCGGTACTTCGGGCACGTGCCGGCCGAGGGGGAGAGCGACGCGGACATGGCCCGCGCCCACACCGAGCGGTTCCTCGACGTCCTGAAGGGCGAGGGCTTCGCGCGGCCGAACCCCCGTCCGATGTTCGCCAACCCGCCGGGCCTGCTGCGTGTCGAGCCGTACTCCGACGGGCTCAGGGACCGTATCTGGTGGGGTTCCAGCTCGAACGCGACCGCGCGGTGGGCCGCCGGTCTCGGGATGAACCTGCAGAGTTCGACGCTCAAGAACGACGAGAGCGGCGAGCCCCTGCACGTGCAGCAGCGCAAGCAGATCGAGGCGTACCGCGAGGCGTGGCGGGCGGCGGGCCACACCCGGGAGCCGCGCGTGTCGGTGAGCCGCAGCGTCTTCCCGCTGACCGACGGCCGTGACCGCGCCTACTTCGGCCGCGAGGGCGGCTCCCGGGACCAGATCGGCCACATCGACGAGAACACCCGGGCGATCTTCGGCCGTTCCTACGCCGCCGAGCCCGACGCGCTGGTCAAGCAGCTCGCCGAGGACGAGGCGATCGCCGCCGCCGACACACTGCTGCTGACGGTGCCGAACCAGCTCGGTGTCGACTACAACGTCCACGTGATCGAGAGCGTCCTCACCCACGTCGCCCCGGCGCTGGGCTGGCGCTGACCCGTGGGTCCGGCGGGCGACTGCGCCCGCCGGGCCTCGTCAGTGGATGTGGGAGCCGCCGTTGACGTCGTACGTCACGCCCGTCAGGTAGCCCGACTCCGGCCGGGCGAGGAAGGCGATCACGTCGGCCACGTCCTCGACGCCGCCGATCCGCCGCACCGGCACGTCCGCGATCATGGCCGTCTTCCGTTCCCCGTCCAGCTTGCCCTGGGTGATGTCGGTGTCGATCAGCCCCGGTGCCACGGAGTTCACGGTCACCCCGGACGGCCCGAGTTCGCGGGCGAGGGAGCGGGCGAAGCCGAGGAGCGCCGCCTTGGCCGCCGAGTAGGCGACGCCGCCGAACACGCCGCCGCCGCGCTGCGCCGAGACGGACGACAGGAACACGATCCGCCCGTAGCCCCGTTCGGCCATGCCCGCCGCGACCCGGTGGGTGACGAGGAAGCCGCCCCGGACGTTGACGTCGAAGATCCGGTCCCACTCGGCGGGCGTGACGTCGAGGAAGCGGGTCGGTGAGGTGATCCCCGCGTTGTTGACGAGGACACCGACGGGCGGCAGCGCGGCCTCCACCTGCTTCAGCGCGGCGTCGACCGCCCCGGCGTCGCAGACGTCCGCCGCGAGCCCCAGGGCCTCGACCCCGTGCCGGGCGCCGACCTCCCGGGCGGCGTCCTCGGCGGCGTCCTTGTCCAGGTCGAGGACGGCGATGTGGTGGCCGGCCGCGGCGAGGGCGTGCGCGGTGGCGCGTCCGATGCCGCGCCGGGAGCCTGCGCCGGTGACGACGGCGGTGCGGGGGGTGGTCATGCGGTTCTCCTTGCGGTGTGTGTGTGTGGGGGCGGGATCAGAGGGCGCGGCGTACGCGGTCCTTGATCGCGGTGACGGACAGCCCGTAGCGGTCGTGGAGGGTGGGGAGCGCGCCGGCGGCGAGGAAGGCGTCCGGCAGGCCGATGGGGACGAGGTGTGCCGTCTGCCCGGCGAAGGCCAGGCAGGACGCCACGGACTCGGCGAGGCCGCCGACGACGCTGTGGTTCTCCAGCGTCACCACGAGGCGCCCCTTCGCCGCCTCCCGCAGGACCGTCGCGCGGTCGAAGGGTTTGATGGTAGGGGTGTGGAGGACGGCGACGTCGACGCGGTCGGCCGCCAGTTCCGCGGCGGCGGTCAGGGCGCGGACCGTCATCAGGCCGGTCGAGACGAACAGCACGTCGCGGCCGTCGCGCAGCAGGGCCGCCCGGCCGACCTCGAAGCGGTAGTCGTACTCGTCGAGGACGGTGGGCACGGCGCCGCGCAGCAGCCGCAGGTAGGTGGGGCCGGGGTGGGCGGCGAGCGCGGGGACGGCCTGTTCGATGTCGACCGAGTCGGCGGGGTCGACGATCGTCAGTCCGGGCATGCCGCGCAGGATGGCCAGGTCCTCGGTGGCCTGGTGGCTGGGCCCGTAGCCGGTGGTCAGGCCGGGCAGGGCGCCGACGACGTTGACGCCGAGTCCCGGTTCGGCGATGTCGAGGCACAGGAAGTCGTAGGCGCGGCGGGTGGCGAAGACGGAGTAGGTGGAGGCGAACGGGGTCAGCCCCACCTCGGCCAGTCCGGCGGCGGCGCCGAGCATCACCTGTTCCGCCATGCCCATCTGGAAGAACCGGCCGGGGTGGGCGTCCCGGAAGACGTGCATGTCGGTGTACTTGGCGAGGTCCGCCGAGAGGCCGACCACGTCCGGGCGTTCGTCGGCGAGCCGGGTCAGCGCGTGTCCGAAGGGGGCCTTGGCGGTGCGCTGTCCCTCCTCGGCGATGGAGGCGATCATCGCGGAGGTGGTGAGCTTGCGGGGTGTCCGTGTGGTCATCGGGCGGTTTCCTCCGTGCGGTGGCGCTCGGTCAACTGGTCGCGGGCGATCTGCCATTCGTGTTCCTCGACCCGCATGAAGTGCGCCTTCTCCCGGTTCTCCAGCAGGGGCACGCCGCATCCGACGCGGGTGTCGCAGACGAGGACGGCCGGGGAGCCCCGGTGCGCGCGCAGGCCGTCGAAGGCCGTGACTAGGGCTTCGACGTCGTTGCCGTCGACGCGGACGGCGTGCCAGCCGAACGCCTCCCACTTGGCGGTGACCGGCTCGGTGCGCAGCACTCCCCCGGTCGGCCCGTCCGCCTGGAGGGCGTTGACGTCGACGATGGCCGTCACGTTGTCCAGGCCGTGGTGGGCGCAGGCGAGCGCGGCCTCCCAGGTGGAGCCCTCGTCGAGTTCGCCGTCCGAGAGGAGGGTGTGGACGCGCGCGGTGCTGCCCTGGTGGCGCAGGCCGAGGGCCATGCCGGTGGCGATGCCCAGGCCGTGGCCGAGGGAGCCGCCGGAGATCTCCATGCCGGGGGTGTAGGTGGCCATGCCGGACATGGGCAGGCGGGAGTCGTCGCCGCCGTAGGTGGCGAGTTCCGCGACGTCCAGCACGCCGGCCTCGGCGAGCGCCGCGTACAGGGCGATCGCATAGTGGCCGATCGACAGCAGGAACCGGTCGCGGCCCGGCCAGTGCGGGTCGTGCGGGCGGAAGTCGAGGACGTCCCTGTAGACGACGGCCAGGATGTCGGCGACGCCGAGGGCCTGGCCGATGTAGCCCTGGCCCTGGACCTCGCCCATGTCGAGCGCGTAGCCGCGGATGCGGTGGGCGGCTTCGCGCAGGGCGTCGACGCGCTGGGGGTTCGGCGCCCTCGTCCCGGGTGCGTGTGTGGACGTCACGGTGGTCCTCATTTCTGTCAGCGGGCGGCGGGGAGTGCGGGGCTCGCGGTGACGGCGCGGTCGGCCGCGCGGCGTTCCTCCGTGCCCCAGGTCTCGCGGGTCGTCCAGGCCGCCACGAGTCCCAGGAGCCCGTAGCAGCTGAAGAGCACGGCGGGGCCCGTCCAGCCGGTGACGGAATGGAGGGCGGTGGCGATCATGGGGGTGAACCCGGAGACGACGGCGGAGAGCTGGTAGGCCAGGGAGGTGCCTGCGGTGCGGGTCCCGGTGTCGAACAGCTCGCAGAACCAGGCGCCCTGGACTCCGGCGAGGCAGTTCTGGCAGACGGTGTAGCTGATCACGAAGGCGAGCAGGACGAGGACGGCGCTCTCCGTGTTGACGAGCAGGAAGAGCGGGACGCCCCACAGGACGCTGACGGCGCAGCCCAGCAGGTAGACGGGGCGGCGGCCGATCCGGTCCGACAGGCGGCCCCAGAGGGTGGTGGCCGCGATGCCGAGCGCCGCAGCGGTGACCAGCGCGGTGAGGGTGGTCGTACTGCTGACGTCGGGGGTGTCGCCGTCGTCCAGGTAGGAGAGCACGAAGGTGACGGAGACGGCGTATCCGGCGGTCTCCGCGATGCGCAGGCAGAAGGCCCGCAGGACGCCTCGCCAGTCGTCGCGGACGACGGTGAGGAGGGGGTTCTTGACGACCTCGCCGGACTCCTTGAGGGCTTCGAACTCGGGCGACTCGTCGATCTTCAGGCGGATGAAGACGCCGACGGCGATCAGCACGGCGCTGAGCAGGAACGGCACGCGCCAGGCCCAGTTGTCGTCCAGGGTGTGCCGGCTGAACAGGAAGGCGAGGTTGGCGAGCAGCAGGCCGACCGGGAAGCCGGCCTGGGTGATGCCGGTGTAGAGGCCGCGCTTGCGCCACGGGGCGTGTTCGAAGGTCATCAGGATGGCGCCGCCCCACTCCGCGCCGAAGGCGAGGCCCTGGATCACGCGGACGATCACCAGAAGGACCGGCGCCCAGATACCGACCGTCTGGTAGGTGGGCAGGCAGCCGATCAGCACGGTCGCGACGCCCATCAGCAGCAGTGAGCCGACCAGGACGGGTTTGCGGCCGACGCGGTCGCCGAGGTGGCCGGCCACGATGCCGCCGAGCGGGCGTGCGGCGAAGCCGATGCCGAGGGTCGCGAAGGAGAGCAGGGTGGCGGACAGCGGGTCGGAGTCGGGGAAGAACACGTCGCCGAAGTAGAGGGCCGCCGCGGTTCCGAAGCCGATGAAGTCGTACGTCTCGATGGTCGCGCCGACTCCGCACCCGACGGCGACCCGCAGGCGCTCGGGGGACCCTTGCGCCGACTGCGGCACGTGGGGCACGTGGGGCTCAGCCATACCGGTCCTCCTTGACCGTAGGCGAATGTTGTCTGTCGACTGTTGACAGTCGAGAGTTGATGCTGAGCGTGAGGGCGGGGTGTGTCAAGCCATGCGGCGGAGATCAGCCGGAAATTGCCGACTGTCAACAGACGACACGGTCGGGGGGCTACCCTGATCACTCGTCGGTTTGAAGGAGGGTTCGACCGTGCCCGGTCAGGCGTTGTCCAGTCTCACCCGCTCGACCACCCTCCGGGAGCGCGCGCTCGACGCGCTGCGGACGGCCATCATCACCGGGCAGTACCGCCCCGGCGACCATCTCGGCGAGGTGGAGATCGCCGAGCACCTGTCGGTGAGCCGCGGCACGGTCCGCGAAGCGCTCCGCCACCTCCAGCAGGAGGGGCTGGTCACGCCCGGCGCGCGCGGCATGCTCCGGGTCTCCCGGCTCACCCCCACCGAGGTCCGGGAACTCTTCCAGGTCCGGGAGGCGCTGGAAGGACTGGCGCTCGCCCAGATCATCGCGTCCCCCCGCAGGCAGGAAGCCGCCGACGCCCTCCGCCAGGCCCTCGCCCAGCTCCAGGACGCCTTCTCCACCGGCGCGGACCTCGCGGCCAAGGTCGAGGCCGACCTCGGCTTCCACCTCCTCCTGTGCGAACTCTCCGGCAACTCCGTCCTCCTGAAGACCTGGCGCCAACTCGAAGGCCCCATGCGCGTCGTCATCATGAGCGCGGCCGCCGAACACCGTGAGTCCGCCATGTCCCCCACCGCCCACGAACCCATCACCGACGCGATCGCCCGCGGCGACGCCGCCGCGGCCCAGCAGATCCTGCACGCGCACATGACTTCGGCGATCGCCCAGCTGGGCATGGCCGCCGACACCGACCGCGACACCGCCTGATCACGTCGTTCACCTGCGGTCCCTTGCGGGCGGAGCCGGAGCCCCGGGAGCATGGATCCCATGGACACGCCGAGCGTCGGCTGGATCACCGTCGCGGCCTACGAGAACCTGCCGGGCCGTCCCCGGCCGATGGCCGCCGTGCGCGCTTGACTGCGTGAGCGCGGCATCGACTGGATGCCCTTCGGGCCGGACGAGATCCGCTGGGGACTCGCCTGCGGCATCAGTGCGGACGGCCACTGGCACGGCTGGTTCGACGTCCGCGTCCGGGCCGACGCGCTCCGGCGGCTCGGACTGCATCCCGGCCGGCCCACCGCCGAGGTCGTCGGCCCGGCGCCGCCCCGCTGGTGGCATGCCGCTGCCGAACGCAACGCTCAAGCGCATACCGGGACCGTCCCGTCCCCGGGCGGTCCGGCGGTAGCGTGATCGGTATGGCGGCAGACGGGGAAGTGTTGGTCGGGGGGATGGCTCATGCGGGGGCGGTGGTTCGGTGGGGGGAGGTGGTGGAGCGGCCGGGGCCGCGGGCCGGGGGTGCGCTGCACGCGTATCTTCGTGGGCTCGCGGAGGGCGGGTTCGACGGGGCGCCCATGCCGGTGGGGTTCACCTCGGACGGGCGGGAGCGGATGAGCTTCGTTCCCGGTGAGGTCGCTCTTCCGCCGTTTCCGGGGTGGGCGATGAGCGGGGGCGCGTTGAGGTCGGTCGGGGGGTGTCAACTGTTTGCCTCTTAGGTCGATTGAGTGAGTGTAAGCATGAATGAGTGAGTGTTACGGTCATGTCGTGAATCTGACTGAGTGGGCACGTGCGCAGGGCGTCCACCCGCAAACCGCGTACAAGTGGTTTCGGGAGGGGACGTTGCCGGTGCCTGCTCAGCGTGTGGGGCCGCGCACGATCCTGGTGAACGTGGACGCGGCCACCACTGCCGAAGACGTCGGCGGCCTGGGCCTGTATGCCCGTGTCTCGTCCCATGACCAGAAGGCAGACTTGGAGCGCCAGGTCGCCCGCTTGTCGGCGTGGGCGGCGAAGGCCGGTCACCGGGTCGTCCGTGTTGAGGCCGAGATCGGTTCCGGGATGAACGGCTGCCGTTCCAAGGCCCGTCGCCTGCTGGCGGATCCGGAAGTGACCACGGTCGTGGTGGAGCACAAAGACCGGCTCGGCCGCATGAACACCGAACTTGTCGAGGCTGCCCTGTCTGCGCACGGTCGCCGGCTCGTCGTGCTCGATGACGGCGAGGTTGAGGACGACCTGGTCCGTGACATGGTGGAGGTACTGACGTCGTTCTGTGCCCGCCTGTACGGGCGCCGGTCGGCGAAGAACCGGGCGAGGAAGGCTCTCGAAGCGGCGGCTGCCGATGGCTGAGCCGAAGAAGAAGCTCCGCACCATCGAGGCACCGTTCGTCGTGCCCGGCCCATCCGGGGTGGCGATACGCGACCGCCTCAAGAACCTCAGCGCCGAGGACGACAAGGTGTTGCGGCTGGTCGGCGGACACCTTGGCCACCTCGCCTCGCTGGACCTCAAGGCCCGCTGCGCTGACGGCCTGGACCACAACAGCGATTCGTGGGCAGTCCGGAAGCAGGGCCTGACAGCCGGCTCGTCGTCCCGCTGGGCCGGTGCGATCACCAAGGCCACCCACGACCAGTGGGCGCTGTCCCGGCGTTGCCAGCTCGCCCACATCCAGGGCCTGGAGGCCGGTGTGCGCACGCTCACGCACCGCCTGTCCCAGCCGCTTGGAGACAAGGGCACCAAGCGCGCCCCGGGCGGCTACCGCTCCAAGGCCGAGTGGTTCCAGAAGTCGCGCCGTCTGCATGTGCTGAAACACCGCCTGGACGTTGCCCGCGCTGAACGGGAGGCCGGTGTCGTGCACGTCGTACGCGGCGGCCGACGCCTCCTCAACACCCGTCACAACCTGGCCGCCGCGCAGCTCACCGAGGCCGAATGGCGTGAGCGGTGGGAGGCGGAGCGCTGGTTCCTCGCCGCTGACGGCGAGTCCGGTAAGCGGTACGGGAACGAGACGATCCGCGTCACTCCGGACGGCGAGGTCAGCATCAAGCTGCCCGCACCGCTGGCTCACCTGGCCAACGCGAAAAATGGCCGGTACGTCCTCGCCTCCACGATCGCCTTCCAGCACCGGGGCGCCGAGTGGCAGGGCCGCATCGGAGCGAACCGGGCCGTGGCCTACCGCATCCACCTAAACGCGGCAAAGGGCCGCTGGTACCTCACCGCGTCGTGGGCAATCCCGCCGGTCAAGACGATCCCGCTGGAGACGGCCCGCGCCGCCGGAATGGTCGGTGTGGACACCAACGCCGACCACTTCGCCGCCTACCGCCTCGACGTCCACGGCAACCCCATCGGTGCCCCCAAGCGGTTCTTCTACGACCTGACCGGCACCGCCGACTACCGCGACGCCCAGATCCGGCACGCCATCAGCCGACTGCTGCACTGGGCAACACGGTGCGGCGTCAAGGCAGTCGGCCTGGAGAACCTGGACTTCACCGCCGAGAAGACCCGCGAGAAGCACGGCCGGAAGAAGAAGTTCCGGCAGCTCATCTCCGGCATCCCCACCGGCAGACTCAAAGCCCGGCTCGTCTCTATGGCAGCCGAACAGGGCCTGTCGATCGTCGCCGTCGATCCGGCGTACACGTCGATGTGGGGTGACGAGCACTGGCGCAAGCCGCTGACCAGCAAGAAGAGAGAGATGTCCCGGCACGATGCCGCAGGTATCGCGATCGGGCGACGCGCCCTCGGGCACCCGATCCGGCGACGGACGGCACCGCCCCCGCAGCACCAGAGCGATGCTGCGGGGCATCGGACCGCCCAGGCCGGACCAGGCGTACGAGAGCGTGAGGAAACCCGCCCCCGCATTCCCGGATCACGCACAGGATGCGTGCCGCCGGAAGCGGAGCGAACGCGGGAGACCAGGACACCCAAAACCGTTCGGGATGTCCGCAGTAGACAGGTTTGGCTCCAAGAATCACTCCTGCTCACTGATTAAGGAACGGTCTGTTGCGGCGGCTGCATGAGGCGGGAGCGGGCGTGCCGGTGGATCCGGACGCCGACTGGCCCCGGTCGATGGCCGATCCGGCGGGAGGGACGGTGCTGTGTCACAACGACGTGTGCCCGGAGAACGTCGTCTTCCGTGACGGCCGTGCGGTGGCGCTGATCGACTTCGATCTGGCGGCTCCCGGGCGGGCCGTGTGGGACGTCGCCATGACCGCCCGCTACTGGGTGCCCATGCTCGATCCCACGTCCGCGGCGGTGCTTCATCCCCCGGGGCTGGACGTCCCGGCGCGGCTGCGGATCCTCGCCGACGGGTACGGCCTCTCCCCGCAGGAGCGCGCCGAGTTGCCCGCCGTCATCGAGGAGGCCACCGCGTCCTGCCGGGCGTTCGTCGCCGGCCGGGTGGCCGACGGGGACCCCGTCTACACGCGGGCCCTGTCCGAACGCGGCGGCTGGCAGCGCTGGGACCGCATCGAGAAGTGGCTGAGGGCACACCGCGAGGTGTTCACGGCCGCCCTGCTGGACTGACACGCACACCCCGCCCGACCGCGGGGTGCGCGTGATGTGTATGGCGCGGCTAGATGCTCGATCCGCCGCCGGAGGTGTTGCTCCACCAGGCGCTGTAGGCGTTCAGCGCGTATCGCTTCTGCACGCCGCTGGTCGAGGTGATCTCCAGGCCGAACTGCATCGTGTCGAAGGTGGTGTTGCGCAGGAGGTTCCGCGACGCGGCCCAGCGCCAGACCGCCGCGGCGTCGATGCTGCCGGTGTCGGTCTGCTGGGCGGGGATGAGCTGGAGGACGTTCCAGCCGGGGTCGGCCTGCCAGACCGACGCGTACCGGATGCCGCCGATGGTCACGTCGGACGCGATCTGCCGTCCCCAGCCGCCTGCCGTTCCGCCCGACCAGCTGGTGAAGACCATGATCTCGTCCTGGTTGCCGGTCGACCAGAGGTCGCTCGTCCAGTTCCAGTGATCGCTGCCGCCGACGGGAGCCGACGACGTGCTGTACCAGAAGCCCGCCGAGTTCAGCTGGGCCAGCGGCGTCTGGGGGCGGACCGAGGTGTTCGGGTAGGACTTGATCCCGCCGCCGGAGTGCTGGGCGTCGGCGTGCCAGGACTTGATGCTGTCGACGGTCAGGCACTGCGGGCCGTGGTTCTCGCCCCAGATGTTGTTGTAGACCGTCCAGGTGCCCTGGGTGTACTGACCCCACCGGTCACAGGTGGAGTACACCTGGGCCTGCGCCGGGGAGGCGAAGCTCAGGAATCCGGCGATGACGGCGACGATCACGGCCAACCGGCCGATCCCGGCCGGTTGGCGGTTGACGGGTGTGCGGGGTTGCCCTCTCATGTGTGCCTCCAAGGACGGCTCAGATGGGCACTGTCGAAGCGCTTGCGTCCGCAGACCGTATTAATGGGATGTCTGAACAGCAAGGCTTCACACAGGAACGCACACTTCCTTCACCGGTGAAGCATTTCGTCGAAGCGCTTCGACCACACGGGACAACCGGTCAGATCACCCTCGGCGCCTGTGACCACCTGCGGACGCGGTAGGGCATCCACCACAGGAACTCCCCGACGCGCGCGGCCAGCTCCTCCTGGAGGAAGTCGTCGGTGACGGCGGTGGGGAGGGCGGCGATCGGGGCTCCGTCGGCGAGGAGGCCGATCGCCGCCCGGTATTCGGGCTCGTCGATGGTGAACCGGCGCAGTTCACCTCGGCGGCGGTCGCGGACCTGGATGAATCCGGGTCCCTGCCGGTAGACGCACTTGCAGATGTAGTAGCCGTCCCGCCAGCGCCGCAGCGCCGCGTCCGCGTCCGGCGCGCCGAGGAGCGCCGTCGGGGGGTGGAGGTGGCTGAGGGGGATCCAGGTGTCGGCTCCGGGCGCGGGCCGCACCTGCCAGTCGACGGCGACGGCGAGGCTGGTGAGGTCTCCGACGAAGCTCAGCGCGCGGACCGTCCAGGCGGCGTCGGACTCGTCGGTGAGGTCGACGGGGCGGGGCAGGGCGACGCGGCGGGCCCCGGCGTCGAACAGCCGTCGCGCGGCCTCGCCGCCGGCGCCGTCGACGGTCCGCGGGTCGAGGCGCATGCCCGGGAGCGCGTTCGCGGCGGCGTCGTGGTCGCGCCAGGCCGTCACCGTGAAGGCGTACGGCGGGGCGGGGGCGGGTGCTGCGGTCATCGTCGGATCTCCTCGGGCGGCTGCTGCGACTTGGCGGCTTCGGCTTCGACGGCTTCGGCCGCGGCCGTTTCGACTTCGGCTGTGCCAACTTCGGTCTCTTCGGCCTCAACTTCGGCGACCCGCGCGTTCACGCCGGTGCCGGTGCCGGTTCCTGCGCCGTGGGCTGCCGCAGCGCGTGCATCCGCAGCAGCTCCTCGTTGACGCCGGGCACCGCGACCTGCACCACGTGTCCCCCGTTCTCGAAGACCAGCCCCAGTTCCCGCCAGCGCCGCAGGATCTCCCGCACCTCGCCGTCCCCGGCCGGCTCGCCGTGCCCGGCGCGGAGTTTGCGGACGGCCGCCGCCACCGAGTGGGGCTGGTCGAGGAGGCGGAACAGGGCGACGTCGACGGGCGAGGTCAGTTCCCGGACATGCCAGTCGAAAGCGCGCCGGACGCTGACGAGGACGATGCGGTCGCCGAGGTCGCAGTAGGTGAGCCGGCTGCCGGCGTAGGACCGCTTCCACTGCCTGATCGCCGCGTTGAGGCGTTCCACGACGTCCTCGCCGACGCCGCGCGGCGGTACGTCGAAGACGTAGGCGAGGTCGAACATCTCGGGTTCGGGCAGGTCGTAGATGAGCCGGTACGGTTCGGCGGGCCGCAGGTCCGAGAAGCCGAGGCCGGGGTTGTTGAAGTAGGGGCTGAAGCGTTCGATGGCGATCCTGGCGGACTCCTCGACCGGCGGGTGGAGGTGTTCGAGGGCGGGGAGCTGGACCGTCACCTCGTCGTAGTCCTCGGCGTCCTCGCCGGGGAACCCGTGGAGGTAGTTCCACACCACCGAGAGGCCGGCGGCGGCGCCGTCCCGCATCATGCGGACGTTCTGGCAGCCGGTGACGCCCTTGTCCATCAGGCCGAGCACCCGGCTGCTCAGGCTCTCGATGCCGGGCTGGACGTAGATGAGGCCCGCGTCGGCGAGGGTCTGGAGCTGGCCGCTGCGCATGTTCGACTTGATCTCGTAGTGCATGCGCAGGTCGAGGCCGCTCTCGATGATCCTCGGCAGCAGCGAGGAGAGGTAGCCCATGTCGAGGATGTTGTCGACGACGTACATGTCGAGGATCCGGTGCCGGCGCACGAGGTCGACGATCTCGTCGAAGAAGGCGCCGGGGTCCTTGCTGCGGAACTGCATGAACGAGCCGTTGAGCCCGCAGAACGTGCAGTGGTGCTTCTCGCCCCACCAGCATCCGCGCGCGCCCTCGACGACGAGTTTCGGTTCCACCCACGAGCGGGCGGCGGAGGCCGCGAGCCGTTCGAAGTACCCGGTGTAGTCGGGCGAGAGGATCGCGGCGGGCGGCAGCGGCGTCGTGCTCATGGCGTTCGCCGTGGAGGCGCCGTCCGCGCCGCGCCGGCACAGCCCGGGGACGTCGGCGAGGTCGCCGTCCCCGTCGAGGGCCCTGAGCAGGGCGGGGAAGGACGCCTCGCCCTCGCCGCGCACGACGTGGTCGACGAAGGGGAAGTTGCGGTGCACGGCCTCGCCCTGGGCGCCGTCGCAGTTGGCGCCGCCCATGACGGTCACGATCTCGGGGGCGAGGCGTTTGACGTGCCGGGCGGCGGCGAGGGCGGCGGTGTTCTGCTGGAAGGTGGAGGTGAAGCCGACGACGTCCGGGGCGAGGGAGACGACGCGTTCGGCGATGTGGCGGACGAATTCGGGGGCCGCCCGGTGCAGTTCCAGCGTCATCGCCATCCGTTCGCGGGACAGCCGGTCGTTCATGGCCTCGGTGAATTCCGTGATCCGCCACCGGGGGTCGTCGTAGAGGGCGGAGGAGAAAACCCAGTCGCCGCAGCCGAGGAAATAGGAGGCGAGCGAGTAGTAACCGTAGTCCCCCAGAGAGAATTCGGTCCGTTCCGTCACCCAGTCCACGAAATCGATGTTGGCGTGCATGACCTCGGCCCGGCCGCCGGGAACGTGTTCGTCGACGCCGTGCTTGAGAATTCCGAGGGCGAGCGACGGGAGATCGATCGGCGCCCAGGGCATGTTCACCAGGAGTACGCGCACGGCTTGCCTCTTTTCACGGGTCGGGTTCGGGCGGCCGGGCGGGGGCCGGTCCGCGGGCTCAGCGCGGGCCGGCCCCCGGTGGTGCTACTGCTCCTCGTGCTCCTGCTCGTCCGCGTTGCGGAACCGCACGACTACGCCGACTCCGACAGCGCGGTTCTCGTCGGTGTCCTCCAGCGGGTCGTCGTGAAAGATGTCCTTCTGCATGACATACACCCCCTTTCTGTCGATCGGACGGGCTGGGTCATGGTGCTGTTCACCCCGGCTCACTGCGCGGCCGGGACGTCGGGGGCGGCGGTGAGGCCGCGGTCGAGGAAGCGCAGGGACCGTTCCATGACGGCGACGTGTTCGGCGCCGTCATAGCCGTCGTGTCCCGAATCCAGCCACACCGCCTCGTGACGGATGGCGCCCGCGCGCAGTGCGGCGAGGTACACCTCGATCTGCTCGGGCGGGCACTTGACGTCGTTGCGGGCGGCGACGACGAGCAGGGGCGCGCGGACCTCGCGCGCGTACGTCGTGGGCGAGGCGCGCGCGTACCGTTCGGGCACCTGGTCGGGGGTGCCGCCGAACAGGGCGGTGTCCACGGCCCGCAGCGCCGGGGTGGCGTGGCGGAAGGCGGTCGCGCAGTCGGCGACGGGTTTGACGGCGACCCCGGCGTCCCACAGCGCCGGGTGTGTCCCGAGGGCGAGGAGGACGAGGTAGCCGCCCCAGGAGGTGCCGCACAGACCGACGGCGCCCGCGCGGCCGACGCCCCGGCGCAGCAGGTCGGCGCGGACCCGGACCAGGTCGGCGACCTGGGTGTGGCCGACGCCGTCGGAGTGGGCGGCGCGCCAGGCGGGCCCGTATCCGGTGGAGCCCCGGTAGTTGACCCGGGCCACGGCGAACCCGGAGCCGGCGAGGGAGTGGACCATGGGATGGTAGGCGTCGCGGTCGTGGTCGGCGGGGCCGCCGTGGACGAGGAACACCAGCGGGTGGGGCGGGGTCCGGTCGGCGGGGAGGGTGAGCAGGGTGTGGACGGGGCCGTCGGGTCCGGGCGTCCACAGGTCGCGGTGGCGGCCGAAGGGGGGCAGCGGCCAGCCGTCCGCGCCCGGCAGCCGCGTGCCCGACAGTGACCGGACGCGGGGCGGGGTGACGGCGTCGGTCCAGAGGTAGTGGACGTCGCCGTCGGCGCGCGGGGCGGCGTCGAGGACGCTGCCGGCGGGGACGGGCAGGGCGGTGACGGTGTGGCGGGCGGGGTCGGCGGTGAACAGGCGGCTGCGGCCGTGGCGGTCCTGGCGGAGCAGGATCCGGTCGCCGTCCGGGTACCAGCGGGCGGTGGTCTCGGTGTCGAACGCGCACCACGGGTACAGCTCGATCCCCCGCCGCGGGCGCCAGGTGCCGAGGCGGTAGCGGCCGTCGCGTTCGCACATGACCAGCAGCCGGGGTTCGGCGGCGTTGGGGCGGAAGCCGAGGGCCCAGAGGCGGCCCTCGGTGCCGGGGAGGGTGGCGAGGGTGGTGCCGTCGGGGGTGGCGAGGGTGACCGCGTGCGGGGCGTGGGCGGGGCCCGAGACGGCGAGGAGGTCGCCGTGCGGGGCGAGGTCGCTCAGCCGGGTGTCGGGGCCGGCGCGCAGCGCGAGGGTGTGGGGGCCGCCGCGCCGGCCGAGGTGGACGCGCAGTCCGTCGGGGTCGCCGAGCCCGGCGGCCACGAGCCCGGTGTCGGTCATGGCCAGGCCGCGCGGGCGGCCGGGGGCGGCGCCGGGGAGCGCCAGGGTGTGCGGGCCGCCGGTGAAGTCCTGGACCCGCCAGTGTCCGTGGCCCCGGCGGTCCTCGTCGAACCACCAGATCGCCGCGTCGGCGTCGATGGCGTGCAGCAGGGTGCCGTGGGGGCGGTCGGTCACCTGGCGGGGGACGGCGGTGGCGTTGTCCCAGGCGAAGATCTCGCACCGGCCGTCGGCGTCGCCCGCGTAGGCCATCCGGCCGGGGTCGGTGGGGCAGACCGCCGGCAGGACGGGCCGGTAGACGCCGTAGCCGCGCCCGGTCACCGCGCGCTCCCCTCGGGCGCGGAAAGGCGGGGCGCCTCCGGTGTGCCGTCGGGGCCGTCGCCGCGCAGGTGGGTCGCGCCGCGGGTCGCGTACAGCGCCAGCAGGCTCAGGGCACCCGCGCAGCCGAGCCCCACGGTCCGGCCGCCGTACGCGGAGACCAGGACGCCGGCGGCGAGGGGCGCGAGAGCGGCGAGCCCTTCGCCGGCCGTGCCCAGCACGGTGCCGACGCGGGCCTGGAGGGCGTCGGGCACGACGAGGACGGCGCGCGCGTGCAGGACGATGACGACGGACGGCGCGGCGCAGGTGACGGTGGCGAGCAGCAGCCCGTATCCCCAGGTCGTGGTGGTGAACGCGAGACCTGCGGCCATCGGCACCATGGCCCAGGAGGCGGCCGTGACGACCAGCGCGCCGGGCAGGCGCCGCACCAGCCAGGGCGCGGCGAGCGCCCCGGCGAGTCCGCCGACGCCGGAGACGGTGAGGATCAGGCCGATGGAGGAGGCGCTGGCGCCGCGCGCCTGGGCGCTGAAGACGGCGTGGTAGTAGAGGGCGCCGAGCACGGCGTTGAGCCCGGCGGTCCACAGCATGACGAAGCGCAGGAACCCGTCGGTCCACACGAACCGCACGCCCCGGGCCAGGTCGGCGGTGAACGAGGCGGGCGGGCCGTCGCGTTCGGGCGTCAGGTCGGCGCGCATCGCGCGGACGTGGACGGCGGACAGGAGGAAGGAGAGGGCGTCGGCGAGGAAGGGGACCCAGCGGGCCGTCTGGTAGAGGACGCCGCCGAGGGCGGGACCGGCGATCTGGGTGGCCTGGTCACGGGCCTGGAGGCTGCCGATCGCGCGGGGGTAGTCGGCGGGCGGGACGAGCCGGCGGATCGTACCGTGGGCGGCGGCCGTGTAGCAGGCGCTCGCGACCTGTTCGGTGACGGCGGCGGCGAGCAGGTGGGCGAAGACGGTCTCGCCCCACGCCACGGCGGCGCACACCGTCGCCATGGCGGCGCTCGAGACGAGCGCGGAGCAGATCATCAGGGGTTTGCGGGGCAGGCGGTCGGCGAGGACGCCGGCGAACGGGGAGGCCACGAGGCCGCTCACCATCGCCGTGGACGCGAGCATTCCCACGAGGCCCGGCGGATATCCGGCCCCCAGCAATACCAGGGGAAGAACGAGGACGGACGCGTGAGAGCCGAGTCCGTCTATCGCGCCGGCCGTCCAGAATAATCGAAAGTCCCGTCTCCGAATAAACCAGGAGAGCGGCGATAATTCACCCTGTGCTCTCACAGCGGACCCTCCCCACGGGGAGCGCTCAGCGTAGCGACCCGCCCGGCGCTCCGCAATACTGTGGGCAGGCCGGAAGGTGATCTCCATTGCGTGGGAGCTGGTCCCCTCTTGATCGGCGATAAAAGAATCTTCGGGGAAATTCCGGGGCGTGGAGAGGCCGCTTACCGGAATTAAACCCTTCGCAAAACGCGGTTCAGTCGCACAGGCTCCGGTAGGGGGCGTCGGGGATGTACGCCCGCCAGCGCTCCGGGGTCAGTCCGGTACCGCCGGCCCGTGCGCAGACCTCGTGGACCGCCCGGTCCGGGTCGACGGTGTAGCGCTGGACGGGGACGTGTGTGCTGCCCGCGTACAGGGTGGCGCCGTCGCGGCTGAAGGCGAGGGTCCGCACGGCGTCGCCGGGGGTGGTGAGGGGGGAGCCGAGGGGCTGCTGGGTGCGGGTGTCCCAGAGCTGGAGGGTGCCGGTGCTGCCGCCGACGGCGAGGGTGGTGCCGTCGGGGCTGAGGGCGAGCGCGCTGACGGATTCCGGGGTGCCGCCGAGCGACGGCGGGAAGGCGTTGCGCAGGATGCCTGCGCGTTGCCACAGCTGTCCGTCCCACAGGGCGACGCGGCCGGTGGCGGCGCCCGCGGCGAGCTGTGTGCCGTCGGCGCCGAAGGCGAGGGCGCTGATCTCCTCGCCGAGGACGAGGTCGCGGTCGGTCGGGGGGCCGGCGGGCAGGAGGGTCACCTCGTTGTCGCCGACGAGGAGCCGGCCGTCGGGGCTGACGGCCAGGACCGGTCCGGCGAGGCCGGGGACGGCGCGGGTGCGGCGGTTGCCTGCCGTGTCCCAGGTCTCGGCCCCGAGGTTGCCGGGGGGCTGGATGCGGACGAGGTGGAGGGTGCGGCCCGCGGGGCCCAGGGCGAGAGTGACGATGGGTTCGGCGGGGGTGGGCGCGAGGTCGAGGGTGTGCAGGACGCGGCTGCGGCGGGTGTCCCACACGGTGAGGTGCTGGCCGGTGGTGGGCAGGCCATGTGCGGAGAACCCGTAGGCGAAGGCCGTGCCGTGCGGGTCGAACGCCATCAGGGGCGCGATGTCCGCGGGGTCGGCGGCGACCGGGAGCGGTGGGGCGGGGAGGGTACGGGCGGCGCCGCCGCGGGTGGAGGCGAGGCGGAACGTGTAGTGGCCGCCGGTGCGTTCGGCGGTGGCGACAGTGGTGCCGTCGGGGCTCAGCAGGACCTGGTCGGGCGGAGTGGTCCGCCAGGCGGGGGTGACGGCCGCGGCGACGTCCAGGGTGTGGACGGTGCCGCCCTCCAGGTAGCGCAGGGCAGGGCGGCCGGGGTCCCAGGCGGGGCCGTCGTAGGGGTTCTGGTTGTCGAGGCCGTGACGCAGTACCGGCGCGTCGGGGTCGGACAGCCGCCACACGCGCAGTTCGCCGGGGTCGGTGGTCACGAGGAAGGCGCCGTCGGCGCTGAGGGACGCGTAGGAGACGCCGCTGTCGCTCACGGTGGCGAGGGCCTTGCCGGTGCGGACGTCCCAGACGTGGACGGTGTCGGCGGTCAGGACGAGGAGGCGGCCGTGGTCCAGGTGCACGGTGGTGGGCGTGTCCCCGTCGGGGGCGGGGTCGCACAGGCCGGCGGCGTGCTCCCAGGCGCCGGGGAGCCTGCGGCGGGCGGCGGTGTCCCAGACCTGGGGGGCGCCATGGGCGGGGCAGACCGCCGCCGTGCGGTCGTCGGTGCTGAGGACGGGGTCGGCGGCGCCGGGCGAGGGGATCTCGAACAGGACGCGCCCGTCGCCGACGGCGCGCAGCCGGACCCGGCCGTCCTCGGTGTCCCTGACCAGCGCGTCGTCGTGGCCGAGCCGGATGATCGTCCACAGCGGCAGGGGTGCCGGGCCGCCCGTCCAGCGGCCCGCGCGGGTGTCCCACAGCCGGATGCCCTCGGGTCGGGAGACGGCGATGACGCGGCCGTCGGTGCCGGCGTCCAGTGCCTCGCCGTCGGGCAGTGCGCCGCCCCTGGTCCTGGTGTGGGTGGCGACGTCCCAGGCCGTCCAGTGGCCGCCGGTGACGCTGAGCAGGGTGCGGCCGGAGTCGAGGAGGAAGCGGCGCGGGGTGGTGCCGGGGGCGGGGTCGGTGAAGGCGTCCGCCTCGGGCTGGGCGAGCGAGCCGAGCAGGGCGCGGCGGGTCTCGGGGAGCGGGGCGATGCGCCAGGCGGCGACGCCGAGCAGGAGCGCGGAGCGGGGGTCGGTGGTGCGCAGCGCGTCGGCGACGGCGGCCACGCGGCGGGCGGCGATGGCGGCGCGCTGCCGCTCGTCGGAGCGGTGCTGGGACCAGGCGACGGTCGCCACGGCCAGGGCGGTCGCGAGGACGGCGGCCAGGGTGGTGAGGAGTCGTCGGTGGCGGCGGGCGGCGCGGGCGGCGGAGTGCCGTTCGGTGTCGCGGGCGTCGAGGGCGGCGGTGAGGAACGCCTGTTCCGTGCGGGTCAGCAGGTCGTGGTCGGGGAACAGTTCCTCGGCGCGGGCCAGCGCGGTGCCCCGGTAGAGGGCGCCGGGGTCGCGGCCGTGCTCGTGCCAGGCGCGGGCGACCTCGGTGAGCCGGGAGCGGTGGCGCAGCCGGTCGCGGTCCTCCTCGACCCAGCCGGTGAGCCGGGGCCAGCCGGTGATCAGGGCCTCGTGGGCGAGCTGGACGCCGTCCTGGTCGGCGGTGAGCAGCCGGGCGCGGGTGAGCCGGTCGACGACGACCGGGACGTCCGGGTTGGTGTGCTCGGCGAGTTCGGCGCACGGCAGCGGGCGGCGGGTGTCGGGGGTGGCGCCGAGGCCGGGTTCGACCATGCGCAGCAGCAGGTGCCGGGCGATGCGGGCCTGGGCGGGGGTGAGGCCGCGGTACAGCTCCTCGGCGGTCTCGGCGATGGCGCCGCGCACTCCGCCGGCCGCCTCGTAGGCGGCGAGGGTCAGGGCGCGGCCGCGTCTTCGGCGCCAGGTCTCCAGGAGGGCGTGGGAGAGCATGGGCAGCGCTTCGGGCCGTCCGCTCACCTCCTCGACGAGGCGTGCGGTGAGTTCTCGCTCGACGAGCAGTCCGGCCTGCCGCGCGGGTCCGACGATCACCTCGCGCAGTTCGTCCGCCGTCAGGGGGCCGAGCATCAGGCCGGCGCCGCACAGTTCGTCGGCCAGGCGGCGGTGTTCGCCGCAGCGGGCGTAGAAGTCGGCGCGGACGGCGATCAGGACGCGCAGCCGGGTGTCCGGGTCGCGGGCGGCGAGCAGCAGGTCGATGAACCGGGTGCGTTCCTCCGTGTCCCGGCACAGGGTGAAGACTTCCTCGAACTGGTCGACGACGACCCAGCTCTCCGGTTCGTCGTCGGCGGGGGTGAGGAGGTGGCCGTAGGTGGTGGCCGGTCTGGGTCCCGGGGTGAGGACGCGCAGGACGGCGGGCCTGCCGTACGCGGCGGCCTCCTCGCGCAGGTGGGGGATGAGGCCGGCGCGCAGCAGGGAGGACTTGCCGCTGCCGGAGGCGCCGAAGAGGACGGCGAGGCGCTGTTCGCACACGAGGCGTTTGAGTTCGCCGACTGCCCGGTCCCGGCCGAAGAACAGGTCCCGGTCGTCGGTCTCGTAGCGGGTCAGTCCCCGGTACGGGGAGCGCTCGTCCTCGTCGGGTTCGCGCACGGCGTGGCTGACCCGTTCCTGCGCCGCTTTCCACAGGGGTTCCAGGGGCGCGGGGTCGGCTCCGCAGGCGCGGGCGTAGCCCTCGACGACCGGCCAGGAAGGCAGGCGTTCGCCGGCCGCCGCCTGGGAGAGGGTCGTCGCGGCGAAGCCCGCGGTCTTCGCCATGGCCCGGTAGGCCGGTCCGCCGGCGGCCCGCCGCAGTTCACGCAGGGTGTGGGCGAGCCGCTGGACGGGACCGGCCTCGGGGTCCACGGGGAGTTCTGGACGGCCTGCCACGTGTCCTGCCTACGTCCGAGCCTTACGGGAGTGAGGCTCTTGACCGGATGGCGCGCGACCTCTTCACAGACGGTGAAGGGTGTGGATGTCCGGTAGGTGACAGGTGGGCAAACCGTCGGCAAAGGCGCTCCGGCCGTCAGTTGATCGAGTACGTCGAGGTGCCGCCGTCGCGCTGGCGGGGGATGTAGACGAACTTCGTGTGCCAGCCGATGTTGGAGCGCTCGTAGTGGAACTCGACCGAGCGGTCCGTCTGCCACCAGTAGTCCCAGGCCGTGGTGCAGCCGTTCGCCGGGACGTCCCAGAAGCGGGAGCCGGTCCAGTCGTGGAACTGGTTGTAGCCGACGAGGAAGAATCTCAGCGGGCGCGAGTTGTTGTTGCAGACCTTGAGCTGCGCGCTGTCGACCTGGTCGGCGCTGGCGGTGCCGGGCAGCGCCAGTCCGACGCACAGGGCGCCCAGCGCGAGCGCGGGCACGGTGACCTTGTTGAGGAGAGTACGCATGGGGACGGTTGCTTTCTGCTGGTGTTGAAGTAGGTGGAACTCAGGTGGTGAGTCCGTGGGACCGCAGCCATGCCGCGGCCGCCTCGGCGGGTGACTGGCCCGCCTCGACGCGGGCCGTGAGCGCGGCCAGCTCGGTCGTGGTCAGCCGGGCACCGAGCCGGCCGAGCGCGTCCCTGGCGGTCCGGCCCGCGCCCGCCGCGTCGGCGAGCGGGAGGACGTGTTCGGGCGGGACGACGGCCGCGGGGTCGGCCAGCACCACCAGGCCCCGGCGGGCGATCACGGGGTCCGTGCCGCGCAGGACCAGGACGTCGGGGGTGCCGGCCTTCGGTGCCGTCGTGAAGGTGACGCCGTACGCCTTCGCCAGCGCGGCCGGCGAGGGGGCGTCCGGGTCACCGGCCGCCGGGCCGCCCAGGGTGAGACGGGCGCCCGCGCGCCGCAGGTCGGGCAGGCCGCGCAGGGCGTGGCGGTGGGCCAGCTCCTCGGTGACGGCCAGGACCACGCCGCGCTCGGCGCGGGCCGGGCGCAGCGCGACGACGCCGGGCGGCAGGGCCATGCTGAGCGTCGCCGCCATGTCGCCGGGCCGGGTGCCGCCGCCGGGCATGGCCCGCAGCAGGGCGGTCTCGTAGGCGGGGGCGAGGCTGATCTCGCCCCGCACGACGGCACGCGCGCTGTCGGCGGGGGTCGCGTAGGGGGTGAGGGCCGTCTGGACCGGCTCACCGGCCCCGGTCAGGGTCGCCTCGTAGAGCGCGGCCACGATCCGGCTCTCCGGCGCGTTGTCGCTGCCGATCACCAGCGGGCCCTGGTGGTCGCCCGACGACACCGTGGTGCCGGTCGCCGCCGTGCCGCCGCAGCCGGCGAGCAGGAGCGAGCAGAGGGCGAGGGCGGCCGTGCGCAGCGGGCGTCGGGTCATCGGTCGGGTCACTTCTGTTCTGTCGGATGTTCTGTACGGAGAAGCCGCGAGGGCAGGGGGGATGGGGCACGCGGCCCCGCGCGCCGCCGCGCGCGCGGGGCCGGGTGCCGGCACCGGGACCGGGTCAGCGGCAGTGCTGGTTGCGCTCGGTCTGGCTCATCCGGGCGTCCTTGTGGTTGACGTAGCCCAGCTTGGCGTCGCCGCCGTAGTAACCGGACGACTTGTAGTCGTGGACGTACCAGATGTAGTGGCCGTAGTAGCGGGTCCGGAAGTGGATCTCGTACCAGCCGGTGGCCTGCTGCTTGGGCGTGCCGCGCTCGACCCAGCCCTTGGAGCCCGGCGGGATGTTGACGGTCTCGCCCTGGCTCTCGGTGTGCGACGCCTGCCAGGTGTGGCCGTAGGTGGCCTGGATCTCGGCCTCGAAGACCTCGAAGAACTTCACGCCGCCGCTGACCGAGACGCCGACCGAGTTGGTGGTGCCGGTCGTGTCGGACCAGTCGATGCGGTGCTGGTTGGTCTGGCTGCCGCAGTTGAAGGCCGTGCTGCCGACCTGGTGGGCGGGGCCCGCGTACGTCCAGTAGCTCTGCGGGTGGAACTCGCAGAGGTCGGCCCAGCTGCACGCGTCGAGCAGCTGCCTGGTGCTGGGCGTGTCCTCGGCCACGGCGTTCGGAGCGCCGAGCAGCGACGCCCCGAACGCGAGCGCCGCGACCGCCCCGGCGGCCCGGCCGAGACGACGTCCGGCGCGCTTGGTCTGTGCGCGGTCCATGAATACAGCTCCCTGGGGAAGGTGGCCGGCGGAGGTCCGCGGGCCGCGTGCAAGTGGTCTCCAGGGCCCCCGGCGACGGTGGGGATGGGCACCGCCGGAGGCCCTGATCACCCGTCCGCCTCCTGCGGAACCGGCCGGGCAGGGACCACTTTGATCAGCCCCGAATTGATCGGCACCCCCTCCTGACCAGGGAAATCAATGGCCGGCACCCATGCCGACGGGCACCGGGCGGCCCCCGCCCCGGTGCCCGTCGGTCAGACTCGGCGTGGTTGCCTCACGCCGGGTCGATGCGCAGGATGCCGCCGTTCAGGAGGTCGAGGACGTACAGCTCGCCCTTGCCGTCCTGGGCGAAGGAGGCGATGCCCCGGCCGAGGCCGGCGCCGAGGTCGGTGACGCCGGTCACCTGGCCGTTGTTCATGGTCAGGGCCTGGAGGCCGCTGTCGCAGACGTCGCTGAAGACGTACTTGCCCTTGAGAGCGGGGATGGCCTCGCCCCGGTAGACGTAGCCGCCGGTCACGGAGCAGGCGGCGCCGGAGCGGTCGTACTCGTAAACCGGCGGGACGTGGTCGGCGGGCGCGGTACCGCCCAGGTAGGGGTGGTTGCCCTCCATCTGGTTCCAGCCGTAGTTCTCGCCGCCCTTGTCGCGCGCCGGGGCCCAGTCGACCTCTTCCCAGGCGTCCTGGCCGACGTCGCCGATGAGGAGGTCGCCGTTGGCGGAGTCGAAGGAGAACCGCCAGGGGTTGCGCAGCCCGTACGCCCAGATCTCGCCTTTGGCGCCGGGCGTGCGCACGAACGGGTTGTCCCGGGGGACCGCGTACGGCCTGGCGCCGCGCGGGTCGATGCGCAGGATCTTGCCGAGGAACGTGTCGAGTTTCTGGCCGTTGCCCTGGGGGTCGCCACCGGACCCGCCGTCACCGAAGGCGATGTAGAGGTAGCCGTCGGGGCCGAAGTGGATGTCGCCGCCGTTGTGGTTGGCGAAGGGCTGGGTCTGGGTGAGGACGGTGCGCCGCGTGTTCGGCCTGATCTGGCCGTTGCGGACGGCGTACTCGTCGATGGTGCTGGTGCCTTCAAGGTTGGTGTAGGAGACATAGAAGTGCGCGAAGCGCTTGTCGAACGCGATGCCGAGCAGGCCGCGCTCGACGTCGGTGGTCGTCTGGTCGGAGATGTCGAGGACGGGCGCGCCGAGCACGCCGTCCTTCAGTACGCGTACTTTTCCGGCGCGTTCGGCGATCCAGAGCGTGCCGCCGGGGCCGGCCGCGCCGGCGATCGGGCTCGCGGCCGTGGCGACGGTGGTCAGCGAGACCTGCGCCGCCTGTTCGTCCTGTGCGTCGGCGGACGCCGTGGTCAGTGCGAGGGAGGCGACGAGGCAGAGGCTGCCGACGATCGCCGCGTTCCTGGTGCGAAGTTTCACCGTGGTCCTCCTATGGGCGGCGAACGCGCGGAGGTCACCGGAGTCGGGACGGGTGCCCTCCACACCGGTTCGCGGCCTGAGTGGGGGGATGGTGCACTACTGGCACGGGTGACGCTACCGGGACCCGGGGTCCGGCTGAGACTGTCACTTCGGCCAAACGGTGTGGCCGATTCCGGGGCGGGCCGGGGGACTCAGCGCAGTACGAACGTCATCGCGCTGCGCGCCGGCAGCGTCGCCGTGAACGACCCGTTCGACACCCCGGCCGTCCCGAGGGACGCGACGTTGCGGCCCGCGTCCGTCACCCACGACGAGACGCCCGACGGCGCGCTGTTCACCAGCCTGAACTGCTGGCTCACCGCGCCGGTCCCCTTGTTGACGGCGACGACGACCGTGGAGCCGCCGCCCCGGTACGCGGAGACCCACAGGTTCGCCACCGGGTTGGCCGTCGCCTGGATCCGGACGTAGCCGGGGCGGACGAACCTCGCGAAGTGGGCCATGGCCGCGCCGCGCTTGCTGAGCCGGCCGTCCTCGCGCATGGGTCCGTAGCCGCGCCGGATGTACCACCAGACGTACGCCTGGAACTCGGCGTCGACCATCGCGTGGTGGATGTGCTCCCCCACGTCCAGCGCCTGGGGCCACAGGTCCGCCGAGTCCGAGCTGTTCGGGTGGTAGACCTCCGTCATCCACAGCTCCTTGCCCGCGCCCTTCTGCCGGAACAGGGGGTAGGGGAAGTTGCCGAGCGAGGTGCCGTACAGGTGGGCGCCGATGATGTCCGTGTTGGCCAGTGCCACCGGGTCGTTCAGGATCGGGTCCGACATGTTCTTCAGGTACTGGAACGACTCCGGCGCGATGACCCTGGTGCTGATCGTGCCGGCGTTCTCCCGCAGGAAGCGGACCAGCTCGGCGGCCGTCCACCACGTCCAGTCGTGCGCGTAGTCCGGTTCGTTCTGCACCGAGATCCCGTACAGGTTCACGCCGTTGTCGCGCATGTGGACGGTGAAGTCGTCCAGGTGCCGCGCGTACGCCCCGTACATGTCGTGCCGCAGCCGCCGCGCGTCGGTCTGGGTGCCCCGTACGAACGTCTCGGTCATCGAGGCGGGCGGGTTCCACGGCGAGGCGATGACCGTGGCCCCGAGCGCGGACGCGCGTTGCGCCGTCGCCAGGTCGCGGCTCCACGCGGCGCGGTCCTCCGGGACGGGGATCCGCAGCACCGAGAACCCGAGCTGCCCGTCCCCCGCCCCGAACGCCGTCTCCCGCTGCGCCGGCGTCAGATCGCCGATCCACGCGGTGTGGTTCATCCCGCCGAACCCCCGGATGACCTGCCTGCTCACCGACGGGTCGATGACGGCGGTCGCGGCGACGGCCTCGCCCGCGGTGGCGGCGAGCACGGGCAGCGCCCCCATCGCCGCCAGCACGCCCCTCCGGCTCACCCCGTTGCGACTCTGTGCCACGTCTCCTCCTCCTGGCTCTGGGAGCGCTCCCACCTCCGCAGGCATCCGCACACGGATGTGCTCTGCGCGAGGGGAGTTGCCGCCGACATGTTCCGTACCCTGAACAGCGTCCAAGTGGCAGACCTTTCGCAAGTTAACGACGCGACCTACCGGGGTCAACCCTTCGGACAGCGCCGGAGCGCGGGGAGGTCGCGGTACGTCAGGTCCGGCACTGGGGTGGCGGGGAGCTGCTTCGGCCCTCCGCAGTCCACCTCACCGCGCGGTCAGACGTCCGCGGCCCACCTCCGCAGCAGGCGCACGGCCTCGTCCCGCGGCAGCGGCCCGCGTTCGAGGTGCAGTTCCTGGAGACGGCGGGTGGCGGCGCCGATCAGCGGGCCCGGCGGCAGCGCCGGCAGCTCCATGATCTCCTTGCCGTCCAGCGCCGCCGGGACGCCGGAGAGCCGCCTGCGCTTCTCCGCCTCCTCGGCGGCGCGCACCTCCTTGTCCCGTTCCCGCTGCCACGCGTCGCAGGTCGCCGCCCACCGGGCGCTCCGTCCGGCCGACTCCCAGCCGTCCCGGTCCTGTTCCCAGCCGAGGCCCACCGCCAGGAAGGCGTCCTCGGCGCTGCCCGGGACGACGCCGGGCAGGGCGAGCGCGGGGTTGATCGGCCACGCGTGCCGGGGTCCGGCGGGGTCCCCACACCCGTACGCCGGCCCGCCACACGGCGGCGGTCTGCTGTCCGGTGCCGCCGTGGAACTCCGCCTCGACGTGGGCGATCGTCCCGTCGCCGGGCCACTGGCTCAAGGTCTCGGGGAGTTCTCCGGCGACCGGTACCAGGCCCATGCGCTGCCGCAGCGGGGCGACGACCGCCTCCGGTGTCGCGGCGGCCCGGCTCCGGAGCAGGTCGAAGCCGCCCGGGACGGCGCTGGGTTCGTAGGGCGTTCCGGCAGGGTAGCCGCGTCCGCTACCGGTCTCCCCCGCGCGGGTCGATCGGTGCGAGGACTCCGAGGCGGTCCTCGACGGCCTGGGCCGCGTCGAGGCACAGGTCCTCGCGGAACGCGCGTCCGATGATCTGGACTCCCGTGGGGAGGCCGTCGGTGGTGCCGGTCGGGACGGCGATGGCGGGGACGCCGACGAAGCTGGTCGCGGTGCACAGGCGCATGGCGGAGCCGACCCGGTCGCGGCCGGTGCGGTCGCGGGACTCCAGGCCGGGTTCGACCGGGGGTTCGGTGAAGGTGGGGCCGAGCAGCAGGGGGTAGTCGTCGAGGAATTCGGCCCAGGAGCGGCGGATGTTCAGCCAGGTACCCATGAGCTTCATGAACTCCTCGGTGCTCGCGGGCGAGGTCTTCTCCATCGCCAGGGCGATGTAGCGGTCGCCGCCCTCGCCGAGCAGCCCGCGGACGGCCGGCCAGGTCGGGGCGAACTCGGTCAGGGTGATCCGGCCGTACGCCTCAAGCGCCTCGTCCAGCCGTGGGACGTCCTGGACGTCGCGCACGTCGTATCCGGCGTCGCGCAGGGCGTCGGCCGCGGTGTCGACGGCCGCGCGGATCGCGGGGTGGACGCCGTGTCCGCCGGGGTCGGCGACGACCGCGACCTTCACCGGGCCGGGGAGCGGTTCGCCGTACAGGGGGACGGGGACGGCGCGTGGGTCCCGTGGGTCGGTGCCGGCCAGTGTCTCGTAGGCCAGCCGCAGGTCGGCGACGGTCCGGGCGAGCGGGCCGTCGGTGACCAGGGTCTGGGACGCCGGGCCCGGGTCGTCGGGGCCGAGGACGCGGTGGTCGGCGGGGAAGCGGCCCGTGGTGGGTTTCAGGCCGGCGACGCCGCAGAACTGGGCCGGGATGCGCACGGATCCGCCGGAGTCGTTGCCGAGGCCGAGCGCCGCCATGCCGGTGGCGACGGCCACGGCGTCGCCGCCGCTGGTGCCGCCCGGGGTGCGGGAGCTGTCCCACGGGTTGACGGTGTCACCGAAGAGTTCGCTGCGGGTGTGCATCCCGGCCAGGATCAGGGTCGGCATGTTGCTGTGCCCGACGGGAATGGCGCCGGCCGCGCGCAGGCGGGCCACCGGGGGTGCGTCGGCCGGGGCCACGAGGTCGCGGAAGCGTGGTGTGCCGAACGTGGTCGGGACGCCCTCGACGGCGGTGCTCTCCTTCACGGTGAACGGGACGCCCGCGAGGGGGCCCAGCGGCTCGCCTGCGGCGCGGCGGCGGTCCGTTCGTGTCGCGGCGTCGCATGCGCGGTCCGCCATGAGCTGGGTGACCGCGTTGACCCGCGGGTTGACCTCGGCGATGCGGTCGAGGTGGCTCTCGATCAGCTCGCGTGCGGAGACGTGTCCGTCGCGTACGGCCTGCGCCTGGGCGGTGGCCGGCATGGTCCACAGGGCGTCCTGCATGATGCTTCCCTCCATTCCGATGCGCTCGCATCGGAACGTCGACTGTAACCTGATACCGATGCGAGCGCATCGAATAAAGTGCGGCAGGAAGGCGGCCGGGTATGCCCAAGCAGGTCGATCACGTGAGCCGGCGCCGTCTCATCGCCGAGGCCGTCTGCGCCCTCGCCGACGAGCGCGGCCTCGAAGGCGTGACCCTCCGTGACGTCGCCGCCCGCGCGCAGGTGTCCATGGGCGCCGTCCAGCGGTGCTTCCGCACCAAGGAGGAGATGCTCCTGTTCGCCCTCGGGCACATCGGCGAGCGGATCACCGAACGCGTCCGGGCCCGTATCCTCAGCAGCCCCGCCCAGTCCGCGCGCACCGCCCTCGGCCACGCGGCCACCGAGGTCTCACTCCTCGCCGAGGAACACCGCGCCGAGGCCCGCGTCTGGCTGGCCTTCGTGGCCCAGGCAGCGGTCAGCAAGCCACTGGCCACCACGCTCCAGTCCAACTACACAGCCCTCCACCACCTCTTCACCCGTCTCCTCACCGAAGCGCACATCCCCACCCCCCACCTCGAAGCCCACACCCTCCTCGCCCTCACCGACGGCCTCACCACCCACGTCCTCATCGGCCACCTCACCCCCCACCAGGCCCAAACCCTCCTCCACACCCACCTGACCAACCTCTGGCAACGTCAGGCTGATCCCGGTTGTTGAGCGGCCAGTTGTCGCTCAGGATCAGCCGACGTGTGGGGACGTCGTGGGGAGGTTGTGCACGGTGGTGTTCCAGCAGGAACCCCGCATGGCTGAGCGTGAGTTCGGGACGGACGCTCAGCCCCGGCTCCCTAGCCGCGCTCCCCCGCCCCGATCCGGTACCCGACCCCGGGCACGGTCACGATGAGCCAGGGTTCCCCGAGCCGCTTGCGCAGCGCCGACACCGTGATGCGCACGGCGTTGGTGAACGGGTCGGCGTTCTCGTCCCACGCCCGCTCCAGCAGTTCCTCGGCGCTGACGACCCCGCCCTCGGCGGCGACGAGGACGTCGAGCACGGCGAACTGCTTGCGGGTGAGCGCGACATAGCGTCCGTCGCGGTACACCTCCCGGCGGAACGGGTCGAGGCGCAGCCCCGCGATCTCTCGCACCGGTGGCCGGTGATGCGCGCGCCTGCGGTCGAGCGCCCTCAGCCGCATCACCAGTTCCCGCAGGTCGAACGGTTTCGTCAGATAGTCGTCCGCGCCGAGCCCGAACCCGGACGCCTTGTCGTCGAGCCGGTCGGCCGCCGTGAGCATGAGGATCGGCGTCCCGCTGCCGGAGGCGACGATGCGCCGGGCGACCTCGTCGCCGGACGGCCCGGGGATGTCCCGGTCGAGGACGGCGATGTCGTACGCGTTGACGCCCAGCAGCTCCAGCGCGGTGTCGCCGTCCCCCGCGATGTCGGCCGCGATCGCCTCCAGCCGCAGGCCGTCGCGGATGGCTTCCGCCAGGTAGGGCTCGTCCTCGACGATCAGCACACGCATGCCGTCCAGGCTAGGGGGCCGCGCATATCGTCGGCGTATCGAAAACCGCATACGCGAGGGCAACAGACGCCTGCCTTCACTGGCGGCATGAAACTGATCGAACCGACGACGCGGACGGCTGCGCCGGGCGGGACGTGGCGTGCGCACGCGCGTCGCGCGGCCCACGCCCTCACGAGGCCGGGGCCGTGGAGACGTGGCCCGGTGCCGACGGCTGTAGCCCTCGCACTGGGCCTGCTCCTGTCGGCGCACTCGCATCTGACCGACCGGGGCGGCGTCGGAAGCCTGGTGGAGACCTTCCTGCCCTGGTCCGGCGTGTGCGTGCCGGTCCTGCTCGGCGTCGCGCTGTGGCGGCGTTCCGCCTCGGCCGTCGTCGCGGTGCTGCTGCCGGCGCTGGTGTGGCTGCACCTCTTCGGCCCGGTGTTCGCCGACAAGTCCCGCTCCGGCGGCGACCTCACCCTCGTCAGCCACAACGTCGGCGCCGGCAACGCGGACCCCGACGGCACGGCCCGGGCCCTCGCCGCGTCCGGCGCGGACGTGCTGGGACTGGAGGAGATCACGCCTCAGGCGCGCGGCACGTACGAGCGGGCGCTCGCGCGGGAGTACCCCCACCACATGGTGCTGGGCACGGTCGGGGTCTGGAGCAGGCTCCCCCTGACGGACACGCGCCGGGTCGACACCGAGCAGGACGTCGGCCCCCTGGGCGACGCCAAGCCCGCCTCCGTCACACTGCCCGCCAACCGGGCCCTGCGCACGACGGTCACCACCGCCCGTGGCCCTCTCACGGTCTACGTCGCCCACCTCGGCTCCGTCCGCGTCACCTCCGCGGCCGGGTTCGACACGGGCTCCCGCGACCGCAACGCCCGCGCCCTCGGCGACGCGATCGCCGAGGACCGGGGTGAGCGGGTCGTCCTGCTCGGCGACCTCAACGGCACCGTCGACGACCGCGCCCTGTCCCCCCTCACCTCCCGCCTGCGCTCCGCCCAGGACCTCGCCGGCCAGGGCTTCGGCTTCAGCTGGCCGGCGGGGCTTCCTGTCGCCCGGATCGATCAGATCCTGGTGCGGGGGGTGCGGGCGCACGACGCGTGGCTGCTGCCGGAGACCGGAAGCGACCACCTGCCGGTGGCGGCGCGGGTGGGCTGGTGAGCGCCGGGGTCGCGGAGCCTCGGCTTCACGCCAGGCCGAACGTCCACATCAGGTTGGTGCTGGCCTCGTACGTCCACTGCTTGGCGGGGGAGCCGGAGGGGACGGAGCCGCCGCCGTCGAGGGCGAGGCCGGAGGTGCGGTTGGTGAGGGAGTAGCGGGCGTCGCCCCGGTGGGTGAGTTTCCACTGCTGGTTGGGTCCGCCGTTCCAGGCGGTCTGGCGGACGGGTGAGCCGTTGGTGGTGGCGCCCCAGCCGTCGGCGACCATGCCGTTGGTGCGGTTGACCAGCTTGTAGTAGCCGGTGCCGAGGTCGACGGCCTGCCACTGGAGGTTGGGGCTGCCGTCGTAGGTCCACTGGCCGAGAGGCGAGCCGGAGGCGACGGAGCCGCCGCTGTCGAGGGCGAGGCCGTTGGTGACGTTGAGGAGCTTGAAGTACGCGGACGGGTCGAGGCGGACCGTCAGCGAGGCGATCGGCGTGGACCGGAGGTCGGGGCTGTCGGCGGAGACGGTCCAGGACGTGCCGGTGAGGTCGTCCTGCGCGTAGCCGACCAACTGGTAGCCGGGGGCCAGGCGCAGGGAGGCGAGGGCGCGGCGGTCGAGGCCGGCGAGGGCGAGGTCGGCGGCGGTGTGGTCGCCGAGTCCGAGAGCTGTGCCGGGGCCGCCGTACCGTGCCCGCGGGAAGGCGACGGCGCCCTGCAGCGGGCGCAGGGCCGGGATCCCGCCCCGGAAGGTGAGTTTCAGGACGTACGCCTGGGCGGTGAACGGCGCCGCCGCCGGGAGGCTCACGCGCAGGCCCGTCGCGTCCTGGACCGGCGTCGGGAGGTCGATGTAGGTGCCGGCCGTGGAGTTCAGGAGCTGGACGGACCGCAGGGAGGTGAGGTCGATCCGGTGCGCGTCGAGGGTGGTGATGCGCAGGGACGCGCCGGGCCAGCCGAGGACGGTGGCGTACAGGACGTCGTTCGCCTCGTTCCGGGTGAAGCGGATGTCCTGGGCCGTGCCTGCGGTCGGCCTGGTGAAGGAACCGCCGCCCATCTTGGTCGGGCCCTCGCCGTACGCCGTCCAGGCGCGGGTCGCGTACACGGACTCCCCGAACCGTTTCAGGTGGTCGCCGATGCCGAGGAGGATGTCCTTCTGGGCCTGGGGGATCGTGCCGTCGGCCATGGGCGCGATGTTGAGCAGGACGTTGCCGTTCTTGCTGACGCGGTCGATGAACGAGTGCAGCATCTGCTGGGCGCTGTAGTAGCCGATGCCCTGCGTGTAGCACCAGCTGGTGCTGGAGATGCTGTCGTCGGTGAGCCAGTAGGGGGCGGTGAGGTCGGCGGGGCCGCCGCGCTCGTAGTCGAAGACCTCGCCCCGGCCGTTCATGCCGTCCTTGTAGGTGGCGACGACCTCTTTGCCCCAGGTCTCGGCCTGGTTGTAGTAGTAGGCGAGGAAGTCGAGGCGCCGCTGTTCGTCGACGGCGACGAGGTTGAAGTCCTGCCAGAGGATGTCCGGCCTGGCCCGGTCGACGACTTCCTTGAGCTTGTCGTACCAGAGCTGGTTCTCCGCCGCCGGACCCAGTTGCCCGTAGAACTTCTTGAGGCTCGGGTCGGTCTGTGCGGGGGCGTTCTCGTAGAAGCCGGTGAAGTTGTACGCGTGGTGCATCGCCACCAGCAGGCGCAGGCCCCTGGCGCGGATGGCCGTGCCGAACAGGTCCAGCAGGTCGAGCCGGGGGCCCCGGTCCTTGGAGTTCCACTCGTTGACGGCGCTGTCCCACATCGAGTAGCCGTCGTGGTGTTCGGCGACGGGTCCGGCGAAGCGGGCGCCGGCCTCGACGAACAGGTCGGCCCACTCCTCCGGGTCGAACTTCCCGCCGGCTGACTTCAGTTGGGGCTTGAACTGGACGGTGTTGCCGGCGAGGTCCTTCGCGCCGTCGACGAAGTTGTTGTACGGCCACACCGCGGGGTCGCCGTAGGTGGCGATGTGGTGGCGGTTCTCGCTGGAACCCGCGCCGTACATGTTGCGCGGGTACCACTCGTTGCCGAACGCGGGGACGCTGAAGACGCCCCAGTGGAAGTAGATGCCGAACTTGGCGTCCCTGAACCACTCGGGGGCCGCCGGGTGCTGGTCGACCGACGGCCAGTCAGGTGTGTAGCGGCGCGGCGCCGCCCCGGCCCGTCCGCCGGCCGCGTGAGCGCCGCCGGCGCCGAACACGCCTCCCGCGACGGAGGCGGCGGCCACACAGGTCGCGCCGGCAAGGAACTGTCGTCTGTTCGTCCAACTCGGCATGGGGCATCCCTGGTACGGAGGAGGAGGGGGCGCGCTCGGGAGACCTGAGCGTCCTGGTGCCACGGTCGAAGTTCGACCATGAAACCGGGTCGTGTCAACAGCCGTGCACGCGATTGATGGGATGGCTATCCAGGGAACCTCGAACTTCTGGCGGAAAACCCGCAACGACTTTTATACTTGACGTCGATCCATCCCATGTATGCCGTCAGCCGAACAAGCGCCGCTGGATCTCCCGCCGGTAGTCCTCCAGCGTCCGGTCGAGGTGCACCGCCGTGGCCTCGGCGGCGTCGTCGGGGCGGCCGTCGCGGATGGCGCGGTAGATCGCCTCGTGCTCCTCCACCGCGGCCGAGGTGTTCTCGCCGAGCGTGTCGTGGATGCCGATGGCGCTGGACTGGCGTTGCAGCCGGCGGGCGTCGCGGACCGCGCTGAACAGGAAGGTGTTGTGCGAGGCGGTGGCGACGGCCGCGTGGAAGTCGTCGTCGGCCTGGTTGAAGACGTCGACGTCACCGGTTTCGAAGCCGTGCCGGCACTGCCGCATGGCGACCTCGATGGTGCGCAGTTCGGCGGGGGTCGCACGGGTGGCCGCGAAGCGGCTGGCGGCCATCTCCTGGACCCTGCGGAACTCGAACAGCATGAGGACGTGGTCGAGGTCCACGGGCCGGAAGAAGCCGCCCCAGCGGCTGGTGATCAGCATGCCGTCGTCGTCGGCGACGAACAGCCCGCGCCCCTTGTGCGCGCGGACCCGGCCGAGCGCGGAGAGTATCTTCACGGCTTCCCGGACGACGGCCCTGCTGGTGTCCAGTCGCTGGGCGAGGTCGTTCTCGGTGGGCATCCGGTCGCCGGGAGTCAGCCGTTGCTCGGCGATGAACTCCAGGATCCGCTCGGCCACGACCTCGTACCCGGGCCGGTAGTCACGCCGCTCGCCCGCGCCGTTCACCACCGCGTCCGCGGTGGGCGTGTCCTTCATGTGTGCTGCCTCCGGGGGGACTGCGACGACGATGACTGATCAGTTGGAAAGCCACACTCATCGTACCCCAGGCCGAAATGAGTACTACTCATCAAGAGCAGATCAGCCAGCGAGCACAGAGGGGAATTGAGTCATAAGTGCTGATTTAAAAGCCTCTTGATCCCGTATCAGCCACCACTCCCCCCTCGCCTCGACCAAGAAAAGGCGTACGAGCCCCTTGACTCACCTGTCGATGTGGCGGCTAATTTTTCGCAGCGGTAACGACAGAGCTGTCCGATGCCTCACGCACCCCCCGTGGAGTCGCTCATGTCCGTCCACAAGTGTTCGAGACGTACGGCGCCGCTGGCCGGCTGCGCCGCCGCCCTGCTGCTGGCGGTCACCGCCTGCGGCAGCGGCGGTACGGGCGGCGGCGGGGACGGGGCGCTGACCGTGTGGGTGGACGCGACCCGCATGGAGGCCGCGAAGCTGTACCAGGCGTCGCACCCGGACGTGAAGATGAACATCGTCAGCTACGACGGCAACGCGAACGGCTCCAACTACCTCCAGACGAAAGTCCAGTTGTTCAACCGCACCCGCAAGGGGTGGCCGGACGTCGTCTTCAGCTCCCAGAACAACGAGGCGACCTGGGCGGTCGACGCGGGCTTCGCGGCCCCGCTGGACAAGGGCCTGATCCCGCAGCCGACCCTCGCGAAGTTCGCCAAGGGCGCCAACGACGTCTGCACGGTCGACGGCACCCTGTACTGCCTGCGCAACGACCTCTCCCAGGTGGTGCTCTGGTACAACGCGCCGCTGCTGCGGAAGTTCGGCTACTCGGTGCCGACGACCTGGGAGGAGTACCAGGCGCTCGGCGAGAAGGTCGCCAAGGAGCACCCCGGCTACCTCGTGGGCGACGCGGGCGACTCCTTCACACCGGAGATCTACCTGTGGGCAAGCAAGTGCGGCGCCAACCAGATCACCGGCCCCAAGTCGGTGTCGGTGAACACCACCGGCGAGGGCTGCACCAAGATGGCCCGGCTCCTGGACGTCCTCGTCAAGAACAAGTCGATGTCGATCAGCGGTGTCTTCAGCACCGACTTCGCGAAGAACGAGGCCGACAAGGTGCTGCTCATGCCGGGCCCGGCATGGTTCGGCGGCGCGGTGTTCCGGGACGGGCTCAAGACCCCGGCGAAGCAGATCGCGGCGGCGCCCCTCCCGCAGTGGCGCGGCGAGACCTCGCCGTCCACCGGCAACGTCGGCGGCGGCACCTGGCTGCTGTCCAAGCACTCCGACCGCACCGAGGAGGCCGCCGACTTCCTCACCTGGGTCACCACCGACAACGCCTACCAGGGCACGAAGGCCCCCGGTTTCCCGGCGTACGCGCCCGCCGCCGAGAACTGGCTGAAGGCGCAGGCCGCCGCCGGCTACTTCGTCGGCGACCTCACGCCCCTCAAGGACGCCTCCGCGCAGGTGTGGCCGGGCTGGGGCGCGGGCCAGTTCAGCCAGGAGGCGATCTGGGCGGCCACCGTCAAGCCCGGTCTGACGCAGGGAAAGACCGTCGAGTCGATGCTGCCCGCCTGGCAGGACGCGATCGTCAAGTACGCCGAGGCCGACGGATACCAGGTCACCCGGTGACTCGCCCCCGGCTCCCGGCCAACGCCTCCCGGCTCTCGACCGGCGCCTCCCGGCAGAGCCGGGCCGGTGTGGCGTTCGTCGCCGGGTACGTCGTGCTGCTGATCGCGTTCGGCGTCCTGCCGACCGGCTACGCCGTCTACTACGCGTTCACGGACGCCGGGGGCGCGTTCACCGGGTTCGGCAACTTCGTCGACACGGCACGGGACTTCCGGTTCGTCGACGCCCTCGGCCATGTGGCCCTCTACCTGGTCTTCTGGCTCGTGTCGCTCGTGGTGTTCGTGGTGGCGCTGGCGCTGTTACTGCACCGGCTGGCCTCGGGGCCGTTGAGTCGGACGCTGCGTTTCCTCTACTACATCCCCGGCGCGCTCGCCGGCGCCGCGAGCGTCCTGGTGTGGCTGTTCATGCTCGACCCGACGGTCAGCCCGGTCAGCTCCCTGCTGGAGGTGCTGGGGTTCGACACCTTCGGCGAGGTCATCGCCCCCGGCAACCTGGCCCTGCTGTTCACGGTCATCGCGTTCTGGACCGGCGCGGGCGGCTGGATCGTCGTCATGTACGGCGCGCTCAACAACATCCCCAGGGACGTCATGGAGGCCGCGCGCATCGACGGCGCGAGCGCCTGGCAGACGGCCTGGCGGGTACAGATCCCGATGCTGCGCAAGTGGATCGTCTACATGGTGATCCTGGCGTTCGCGGGCGGCGCCCAGCTGTTCGTCGAGCCGCAGCTGCTGTCCCTGGCCAGCGTGGGGGTGGCGGGGCGCGACTACTCGCTCAACCAGCTCACCTACGACTTCGCCTTCCAGATGAACGACGTCAACGGCGCCGCCGCCGTCTCGGTGGAGCTGCTGGTCGTCAGCGTGTCGGTCGCCGGTGTGTTCGTCGCGCGGTCGGGGTTCTTCGATGCCGACTGAGACCCGGCGGCGCGGGGGGCCGCCGCGGCACCTGGCGTCCCGGCTGCTGGTCGGCTCGGTGCTCGCCGCGTTCGTGGTGTTCTTCGTGCTGCCCGTGCTGTGGCTGCTGCTCGCGGCGACCAAGACCGACCAGCAGCTCGTCCACGACAGCCCGCTGTCCTTCGGCTCCTGGGACGCGCTGAGCGCCAACTGGCAGGCGCTCACGGCCTTCCAGGACGACATCGTCCTGGTGTGGCTGCGCAACTCGGCCGTCTACTCCGTGCTCGCCCTGGTCATCACGCTGTGCCTGGCCGTCCCGGCGGGGTACGCGCTGGCGATGACCGAGTTCCGGGGCCGGCGGGCGCTGCTGGTCGCGACGCTGGTCGTGATGCTGATGCCGAACGCCACGCTGGTGGTGCCGCTGTTCCTGGAGCTGAACGCGGTGCGGCTGATCGGCACGATGTGGTCGGTCGTACTGCCGTACGCGTTCTACCCGTTCGGGGTGTACCTGACGTATATCTACTTCAGCACCGCCGTGCCCAGGGACCTCCTGGCAGCGGCGCGGATCGACGGCTGCTCGGAGTTCGGGGTGTTCCGTCACGTGGCCCTGCCGCTGGCGACCCCTGTCGTCGCGCTGGTCGGGTTCTTCAGCTTCGTCGCCAACTGGACCAACTACTTCCTGCCGTACGTGATGCTCCCCGAGAGCGAGCAGATGCCGATCCAGGTGGGTGTCGGCAGTCTGCTCAGCAACGTGCCGTCGTTCAACCCGACGGCGGGCTCCCTCGCCGTCGAGCGCCCGCAACTGGCGCTGGCGACGCTGGTCGCCATCACGCCGGTGCTCGTCGTGTTCCTGTTCGCACAGCGCTTCCTGGTCAGTGGAATGCTCGCCGGCGCCACCAAGGAGTAACCGCTCACATGTCCTTCGCCTCCCCCTCCCCCGATGCGCACCCCCGGGTGCGGGCCACGGTGCCGCTGCTCGAACCGCCGGGCTGGGCCGTCTCCCAGCGCGCGCTGTTCGACCTGCTCGACCACGCCTGGCGCCGCTTCGAGGACGCCTTCACCGGCCCCGACGGGCGCCTCACCTACCACGACCGGCTGACCAGCCGCGACGGCGCCGACGATTTCTACGAGGTCTTCTTCAACTGGCCCCAGCTGTACCTGCTCGGCGGCGCCGACGACCTGCTGCCCGCCAGCGAGCGGCACTGGGCGGGCGTCACCGCGCAGCTCACCGAACTGGGCATGCTGCACGGCGAGTTCGAGCGCGGCTACGACTGGTTCCACCAGGGCGAGAGCCTGCTGCTGCTCTACTTCCTGTGCATGGCCGCCCCCGACCGCTGGGCCGGCCGGGCGCTGCGCTTCGCCGAGCTGTACGTCGACCCCGCGCACGGCAACTACGACCCCGGGCGGCGTGTCATCACCCGCCCGCACAACGGCAGCGACCCCGGCCGCACCGGCCTGTTCGACGGCGACGTCTACCCGTGGCTGCCGCAGGAGGCGCGGACCTACGGCTTCCCGCTGGAGTGGCTGCCCGAGGCCCAGGACGGCCCCTTCCCGCTGTCGGCGGATCCACGGCTGGGCCAGCAGATGCGTGACCGGATGGGCGTCGGCGACACCGCGCTCAACCTCGCCGCGACGGGCCTCGTCCTCAACGCCTGGATCCTGTCCGGCGAGGAGCGCTACCGGGACTGGATCGCCGAGTACGTGGGCGCGTGGCGGGAGCGGACCCGGGACAACGGCGGCCTGATCCCGGACAACGTCGGCCCCGACGGCGTCGTCGGCAGCCTGCTGGGGGGACGCTGGTACGGCGGGCACTACGGCTGGTCCTGGCCGCACGGCTGGCACAGTGTCGGTCACGCGGCCTGTGTGGCGGCGCTCGCGGCGGCGACGGCCACCGGGGACGACGGCTACCTCTCCCTGGTCACGACCTCGCTCGACACGCTGATCGGCCTCGGCAAGGTGATGCCGCACACGGAGGCGGACTCCAGCCTGCCGTCCAAGTGGACGGCGGAACTCGGCCCGGACCGGCACACGCCCACGCTCCACCTGCCGTTCCGGCACAACGACGCGGGCTGGTTCGACTACAACCCGGCCACCCCGCCCGTGCCGGTGGCCCTGTGGCACCACACCGCCGCGCCGGCCGACCGCGCCCGGCTGGAGCGGCTGCGCGAGGCCGACGGCGTGGACTGGCGCACGGTGCGGCCGTTTCGCGCGAAGGAGGAGTCCGGGCACGAGAAGGCGTGGTTCGCCTTCCTCGCCGGGGACGACCCCGGCTACCCGGAACGGATCCTCGCCGCGGCCCAGGCACAGGTCAGACACCGGCTGCGGCGTGTCGAGCGGTACGGCGGGCTGGAGGTGCCGGAGGCCGACATCCACGTCTGGCAGCAGTGCAACCCGGTCGTCACCGAGGCGCTGGTGCAGCTCACCTGGGGCGGCCCCCAGGTCCTCTACAACGGCGGCCTCCAGCAGGCGCGGCTGCGCTACCACGACGCCGGCGCCCGCCGGGCCGGGCTCCCGGCCGACGTCGCCGCCCTCGTCACCTCCGTCGACCCCGGGGCGACCACCGTCGAACTGGTCAACCTCTCCCCCGACGCCGACCGCACGGTGATCGTCCAGGCGGGGGCGTTCGCCGAGCACACCATCACCGGTGTGCGGTACACGGTGTGCGCGGACGACGGGTGGATCGGCGACCTCTACGACTACGGGCACACGGAGCCGGTGGTGTCCGAGGCCGAACTCCCGTGTGACGGCCCCTTCCTGACGGTGTGTCTGCCCGCGTCGACGCGGATCCGGCTCACGCTGCGGCTCGGGCTGCGCACCCGCAGGCCGAGCTACCGCGGCCCCTTCGACACCGCCTCCCCTCGACAAGAACCGACAGGGACCGCCCCGTGAACGCACCCGTGCTCGTCGACGCCCACCACCACCTGTGGGACCTCGCCCGGCGTCCGCAGCCCTGGCTCGACGACCCCGGCATGGCGCCGATCCGCCGCACGTTCACCGCCGACGACCTGCGCGGCGCCGCCACCCGCCCCGTCGCGGGCCGGCGGCTGCGCGCCACGGTGGCCGTCCAGTGCGTCGCGGACGTCGACGAGACACGGGACCTGCTCGCGCTCGCCGAGCGGGAGCCGTTGATCGGGGCCGTGGTCGGCTGGGCCGACCTCACGTCCCCGGCGGTCGGTGACGTCCTCGACGAGCTGATCGCCGGGCCGGGCGGCGGCCGGCTGCGTTCCCTGCGGCACCTCGTCCAGGGCGAGAGCGACCCCCGGTGGCTGCAACGCCCTGACGTGGAGCGCGGGTTGAGGGCGCTGGAGCGGCGCGGGCTGGGGTACGACGTCCTCGTGCGCGACCACCAGCTCGATCAGGCGGTCCTGCTCGCGGAGCGGTTCCCCGATCTGCCGCAGGTGCTCGACCACGCGGGCAAGCCGGCCGTCGCCCGGCGCGACCTCGCGGACTGGGAGCGGCGGATCCGGCTGCTGGCCGGGCACCCGCATGTGGTGTGCAAGGTGTCCGGGCTGATCACCGAGGCCGACCACGCGCGCTGGACCATCGCCGACATCCGCCCCGTCTGGGACGTGCTGCTCTCCTCCTTCGGCCCCGACCGGCTGATGTTCGGTTCGGACTGGCCCGTCGCGAACCTGGCGGGCGGCTGGAACCGGTGGGCCGCCACCGTCGACGAACTCGTCACCGGCTGGAGCGAGACCGACACCACCGCGTTCCTCGCCGGCACCGCGACGGCGTTCTACGGCCTTCCCCACGCCGACGGGGGAAGCGCCGGACCACCATGACCCCGGGCGCTACTCGTTCAGCCGCCCCGACCGGAACGCTTCCACCCGGTGCGGCACCCCGTCGAAGCCCGCGCCGGTCATCGCCCGGGGAATCCCGGGATGCGCGGCGACGCGGTCGACCAGCGCCGGGTCGACCTCCAGACGGACGGTGTCCCCCAGGTCACGGACCCTCAGGTCCGTGACGGCCAGACCGGCGTCGGCAAGGAGCGCGCGGACGGCGGTCTCGGCGCGGTCGACGCGGGCGAGCCGGTGCGGGGTGACCTCGATGCCGTAGCGGATCCGGCTGGCCAGGCAGGGCGTCGCGGGCTTGTCCCACGTCGGCAGCGCCCAGGCCCTGCTGATCCGGCGGACGGCCGCCTTGTCGAGGCCGGTGTCGAGGAGCGGGGTGTGGACGCCGCGCTCGTGACCGGCCCGGATGCCGGGGCGGTGGGGGTCGCGGGCGTCGTCCGCGTTGGTCCCGGTGGCGACCTGGCCGTAGCCGTGCGCGCGGGCGAGGGCCATGATGGTGTCCAGGACCTCGGACTTGCAGAAGTAGCAGCGATCGCGCCCGTTGGCCCGGTAGCCGGGGCGGGACAGTTCCCCGGTGCGCGGGGTCAGGTGGAGCACGCCCAGGCTCTCGGCGAGCCGCGCGGCCCGGGGCAGTTCGCCCGCCGCCAGGCTCTCGGACACGGCGGTGACGGCCACGACCCGCTCCGCCCCGAGGGCACGGACGGCGGCGGCGAGGACGAGCGCGGAGTCGACGCCGCCCGAGTAGGCGACGGCGACCGGCCCGATCGCGCCCATGCGGTCGAGCAGGCGCCGCTCCTGAGGTTCAGTCTCCATCGGCTTCCTTCGACTGAGGCTGCTCCGGCTGTCCGCCGATCCGCAGCGCCCGGTCGGCCACCTCCCGCAGCGGCAGCCCCAGCCGGTTCGCGGCGGCCACCAGGTCGTCGTGCTCGGGCTTGGCCCGGTGGGGTCCGTGTTTGATCCGGACGGGGTGCCCGTCGACGTCGACGGTCTCGAACCGGCGCGGCAGCACGGTGCGGGTCGCGGTGAGGCGGCGGACGCCGAGGGTACCGGTCTCGGCGAGGACGAGGTGGCGCAGGGCCTGTTCGTGCTCGGGGGTGGTGAGGACGTGCAGGATCTGGGCGGGGCGGCCCTTCTTCATCACGGCGGGCGTGGCCCAGGCGTCGAGGGCCCCGGCCGCCAGGGCGCGGCTGATGGTGTGGCCGAGGACTTCGCCGGTGACGTCGTCGAGGTTGGTCTCCAGGACGACGACGTCCTGGTCCCCGGCGTGGGCCGCCTCGCCGAGGGTGACGGCGGTGACGTTGGGCCGGTCGGGCAGGCGGCGGGTGCCGGCGCCGTAGCCCGTGCGGCCGAGGGACATGGGCGGGGGCGGCCCGTACCGGGCGCGGGTGGCGTGCAGGAGCGCGGCGGCGGTCGGGGTGACCGTCTCGCCGGGCAGGTCGGTGCCGGTGACGACGGCGCCGGCCAGCAGCGCGAGGGTCGCGGGGGCGGGGCAGGGCAGGACGCCGTGCGCGGCGTCGATCCGTCCCGGGCCGAGCGGCAGGGGTGCGCTGACGACGTCGGTGACGCCGAGGGCGTGCAGGGCGGCGGCGGTGCCGACGACGTCGACGAGGGTGTCGTGGCCGCCGAGTTCGTGGAGGTGGACGGTGCCGGGGTCGGCGCCGTGCAGCCGGCCCTCCGCCTCGGCGACGGCGGTCAGCGCGCCGACGGCGAGGGCGGCGACGGGGTCGGGGGCGGCCCGGGAGGCGAGGGCGATCACCTCGGCGGCGCGGCGCTCGGTGTGGGGGTCGGTGACGCGGACGTGGACGCTGGTCGCGGTGAGGCCGTGGTCGGTGACGCGGTCGGCGGTGAGGTCCCAGCCGGTCAGGCCGGTCGCGGCGATCGAGGCGCGGACGCGGTCCAGGGGTGCTCCGGCGTCGATGAGCGCGGCCAGCAGCATGTCTCCGGCGAGGCCGGTGAAGGGGTTGATCCAGCAGATCACCAGGAGCCTCCGTGGTCCGGGGACTTTCCGGGCAGGGCGGCCTGGGCGATCCGGTGCACGGCCATCGCCGCTGAGAACCCGGAGTCGATGTTCACCACGCTCACCCCTGCGGCGCAGGACGCGTGCATCGCGAGGAGCGCGGTGACCCCTTCGAGTGAGGCCCCGTAGCCGGTGGAGACGGGCACGGCGACGACCGGCGCGCGCACCAGGCCGCCGACGACGCTGGCGAGGGCGCCCTCCATCCCGGCGACGACGATCACCGCGTCCGCGCCCTGGAGCCGGCCCCGGACCTGGAGGAGCCGGTCGAGCCCGGCCACCCCGACGTCGTGCACGGCGTCGGTGTCGAGTCCGACGGCGGTGGCGACGGCGACGGCCTCGGCGGCGACGGGCCGGTCGGACGTCCCGGCGGCGGCGACGAGGACGGAGAACGGGCCGGTGGGGGCCGGCCGCCACAGCAGCAGCCGGGCCTCGGCGTCGTAGGTGCCGCCCGCGACGGTCGCCAGCACGGTCTCGGCGGTGTCCGGCGTGACGCGGGTGACCAGGACCGGGCCCGTGTTGTGGGCGAGCAGTCCGGTGACGATCCCGGTGATCTGCTCCGGTGTCTTGCCGGGCCCGTACACGACCTCGGGCAGGCCCTGGCGGGATTCGCGGTCGAGGTCGACGCGGGCGTAGCCGAGGTTCAGCACCTCGTTCACGGGCGGCCTCCGTCGAGGTAGGGGATCGTCTGGGGGCCTTCGGGCAGGACGCACACCCGGGCGCCGGGCCCGGCCGCGGCGAGGGCGTCGGCGACGGTGGCCGAGATGTCGTGGGTCTGTTCCAGGTGGGCGCTCGCGAGGTCGGCGTCGCTGAGGAACCCGGTGTGCATGACGACGCGGCTGCCGGACTGGATGCGGGCCTGGATCTGCACCTGCCACTGGTCGGGCACGGTCTCGGTGCGGGCGGTGATGGCGTCGAAGAGGGCCTGCGGGGAGGCGGCGGAGGCCAGGACCTCGCGGTAGGAGCCGTGGTCGGGGAAGCCGTCGCGGCACTCGGCGGCGCAGACGATCGTCCCGCCGGGGCGGACCACCTGGTAGGCGGCGGACATGCCTTTGACGGCCTGGTAGAGGTTCTGGTCCAGCGGGAAGCCGGAGTTGGTGGTGACGACGACGTCGAACGGGGCTTTCACGGGGCGCATCGCCGTGCGGCGGGCGGTCGCGGTGGCCGCCGCGTGCATCGCCGGCAGGTCGCCGCCGAACGCGGCCACGATGTCCTTGTCGCGGTTGAGGACGACGTCCAGCGCGAAGGTGACGCCGGTGGCCTCGGCGATGGCGCGGACGTCGTCGTGGACCGGGTTGCCGTGCAGGACGCCCCAGGTGGCGCGCGGGTCGCCGATGCGGGCGGCGTCGTGCAGGACGAGGACGGTCTCCAGGGCGGCGAGGCCGGGGGCGACGAGTTTGGGGCCGCCCGAGAAGCCCGCGAAGAAGTGGGGTTCGACGAAGCCGGTGGTGATGCGGACGTCCGCCTCGGCCCACTCCCGGTTGAGCCACACCGGGACCCGGTTGCCGTAGGTGCCCATCCAGGTCAGCTGCCCGGCGTCGCGGGCGTCGTGGTTGACGATCCGTACGGTGTCGACGACGTCGTCGCCGAACATCGCGCGCAGTTCGGTGTCGGTGTTGCCGCGGTGGGTGCCGGTGGCGACGAGGACGACGACGTCCTCGGGGCGGACGATGCCGTCGAGTTCGTCGAGGACGGCCGGGATCATGAGGCGGCGCGGCTGGGGGCGGGTGCCGTCGCAGGCCGAGATCGCCACCGTCTGCCCGGGTCGGACGCGTTCGCGCAGCGGGGGGCCGGCGACCGGGGTGCGCAGGGCCGCGCGCAGGGCCGCCCGTTGGTCGGGGGCCGCCGTGTGGTGGACGGGTTCGACGACGGTCGCGGTGTGCGGGTCCACGTCGATGTCGAGGCCCGAACGCCCGTAGGCCAGGCGTACTTTCACGGGGTTTCCTCTGCGGGTCGGACGGCTCACGGGACGGGTGCCAGGACGGATGTGCGGCAGCGGCACGGTAGCAATACATCCCATGGATACGGAAGGTGCGGGAGGGTCAAGGAGTTTGTTTCGCCGTAGGTATGGACACCTACTCGGAAAGGGTCCTTAAATTCATCCCATGTCTGAACTGATCAGCGCCGTCGAGGCGGTCGACGTCCGGTTCCCGACCTCGCTGCATCTCGACGGCTCCGACGCGATGAACCCCGAACCCGACTACTCGGCCGCGTATGTGACGGTCCGCACCAGCGGCGGGGGCGAGGGGCACGGGCTCGCGTTCACGGTGGGGCGCGGGAACGAGGTCGAGGTCGCCGCCGTGCGCGCGCTGGCCCCGCTGGTGGTGGGGCTCCCGGTGGAGGAGGTGCTGGGTGACCTCGGCGCGTTCTCCCGGCGGCTGACCGGTGACAGCCAACTGCGCTGGCTGGGGCCGGAGAAGGGCGCCGTCCACATGGCCGCGGCGGCGATCGTCAACGCCGTGTGGGACCTGTACGGGCGCCGGACCGGCAAGCCGGTGTGGCGTCTGCTGTCCGAGCTGTCCCCGGAGCAACTGGTCGACCTGGTGGACTTCCGGTACCTGGAGGACGCGCTGACCCGCGAGGAGGCGCTGGACATCCTGCGCCGCGCCGAGCCCGGCCGCGCCGAGCGCACCGCGCGGCTGCTCGACCGGGGCTATCCGGCGTACACGACGACACCCGGCTGGCTCGGTTACGACGACGAGAAGCTGGTGCGCCTGTCCAAGGAGGCCGTCGTCGAGGGGTTTTCCCTGATCAAGCTGAAGGTCGGCGCCGACCTCGACACGGACGTGCGCCGTATGCGGCTCGCGCGGGCGGCGGTCGGTCCTGACGTCCGGATCGCGGTCGACGCGAACCAGGCGTGGGGGGTGCGGCAGGCCATCGACTGGATGCGGGCGCTCGCCCCCTACGACCCGTACTGGATCGAGGAGCCGACCTCGCCGGACGACATCCTCGGCCACGCCGTCGTCCGCGCGGCGCTCGCGCCGATCAAGGTCGCCACGGGTGAACACACCCACAACCAGGTGATGTTCAAGCAGCTCCTCCAGGCCCGCGCCCTCGACGTCCTCCAGCTCGACGCCAGCCGGACCGCCGGCGTCACCGAGAACGTGGCCGTGCTCCTGCTGGCCGCCAAGTTCGGCGTCCCCGTCTGCCCGCACGCGGGCGGCGTCGGGCTGTGCGAGATGGTCCAGCACCTCGCGATGTTCGACTACGTCGCCGTCAGCGGCACCACCGACGACCGTGTCATCGAGTACGTCGACCACCTGCACGAGCACTTCACGGCCCCGGTCCGCCTCCGCGACGGCCGCTACCTCGCCCCCACGACGCCGGGTCTCGGCGCCGAGCTGCACCCCGCCTCGATCGCCGCGCACCGGTATCCGGACGGGCCGGTGTGGCGGGAGGCGGCCACGCCGTGAGCGCGGCGGGCCTCCCCCGCCCGGCCTCGCCCCTTCCCCTTTCCCCTCCCCCGCACCAAGGAGAAGAGCAATGACGCTCGGACGCATCCGGTACGCCTGTTTCGGCGCGCTCGCCGCCTTGTCGGTCTCCGTGCTCACCGCCTGCCAGAGTTCCGGCTCGTCGGCCGGGGCGGGCGGCGAGGGTCTGGTGGGGGTCGACTACCCCCGGTCCGACACCGACTTCTGGAACTCCTACATCAAGTACACGCCCGAGTACGCCAAGAAGCTGGGCCTCGACCTGAAGACCACCAACTCGCAGAACGACGTCGCGAAACTGACCGCCAACGCGCAGACGTTCATCAGCCAGGGCGTCAAGGGCGTGGCGATGGCCCCGCAGGACACCGCGGCGATCGCGCCGACGCTGGCGCAGATGGCGGCGAAGAAGATCCCCGTGGTGACCGTGGACACCCGCCCGGACACCGGCAAGGTCTACATGGTGGTGCGGGCGGACAACCGGGCGTACGGCGAGAAGGCGTGCCGGTACCTCGGGACGAAGCTGGGCGGCAAGGGCAAGGTCGTCATGCTGCAGGGCGACCTCTCCTCGATCAACGGCCGTGACCGCACGGAGGCGTTCAACGCCTGCATGAAGAAGAACTACCCCGGCATCAGGGTGTTCGGGGAGGCCACGAACTGGGACGGCGCCGTCGCCGCGCAGAAGCTCCAGACGGACCTGACCGCGCACCCGGACATCAAGGGCGTCTACATGCAGTCCAGTTTCGCGCTCGCCGGGACGCTCCAGGTGCTGAAGCAGAAGGGCCTGCTGGTCGGCCCGAAGGATCCCGAGCACGTCTTCGTGGTGTCGAACGACGGCATCCCCGAGGAGCTGAAGGACATCGCCGCCGGCCAGATCGACGCCACGGTCTCGCAGCCGGCCGACCTGTACGCCCAGTACGCGCTGCACTACCTGAAGGCGGCGATCGACGGCAAGACGTTCAAGCCCGGCCCCACGGACCACGACAGCACGATCATCCAGGTCCGTGACGGCGTGCTGGAGGACCAGCTGAACGCCCCGCTCGTGACCGCCGACGGCGGCACCTACGGCGGTGTGCCCAGCGTCCGCAGCGACGACCCGTCCCTGTGGGGCAACAACCTCGGCTGACCGGAAGGCGGTACGCGGACATGGTTGCTGCTGTGCCCGTCGCCGAGGCGGCGGGGATCACGAAGCGGTTCGGCTCCACGGTCGCGCTCGACGGCGCGCGGATCACCGTCGAACCGGGCCAGACGCACGCGCTGGTGGGCCGCAACGGCGCCGGGAAGTCGACGCTGGTGTCGGTCCTCACCGGCCTCCAGGCCCCCGACGCCGGCACGGTGACCTTCGGCGGCGAGCCGGCGCCCCGTCTCGCCGACCGGGACGCCTGGCGGCGCCGGGTCGCCTGCGTCTACCAGAAGTCGACGATCATCCCCCAACTGACGGTCGCGGAGAACCTGTTCCTGGGCCGCCACGCCCGGGGCCGGGCCGGTCTGATCGACTGGCGGACCCTGCGCACCCGGGCCCGCGACCTGCTGCGGACCTGGTCGGTCGACGTCGACGTCCGCACCCCGGCCGGTGAACTCGACGTCGAGCAGCGGCAGTTCGTGGAGATCGCGCGGGCGCTGTCCTTCGGGGCCCGGTTCATCATCCTCGACGAGCCGACCGCGCAGCTCGACGCGGCGGCGATCAGCCGGCTGTTCGGGCGGATCCGGGACCTCCAGGAGCAGGGCGTCACCTTCCTGTTCATCAGCCATCACCTCCAGGAGATCTACGAGATCTGCGACACGGTGACGGTGTTCCGCGACGCCCGGCACATCCTCACCGCGCCCGTCGCCGGCCTGCCGCGCGCCGAACTCGTCGCCGCGATGACGGGTGACGGCGCGGCGGAGAGCGCCCGGGGACGCGCGCGTGCGGCGGACCCCTCGGCGCCGGCGGTCCTCGCGGTGGACGGTGCCGCTCTGGCGGGCGCCTACGACGGCGTGTCGTTCACGGTCCGCGCGGGCGAGATCGTGGGGCTGGCCGGCGCCGCGAGCAGCGGGCGCACGGAGCTGGCGGAGACCGTGGCGGGGCTGCGCGGCGCGGACGCCGGGACGGTGGAGGTCGCGGGCGTGCGGCCCCGGCCGGGCAGTGTGCCGGCGGCGCTGCGGGCGGGCGTCGGGTTCGTCCCGCAGGACCGGCACCACCAGGGGTACGTGCCGGGGATGTCCATCGCGGACAACGGGACGCTGACGATCCCGGGGCAGCTCGGGCGGCGCGGTTTCATCGACCGCCGCAGGCGCGACGCGCTCGCCGAGGAGATGATCGCGAACCTGGCGATCAAGACGCCGGGTCCCGGCCTTGAGGTGTCGGGGCTGTCCGGGGGCAACCAGCAGAAGGTCGTCATGGCCCGTGCGCTCGCCAGTGACCCCCGGGTGCTGGTGCTCATCAATCCGACCGCCGGTGTCGACGTGCGGTCCAAGGAGTTCCTGCTCGGCAAGGTCGAGGAGACCGCCGAGTCGGGCACCGGGGTGCTCATCGCCTCCGACGAACTCGACGACCTGCGGATGTGCGACCGGGTGCTGGTGATGTTCCAGGGCCGTGTGGTCGCCGAGAAGACCAGCGGCTGGCACGACCACGAACTGGTGGCCGCGATGGAAGGAGTGGACCTCGATGTCTGAGACGGCGGCCACGCCGGGCGCTCTCGACGCGGGCGGGCGCGGGATCGCGCTGGCCCGGCTGCGTGACTTCGCCCTCGTCCCCGCGATCGTCGTCATCGCGATCGTGGGGCAGCTCGTCAACCCCGTGTTCCTTCAGGTGGACAACCTGATCAACATCCTCCAGACGATGTCGGAGGTGGCGGTCCTGGTGCTGGCGCAGACGCTGGTGCTGATCGTCAAGAAGATGGACCTCTCTCTGGAGTCGACGGTGGGGCTCGCGCCCGGTGTCGCGGCCTGGCTCACGGTGCCGGCGGGCGCCACGCACGGGCTCGGGCTGCTGCCGGGCGGGTGGGCGGTGCCGGTCACGCTGGCCGTCGGTCTGCTGGTCGGCGTGGTCAACGCGCTGTTCATCATCCGGTTCGGGCTGAACGGGTTCATCGTGACCCTGGGGATGCTGATCGTGCTGCGCGGGATCCTCACGGGGATCTCGGGCGGGCAGACGTTCTTCCAGCTGCCGGGGTCGATGCTCTACCTGGGGACAGCCCAGTGGCTGGGGATGCCGGCGTCGGTGTGGGTGTGCCTGGCCCTGTTCGCCGTCGGGATCGTCGTCCTCGGCTTCACCAGCTTCGGGCGTTCCCTGTACGCGATCGGGGGGAACGTCGACGCGGCGAAGGCGGCCGGGATCCGTACGGACCGGGTCCTGTGGACGGTCATCGTCGTCGCGAGCCTGCTGGCGGCGCTGAGCGGCCTCCTCCTGTCGGGCCGGCTCGCCTCGGTCGCCTCGGCGCAGGGCAACGGCTACATCTTCACGGTGTTCGCCGCCGCCGTCATCGGCGGCATCAGTCTCAACGGCGGCAGGGGCAGCGTCTTCGGCGCCTTCACCGGCGTCCTCCTCCTCTTCCTCATCCAGAACGTCCTCACCCTCGCCGGGGTCCCCGCCCAGTGGATCGGCGCGCTCAACGGCGCGATCATCCTCATCGCGCTGGCGCTGTCCCGGGTGACGGGAGGCAAGGCGCAGGAGTAGCGGGGCCGCCCCGGAGGGCGGTAGGTGGCGCGGAGGCGGCCGGGGTCAGGCCGTCTTCGCGCCGTCGTGTTGTTGAAGCGCTTCGACGCTGCCACCGGGCGTACGTGCTGTCAACGGTCCGGGCGGAAGAAACTTTCTAGGGTTACGGCATCTTGTTTCGCACGAAACATGTCATTAGCGTTCGCGGCCAAGTGAAGCGCTTCGACACGTGAGGGAGAAGGGCCGTCATGACCGAGGAACCGAGCCGGAGAACGTTCGTCGGGAAGGCCGCCGCCGTGGCCGGGAGCGTGGCGCTGGCTCCGGTGCTGTCGGCGTGCGGGGGCGGCGGCGGGAAGCAGACGGGGTCCAACACGCGGGCGGGGCTGAAGGCTGCGCTGCCGGCGTATGTGCCCAGCACGTCCCTCAGGCCGGACATCCCCTCGGTGTCGGGCGCCCCCGACGCGGCCACCGACCCGGCGTTCCTGCGCTACCCCGCCGAACGCCCGGTCACGGTCTCCGGCGTCCCCGGCAGGGGTGGGTCGTACACGGCGGTCACGCCCCTGTGGGGCACCGTGCCGCCGCCCGGGAACTCCTTCTACCGGGCGATGAACAAGGCCCTCGGCGTCGATCTGACGATCAAGCCGGCGGACGGCAACAACTACGCGACGATCGTCCCGACGATGACGGCCGCCAAGCGGCTGCCGGACTGGATCCAGCTCCCGACCTGGTGGAACGCCAACTTCAACCTGGGCCGCCTGGCGGGTACCCAGCTCGCGGACCTCACCCCGTACCTGTCCGGCGACAAGGTCAGGAGGTATCCCAACCTGGCCGCGATCCCCACCGGCGCCTGGCAGGCCGGCGCCTGGGGCGACAAGCTGTACGGCCTGCCGGGCGGCTCCACCCGGTTCTCGATCGCCGGCACGGTCTTCCACCGCCGCGACATCCTGGAGTCGAGGGGGATCACCGCGGACGACGTGACGTCCGCCGACGACATGATGAACCTGGGCAAGGAACTCACCGACGCCAGGCGCGGGGTGTGGGCCTTCGACCAGGTGTGGACGTACCTCTTCTCGTTCTGGGACGTCCCGCCGACGTGGCGGATCGTGGACGGCGAGCTGGTCCACAAGTTCGAGCTGCCGCAGTTCCTGGAGGCGCTGGACTGGCACCACCGGCTCGCGAAGGCCGGCTACATGCACCCGGACGCGCTCGCCAACACCCCCTCGGACACCCGTTTCTACTCCGGGAAGGTCCTGATCGTGGGCGGCGGCACCGGCGCCTGGAACCTCGCCGACCACCAGTCGGGCACCGCCGCCGACAAGAACTACCGGCGCGGCGCGTTCAACATCTTCGCCGCCGACGGCAAGAGCCGCCCCAGCACCTTCATGGGCGCCTCCACCAGCATCGTCAGCTACCTCAACGCCCGTCTGAAGCCCGCCCAGATCGAGGAACTGCTCGCGGTCGCCGACTACTTGGCCGCCCCGTACGGATCGCGCGAGTACACGATGGTCAACTATGGCGTCGAGGGCGTCCACCACACGATGGTGGACGGGGTGCCGACGGCGACGGAGGACGGCAAGAAGTTCGTCCAGCCGACGACGTACGGGTTCCTCGTCCAGCCCTCGTCGGTGATCAGCAACCAGGGCGCGGACGTCGTCACCCGGGACTTCGCGGCGTTCCAGGCGGCCAATGTGAAGGCGCTCTACAAGCCGGTGTTCTGGAACATGAACATCGGCATGCCGCAGGACATCTCGACGGCGCTGGCCGCGCAGTCCGTGGACGACGCCGTCAACGACTGCACGCGCGGCAAGAAGAAGGTGTCGGAGGTGCGGGCCGCCATCGACGGCTGGCGGTCGGGCAGCGGTGAGCGGCTGAAGCGCTGGATGACCGAGAACGTCCTCGACAAGTACGGGACCGGTCAGTGAGCACGGACCGGTCCCGGCGCGGCGAGCGGGCGGGCCGGCTGGTCAGGCTGCGCCGCGACCGGACGCTGCTGCTCATGACGGTGCCGGCGGTCGCGCTGCTGCTGGTCTTCAACTACGTGCCGCTCTTCGGGATCGTCACGGCGTTCCAGTACTACGACCCGCTGATCGGGGTGCGGTACAGCGACTGGGCGGGCCTGGAGCAGTTCCGGCGGCTGCTGGACGACCCGGTGTTCTGGCAGGCCCTGAAGAACACGCTGTACCTGAGCTTCGTCCAGCTGATCCTGTTCTTCCCGGTGCCGATCGCGCTGGCGCTGCTGCTGAACACCGTGGTCAGCGAACGGATCCGCAACCTGTTCCAGTCGGTCGTCTACCTGCCGCACTTCTTCTCGTGGGTGCTGACCATCACGGTCTTCCAGCAGATGCTGGGCGGGGCGGGCATGCTCAACCAGTTCCTGCGCGACCACTCCATCGGGACCTGGGACATCATGACCGACCCGGACACGTTCGCGCTGCTGGTCACCTCTCAGGCGGTGTGGAAGGAGGCGGGCTGGGGGATCATCGTCTTCCTCGCCGCGCTGAGCGCGATCAACTCCGAGATGTACGAGGCTGCGGCGGCCGACGGCGCCGGGCGGTGGCGGCGGATGTGGCACATCACGCTGCCGGGGCTGCGCGGGGTCATCGTCCTGATGCTGGTGCTGCGCCTGGGCAACGCCCTGTCGGTGGGGTTCGAGCAGTTCCTGATCCAGCGCGCGGCGGTCGGCCATGACGCGGCCGACGTCCTGGACACCTTCGCCTTCTACTACGGCATCGCGACCAACGACTACAGCTACGGGGCGGCGGCCGGCCTCTTCAAGAGCGTCATCTCGCTGCTGCTCATCTGGGGCGCCAACAAGCTGGCGCACGCCTTCGGGGAGGACGGGTTGTACCGGCGATGACGAACGCGTCCACGATCGAACGTTCCCGGGCCGCGCGCCGCCCCGTGTCCCCGGGCCTGCGGCACGGCGGGCGCGGTGGCCGTCCCGTGTGGGAGGAGCCGCCGACGGCCGTCGGGCAGGCGGCGAAGGGGCTGACGCTGGGCGGAGTGCTGGCGGTGGTGCTGGTCCCGCTGTGGATCGTCGCCCTCACCAGCGTCTCCTCCCCCGGCGCGGTGAACCGCGCGGGCGGTCTGGTGATCTGGCCCGACGGGCTGAGTCTGCAGGCGTACCGGGAGATGCTGGGCGACCCGACGGTGCGGACCGCGCTGCTGGTGAGCCTCGGCATCACGGCGGTCGGCACCGCGCTGTCGATGGTGGTGTCGGTGCTGTGCGCCTACGGCCTGTCGCGGCCGAGGTCGTTCGGGCACCGCTGGGTCCTGCTCCTGCTGATCGTCACGATGTTCGTCGGCGGCGGCATGATCCCGACGTTCCTGGTGGTCACCGGGCTCGGCGGCTACAACCAGTACTGGGCGCTGATCCTGCCGAGCGCCGTGTCCGTGTTCAACGTCCTGGTTCTGCGCTCGTTCTACTCGTCGACGTCGGGCGAGCTGATCGACGCGGCGCGGATGGACGGCGCGGGCGACTGGCGGATCCTGTGGTCGGTCGTCCTGCCCACCTCGCGCGCGGTGACGGCGGTGATCGCGCTGTTCTACGGGGTCGGCTACTGGAACTCCTTCTTCAACGTGATGCTCTACCTGCCGACCGAGAGCGCGAAGTGGCCGTTGCAGTACGTGCTGCTGACCTATGTCAACCGGGGTGTGGGGCTGCCGGGTTCGGTCAACTCCGGGTTCGGCTCCGAGAGCGCGCAGACCGCGCCGTTGTCCTTGCAGATGGCGGTGGTCGTGCTGACGCTCGTGCCGCTGCTGGTCGTCTATCCGTTCGTCCAGAAGCACTTCCGTACCGGGGTGCTGACGGGCGCGATCAAGGGGTGAACCCGTCATGACCTCGCGCAGTCTGACCGACCGTCTGGGCGGCCTCGCCTTCGGCGGTGACTACAACCCCGAGCAGTGGGACGAGCCGGTGTGGAAGGAGGACGACGAGCTGATGCGCCGGGCCGGGGTCAACCTGGTCACGGTCGGCGTGTTCTCCTGGGCCCTGCTGGAGCCGGAGGAGGGGCGCTACGACTTCGCGTGGCTGGACGCCCACCTGGAGCGGCTGCACGCGGCCGGTGTGCGCGTCGACCTGGCCACGCCCACCGCCTCGCCGCCGCCGTGGTTCACCCTGGCCCACCCCGACGCCCTGACGGTCCGGCCCGACGGCACCCGCCTCACCCACGGCAGCCGGGACACCTACTGCCTGACCGCGCCCGCCTACCGGAAGGCGGCCCGCGACATCGCCGGGGCCCTCGCCCGGCGTTACGGCGACCATCCCGCCGTCGCGCTGTGGCACGTCCACAACGAGTACGCCACCCTCTGTTACTGCGACCACACGGCCGCCGCGTTCCGGGTGTGGCTGCGGGAGCGGCACGGCTCCCTCGACGCCCTCAACGAGGCGTGGGGGACGGCGTTCTGGAGCCAGCGGTACGGCTCCTGGGAGCAGGTGCTGCCGCCGCGCGCCACGAACTGGCACGGAAACCCCGGCCGGCACCTGGACTTCCGGCGCTTCTGGTCGGACGTGGTGGTCGCCGCCTACCGCGAGCAGCGCGACGCGATCCGCGCGCACAGCGACCGGCCGGTGACGACGAACCTGATGCTGCCGGGCTACCAGAACCTGAACCTGTGGGACCTCGCACGTGAGCTGGACGTCGTCAGCGTCGACCAGTACCCGGGCGCCCCGGGGCTGGACGCGGCGGCCGACGTCGCCTTCCACGCGGACCGCGCCCGCTCGCTGGGCGGCGGGCGGCCGTGGCTGCTGATGGAGCAGGGCACCAGCACCGTGTACGACGGGGACCGGGTCCTCGCCAAGGACCCCGGGGACGTCCTGCGCCACACCCTCGGGCATATCGCGCGCGGTTCGGAGGGCGCCCTCTTCTTCCAGTGGCGGCAGTCGAAGGCGGGCTCCGAGACCTGGCACTCGGCGATGGTCCCGCACGCGGGACCCGACAGCCGGATCTTCCGCGAGGTGACCGAGACCGGCGAGGCGGTCGCCCGGCTGGCCGAGCTGGCGGGGTCGACGGTGCGCGCCGAGGTGGCGGTCCTGCACGATCCGGACGCCTGGTGGGCGCTCGGCGTGGACGGGCTGCCGTCGGCGGAACTCGACTACCACGGGTCGCTGGCCCGCGCGCACCGCGTGCTGTGGGACGCCGGGGTGACGGCCGACTTCGCGCACCCCGCGCACGCGCTGAGCCGCTACCGGCTCGTCGTCGCCCCGGCCCTGTTCCTCCTGTCCGACGCCGGCGCAGCGGGCCTGCGGGACTACGTCGCCGGCGGCGGGACGCTGCTGGTCCAGCACGCGAGCGGGTACGTCGACGACCGTCTGCACGCCCGCCTCGGCGGCTATCCGGCGGCGCCGCTGCGGGAGGCGCTGGGGGTGCGGGTCGAGGAGTACCGGCCGCTGCGCCGGGCCGAGCGCGTCGCCCTGTCCGACGGTTCGCACGGCACGGCGTGGAGCGAGTCCCTGCGCGCGGAGGGCGCCGAGGCGGTCGCCGCGTACACGCACGGCATGCTCGCCGGCCGCCCCGCCGTCACCCGGCACGGGTTCGGCGCGGGGCACGCCTGGTACGTGTCGACCCGCCTCGACGACGCCGGCTACGGCGCCCTGTTCGCCCGGCTGCTGCGCGAGGCGGGCGCAGGGCCCGAGCTGCCGGGGCTGCCCGCGCACGTCGAGGCCGTCACCCGGCACGCCCCGGACGGCCGCCGCTGGCGCTTCCTGGTCAACCACCGCGCCGAGCCGGTCCCGCTGCCCAAACCCGGCCACGACCTCCTCACGGGCACCACCGTGTCCGTGCTCCCGGCAGGCGGCGCCGCCGTCCTGCGCCTTCCCTGAACTCCCCCCCACCGAAAGGAACCCATGACACCGCAGACCCTCCGCTGGGGCCACCCGGCGCTGGAGGCCGAGATCGGCATCGACGAGGACGGCGTCCCGCGCCTGACGCGGCTCGGTGCCGCCGGGGGTGTGCCGCCCGGCTGGCCCCCGCTGCCGCTGGTCGAGGTGACGGCGGCGGGCCACGGCCGCGCCTGGTCCGGCGGTCGGCTGATCGACACGTACCTCGGCGGACGGCTGCGGTACCGGACGCACCGGGTGAGCCGCGACGGCGACTGGCACGTCCTCGTCGTCGTCCTCGACGATCCCGTCACGGGGCTCGTCGCGGAGGTCGACTGGCGTTCGCCCGACGGGGTGCCCGTGCTGCGCTCGGAGGTGCGGCTGCGCAACGAGGGCACGGACACGCTGCACCTGGAGTCGGTGTCGTCGCTGGTCGTGGGGTGTCTCACCGACGCCATCGACGCGGCGGACCTGCTGTGGGCGGAGAACGGCTGGGTCGCCGAGTGCCGCTGGCAGCGCCGGGCGATGCGGGAGACCTCGCCGGCCCTGTCGCCGGCCCTGTCCGGCGGGGTCCGCTACGACAACGGCAAGGGTGAGTTCACGCTCACCGGGCGGGGTGTGTGGTCGAGCTGCGGGCGGCTGCCCATGGGCGGGCTGACGGACCGGCAGCAGGGGCGTACGTGGGTGTGGCAGATCGAGCACAACGGCGGTGGCTGGCACGGGGAGTGCGGTGAGCGCGACACGCTCGCCTACCTCGCCCTGCACGGCCCGACCGACACCCACCACGGCTGGCGGCACCCGCTGGAGCCGGGCGCCGAGTTCACCACCGTCCCCGCCGCGCTCGCCCTCAGCGAGGACGGCGGCCCTGACGAGGCGTTCGCCGCGCTCACCCGCTACCGGCGCGCGGCGCGCCGTCCGCACCCGGACCACGAGCGGCTGCCGGTCGTCTTCAACGACTACATGAACTGCCTGATGGGCGACCCCACGACGGAGAAGCTGCTGCCGCTGATCGACGCGGCGGCCGAGGCTGGCGCCGAGTACTTCGTGATCGACGCGGGCTGGTACGACGGGGAGAACGGCGGCTGGTGGGACAGTGTGGGCGCCTGGGAGCCCGCCGCCTCGCGCTTCCCCGGCGAGCGCGGGATCCACGAGGTGCTGGACCGGATCCGCGAGCGCGGGATGGTGCCGGGCCTGTGGCTGGAGCCGGAGGTGATCGGCGTCCGCAGCCCCATGGCGAAGTCCCTGCCGGACGAGGCGTTCTTCCGCCGCGACGGGGTCCGGGTCACGGAGACCCGACGGCACCATCTGGACCTGCGTCATCCGGCCGCCCGCGCGCACCTGGACGAGGTCGTGGACCGTCTGGTCGGTGAGTGGGGCGTCGGCTATCTCAAGCTGGACCACAACATCGACCCGGGTTCCGGGACCAGCGCCCACCCCGGGGAGACCCCCGGCGCCGGGCTGCTGGGCCACAACCGCGCCCACCTCGACTGGCTCGACGGCGTCCTCGACCGGCACCCGGGCCTGGTGCTGGAGAACTGCTCGTCGGGCGGCATGCGCTGGGACCACGCGCTGCTGTCCCGGCTCCAGCTCCAGTCCACCAGCGACCAGCAGAACCTCCAGCTGTACGCGCCCATCGCCGCCTCGGCGCCCACCGCCGTCACGCCCGAGCAGGGCGCCGTCTGGTCCTACCCGCTCCCCACGGACTCCCCGGACGAGGTGGCCTTCACCATGGCCAACTCCCTCCTGGGCCGCATCCACCTCTCCGGTCTGCTCCCGGAGCTGGGCCCGGAGGCCGGCGCCCTGGTCCACGAGGCCGTCGCCGTGTACAAGTCGATCCGCGCCGACCTCCCCCACGCCGTCCCCGCCTGGCCGCTGGGCCTGCCGGCCTGGGACGACCCCTGGCTGGCCCTGGCGCTGCGCACCCCCGCCACCACCTACGTCACCGTGTGGCGCCGCCCCGGTACCGAGGCCACCGTCTCGCTCCCCCTCCCCCACCTCCAGGGCCGTCCGGTCCCCGTCGACGTCCTGTACCCGGCCGCGAGCCGCGCGGACGCCGGCTGGGACCCGGACGCGGCCCTGCTCTCCCTGACGCTGCCGACGGCGCCGTCGGCGGTGCTGCTGCGCCTGGACCACCGTCTCCCCACGGGCGAATCCCCCGCCCGACGACAGAAGGGTCAGTGATGAGAGGAACGCACCACCTCACCCGCCGGCTGCTCGGGCTGCTGCTGGCGCTGGTCACCCTGCTCGGGGTGACCAGCGTGGCCGCCTCCGCAGCGCCGGACCGCGAAGGCTCCCCGCAGCGCGCCGCGACGCCGATGGAGACGGTCGCGGCCATGCAGCCGAGCTGGAACCTGGGCAACACCCTGGACGCCATCCCGGACGAGACGTCGTGGGGCAACCCGAAGGTCACCAAGGCCGTGTTCGACACCGTCAAGGCGCAGGGCTTCCGCAGCGTGCGGATCCCCGTCACCTGGAACGGGCACCAGTCGGCTTCGGCGCCGTACACGATCGACGGGGCGTGGATGAACCGCGTCAAGGAGGTCGTCGACATGGCGCTGGCCGACGGCCTGTACGTCGTGCTGAACGTGCACCACGACTCGTGGCAGTGGATCTCGACGATGCCCGCCGACCACGACAACGTGCTGGCCCGCTTCAAGGCCACCTGGACGCAGATCGCCGCGGCGTTCCGCGACCACCCGGCGTCGCTGCTGTTCGAGAGCAACAACGAGCCGCAGTTCAACAACACGACCGACGCGCAGGGCATCCAGTACAACGACGAGCTGAACACCGCGTTCCACACGCTGGTGCGGCAGTCCGGCGGCGGCAACGCGACCCGGCTGCTCGTGGTGCCCACGCTGCACACCAACTCCGGGCAGATCTTCCTCGACGCGCTGGACGCCTGGATGCGGGCGCGCAACGACACCAACCTCGTGCCGACCGTGCACTACTACGGCTACTACCCGTTCAGCGTGAACGTCGCCGGCGGCACGACGTTCGACGCGACCTCGCAGGCCGACATGCGCGACCACTTCGCCCGCGTCCGCGCCACGTTCACCTCCCGGGGCATCCCCGTCTACCTCGGTGAGTACGGCCTGCTGGCCTACCCCGACACCAACCACCCGCCGCGCATCGAGCGGGGCGAAGCGCTCAAGTTCTTCGAGCAGCTGGGCCACGACGCCCGAAGCGCCGGGGTGACGACGGCCCTGTGGGACCCGGGCACCTTCGCGTTCCTCGACCGGACGACGCTCCGGTGGTCCGACCCCGCGCTGTTCGCCGCCGTCAAGTCCAGCTGGACGACCCGCTCGGGCACCGCCTCCTCGGACCGGGTCTTCCTCGCGAAGTCCTCGGCGATCACCGCCAAGACGCTCACCCTGAACCTCAACGGCCTGAGTTTCCGGGGCCTTTGGCAGGGCGGCACCCGGCTCGTCCAGGGCCGGGACTACACCGTCTCCGGCAGCCAACTCACCCTCACCGCCTCCGCCCTCACCCGTCTCGCCGGCAACCGCGCCTACGGGATCAACGCCACGATCGAGGCCCGCTTCAACGCCGGGCGGCCCTGGCAGATCCACGTCACCACCTACGACCGTCCCGTGCTGAGCAGCGCGAACGGCTCCACCAGTGGTCTCACCGTGCCCACCCAGTACCGGGGTGACCAGCTCGCGACCATGTCGGCCACCTACGCGGACGGCGGCAACGCCGGGCCGGTCAACTGGACCCCCTACCAGGAGTTCAACGTGTCCTTCCGCCCGGACTACGCGGGCAACGGGCTCCTGCTGACCTCCGACTTCCTCACCTCGCTGCGGGACGGCCAACAGGCCACGCTCGTCTTCCACTTCTGGAGCGGGGCCACCGTGACGTACCTCGTGACCAGGAACGGGGGCTCGGTGACGGGGACCGTCGTCTGACCGTGCCTGTCGGCCCCGGGCGCCCGGCCGCGTCCGGGGCTCAGCTCTTCGGCGGGGCCGTGCTCTCGCGGACGGTGAGCCTGGTGGCGATCTCCACGCCGACCTGCGGCACGTCGTCGCCGCGCCCCAGCGCCAGCGCGAGTTCCGTCGCGGCCACGGCCATCTCCGCGAGGGGCTGGTGGACGGTCGTCAGGGGCGGTTCCACCCAGGCGACGGCGGGGACGTCGTCGAAGCCGACCACGCTCAGGTCGTCCGGGATGCGCAGACCGAGTTCGTGGGCGGCCTTGTAGACGCCGAGGGCCTGCATGTCGTTGGCGGCGAAGATCGCGGTGGGCCGGTCGGGGCGGGAGAGCAGGCCGTGGGCCGCCGTGCGGCCGTCCTCGCGGGTGAGCTGCGCCTTGGCCATCAGCTCGGGCTCCACCGGCACGCCGGCCTCGATCAGCGCCGAGGTGTAGCCGGCCGTCCGCGCGAGGCAGAAGGGGTGGTCGGGGCCGGAGATCATCGCGATCCGGCGGTGGCCGAGTCCGAGCAGGTGGCGGGTCGCGGCCCGGCCGCCCCGGAAGTTCGTCGCGCCGACGAAGGGGACGCCGTCGGGCAGTTCCCGGTTCGGGTCGAAGACGACGAACGGGATGCCCTTCGCGGTGAGCTGGTCCCGCTCCTCCTCCGACAGCCACGCCACCGACAGGACGCACTGCGGGCGCCGGCCCAGGGTGTCGTCGATGGTCCTGACCGGCTCGTCCTGGAGGCCGAGTTCCGACACCAGGACCCCGACCCGGTTCCTGCGCGCCGCCCGCTCCACGCCCCGGATGATCTCCACCGCCCACATGCTCTCCATCTCGCGGAACACCAGTTCCACGAGATTGCTGCGGTTCTTCGGCGGCTTGCGGTACCCGTACCGGCGGATCAGCTCCTCGACCCGGGCCCTGGTCTCGTCCGACACGCCGGTGCGGCCGTTGAGGACCTTGGACACCGTGGGCACCGAGACCCCGGCGGACTCGGCGATGTAGGCGATCGTGACCGCGGCGGGGCCGCCGTCCCCCGGCTTCGGCTCGTCCGCGGGGTCTTCTGATCGGTTGTCCGGCACGGTCGCCTGCCCTCATCCCTCGCCAGTGAAGCGGAAACGAAAGCATACCCGCGACTTTCGCGCCACTTTCGCCGGCGGAGGCGCGCGGCTGTCAGCGTTTACTGGCTCCCGAGCCGCCGACCTCCTGGTCGCGTTCGTAGCCCTCCTGGGCCCAGCCGGCGATCTTGCGGAGTTCGGCCTTGAGTTCGTCCCAGGTCTTGAAGTAGTTGCCGATGGCGCGGATCTCCATGGGGATGACCTTGGTGCCCTCGACGTCGTGGGGGGCGATCTCGTTCATGCCGCCGAAGACCTGCTGCTGGGAGATCTCGGGCTCGCCGCGCAGGGCGGACCGCGCGAAGGTCTCCAGGCTCACCTCGGCGAGTTCGCCGACCTGGCGGGTGGCGTTGTCGAGGAAGGACAGGCTCTCGCCCTCGACCTCGGTCTTCTCCTGGAACGTCGACAGGCGGGTGACGATGTGGTTGTTGTTCCTGCGGAGGTAGTCCCGCGCGTAGGCGGGCAGGAGCTGGTAGGCGTCGGTGAGTTTCGAGCGGGACAGGAAGATGGTCTGGTTCTTGATCTGGCCCCGGTCCTGGGGCTGCGCGACGTAGTCGGCCATCGCGGCGACCTGGGTGAAGTAGAGCTGGAGGAAGCCGTTCAGGGAGTCGGTCTCGGTCTCGTCGCGGTTGCGCTTCTTGCCGGCGGCCGAGTTGTCGAACTTGGCCACCTCGGCCTCCGCGAACGGCTTGGCCTGGTTCAGCCGGAACAGGGCGCGGGGCAGGGGTGCCTGCTCGACGGGCGGGGCCTCGGCGCGGTAGTGGTCGAACATCAGAGGGACGCCGGCGAGCGGCACACCGATCGTGTACTGGACGTAGAGCCCGTCGCCCCGGCCCGGCCGTCCGGCCGTCTCGTTGTAGCCCTGGCTGCTGAGGGTCACGCCCTCGCCGCCGGGCAGGATCTTCAGGTCGACGGTGGCCTCCGCGAGGGTCGTGCCGTCGACGGCGTCGTAGAAGGAGTCGCGGACGCGTTTCATCTCGTCGACGATCCGGTCGAGTTCGTCGGGACCGGCGTCCTTCTTGGTGCCCACGACCTGGACGGCGCCGGAGACGAACTCGATGTTGGAGTACGAGCCGCCGCCGACCAGGCTCCGGCTGTCGGAGACGACCGTGAAGTCCTCCCGCTCGCTCTCGGCGACGTTCGTGTCACCGGCGAGTTTCTGGCCGAGCCGGTCCCTGATCCGCTTGTCCATCTCCGTCTCGAAGCCCTCCATGCGCTGCACGGACGCCCCGTGGGCGTGGGCGTGGTGGGCGTGGCCGTGGTCGGCCTGCGCGGTTGGGGCCGCCGCCGGTTCGCCGGCCGGGCGGGACATCACGCGCCTGGCCGTCGCCTCGGCCTCGCGTTCGAAGCGGTCCGAGGGGTCGGAGACGGACAGGCCGGAGCCGTTGTCGGTGCCGGAGACGGGGCCCCGGCGCTGCTGGACGACGTGCGTCAGCTCGTGCGCGAGCGTGTGCGGGTCGCCGCCGCCCTTGCCGATCACGACGTGGTTGCCCGAGGTCCAGGCGCGTGCGCCGAGTTCCGCCGCCGAGCGCCGCGCGGCCTCGCCGGTGTGCAGCCGGACGTCGGAGAAGTCGTGCCCGAGGCGGGACTCCATGTCGGCGCGGACGGGTTCGTCGAGCGGTTTGCCCGGGGAGGCGAGCACCCGGTGGGCGGACGAGCGCTGCACCGGTGCCTCCTGGCCGGTGACCATCCGGCTCACGGCGGCGTTGCCGACGCTGCGTTGCAGCGCGCCGAGGACGGTCGCCGTCAGGAGCCTCGCCCCCGGGCTCGCCGGGCCCGCGTCCGTCTGCTGTGCGCGGCGCGGTGCCTTTGGGGTCGGCCGGTCCGGCTTCTCGTGCGCGTGCAAGGGGCTCTCCGTCCGTGCCGTCTGTCCAACGACGTCCCTTCTACCGGGGTTTCCCCGCCCGGACCAGGGCCGCACGGGCAGACCTCGGGGCAACCCGGTTTCCTTGATCGGCACCGGCCCGGCTGCCGGAGGGCGCGGCGGGTCCCGGGGAGTGCGTCAACGTCCCCATGGGCATGCTCAGTTCTGCTCGTGGCAGGAGGGGGGCGTCGATGACCAGCAGTCCCGTCGGTGTCGGTCGCCGGCGTGAGGCCCTGTTCCTCGCCTCGGGGCCGGTCCTCGGCGCCGCCGTGGGGGCGGTGACCAACGTGGTGACGTCCACGTGGAGTTGGTGGCTCTTCGGGGCGCTGGTGGTGTTGATCAGCGCCGCTTCCGCTGTCGCCGTCCTGGTGCCCGGCAACGGCTTCGCCGGGCGCCGGAGCCCTCCGTGCACGCTTCCTCCGGGTGCCGCGGTGTTCGCCGGGCGGGAGCGGGAGCTGCGCGCGCTCCTCGGCGTCCGCCCGTCCAGGAGGGGCACCCGTCCGTTCGTCTGTGTCATCACGGGCCGGTCGGGAAGCGGCAAGACGGAGCTGGCGGTCCAGGCGGCGCACCGGCTCGCCGGCCGGTATCCGGCGGGGCAGCTCTTCGTCGGGTACCGCAGCCACGCCGACGCGGCCGGGCGGCTCGCCCCGCTGGACGCCCTGGCCGCGCTCCTGACCGCGGTCGGCGCCACGCAGACGTCCGGGAGCCTGAGCGGGCAGTGGCAGGCCGTCGCGGGAAGCGAGCCGTTCCTGCTCGTGCTGGACGACGTCGATGACGCCTCCCAGGTGCTGGAGGTCCTTCCCCGCTCGCCCCGCTGTCTCGTGCTGGTCACCGGCCGGCGCATGGTCGCCGGGATCGACGCGGACCTGCACATCGCCGTCGACACCCTCACCGAGGAGGCCGCGCGGTCCGTCCTCGACGCCGTCCTGCGGCGGGGTTCGCGCGCCGTCGACGGCTCGGTGCTCGACGGGCTGGCGGCGGCGTACCGGCTGCCGCTGACGGTGCGGCATCTCGCGGACCGGCTGGTCGCCGAGCCCGTGACGCCGGACGCGCATGCCGGGTCCGGCGGGAACCGCGTGAGCGGGGGCGGGCTCGCGCCGGTGCTGGCGACGATCCAGGCGCTCGCGGCGTCGGACCGGCTGGTGCTGCGGCGGGCCGCGCTGCACCCCGGGCCCCATGTGACGGCCGAGATCGCGGCGGCCCTCGCGGGGACGGGCCTCGCGGACGCCGAGCACTCCCTCACCGTGCTGCACCGGCGGGGGCTGCTCATGAGACCCGACCCGCACGGTTTCGGGTTCCACGACCTGGTGCGCTCACTGGCCCGGACGGAGGACACGGTGCCCGACGACGACGCGTCCGCGCAGGCCCGCGTGAGGCTGTTCGAGGTGATGGCGTGTCTGCTGCGGCGGGCGAACACCGCCATCTCCGCGTCCATGGAGTTGCCCGTGCCGGACAGCGTCCACGCGGGTCCCGAGGTGCCGCTGACCGAGCGGCAGGCCCTGGAGTGGCTGGACCACCACCTCGACGACCTGCGGTCGGTGGCACGGCTCGCCGTCGAATGCGCCTGGCCCAGAAGCTGGTGGCTGACGGCCGGGCTCGCCTACTTCCTGCGCATCCGGCGCAACCTGGCCCAGGCCGAGGAGCTGAACGAGGCGGCGTTGCGGATCGCGCTCGCGTCGGGCGATCTGCCGGGACAGGCCCACTGCCGCGCCCAACTGGGCACCCTGCACCGGGTGTCGGGCCGCTACGGCTCGGCCGAGGAGCACACGCGCACAGCGCTGGCCCTCTTCGCCGATCTCCAGCCGGGCGAACCGCGCAACCAGGCCGCCTGCGCGAGCGAGCTGGGGGTGATCCTCTACCACTCGGCGCGCTACGCGGCCGCCCGCGAGGTCACCCGGCAGGCGGTCGGCCTCTACCGCTCCGTGTCCGACCGGCGCGGGGAGGCCAACGGGCTCGGCAACCTCGGGATGTTCAGCCGCGCGACCGGCGACTACCGGGAGGCCCGCGACAGCCTGACTCGGGCGTACGCGTTGTATGCCGCCCTGGGCAACCACCGCAACAGGGCCTGGATCCTCATCGAACTCGGTACCGTCGACCGCCTCACCGGCGACCAGGACCGCGCCCTCACCCGGTTCTCCGAGGCCCTGGACCTCTACTCCGACGCGGCAGACCGCAACGGCCGCGCCTGGGCCCGCCGTGAACTGGGCATCGTCCACCGCGTCCTCGGCCACCACACCGAGGCCCGCGCCCTTCTCGACTCCGCCCTGCGCGAGTTCGAAGACCTCGGCAGTCCGCGCAACATCGCGGACGCCCACGTCGAACTCGGCACCCTCCACCGGGCGCTGGGCGACCTCACCACCGCCCGCGTCCACACCCAAACCGCCCACACCCTGTACGCCGACATGGGCAACCGCCGCGGCGAGGCATGGGCGGAACTGGAACTGGGGGCGCTCGACGCCGCGGCAGGCCACCTGACCTCCGCGGCCGGCCGCTTCAACCACGCACAGCACATCCACACCCGCATAGGCGACCGCTCCGGCAACGCCCGCGCCCACCTCGAACTCGGCCGCCTCGAACTGACCCGCGAAAACCGGGCCGAAGCCAGAACCCACCTCACCACCTCCCTCACCCTCTACACCCAACTCGGCGCCCCACAGAGCACGGAGGCCCGCGATCTCCTCGCCGGGCTGTGAGAGAGCGAAACGCACGGAACGAATCCGGTGGCTGATCCGGGCTGTCCAGTGACGTCACCGCCGCAGCCGCGAGCCGGTTCGGCCAGGCCGTGGTCGTAGGCCCGTGCCGTGTCTGGCTGATCCCTGGGCACGCTCTGCCCCGGCACGGGCGTTGCCGCAGGGGGGCATGGCGAGCCAGTCGGCGTCGCTCACGCGCAGGCCGAGGGCGGCGATGCGCGCACGTGCCGCCGCGGCTTCCTCGCGGGTCCCGCCCAGCGTCCGGCCCTCGCCGGCGGCGGGCGTGGGCGGTGAGACGACGGCTCGCTCGCCCTGGGCCCGTGTGGTGAAGGCGGTGTGGAGTTCGCCGAGGGTGTGGGTGGCTTCGACGACCGGGGTGAGGGTGCCTCGGGTGACCATGTCGAGGATGCGGGTCTGGGGCGGGGTGGTGGGGTGGGGGACGTAGACGAGGGGGGTGCGGTGTCGGGTGAGGAGGGAGGTGGTCAGGCCGGCTAGGTCTTTGTGGGCGTTGAGGGTGATGTAGGTGCCTGTGCGGGTGAGTTTTCCGGCGGCCCGGCGGAAGCGGAGGTGGCCGGCGGCGTCGAGGATGAGGTCGTAGGTGATGGTCAGGGCGGAGAGGGGGGTGTCGTGGTAGGAGTGGACGGTCGTCGCGCCGAGGGCCTTCAGGCGGGGCCGGCGTCGTGGCCGCCGAGTGCGGTGACGGTGGCGCCGCGGGCCGCGGCGAGCTGGACGGCGTACACGCCCACGCCACCGCTCGCGCCGGTGATCAGGACGTCGGTGGGGGCAGGGGCCTTGTCGAAAGCCGTCAGGGCGGTCTGCGCGCCGCTGGGGAGGACGGCGGCGTCCGGGAAGCCAAGGGTGTCGGGGAGTTCGGCGAGGTAGTCCTCGCGGACGGTGACGTACTGGGCGAGGGCCTTCTCGTCCTTCGTGAGGTGGGTGCCGCCCATGACGCGCCGGCCCCGTGTGAAGCGCCGGCCGTCCGAGCGGACGACGCCGGAGAACTCCAGGCCGAGGTTGACGGCCCTGCGGCGCGTCCTGCGGGCCAGGGAGCGGGGATCGTCGTCCTGGGCGAAGCCCTTCTCCCACGCACTGAGGGCGACGGCTCTGACCTCGACGAGCACTTCTCCGGCGCGGGGGCGCGGTGTGGGCACGGTTCCGACGTAGAACTTGTCAGCCCCTGTCCGGGCGGGGTCGATGAGTACTGCTTCCATGGAGCGGTCTCCCTGTGAAGTGGTGGGTCCTTACGAGCGGTCCGGCAGCAGGAAGAGCCGCATGAGCACCGTCACGGCCTCGTCCTGGCCCAGCCGCTTCGCGAGCACGGCTTCGCAGAGGCGGTCGGCGGCGCCGAGGAAGGCCACGGTGAGGGCGTACGCCGTGCGCGGGTCGGCGTCGATCAGCTCGGCCACGAGCGGGCAGTACCGCGCGGCGTCGTCCCCGTACACGGTCTGGGCGGGTTCGCCCGCGGCGACGAGGGCGGCGCAGACGTCCGCGTGCAGGGCCCCGTTCTCCAGCGTGCACGTGACGTAGGTCGCGCACAGGGCCCGCAGCGCGCCCTCGGGCGCCGTCCCGGTCTCGCGGTGTCCGGCCATCACCGCCCTGACGGTGTCCTCGTACTCGGCGCCGACCCGTTCGGCCATGGCGCGCAGCAGCCCGGTGAGGGTGCCGAAGTGCTGATAGGCGATCGGCTTGCTGAGCCCGCAGGCGTCCGCGAGCCGGGCCAGCGTCAGCGCGCCGGCCCCGTCCTCCCGCGCCATGCGCAGGGCGGTCTCCAGCAGCGCCTCCTTCCGGACCGCGGCGGACACCCTCCGTCGCCTCACCGGACTCTCCGCCGCCATGCGCACCGCCTCCCGCTCCCCCGTTATTACCACCCGTAACTTACAGGTAGTAACTTGAGGGAGCAAGCCAGAACGACGCGGTCACCCTCCCCCGCTGCCAGGCCCGCGCGCAGCAGCGAGCCGGTGCTGTAGTTCGAGGTGCCGGAACTGGTGAACGGCCCCGACCCGCCGGAGCACCCCCCGGTCATAGGCGTCCGCGAGGAAGGCCATCAGGTCGTACGGCAGCCCCTGACGCAGGGCCAGATAGCAGCGGGCAACGGCGTAGTGCCCCCAGGCGGCCTGCCGGATCCCGATGGCCAGCCCGGTCAGGACGGCCGGAACGAGTCCGACCACGAACGCCCACAGCGGCCCGCCGACCGCCCCGGCACCCCACACCCGCGTCGAGCCCGTCAGCACGGCGCACCAGCCCTGCAACCCGATGACCATGGCACCGACGACGGCCGCGGCCGATACGCAACTGACGAAGGTACGCCGGTCGTTGGCGAGCAGGGCCCGGCTGTCGATCGAGGTGCCCAGATCGACCGGGACGGCGCGCAGGCCGTGCACGAGCACGCAGGACACGGCGAACACCACGCCCGTCTGCTCGGCCGCCCAGAACGCCGCGAGCGGATCCGGCGGCGCGACGTACTCGACGCCGTCGCCGCCCGACAGGACATCCGCGAGCAGCCCTTCCAGCAGGATGCTGCCGCCGAGCAGCATGCCGACCAGGAGCCCACGGCTGAGCCCCCGCAGACTCCAGTGCCAGCGCACCCGGGCGGCCGGACAGGCAGGGTCGGCGAGCACACCGTCCGCACCCACCCCGGCCGCAGCCACACCGTAGAGGAGCGCGCTGACCATGCCGCAGCCGTTGCCGAACGCCGCCGCGTAGCAGACGCCGGCCACGGCTCCGGCCGCCAGGGCGCGTCGGTCCCAGTCGGCGAGCCGCCGCATACCCGGCCGGCTCCCGAAGGCGAAGCCGGAGATGATCGCCCCGACCAGGGCCAGCGAGATGCCGTCGGCCACGCGGTTGAGCACGAGCGCGGCCGTGACGTCGGGCGCGACGGCGAGGACACACAGCACCAGGACGGCGCAGCCCGCGACGAGCCCGCAGGTCAGGCCGCCGCAGATGCCGGCCGCCACGACGCCGAGGCCGCCGCGCTCGTCCCAGCGCACCGGTACCCCGCCCGGGGTGAGACGGTGGGTCAGTTCCATGATCAGACCCTCGGACAGCCAGGCCGTGACGCCCAGCAGCACTCCGGCCAGCGCCTGGGGCAGAGCGGCGGGGACGGCGTACCGGAGCTTCCACCAGGCGAGTTCGGCGGCGCCGTCGCGTCCGCGCTCCGTGTGCCGGGCGAGGAAGCGCAGGGCAGGGCGGGCCCGGGTCGCGCTCCACCGGGTGAGGCCGCCCGCGTGCGGCCGGTACGCGGCGTCGAGGAAGGCGTCGAGGAGGTGGTGCTCCACGGCCGTGCGGGTGCGCAGCCGCAGCAGTTCTCCGGGGTCCGGCAGCCGCTCGTGCCCCTCCTGCGGGCGCGGGTTGTAGACGGACCGCGCCAGCGACACCATCAGTGGGCTGGCCAGGGCCTGCCCCACCGGCTCGGCCGTCCCCAGCACCCGGGTCACCGCGCTCCAGCGACCGGCCGCAGGGGTGCCGGGGCCTCCTGCATCCCGTCGCAGGTAGTCCGCGACGTCCCTGGCGCCGAGCGGCAGAAGCTGGATGCCGGCCAGGTCCGCGAGCCGGGCGGGAACCGCGCCACGCGGCCGCAGCGCCGCACGGTACTCGTCCGGACGGCTCGACAGGACCATGCCGCAGCCGTACGGCAGGGCCTCGTTGACGCGGTGCAGGGCCGACGCCCCCATCTCGGGCGGGAGTTCGTCGAACCCGTCGAGCACCGGCAGGACCAGCCGCCGCTCCAGCAGCAGACGGGCCAGGGTGACCCGCTCTCCATGGACGCCGGACGCGGGGGCACCCAGCTCCGGGTGGTCCTGCACGAGCCGGCGCTCCATCCAGGTCCGCAGGTCCAGCGCAGTGGGGTCCCAGGAGACCAGCGGGAACAGCACCGGCACCGGATCGCCGTCCTGCCGTCTTTCGATCAGCGCCAGCACGAGCCGCACCAGCAGGAGGGTCTTGCCCGCCCCCGGCTCGCCCAGGACCAGCAGCCGCCGGGCCGTGACGCGCCGGGTGAGGACGTCGGCGATCTCGTCGTCCCGGCCGGCGAGCCGCTGCGGGTCCGATGCCTCGGCCAGATCGCGGCTGGTGCCCCGCCAGGCGACGGGCAGCGGATACGGGTCGGCCAGGCGCCGTGCCGCCGCCTCGGCCTCCCACTGTCGTCGTACCGCGTCGGCCAGCCGGTCGGCCGCCTCGGCGGGGCTCGGTGTCACTGCCGCCTCGACCCGGTCGGCCCGGTAGGCGCTCCAGGCCAGATAGGCGCCGGCCCAGGTCGGCAGGAGCGCCGCGAGCACGGACGCCGGGTCCTCCAGGCGCGGGGCGACCAGGAGCGCTCCCGTGGTGCCCACGGCCAGGAGGGTCAGGTACACGATCCCGGCACGCCGCACCCGGGCTCCAGGGCCAACACCGTTCATCCGAGCAAGAGTTGCCTACGCGCGCCGCGACGGGCGTCCGTTCGGGGCGGTGCCACACAAGTGGGTGAAACCGGGTGGCAGGTTGATCCGCGCGGTCCGGCCGGCCGGGTGCCGGGATCGGTTACGCGCTCCGGGTCAGCAGGCCGGCGTCGATGACCTCGGCGATGAGGGTGGCGCCGCGGCTGTTCTGGTGGATGTGGTCGGTTGTGAGGAGGAGGCCGTGGCGCCGCGAGATCGTGTCGAGGTCGCGACGCAGCAGCGTGTGCTGGGCGAGGACGCCGAGGACTGCTGCGGGTGTCGGCTCCCGGTAGGGGATCGGGGGTGGGTCCGCTCGGCGCAGTTCCTCGGTCTGGCGTTCGTGGAGTGGGAGGCAGGTCACCTGCTCGGCGGCGGCGACCTCGGCGATCATCCGGCTGTACGCCTGCGACGCCTGTGCCGCCGCCGCGTCGAGCTGCTGGCCTAGGACCGGGAGGGACAGCAGGGCGATCGTCGCGTCGGTCTCCGCCCGCAGCCGTGCGACGACGGCTCCCAGGCACTGCTGGAACCAGCCCGCCGACGGGCGTTCGGGGAGCCGTTTGCGCTTCATGGCCTGCTCGACGGGGTAGCCGGCGAGGCTCGCTCGGGCGTCGTTGGTCCCGATCAGCACGGTGATCACATCGGGCGGGTCCGTGACGACGGCGTCGAGACGCTGTAGGAGGTTCCAGGCGAAGTCGCCGTTGACGCCGAACCGGGCGAGCCGCACGTCGCCGGGAGGGTGGCGGCGTCCGAGGAGGTCCAGGTAGTCGACGCTGAACTGGGCGCGGGTGAGGCTGTCGCCGAGGCAGGCGACGCGTGTCGTCACGGCGTCCGCTCCGGGCCGGCCTGGCGGGGGCGGTGGTCGGTGCCGAGGGTCGCGGTGATGGACAGGATGGACGCCGGCCCCTCCATGTCGACCGCGTGCCACACCCCGGCCGGGTTGACGGTGGCCTCGCCGGGCCCGAGCAGGACGCGTTCGTGTGCCCCGTCCACGTCGCGGGTGACCGTCACGGATCCGGTGAGGCAGACGACCAGTTCGTCGCCCGCGGGGTGGCTCTCCCAGTGGTCGCCGGGGCCGTCGCCGTCGAAGATCATCACCATCCGGCCCTCGGCGCCGTCCGCCGCGACCGCCGTGCTGTAGGCGCGCAGCACCTCCGGGTCCCAGGCGAAGCCCTCGACGGGGTTCGCTCTCGACCCCAGTCCGAGGTGCACGGGGGTGGTCCGCAGGTCCATGGCAGCGCGTTCGTCGTTGACAAGTCTCATGCCGACGATCGTCCAGGACAGCGATCGGGCGGTCTTGAAGAAATGGGAACGGAAACCGGACTGCCGGCGGCTACCCGGCTCCGAGCAGGACCTCGCCGCGCCGCCAGGCCGTCGGCGAGCGGTTCGTGAACTCGCGCCAGTCCCGGACGAGATGGGCCTGGTCGGCGTAGCCGGAGACGGCCGCCACGTCGCCCCACGGGAGCGGGTCCCGCGCCGCCGCGAGGTCGTGCGCGTGCTCGAAGCGCAGGACGCGGGCGAAGGTCTTCGGCGCCAGGCCCACCTCGTCGCGGAACCGCTCGGTGAAGTACCGGCGGCTCCAGCCGAGTTCCGCGGCGATCTCACCGACCTGGACCTGGCCCCGCGCGGCGACGAGGCGGCGCCACGCCTCGGCCACCTCGGGGCGCACACGGTCGCCGCCGGCGCCTCTGCTGACGGCTCGCAGGAGCACTTCGTCCAGCGCGGCGAACCGCGCCGCCCAGGTCGTCGCCGATCGGAGCCGGTCGACGAGTTCGACGCCGAGCGCTCCCAGAAGCTCGTCCAACGGGACCAGTTGGTGGGCGAGTTCGACGGCGGGCACGCCGTAGACGGCACGCGCCCCGAGCGGCGTCAGCGACACCTTCACGCCGTGCTGGCGTCCGTCGTGGTGAATCGCGACGGACCGGGACATCAGACCGCCGGCCACGCTGCCGAACCGGGTGACCGGTGACCCGTCGTCGACGCCCGCCGCCACCTCCAGCGGATCCGACAGGCTGATCACCGCGGTGAGCGTGCGGCTCGGCGGGCCGCAGTGCACCCCCGCCGGGAGCCCGCGCAGATCGAAACCGACGTACGAGTCGACGTACTCCCGCAGGGCGGGCGCCGGACGGGCGCCGATCCCGGTGGCCGTGTGATCCCCCATGCCCGGCAGTGTACGAGCCGCACGGGCCAGGAAGATCACCGTCCCAGGACTGATCACCGCCGCTCGCCGGTGCCGGACGGAGCCGGTCAGGGGGCCGGTGACGGCCTCGTCGCGGGGTCGTCGTGTCCCTGGTCCTCGCCGGTCCCGTCCGTGTGCGGATCCGGCACATCCCCGGCCCACTCCGCCATCGCGTCCAGGACCGTCCGCAACTTCTGTCCCAGCGGGGTGAGTTCGTACTCGACGCGCGGGGGTACCTCGGCGTGGACGGAGCGGGTCACGATGCCGTACGCCTCGAAGCGGCGCAGGCGGCTGGTGAGGGTGTGCGGGCTGATGCCCGGGAGGGCGGCGCGGAGGTCGGTGAAGCGGCGTTTCCCGGGGAGGAGTTCGCGTACGACGAGGGTCGCCCAGGAGCCTTCGAGCACGGCGAGGAAACGGGCGACGCCGCATTCGGGGAGGGCCGGGATGTCCGCGTGATCCACGGCGCCTCGGGCGCCCAGGGCAACCCCCTCCTGTCCCGTCTGAAGGCCACGGGCAAGCCCGTCGTGGCGGTGGGCCGCAAGCCCGGCGCGCATCCGGACGGCACCCCGGTCGTCGCGGCCTCCTACACCTCCGTCGAGGACCTGGCCGGCGTCTACACGGACGCCGACGGCGTCTTCGTCCACCTCCCGGTCGCCGCCGAGGACGAGCGCGTGGTGTACGCGCGCAACATCGTCGCCGCGCTGACCGAGGCGAAGCCGCGCCGGGTGGTCGTCTCCACCAGCGGCACGGTCGTCGACGGCCCCCACCCCCAGCTCCGGGCCCCGGACGACTCCGCCGTCCAGATCCTCGTGCGCGGCCTCGCGGAGTCCGGGCTGTCGTACGCGGTGGTCGCGCCCCGCCTGTTCCTGGAGAACCTGCTCCTGCCGCCGCTCCTCAACGCCGTACGCACGCAGGGCGTCCTGCGCTACCCGCCGGCCCCGGACTTCGCGATCTCCTGGTCGTCCCACCTGGACAACGCGGACGTCGCCGCCGCCCTCCTCGACCGCCCCGAGATCACCGGCACAGTCGCCGTCGGCCGGCATACCGGCCTCACGGGCCCCAACCTCGCGCGCGCCTTCGCCACCCACCTCGGCCGCGACGTCACCTACGAACCCCCCACCCCCGAGGCGTTCGGCGACCTCCTCGTCCCCTTCCTCGGCGACACGGGCGCCCGCGAAGTCACCACCGTGTACCGCCACCTCGCCACCGCACCGGACAACACCATCAGCCAGGCCAACAGCGCCCAGCGACTGCTGGATCTGGAGCCTCGCACGACCGGGCAATGGCTGGCCCAGCTCGGCGTGTGAGCCTGCCCGGCGGCTTCACGCCGGCCGCGCCCCGGGCGAGGGACAGACGTTCGCCGGTGTCATGGCGACCGCCGCCTCCCCGCCCCGCGCGTGCCGTCACTGCAGCGGCAACGGCTCCCCGTGCTCCTGCGGCGTCCGTGGCCCCAGGATGCGGCGGTCCTCCGCCTTGATCGGGACGTCGTTGATGCTGGCCTCGCGCCGCCGCATGAGGCCCGCGCTGTCGAACTCCCACAGTTCGTTGCCGTAGGAGCGCCAGTGGCCGCCGTCCGCGTCACGCCATTCGTACTGGAAGCGGACGGCGATCCGGTCGTCGCCGTAGGTCCACAGTTCCTTGCGCAGGGCGTAGTCGAGTTCGCGGCTCCACTTGTCGGCGAGGAAGCGGCGTATCTCGTCGCGGCCGGTGACGAAGGTGTCGCGGTTGCGCCACACGGAGTCCTCCGTGTAAGCGAGGGCGACCCGGTCGGGGTCGCGGGTGTTCCAGGCGTCCTCGGCGGCCTGGACCTTGGCGAGGGCGTCGGCGTGGGTGAACGGCGGTACGGGGGGTCTCACGTGTGCTGCTCCTGTCGATATGTCGATGCGGGTGGTCAGGGGGTGAGGGGGAGCCAGGTCCCGTGGCCGGCGACGCGCAGGACGGGCGTGAGGCCGGCGTCGTCGAAGGCGTGCTCGATGGCGTCGCGGCCCTCGGTGAAGTGGGCCCAACCCGTGTAGTGGGCCGGGATGTTGACGGGGGCGCCGAGGATCGCGGCGGCTGCTGCGGCGCGGGCGCTGTCGAGGCTGACGGGGCGCTGGCGGAACTTGCCGGTGACGCGGGCGGCGCCGGCGTGCAGGACGGTCGCGTCGACGCGCGGGACGCGGCGGGCGATCTCGGTGACGGTCCGCAGGGAGGCGTTGTCGCCGCTGACGTAGACGGTGGGCAGGCCGTCCCCGGCGAGGACGAAGCCGACGACCTGGCAGTTGACGTCGCCGTCCGCGTCGCGCTCGCCGTCCTCGGGGCCGTGCACGGCCGGTACGGCGGTGACGGTGAGCTCGCCGCCGTCCGGGCGGGCGAGCGTGTGGCTCTGCCAGGCGGGCAGGCCCTGCGCGAGGGCGCCGAGGCGGGTGGCGCCGCCGGTGGTGGTGAGCAGCAGCGGCGCGGCGAGCGCGAAGGCGCGGCCCCGGTCGTCGAGGTTGTCGGCGTGGTTGTCGTGGCTGACGAGCACCAGGTCGACGTCCGCCAGCCGGTCCTCCGTCAGGGCCGGGCCCTCGGTCTTGGTGAGGTAGCCGTGCGGGCCCGGGTCGTCGAAGGTCGGGTCGGAGACGATGCGCAGTCCGCCGAGGTCCAGGACGGTCGTGGGGCCGCCGACGACCAGGGCCGAGCCCTCGGTGCGCGGGAGGAGAGGGGACGGCGACGGCATGCGGCTCCTTGTTCGGCGGGGTGCTTCGTGATCGACGGTAGGCAGGGGCGGGGGCGCGGGGAAATGCCGTCCGCGGTGCGGCTATGCCTCGCTCGTATGGGTGCGGGTCACGGTCGCCTCGCGCAGTGCCTGGGGAACATGGCCGCAGCGTAACCGGCGTTTCCGCGCCTCGCGCCGGATATTCGGCGTCACTCACGGAACCCTGTCCGGGTGGGAGCGCGGTGCCGTCACGCCGGGCCGGGTGGCAGGTGGACGGTCATGATCAGGTGGCAGGTCCCGGTGCCCGCGCCCCGGTACGTGTGGGGGGCGTCGGCGTCGAAGGCCGCGGTCTGGCCGGCTTCGACGGGGTGCTCGGTGCCGTCGACGACGAGGGTCATCCGGCCGGCGGTGACACTGACGGTCTCGGTGACGCCTGCCTGATGGGGGTGGCTGGGGTACTCCTCGCCGGGCTCCAGCGTCCAGCGCCAGACCTCGGTGGGCGCCGGTCCGCCGGTCGTCAGCATGAGCCGGGCCTCGCTGCCGTGCTCCCCCGTCCACAGCGGCGCGACGGCGCCGGCGCTCACCACGCGGACGCGGCTCTCGGCGGGCCCGTCGAGCAGCGCGGACACGGAGACGCCCAGGGTGTCGGCGAGGCGGACCAGGGTCGCGAAGTTCGGGTTGCCCTGTGCTTTCTCCAGGCCGACGAGTGCTCCCTTGCTGACCTTGGCGCGGCGGCCGAGTTCGTCCAGGGAGAGGCCGGCGCGGGTGCGGGCCGCGCGGACGTTGTGCGCGAGCGTCCGCAGCGCTTCCTCGGTCTCGGCCATCTCCTCGCCCTTTCTGCCGGTTCAGTTGCTACCGGCCCTGCCGGTTCACTGGAATGCACCACCCGGTCGTTCGGTTGACTCGAGGTGGTCGATCTGCTGTACGGTGTGGTCGTTCCACTGATCGTACGCGCGATCGCTCCCCTCCCGGACCGCGTCAGCGCCTGGGCACCCTGAAACGGACCTCCCATGACCACCTTCCGCATCAGCACCGCCGTCGCGGACGCCTTCCCCGACGCCCTCATCGCCGTCGTCACCGCGACCGGGCTGCGCGGCCACGAACCCTGGCCCGCCACCGACGCCGCCCTCGACGACCTGGAGCGCCGGCTCGCCGCCGGCACCTGGCGGCCCGCCGACGAGACCGACCCCCGCATCGCGTCCTGGCACGCCGCCTACCGCTCCTTCGGCACCAACCCCCGCCGCGTCCGCCCCAGCGTCGACGCGCTCGGCCGCCGCCTCGCGAAGAAGGGCTCGCTCCCCCGCATCAACCCTGCCGTCGACTCCTACAACACCGTCTCCGTCCGCCACGGCCTGCCCGCCGGCGCCTTCGACCTCGCCCACGTCACCGGCGCCGTCGAGATCCGTCACGCCACCGGCGCCGAGACCTTCACGCCCCTCGGCGAACCCGGCACCCTCGACCACCCCGCCCCCGGCGAGATCATCTACACCGACACCACGGACGTCCTCACCCGCCACTGGAACCACCGCGACGCCCACCGCACCCGGGTCACCCCCGACTCCACCCACGTCGCCTTCGTCCTCGAAACCCTCCACGCCGACCGCGACGGCCACCTCCTCAGGACGGCCGCCGGTGAACTTCGGGATCTGCTCACGGCGCACTCGGCCCGGACCACGGTCGGTTACCTGAGCCCGGCGCACCCGGAACTCACCGTCTGAACCACCTCCCCTCTCCCCCGGGGCGGAAAGCGGCGAACCTCCCGGCGCGGTGCCTGCCGGAGAGCACGCTACGTCTCGTCGCCTGTTCCGGAGCCGCCGATGTCGTGCACCCCTCCGCCCCTCGACGTGGGGGCGGTCGCCCAGCCCTCCGGAGTGCCGGCCCTCACCCGCCCCCGGGCCACGACGGTCACCGTCTGACGGGGCGTCGTCGTGCAGTCGTCCGCACGGCTTCGGCTCAGCACCTGCTGTCCGTGTTTCGCCGGACGGTGATGCTGTCGCCGTGGCGTGTGTCGGAGCCGGGCGGGAGGGCCGTGTTGCGCAGGCCGAGCGGGGGAGGGTCGTCGCCGTCGTGGGGAGTCAGGTGACGGCCCTGGTAGTCGGTGGCGTCGAGCAGGTAGTCCGACACGGACACCGGTACGGGGACCGCGGTGATCTCGAAGCTGACGCCTTTCTGCTCCTCGTTCCCCACTTGCGCGGTGAGGCGCCACGTGCCGGTCGCGGCGGACACGGTCGCTTCGCCGAAGAGGGTGTAGACGTCCTCGGTGGTGACCCGTCCGGCGACCCACAGCCGGTAGCCGTCGGCCAGTCGCGAGCGCCCCCGGAACTCCGAGCAGAGGCTGATCTCCGCCTGTTCGCCGCCCCGTGCGGCGGGCTGCTCGAACCTGACGAAGAACTCGTCCCGCGCGGTGGCCGTGGCGCTCGGGGACTCGCTCGCCACGACCGTGGGGGCGGGCTTTTTCGGATCGTCGTCGAACATCCCCACCAGCACGGGCAGCAGCAGGGCGAGTCCGCCGAATCCCCCCAGCGCGGCCACCGCGGCGACGGCCTTCCCCCACCGGCCGGTTCCCCGAGGCGTACGGCCGGGGTCCTCCCCGGTCACCTCGTCGACGTCCTCCGACGGCCTGTCGGACCGATCGGGCATCGGGCCTCCCCCCTGTGTTCGGCAAGAAGGCGTTGCGCCCCGCCTCCGTCCGAAAGCCGCAACGCCCGGTTTCCCGCACCCCAAGATCGCGGCTCTCCGATGCCCCGTCCAGACCGGTTCGTGCTTATTTTCTCTGGTCCGGCACCGGCCCACTCGCCCCTCCGGAACAGGCCGTGTCTCCAGCCAGTCGGCGGGGGTGCACCCGACGATCGCCGGATGGGCGGGGGAACGTGCGGGCTTCCAGGCTGGGGGCATGACACGCCGCCGCCGGCACGGCGCGCGGCAGGCCGCGTAGGAAAGGAATCCTGTGAACACCGCATCCGCCCCGGAGGCGACGGGTGCCGACTCCCCCCGCACCCGCGAGACGCTGAAGGCGCTGTACGGGTACGTCCGTCCGCACCGGTGGACCGTCGCGCTCGGTCTGCTGCTGGCGCTGGCGGGGGCCGCCGGAGGACTGCTGCAGCCGCTGGCCACGAAGGCGCTGGTCGACCGGCTCTCGTCCGGCGGCACGATCGCGACCATCGTGCTGGCCCTGACCGTACTGGTGCTGCTGAGCACGGTGGCCGAGGCGTTCGGCGCGTACGTGCTGGAGCGGACGGCGGAGTCGGTCGTCCTGGCCGCCCGCCGCAGCCTCATCGGCCGTCTGCTGCGGCTGCGGCTCCCGGCGGTGGACCGGACACAGCCCGGCGACCTGATGTCGCGGGTGACCTCCGACACCACGCTGTTGCGGGCCGTCACGACCCAGGCAGTGGTCAACGCCGCGACCGGGACGGTGACGCTGGTCGCCGCGGTCGTGGTGATGGCGTTCCTGGACGTCGTCCTGCTCGGCGTCGCGCTCGCCGTGGTCGCGGTCGTCGGAGTGGGCGCCGCCCTGGTGATGCCGCGGATCGGGCAGGCCGCCGAGCGCTCGCAGGAGGCCGTCGGGGAGATGTCGACCGGCCTGGAGCGGGTCTTCGGCGCGTTCCGCACGGTGAAGGCGTCCGGCGCCGAGGAGCGGGAGACGGCGCGCGTCGAGGCGTCGGCCCTGCGGGCGTGGCGGCACGGCGTGCGCGGAGCGAAGTGGGAGGCCCTGCTGGGCACGGCGGACAATCTCGCCGTCGAGCTGGCGTTCCTCGCGGTGCTCGCGGTCGGCGGGGCGCGGGTGGCGTCCGGGGACATCCCCGTCTCCACGCTCATCGCCTTCCTGCTGTACCTGTTCTATCTGATGGAGCCGGTCTACAAGCTGGTCGAGGCCGCCACCCAGTACCAGGAGGGCGCCGCCGCGATCTCCCGGATCACGGAGGTGGACCGCCTGGCGGCGGAGCCCCCGGCCGAGCACCGCCCGGTCGCGGCGACGGTGCGCGGCCCGGCGTCGGTCCGCTTCGAGGCCGTGTCCTTCAGCTACGGCCCCGGGCTGCCCCCCATCCACCGGCAGGTGGACTTCGAGGTGCCCGGCGCCGGGCTGACCGCCTTCGTCGGCCCTTCCGGCGCGGGCAAGTCGACGGTCTTCGCGCTCATCGAACGGTTCTACGAGACGACCGGCGGCCGCATCCTCGTCGACGGCGAGGACGTCCGCGACTGGCCGCTGCACGAGCTGCGGTCCGCCATCGGGTACGTCGAGCAGGACGCGCCCGTGCTGGCCGGCACCCTGCGGGAGAACCTGGTCTTCAGCGCGCCGGACGCCACGGACGACGACATCCACGCCGTCCTCGCCCGGACCAGGCTCGACACCCTCGTCGCGCGTCTCCCGCACGGCCTCGACACCCTCGTCGGCCACCGCGGCTCGAAGCTCTCCGGCGGCGAGCGTCAACGTGTCGCCATCGCCCGCGCCCTGCTGCGCCGCCCCCGGCTCCTCCTCCTCGACGAGGCGACCTCCCAGCTCGACGCCGTCAACGAACTGGCCCTGCGGGACGCCATCGCCGAGACCGCCCGCGACACGACCGTCCTCGTGGTCGCCCATCGCCTCTCGACGGTCACGGACGCGGACCGCATCGTCGTCATGGACGCCGGGATGGTCCGCGCGGTCGGTACCCACGAGGAGTTGGTGTCCACGGACGAGTTGTACGCGCGGCTCGCCGCGACCCAGCTCCTGGTCCGGGCTGACGACTGAGAGGAGGCGCCTCCACCGGTGGCTGTCCGACGGCGCGACGCCGGACAGCCACATGGCGTGTGAAGCCGATCGCCGGGTGCCAAGCCGCACCCCGGTGGACCGATTTTTTTTCCCGAGGACATCGTGAAAGGCAGGATTCCTGCCCAGGGCTGCTGTCCAGCCCCAGCCGTACCGATCCGACAAGGCGGGGATGACCATGAAACTGTCGTTCGACGGCGGCTGGCGGGCAACGGTGACGGACGATCCGCTGCACCTCGCCCCCCGTTTCGCGGGCGGCACCGTGTATGTCGCGCCCTACACGAACGTGACGGAACGCGAGCACCTCCTCGCGACCACCTTCGGCAGCCAGGAATGGCTGTGGGACATCCCAGACACGCTCCGGTTCGACCCGGCCGGCCGACAACTGGCCGGACTCGAACTCCAGATGCCGTACAGGTCAGCCGCCATGGAGACCTCCCCCCGCTGTCCCACCCTCCCCGCCGTCCGCCCGGGCGGGCTCCGCGCGGACGAGGTGCGCAACTTCCGGCATGAGATGTGCTCGGTGCTGTGCCGCACGCCTGGGGACGCCACCCTGATCTGCCTGCGGGACATGGACATCCTGAGCAAACCGCTGGACGCCCGTCTCGGCATCGCCCCCGACGTGGCACTCCTCATCCAGCGCGACACCGTAGTCGGCTGGACCCTCACCAACCCCGCGCACTACCTGACCACTGGCTTCTCCACCCCCTCCCCCACTCTCCCCTCCAACACCACACGCCAACTACTCACCGAATGCCTCGACCTCATCACCACGCCAGTCGTCGACGACCTGGTGGACGGCCACCCAGCCACCCTTGCCCGCCTCCGAGCCGCCGACGCGTCCCTGCGGGCCCAGCGAGAGGACCGCCACCGCGCCGACGCGCTTCTCTCGCTGATCGCCACCTATGTCGAGGACTGGGGAAAGGGGTGAAGCACGCCGGGAAAACCGGCAGCGGCCGACGACAAGACCAGCCCGGCAACCACCCAAAACAGACCGCACCTATGGACGGAACCCAGGCACGGAGGAACGGCAGCAATTCCGCAACAACACCCTCAGCCCCCAGGAACGACCACCGAACAACCCCGACTGGCACGCACACGAAGTCCCAGATAACACCCACTACACCCACCGATGACCACCAGAAAAACCTCCCAAATCAACGCTTTCACAGGACAAGGAGGCTTCGGAGAGATGAATCCCAGGGGAGTCGAACCCGAGGCGGGGACGCCTCTGACCTGCGATTATTCCAGAGAGCCGGACATTGGCACCCTATTCGACCCTGCTCGATCCGCCTCGGCCCCCATCGATCCAGGGCCGGTGCGCACGCGTGTGCACGCAGCTCAAGGCGATTGCATCCGCGAACCTCGCGCTTGCAACCCTCCGGCCTACAGGGTGACTTGGCTGGTCGCTGAAGGACCTCTGCAAATCATGCCCTTTTCGGCCTGCCGTGGCTCCTCCCTGCCTGGGCGGAGAGCAGACATCGATCCGCTCAAAAGCCGGTCCACCTACGCTCGCGCGGAGAACAGCCAGGTTCCGGGGTGGGGCGTGGCATGTCCCGCCGGGTCACCTCCGCTCGCGCAGAAAACAGCTGGATCGGCTGGACATTCCGGTGCCCGACGGCGGTTGACCTCCGCTCGCGCAGAGAGCAGAGGAGGTGTAACAGCCAGGTCGCGAACGCTGTCGGTTTACCTCCGCTCGCGCAAAGAGCAGTCCTGACCGGCCGGTCCGGCGCGGTCCGCGTCCGGTTCACCTCCGCTCGCGCAAAGAGCAGGTCATCCAGTTCCCCGAGGCCCAGCTCAAGAACGGTTCACCTCCGCTCGCGCAGAGAACAGTACAACGACCGCCTGTTCACGAGCTGGTACGGCGGTTCACCTCCGCTCGTGCAGAGAACAGGCGACACACTCGCGGCGTATGCAAGGGTTGTCCGGTTCACCTCCGCTCGTGCAGAGAGCAGACTCCCTGACCTGCTCTTCTATAAGGGCTGTGCGGTTTCTTTGCCCTGTGGTTGGTAGGAGATGAGGGTGAGGCCGTCGAAGTCGATGGGGTTGCGGCGTTGGGTGCCGGTGGTGTGGAGGGTGAAGCCTTGTTCGTTGTCGGTGGGGTGGATGAGGACGGAGACGCCGTCGGCGGTGGTGGCGGTGACGGTGGACCAGAGTTCGTCGCGGACGCGGGCGGAGACGGTGCCGACGTAGAGGTGGGGGGTGACTTCGAGGAGCCAGCGGGTGAGGGCGCCGCGGAGGTGGTCGGGGACGGCGGTGAGGGAGATGGCGATCATGGAGGTCATCGGGAGGCTCCCAGCGGGTGTCAGGGTGGGGTGGCGTGGTTGGTGCCGCCGGGGATGGGGCCGGTGACGGGGTCCCAGAGGTCGACGAGGTGTTCTTCGGGGTCGGGTGGTTGGTGGGTGGTGTCGGGGTCGAGGAGGTTTTGGATGTCGGTGACGATGCGGGGCAGGAGCCGGAAGAGGCGGAGTCCGTCGCGGAAGGAGCGGCGGGCTTCGGCTTCGGGGTTGGTGGAGTTGTGGAGGGAGAAGGCGAGGGGGATGGTGAGGTCGGCTTTGTAGAGGTCGGCGATGTCGTAGACGAAGGCTTGCTGGTTGCCGTTGTGGACGTAGCCGAGGGCGGGTGAGCAGCCGAGGGCGAGGATGGCGGCGTGGACGATGCCGTAGAGGCAGGTGTTGGCGGCGGAGAGGGCGAGGTTGACGGGGTCCTGGGTGTCCCAGGAGGCCGGGTCGTAGGTGCGGCGGAAGCGGCCGATGCGGTATTGCTGGGCGAGGAGGCGGTAGTGGGCTTTGACGCGGTGGCCTTCGAGTCCGCGGAGCTGGGCGAGGGTGGTGCCGGGTTTGACGGTGCCGGGGCCGAAGCGCAGTTCGTACATGGCGGTGGCGACGGCGAGGCGTTGCTGGTCGTCGGCCCAGGTGCGGGTCTGGCGTTCGAGCCAGGTGGTGGTGAGGGAGTCGGGGAGGGCGGCGGCGTAGGTGCGGACGCCGCCGGAGCCGGTGATGAGGACGGTGGTGCCGTGGCGGGCGAGGGTGGTGAGGGCGCGGGCGGTGATGGAGGTGCCGGGGCCGAGGAGGATGCAGGAGAGGGCTGCGGTGGGGAGGTAGACGGTTTCGGTGCCGCGTTCGGGGCTGGTGATTTCGGCGCGGACGCCGGTGTCGTCCTGGTGGATGCGGACGATGTCGAGGTAGAGGAAGGAGAGGGAGTCGGCGATGCGGGGGAGCATGGCGACGGTGGGTGCGGCGAGGCGGCGGCGTGCCTGGCCGGGGGTGTGGGCGGGTGGGGTCATGGGGTGTTCCGGGCGGGGGCGATGCTGAGGAGTCCGCAGCCGTATGCCTTGCCGCGTCCGATGCCTTCGGTGATCTTCTGGCGCAGGAGGTCGGGGTCGGTGATGGTGGCGGAGCCGTCGAAGCGGGTGCGGGTGTGGCGGATGGACTGGGTTTTCTTGGTGTCGGGGGTGCGCAGGGCGCGGGCGGTGTCGAGGGGCTGGGAGTGGAGGGTGAGGGGGGTGAGTCCTGCGGTGTCCGCCTGGCGGGTGAACCATTCGTCGGCGTGGGCGCCGGTGAGGGGGACGACGGCGGGGAGGTTGTAGAGGGCGCGGGTGGTGGCGCCGGGTTTGCGTACGGGGCTTGCGGTGCAGCGGTAGCGGATGGTGAGGCCGGGTTTGAGGGCGTCGAGGAGGGGGTCGAGGGGGCGGGTCTGGGTGGTGCCGTAGCCGTCGGGGAGGCGGGTGAGGTCGGGCTGGTGGGTGCTCTGGAGGAGGATGTGGGAGCCGGTGGGGGTGTCGTCGAGGCGGAAGAGGACGCCGAAGCGGGCGCGGGGGTCGGGGCCGGCGTCGTCGGGGAAGAGGGACATCAGGCGGCGGTGCAGGTGCATGGCCGCCTCGCGGCCGGTGAGGTCTCGGCGGGCCTGGGCGGAGCGGGGGTCGGGGACGATGCGGGTCAGCCAGACACTCATCGGGGGCTCTCTTCGGACTGATGGCGGTGGCCGTCGAGGTAGGCGGCCAGCGTGGTGAGGTGGTCGGTGCCCAGGCCGGTGTGCTGGTCGGCGGGCAGGTGGAGGGTGCGGCGGTACAGGGGGCGGTCGCGGTGGGCGCGGCGCCGGGGGTGGAAGGTGAGGGGCTGGTCGTTGACCCGGCCTGCCGGGTGGGCGCCGCTGTCGGTGGTGGCGGATGTGGTGGGGGCCAGGTGGGTGAGGGGGTGGTCGGCGAGGAAGTCGACCGGGGCGGTGGGGTTGGCGGGCGGGGGTGCGGCGAGGGGCAGGTGGACGAGATGGTGCAGGGCGTCGTCGAAGCGGCCCAGCAGGAGGGGGCCTTCGGGCGGGCAGGAGCGGCGGCCGAGGTAGGGGGGCCAGTAGGGGTGGGTGAGGGCGGTTTCCGCCTGGGTGAGGAGGGTGGTGTCGTCGGTGGTGAGGGCGACGGTGAAGGCGGCGTCGGCGAGGTAGGTGCGGTGGGTGAGGAGGGTGGCGGTGTCGCCGCTGCGTTTCTTGCCCTCGGCGGTGGTGACGGTGGCTTTGGCGGGCAGGCCGCCGCCGACGGTGTGCAGGTCGCGCAGGAGGACGCCGGGCCGGTCCGTGCGGACGGTGACCGACAGGCGGGTGAGGTCGTCGATGTTCTCGCCGCGCCGGCGGCCGAGGGCTGAGGCGAGCAGGCCGATGATCCCGGAGCGGGTGGGGAAGCTTGCGGTGTCGCGTTCGTTGAAGTGGCTGCGTTCGCCCCAGGACTGGAGCGGCCCGCTCAGGCGCAGAAGAAGTCCGGGCAGGGGCTGGGGGTTCACGCGGTGGCCTCGGGAGCCGGGGCGAGGGCGGCGTCGACGGCGGTGGTGATCAGTTCCTCGAAGGAGGGGTGGCGCTCGCCCAGGCCGGTGAGGCCGGTGTCCAGGCCGGCCCAGCCGGAGGCGATCAGGCCCTTGGCGCCCAGCAGGGTGTTCGCGGCCTGGGCGTAGGTGTCGAGCTGGGTGCGGGAGACCTCGGCGAAGCCGCCCTGCGCGCTCGCGCGGACGGGCTTCTCGAAGGCCGCCGCGTAGGACAGGGGGCGGTCGGAGCGGACGCTGATGTGGACGAGGTCGGGCATGGTGTGCGGGGCGGTGGAGTTCTTCTTCGCCTGGGGCAGGGAGCCGACGAACGCGGTCAGGAAGCCGGCGGCGAGTTCGCGGGCCGCGTCCTGGTCGTCGCCGATGTTCGCGGCGAGGTCGCGCAGGTCGAGGGTGGCGTAGCGGTAGAAGGTCCCCGCGCTGAACTCGGCGTGCCCCATGTGGCCGCTGCCGGTGGCGTCGTCCCACAGCGCGGTGACGTCGTCCACGGCCGAGAAGTAATCAAGCTCGACGTCCGTCTCGTGGGTGGTCAGGGCGTGGGCGACCTGGACGGCGCCGTCCACGCCGGCGTCGTCGATCTCGGCGAGCATCCGGCCGAAGAGGTTGATGACCCCGTTGCGCGACCGCAGCACGGCCTCGACCTCGCCGGAGGGCAGGACGCTCTTGTCGGCGGGCTTCTTGATGTCCTTGGCCTGCTCCAGGGCCTCGCGGTGGCGCTCGGCGAGGTCGGCCAGCTCGGCGACGGCCGTCTCCGGGACGTAGACCATCGCGTTGGTGAGGACCTTGTTGGGCACGGTCTCCTTGGCCTCGCCGGACTTCTTGGCCAGCTCGAACTTGATGCCGCTGGCCACCGCGGCATGGCCGCCGGCCCGCTGCGCCAGCTCGGACGGCCAGCCGCGCAGCTCCAGCTCACGGCTGACGCGCTCCCCGATACGGCGGGTACGCAGGGCCGCCTCACCGAACTGCTCCTCGAAGACCGTCCGCGCGGCACGCTTCCAGGACTGGCTGCTAACCCGCGTACGCAGCGTGTTGCCGTACTGGACGGTCTTCACAGAATTCGTGTCGTCGCGGTTCAGATTGGCGAACGGGACGGAGTGCAGGATGTGGATGTCGATGAAACGGGCGGGAGCGGTCATGGCCGTGGTTCCTCTGTTCTCTCGGTGTACGGGACGAAATGGTCAGGCGGGGGTGCTGAGGCGGGTGGCCTCGTCCTGGTCGGCGTGGTCGGCGACCTGACTGAGGGCCCGGTTGCGCTCGATGTAGTAGTCCTGCAACCAGCGCCGCGCGATGCGGTCGCAGTAGGCGGGCCAAGAGGCGAGGTCGGACAGCAACTGGGCCCAGTCGACAGGGACGTCCAGCTCGCGCAGGTAGCCGACCGAGGCGGGAAGGTGGCGGTGCAGACCGCCCAGACTCTGCCGGGTCAGCAGGTTCAGCCGCGCCTCCGCAGCCGCCTCCCGCATCGTCCGCTCCCGCTCCGGGCTCTCGTACACGGCGAGCGCGAACGCACGCCCCAGGCTCGCGCCGTACCGCTCCGCCGCGGGGCTGTCGCCGTCGGCCTGCGACTCCTGGCCGGCGGACTCCGGCGGCTCCTGCTCGGCGGACGTCTCCTGCTGCGGGTCGGTGCCGGGTTCGTCGTCGGGGTCGGGGTAGCGGCTGCGGGGCTGGGCGGCGATCATCGCGGCCACCGCGTAATAAGCCCGCTGTTCGGCCTCCGAGCTGTCGCGCGGAAGCCACCTGGCGATAAACCGGTGCATCCGGGGGACATGGTCGAGGTCGCGGCGCAAGCCGGTGCGCAACGCGGTCCGGGCGCCGGGATCGTCCCGGCACAGTTCCTCGATCTCGCCGGTGAATTCCAGGAGCCTGCGGCGCCGGGCCGCGATGCGCTCGTCGGTGCTGTTCTCGGGGGGCATTCGGATCCTTCCTCCACCAACGTGAATGAGTGGGCTACGACGCCTTCTTGCACGGGCCGCCGAAGAGTTCGATACGGGCGTCGGAGACCGCCTTCGCGCCCCGCTGGGTACGGGTGACGGACGCCGTCACCGTCTCGTAGGCGCCCAGCGCCAGCCGCAGGAACACCGTCCTGGCCTCCGCGGCACCGAACGTGGCCGGCACCACCTGGCCAGCGCCGTCCAACGCACGGAACCGGGCCCAGAACTCGGCCTCGGCAGCGGGCCAGTAACGGGCCGCGGCCTCAGCCGCCCAGGTGTCCCCGTCCGCCTTCGGATCGTCCACATACAACGTCCAGGCCCGCTTGACGGCCCGCTCCAGACGGCGCCCGTACTGTTCGCCGAGCTGCCGCATCCGCCCCACCGCGGGCGCCGACGTCGGCAGGTCCCGCTCCACCAGCCCCAGCACGGCGGGCGTCGCGGCGTCCACGAACTGGATGTCCTTGGCCTGGCCCTCCTGGTCGAAGCCCAGCGCCCGCACCCGCAGGTCCTCGGAGACCTCGCTCGCGTACTCGAACACCTTCGGCCGCTGCGGCTGCGCCACCCCCGGAGGCTCCTTCAACAGCAGCGCGTCCAAATCCCGCCACAGCGCACGCCGCGAATCGGCGGGCCTGGGGTAGCGGTTCCCCTGCTGGCTGACCTGCCAGATCAGGTAATCGTCATCGCGCGGGATACGTCCGCTGCGGTAGGCCCAGGTGATGTACGCGTCCCGGACCAGACCAGGATCATTCTCGTCCGCGACCAACAGCAACGCATGCTGGGAACACGCCGTCAGCCGCGCGCACGGACCCTCCGGAACCGGCGGCGAACCGTCGGGGTCCGGGAGATTCGCCCACTCCCACGGGCACAGGTCCCTCTCGCGCCGTACCGTGAGCGGCGGTTTGACCAAGCCCGCCAGCAGTGTCTCGAAGAGGTTCTTGCCCTCGGGGTGGTAGGAGAGCGCGGTGCGCAGCGGGCCCGCGGTGGCGCTGGCGGTCTTGACTCCGTCGACCTCACGGGCCGAACAGCGGCCCGAGGGACCGTAGTAGTGCCACACCAGCAGGTTCAGCACTGCCTCGGAGACCGTCGGAAAGTCCGGGCTCGCGTCGCTGCCGTGCCGGAACCAGGCGTGCGTGTTGCCCGCCGGACGCGTCACGATCAGCTTGTTCACCCCGGCCGTCTTGTCCGCGTCGCACTGCGCGGCCAGCCGGGCGTCCTGCATCCACGGACGGCCGCCCCCCGGGTCGTAGAGGAAGAACCGGTGCCGGAAGCGGGCGACGTACTTCTCGATCCCCTCAGGGGGAAACTGTCCGGCGTCGTGGACGTCCAGACGGCGCTCACCCCAGTCCCCAGGACCGGCCTCGTCCAGGTCGGTCACCCGCGCGGTCAGCGCGTACAGGACCCTCAGCAACGCCGAGTGCGCCGGGGGATCCGCGATCGCAAGCGTCTCGATGTCGTGACTGCGCAGCAACAGGTCCCGCAGCCCGACCCGGTCGGGGTGCGGGGCAGGGGCCGTGGGAAGCCAGCGGACAGGGACCCAGGGCTCTTCGAACAAGTTGTGAGAACTGGTCGGCATTCGACTCCGATCATGATTTTGCTGGCCACAATGAGGGCGGGGTCTCCGTGAAGACGGAGGTGAACCGTGGGCTGCTCGCAGAGAGCCGAGACCGTTCCCCCTCGGCCCGCAGGAGCGGGCGGACGCCGCCACGGCGCAGACCGGAGAGAGGAGATCTGACGCCGTGGCGACCGCATCAGCGTTGCAGAAGTGGGCTGCCCGTAGGGAGATTTGACGGAGTGTCACTCGTTCGGGTTAACGCGCCTCCAGGCCGACGTCGGAGATGGTGATCGTCCGCGTGCCGTGCCTCCCGCTCCACGGCGAGCCGCTGCCCTCAGCAGGGCGTACAGGCAGGAGCGTCACGCCGCGCAGTACCGGGTGTTTGGCCCACGGCTTCGACTGGGGGTGGCCGTCGGCTCCGCGCGTCCACTTGCCCGGGACGGGAGCGACGTGCGCCATGATCTGCGCGAGTTCCGGGTGAGTGAGCCCTTTACGGCCGCCGACCGGCAGGGGAGTCGTGCCGTCGGCGTCGAGGGTGAGGGTGCCGTCGGGCTGCTCGTACAGGCACAGCACGCGTCCGGTGTCGGCTCCGAGCCGGGTGGTCAGCAGTTCCTGGGTGACTCCGGCCTCGCAGCGGCTGAGGAGGTGGAGGTTGCCGCCCACGTCGCCGGGCGCGTCCACGACGACCATGTCGGCCATGTGGGTTTCTGTCGCGTCGTTCGCTTCCCGTTCGGCGTCCATGCGCCGCAGTTGCTGCTGGACAGCCTCGTCGAGGCCGTCGACGAAGTCGTCGGCGTAGACGGCGTCGACCAGCCTCTGGATGTCCCCGGGGACGGCGATGCCGTCTGCCGCGTGCGCGTGCAGCAGCAGGGCGGTGCGGTGCAGGAGTCCGGCGTCGTAGACGGTTCCCCAGGTGTGCGGGACCGTGAAATCGCCGTCTCCGTCGACGGGTTCGAGGACGAGCAGGCGGGGCCGGTCTTCGGGCAGTGCCCATGCGGGGCGGCCGGTGTCGCCCCGTTCGTGCCGGCGTCCGCGGCCGGCGCGCTGGAGCAGCTGGGCCAGCGGGGCGAGGTCGCTGACGATCAGATCGAAGTCGAAGTCGAGTGACTGTTCGACCACTTGGGTGGCGACCAGGATCGACGCCGGGCGCGGCCGGGCGGTGTCCTCGTCAGAGCGGGGTTTGCCGTAGGCGGCCTCGCACTCGGCGGTGATGCGCTGGCGGACGTGGGCGGGATAGCGGGAGTGCAGGAGGCGTACGCCTCCTGCGCGGCGGGCGAGTTCGGGGAAGGCGGCGGTGAGGTCGCGGAAGGTCTGCTGGGCCTCGGCGACCGTGGTGCAGCACACCAGAGCGGTCCCGCCCTCGGCCGCGACCGGTTCCAGCGCCTCGCGCAGGGCCTCGCGCCGTCCTCCCCCGCGCACCGGGTCCCCGGCCGCCTCGGCCGCGTCCCACCTCACCGGGCGCAGCCGCACCTCCAGGGTCCGCCCGCGCGCGCTGCCGACCTCACGCGGTGCGGACACCTCGCCGGTCGCGGCGGCGGTGAACATCCAGCCCGGGTAGCACGGCTGGACCTCGGACGGCTCCAGGAACCCCGCGCCGCGCCGGTAGGCGTCCACCAGCGACGACGCCGTACGGCCGGAGAGGGTGGCCGACAGCAGGACCACCGGGGCGTTGAACGCGCCCAGCCACTCCAGCAGCCGCACCAGCATCTGGTGCATCCACGGCCCGTACGCGTGTGCCTCGTCGACCACGAACACCTTGTCGGACAGCCCGAACAACTTCAGCGCGTTGAACTTGGTGGGCAGCACCGCGCCCAGCGCCTGGTCGATGGTGCCCGTGCCCAGCGGCGCCAGAAGTCCCCGCCCCGGCCCGCGCAGCCAGAGGCCCGCCTCGGTCGCCGTCGCCGCGTCGGCGCTCATCTCGAAGGCCGGCGCACCGTCCTGGCCGGACAGGGCGTAGGCGGGGCTGAGCCAGGCCATGGAGTGCAGGAGCGTCAGCGCCCGTTCCCCGCCGAGCGCCTGCCGCGCGAAGGTACTCACCCGCGGGTGCATGGCGTCGGCCGTGGCCATGGTCGGCAGCGCGAAGAACACCCCGCGGGCATCCGCCGCGCGCCCCAGCACCGACGCCGCGTACAGGGCCACCTCGGTCTTGCCGTCACCGGTCGGCGCCGTCACCAGTACCAGCCCCGGCCCCTTCTCCCCCACCAACTGCGGCAACCGTGCCGTGAGATCGCCCTGGAGGAGGTTCGGCGAGAACGGGAACATGTCCTCGAAACACTCCGCGACGAACTGCGCCCGCCCCAGCCGAGCCTCCCGCACCAGCCCGGGAGCCGCCTTCTGCGCGGCGTCCCAGTGCGCGTCGAGTTCACCGGCCGTCCCCTTCCACCCCTGCGGGGGCAGCAGCGGGACGATCGCCTCCGTCTGGCTGGCCAGCCAGTCCGCGACCACCACCAGCCCCGCCACAATCACCGCCAGCTCCGCCGGCAGCCCCCGCTCCGGAACCGCCCACGCCCCCGTGACCCGCCTCAGCTCCTCCAGATGAGCCCGGCGCTGATCCGCCCACCCCTCACCCCCCAGCCCCGGCTGGTGTGCCTCCGCCTCCTCCACCTTCCTGGCCAGCAGAACCGCCCCGAACCACCCGTGATGCCCCCCGAGCAACTGCGCGACCCGGTGCGCCAGCCTGTTCACCATCCGCCGGTCATCGGGGTACCCCACCTCCCCCAACAGCCGCGTCAGCGCCCAGTGCGTGGCCATCTCATGCCGGAACTCCGTCTCCCGCTCCGCCCCCTCAGCGAACGCATACGACGGATCAGCCCGCAGCTCGGCGAACGCCTCCTCCACCTGCGCCTGGAACACCGGCGTGATCTTCCCCAGGTCATGCAGCCCCGCCCAGAACGCGAGCACCTGCCGCGCCTGAGCCACCGACAGCCCCAGCGCCTCCGCGATCCTCCCCCTCACCCGGTCGCCCAGCAGCACATCCCACAACTCGCCGAACACCGCCGCCGTGTCCAGCAGATGACAGATCACCGGATACCGGCACGGAAGCCCGCGCTCCTTGCCCCACAGCCGGACATCGACCAACGGACACCCCGGCACTGCCGCCTGACGCTTCATCATGCCGACAATCGATAGCACCCCCCACTGACAACACCTCCCCACCAGCACAAACCCCACCCCCGGCAGCACCCGACACCGTAAGGTCGACACCGTGAGACCTGACACGGGGCACCGGAACCCACATGCCGGACCGGACAAGCCACAATCGGCAAAGAAAATGCAAAGCGACTGAGAACGCCCAGGTCAGGAAGTGTCGGCTCCGCGCGAGCGGAGGTGATCCGCCGCAGGTAGCGGTACTCCAGCAGGTCCACGCGTCGGCTCCGCGCGAGCGGAGGTGATCCGGGGTCCTCGGACTGTTCCTCGTTCGTGGGCAAGTCGGCTCCGCGCGAGCGGAGGTGATCCGCAGCCGGTCCCCGACAAGCCGCAGCACGAGCCGTCGGCTCCGCGCGAGCGGAGGTGATCCGCCCGCCGCCTCTGATGGGTGGCGGGCTTCTTTGTCGGCTCCGCGCGAGCGGAGGTGATCCGTGGAATTCGGCGGACGGGGGGGTGACGGGGGCGTCGGCTCCGCGCGAGCGGAGGTGATCCGACCTTGTTGGTCCCGTCGGCCGTGAGGCTGTCGTCGGCTCCGCGCGAGCGGAGGTGATCCGAACTGTCCCCAGGGGAAGTCAGCGGCAGCGTCGTCGGCTCCGCGCGAGCGGAGGTGATCCGCGTGAACTGTCTGTGATCGTCCCCGTGGCCAGGTCGGCTCCGCGCGAGCGGAGGTGATCCGAACCTGGTCGACCAGTTCGACGTGGACACGAAGTCGGCTCCGCGCGAGCGGAGGTGATCCGGCTGCGATCGAGTCGTTCAAGCACACGAAGGGGTCGGCTCCGCGCGAGCGGAGGTGATCCGGACTCCGGATACGACCGCAACGACCGGGACGTGTCGGCTCCGCGCGAGCGGAGGTGATCCGACGCGAACGCCTCCCGCTCCAGCCGGAGCTCGGTCGGCTCCGCGCGAGCGGAGGTGATCCGGCGTCCTGGAAGCCGTTCCAGGACTGGAACGAGTCGGCTCCGCGCGAGCGGAGGTGATCCGTGGTTGGCGACGGCGATGACCAGGTCCTTTTCGTCGGCTCCGCGCGAGCGGAGGTGATCCGGCTGCTCCACCCCTCCTTGCGGGCGGCGATTCGTCGGCTCCGCGCGAGCGGAGGTGATCCGGAGATCGCGCTGCCGGTCGCGTTCTGGGCGGAGTCGGCTCCGCGCGAGCCGAGGTGATCCGCCGCGTGCCCGTGGGAGGAGAACGCCCGCCGGGTCGGCTCCGCGCGAGCGGAGGTGATCCGACCGCTTACCCGCCTATTCGCGTGCAACGGACGTCGGCTCCGCGCGAGCGGAGGTGATCCGGTCCTCACCGAGGCCGTCATCCAGGACAACACGTCGGCTCCGCGCGAGCGGAGGTGATCCGCAGCGCAGGGCCGAACGCCAGCGCGGCGGTGAGTCGGCTCCGCGCGAGCGGAGGTGATCCGAGGCGGCCGTCAGCAGTAAGCAAGCAGGCAACGTCGGCTCCGCGCGAGCGGAGGTGATCCGTTCAAACCCACCACCCGGGCCGGGGTGATGGTGTCGGCTCCGCGCGAGCGGAGGTGATCCGCAGGAGGAGGGCCAGGAGGTGTCGGTGAGCGTGTCGGCTCCGCGCGAGCGGAGGTGATCCGGTTGATCTTGAGGCGCATCCACCGGATGTCCAGTCGGCTCCGCGCGAGCGGAGGTGATCCGAACGCCTCCTGGAGGGCCGTAGAGCTGTCCGAGTCGGCTCCGCGCGAGCGGAGGTGATCCGATCTCCGGCGGCCTGGCTCCAGAACGGGTCGGGTCGGCTCCGCGCGAGCGGAGGTGATCCGCGTCTGGATGGCCGGGGCGCCGGGCCCGGACCGTCGGCTCCGCGCGAGCGGAGGTGATCCGGTCCTTGGGCCTGAGCTGATGTGGTTCGCCATGTCGGCTCCGCGCGAGCGGAGGTGATCCGCTGCTTCACGGCAAGGGGCCTCCCCATCGCCTGTCGGCTCCGCGCGAGCGGAGGTGATCCGTACGAGGTGTGGCGCGACAAGGTCCTCTCCCTGTCGGCTCCGCGCGAGCGGAGGTGATCCGACGGCGAGGCCCCGGCGGACGCAGGTGCGGGCGTCGGCTCCGCGCGAGCGGAGGTGATCCGGCCCACCAGCCCGTGCCGTCGACGTTCCGCCCGTCGGCTCCGCGCGAGCGGAGGTGATCCGTTCATGCGCGCTGGCGAGTTGCCGTACGACGCGTCGGCTCCGCGCGAGCGGAGGTGATCCGGGTTTGCGTGGAAGGCCGTTGCCCGGAGGGCGGTCGGCTCCGCGCGAGCGGAGGTGATCCGTGGATCACGGTAGCGAACTCGGCGGAGCGCTGGTCGGCTCCGCGCGAGCGGAGGTGATCCGATCAACGCGGACGCGACGATCCCGATGAGGATGTCGGCTCCGCGCGAGCGGAGGTGATCCGACGATCGAGGCGGTCCGTGCCGAGCAGAGCCGGTCGGCTCCGCGCGAGCGGAGGTGATCCGCTGCCTGCGTCACGGGCTTCGCCCGCTGAGTGGTCGGCTCCGCGCGAGCGGAGGTGATCCGTCGGTCAGTGCGCGGGTCATGGGCCTCAGCTTGTCGGCTCCGCGCGAGCGGAGGTGATCCGTTCTCGTGGCAGTCGAGGTACAGGCCGGCGCGGTCGGCTCCGCGCGAGCGGAGGTGATCCGTCGTCGACGTCGCGTTGCCACGCCTTGAGCTGGTCGGCTCCGCGCGAGCGGAGGTGATCCGGCCACCCGCACCCGGACCTCCACAAGTAGGGGGTCGGCTCCGCGCGAGCGGAGGTGATCCGCAAGTGGGGCGGACCTCGACCGGCGCGCCGCCGTCGGCTCCGCGCGAGCGGAGGTGATCCGGCCGCCCTGGACCTTGAGCTGGTCGGGATGGAGTCGGCTCCGCGCGAGCGGAGGTGATCCGTTTTTAGGTCCGAGTCAAGCTGATCCGCAGCTGTCGGCTCCGCGCGAGCGGAGGTGATCCGGAATTTCATCTGGGCTCGCGGCGATTTCGGCGGTCGGCTCCGCGCGAGCGGAGGTGATCCGCACGAGGGCCAGACCGAGGACCTGGCGACCCGGTCGGCTCCGCGCGAGCGGAGGCGATCCGTCGTCGGTAGCTACGCCTTCTTGGCCTTGCGCGTCGGCTCCGCGCGAGCGGAGGTGATCCGGTGTACGAGAACGTCGCGGGCACACTGCTGTTGTCGGCTCCGCGCGAGCGGAGGTGATCCGCCCCCCGCCGCCCCGTCCCGTACGACGTCCTCGTCGGCTCCGCGCGAGCGGAGGTGATCGATATCTTGCGTGCGGCGCTCTTCCCCGAAGTGGTCGGCTCCGCGCGAGCGGAGGTGATCCGTCCTCGCGTGCCCTCAGCGCGGTTCCCGACTCGTCGGCTCCGCGCGAGCGGAGGTGATCCGCCGACGCCAGCCAGGAGACCGGCTTCCCCAACGTCGGCTCCGCGCGAGCGGAGGTGATCCGGCGGGAACGTCCTCACCGACGGGTGCGTAGCCGTCGGCTCCGCGCGAGCGGAGGTGATCCGAAACAGGACGACGGCAAGTCCAAGCTGATCATGTCGGCTCCGCGCGAGCGGAGGTGATCCGATGCGCGCCCTCCAGCACAGCTCCACCGCCACGTCGGCTCCGCGCGAGCGGAGGTGATCCGGCGGCTGAGTGTGCCGAGGACCGTCTCGACCGGTCGGCTCCGCGCGAGCGGAGGTGATCCGGCGACGTCGGCGGTGGGGCGCATCAGGGCCTCGTCGGCTCCGCGCGCGCGGAGGTGATCCGTTCGACACCGGCGGGCAGTCCCTCGGTGATGCGTCGGCTCCGCGCGAGCGGAGGTGATCCGCAGCCGGGCCGGTGGGGGCGGCTCTTCGGCCGGTCGGCTCCGCGCGAGCGGAAGTGATCCGCGACCAGCCGAACATCGAGCATGACCGGCCAGGTCGGCTCCGCGTGAACGGAGATGGTGCGCGGACGTCGTGGCAGGTCACGTCTATACCGATTCGGCTCCCCGCGAGCAAAGATCGCGCCGAAGGCGCATCAGCCGTCGATGTAAGGAACCAACTCTGCGGGCGTGAGCGCCACAAGCCGACAGGTCGGCAACTCCAGAGGCTCCAGTACGAGAATTCGGACGGAGAATTCTTTGCCGCCATACTGCGGCAGGTGAAGACGCCGCGGTGAACTGGATACGGGATAGGTCACGGCCGGCAGGTCTGCGTCGTTCCACATTTTACGGGCGGTCGGATCGAGCCGCACTTTCTCGATTATCTCGTGGAGCCGTTCGTCGTCGGGCCATCGTTCCGCGTGCACCCGGAGTGCCGCCATCGAGGGCAGCGCCCAGGATTTCCGCCAGTCGATGAGCTGGGTGCGTGCTTCCGGGGAGGTCAGGACCCATTCCACGACGTTGGCCCCGTCGACCATCCACGGGAAGTACTCCTGAGCCTTCCGGTTGCAGGCGAGGAGGTCCCAGCAGTGGTTGCTGAGGTAGATCCCCCAGGTCGGACTCTGCTCGACGAGGGACAGAAGGGCCTGGGGCACCTTGTGGTCCGGAGGACGGGAGAGGCTGGCGTTCGGGGCGCGGCCTCGGGCGATGCCGTAGACGATGGCCCACTCGTCGTCGTCCAGGGCGAGGATGCGGCGCACCGCGTGGAGGAAGGTGTCGCTGTAGTTCCCCGGGCGTCCGGATTCGAGGTTGCTGTACCAGCGCCGGCTGACGCCTGCCAGCTTGGCGGTCTGCTGCTGGGTGATCCCGCGAGCGGTCTTCACGCCGAACGTGCTGTGGAATCCCGGTATGTCGGCCGTGTCGCGGCGTGCGCGGGCTCGACGTAGAACGTGCGTAAGGAGTAACCGCCCCCGCTCCTCGCCATCCGTAACGTTCACATAACACCCCAGGGTGGGAGCTGTGTCACAGATTCCCCGCCTTCAGCATCGGCGGACCTCGCCGGGTTTCTGTGCAGTGCGGCCTGCTTTCCGGCAAGTTGAGGTCGCACCGACTCCACCCCGGAAACAGTTGAATAGGGAACTAACCGGCTATGGGAACTGGTAGTTCTCATCTGCAGGATAAGCAGAGTCTGTGAATCCTGTGTTGTTCCGGCTCCGGCCGTAGTCTCACGGAGCCAGGGAATCCTCCTACGGCCCTCGTTCGGCTTGCGCACGTAAAGGATCTTCATGTCGCGCTCCGTTCCGTTCACCGCAGGCACCAGCGGAACACCGTCTCCCATAATCTGTTCCCTCCGTGAAATCCGCACGATTTCACCCGCCGTCCTTGAAATTTCGCTCTGAGCAGCCCGTGGCAATGTTCGGAACAACTGGTTCAGGAAGTCCCAGGCGCCGGATACTCCGTTCCGGTGGTCGCAGGTGGAGTCGAGCGATCGCGTGCGTGCGCAGGCGCCGTGCAGCGGCAGCAGCCCGGCGTGAACTGCATGAGGAGTGCCGCTCCCATCTCGCCGGGATGCCCGTCCCGAGCCCGTTCACCCTGGACGGCCTGATCTCGGGCATCGAGGCCGCCCGCAACCGCCGCATCAAGCTGGTCCCGGTCCCCGACCACCTGCTGGCCAACACCGACGTGTGCGGCCTGTGGCTCCAGCTCGACGACGTCCCCGTGGACCTGATCCTGCACGTGGAGGGCACCACGTCCTTCCACCGCCAGCGGATCATCCTCCACGAGCTGGCCCACATCTGGTGCGACGACACCACCGAGGCGAACTTCGAGGAGCTGGCCCGCCTGCTCCCCGACTTCCCGCCCGACACCCTGCGCCGCCTCCTGACGCGGGGCCGGGTGATGGCCCGCCACCGCTACGACTCCCCCACCGAGCGCCGCGCGGAGATGCTGGCCGACCTCCTGCACCAGGAGGCGTACGCCACCGAGCACATCGACGACCCCACCCTGCGCCACCTCGCCGAAGACCTCACCCACACCCCCCACACCTCCCGGAAACCCCGTGTCCGTCTCTGACCTGATCGCCACCCTCATCCTGGCGCTGCTCCTGCTCCAGGCCGCCGTCCGCCTGCCCGGCACACTGCGAGGACAACGCCGCAGCCGCTCCCTCTCCGGCGCCTTCACCGCCTTCGCGATCGCCTGGTGGCTGCGCACCGGCCTCGGCCGGACCGCCGTCGACCCGCTCGGCGTCAACGACCTGCCGACCCTCCTCAAGCACGTCCTGGCCATCGCCGGGATCTGCGTCCTGCTGATGTACGTGTGCGACGTCTACGCCGAGGAGGACACCTCCGCCCGCCACATAAGGATCTCCGCGTGGATCCAACGGGCCACCGCGTACGCCTCGGTGGCAACCGTGGTGTGCATGACGGCGGTGTTCTTCCTCGTCCTCGACCGCTCGAAGACCGGCAAGGACAGCCCGTACTTCATCGGCCGGCACATGGGCGACCCCGGCCTCGCCCTCTACATGGGCCTCTTCTACGCGTACGTCGTGGCCGCCGCGCTCGTCTGCGCCTACCAGTGGGGCCGCGCCGCACGCCGCGCCGGCCACTGGTCCCTGCGTACCGGCCTCACGATGATGTCGGCGGGCATGACGCTGATCGTCGTCTACGCCGTCATGCGGACGGTCTTCCTGAGCGTCGCGACCCTGCACCCGCTCCCGGCCCGCGACCTCGCCGACCAGGAACACATCACCGACACCGTCCTGTACGCGGGCTTCCTCCTGTGGCTCCTCGGCTCGATCGTCCCCGCGCTCCGCGCCCTCCTCACCCGCGCCCGCAGCATCCACGCGATCCTCAGGCTCCACCCGCTCTGGCGCGACCTCGCCCTCGCGGTCGACGGCATCGCCCTCTACCAGCCCGCCCACCTCCTCCGAGGCCACCGCGCCGCTCAGCACCCCTGCGCGACGTCCTCTCCCACGACGCCACCCCCCGCAGATCCGCCTCGGCCGCCACTGGGTGATTAACCGGCGACTCGACACCCAACGGCTCCAACAAGTCGTTCCCTTGCTGAGCGTCGCTGAGCGTCGGCATCGGGGAGTACGGTTCACCACGGGCAACTCGTGGCCACCGGCCGTCGGCGGATCCCTCACCTGGCCCGGCACTGGACCTGGACCGGTCACATCACCGTAGCCCTCGACCGGCTCACCCACCTGCCCGACCTCGACTGACCAGCGGATTCCCGCCCCTTCGACAGCACCTCAACACCCGGAGCAGTGGAATCCGGCGCCTTCCCGAGGCGACACTCGGGTCTTCAGCCTGCACAGCCCCAGCCCATGACATGAAAACGGTCCGCCGACTCCGTCGGCGGACCGTCACGAAATTTCGAGGCTGGGCTCGCTTGTGCGGAGTTCGAGCGCGATCCGTGTCACCGCAGAGCGGATCCAGAGGCAAGCCGAGACCGCCGCAATACAGGCAGCAGAGACGACGGCAGACTTTTTGCTGCCCCGGAACGGTAGCCAGGCGAGTACGATCAGGAACATCGCGCCAAGGAGTCCCCATCCTGCCACCGGCGACCCGAACAGCCAGAATATGGCGATTTCCGCATAGCGCAGAGACAGAAAGCAGCTGATCGCGGTGGCGCACATCAAGCCGGCCGTGAGCCCGTCCCTCAGTGATCTCTGCCGAATGCCGAACACGGTTCCACATGCGACGCTCAAAACTGCGGATGCCACGTACAAATAGTTCGGCACCGGTGCACCTTTCCCTTGGTGGGGCGGGGTGGCTTCGCCTCGCTATTTCCCGGAAGACTACCCCGCCCATTGCATTACTGGCTGAAGGCTGGGTCAGGACTCTTCCCCGGGGCGTTGCAGAAGTGAGCTGTTGACGGATCTATGGCGGCGTCGGCGATCGCTCCGATATTCCATGGATTTCCTCCATGGCCACTGGTGATGTCGCACGAAGCATACGGGTACATCGACTGATCTGGTTCAGCGGGAGGTGGGGGATGTCGGGCCCGCTGAAGTGATAGAAGTCGCCGGTTGTCACCGGAGCGCTGGATCCGGTGTAGGAACCGTTCAGGTCGATGGCTTTGTCGTTGCGGTACAGATACTGGTTCGGCATGAAGCTGGAGCGCAGGACCGGAGCCCCGCCGACCGTCTTGACGGTACCGTCGGTGCAGGTCTTGAAATCGAGTTCCTGCCAGATCGGCGGCGCGGAGCCGAAGATCGATCCCGTGAGGCCCGGCTTGAAGAACATGTTCCGGATCTCCTGGGCCATCGACGCGACGGGGTTGTCGGAGGACCCGGTGTCACTCGACACCCGTGTCACCCAGTCGGCCACGCTGTCGGTGAGGTGCTGATCCCCCAGAGCGGTGCGATCCGGCCGATGCCGTCGCGTCGCAGGCCGCCTACGACTGTGTCCTCGCGAAGGAAATCGGGGCCGTGCCGGGGACTCGACGGACAACATGCTCGCGGCGTACAACGCGGGCGCCGGTGCGGTGCTGAAGTTCGGGGGCGTCCCGCCGTACTCGGAGACCCGGAACTACGTGAAGGCAATCCGGGATCTGGCCGCGAAGTGGGCGGCCAGCAGCGCGCGTTCACCTGCCGGTAAGGGTGCGGCTGCGGCCATCGCCGCCGGGAAGACCGCGCTGGGGAGCTGGTAGGACCTGGACGGTGACGTTACGCAAATCGAGCTGGTTCCTCAACGCGACGTCACGCGGCGGAGACACCGGCGTGAAGGTGGAGGTGCGCAACAGCAAGGACGACACCCTGCCGATCGTCCGACCGGGGCCAGCCTCTGCTCCCGACGCCCCAAGCCCTCCGACACCGCCCAAATCCACAAGGAGGAGATACCCGGCGCCGTCCCCGGAAGTACGCTCCGCCGTCGGAATCGGTTCGGAAGCGGGGGGTGGGTGCCCGCGGAAGCGGTGGGCGCGGTGCAGTGGAACCCGGTGAGGCCGGGCGGCGGTGGCGGACCGCGTGACCGGTGGGACGACGCCGCGCACGGGGAGCCCAGAGATGCGGAGGAACCCACCGGACCGGGGGGCGGGAGCCGACGGCCGTCGCCCGGTCTCACCTTGGAGCCGTCGCGGGTGCTACGACAGCGCCCGTTCGGCCGGGCCGCGTTCGTCCGGACCCCGTTCGGCCGGGCCTCATTCATCCGAGCCCCACTCGTCCGAGCCCTGTTCGTCCGAGCCCCGGTCAATCCCTCCCGGGCGGCCCCTCCGGGCCCCGTTCCAGGTCCGGGACCAGTTCCTGGAAGCGTCTCTCGACCGACGAGAGGTCGGTTCTCGCCAGGTCCTCGGGGCGCACCACGATGCGGAGTTCGGGTGTGAGCGCGGGATGACGGCGGCAGGCGTCGATGAACGAGTCGACGATCAGGGCGACGAGCTGCCCGCGGTCGAGTTCGGTGACGCGGGCGAGCCCGGAGCCGATGAGGGGGACGGCGACCGGTTTGAACAGGCCGTGCACCGCGACCGACGCCCACAGGTTCTCCAGGCTGACGCACAGGTCGTCGTGGCCGGAGTGGGCCACGAGGTCGTTGCCGAGCCTCGAGTAGGCGGTGGCGAACACCCGGCGTCCGCCGTCGACGGGGACGACGACGGTGGTGCCGACCGGGTAACGCACGCGCCGCCCACGGGGTTTGGCCCGCGCGCTCTCGGTCGCGACGGCCCGGACCGTACGCAGACCGGACTTCAACTTCTCGTCCAGGCGGCGGCGTTCCCCGGCGAACAGGCGGTCCACGAGCTGACTCTGCACGCTCTCGCTGCTGATGACGACCGACTGGTCCGACTCGGTGTCGAAGGTGTCCGTGAAGCCGACCACCAGGTTGGAGTCCGTCTGCTCGAACAAGTCGCCCCGGACCAGGACGACATCGGCCCGCTGCCCCGGCAACGGTACGCGGTGGCGCATGAGTTCGGCGCCGTGCCGGGCACGCAGCGTGGCGCGCAGGGTGTCCAGGGTGTGCGCGGTCTCGGGGTCGTCGGGATGGTCGCGGGCGATCGACTCGGCGACCGGCAGGGCGAGTTCGGGACGGCCCAAGTCGGCCTGGACGCGGACGAGTTCGCGGCGGGCGGCATCCCGCAGGGCGGCGAGGCGGCGGATGAAGGGCTCCGCGAAACCCTCCCCGTCGACCTCGGCCAGCGGGCGGCCGTAGAGCAGGGACAGCGCCTCGTCGAGCCGGTGCGCGGCGGTGGCCGGCGGGTCGAGCAGGGCGCCGCGGACGACGTCGGTGAACCGCGCGCTGTCGAGTTCCCCGGGCCGCAGCACCAGGCGGTAGGCCGACTCCGTGCCGTGCACGGTGACTTGCTGCTCGGTGCGCAGGACGCGGGCGCCGGTGCCGTCCTGCCGGGGGTCGAGGGCGCGCCGCAGCTCCAGCACGCGTTTCTGTACCTCGTTGCGGTTGCGCTGGGCCAGATGGCGCGGCTCGTCGGCCAACCCCCAGACGTCGCGCCGCAGTTGCCGTACCGGAACGGCCTCGCCCTCGGCGGCCACCAGGCGGACCAGCAACCGGGTGGTCAGCGGTGTCAACCGCACCGCGACGCCGTCGACTTCGAGCCGGACCGGGCCCAGCACCTTCACTTGGATGTGCGTCCGTGCATCGGCCACCCGCGTCGCCCCCGCCGCATCTGCGCGCCACTCTGCGTAACCCTCAAGTGACCGGCAGATTATCACGATGCCTTGGAGGAAAGATGTGTTCGGGTGATTCCGGTGGACTGCGGGCGTCACGGCTGCTATGGCGGCCGTCGCGGCTGGTCGGAACCCGCCGCGCCCGGCAGATCTTCGTGCGAAGCACGGCCGTCGCGTTCGGCGGGATGTCCGCGCTGCTCCAGTTCGCCGGCCAGTTCTTCCCCGGCAGCCTGCCCGACGCCGGCCTCGTCAGCGCGGTGTCGGTGGGCGCCTGCCTGGTGTGGGGGCTTCGCGCGGCCCGGCCGGTGGAGCGGGTGCGACAGGAGTTCCGGCGGCCGGACATGACGGTGGTGGTCGAGGCGGGCGACGTCTTCGACCAGAGCGCACACCTGGTCGTCGGGTTCTGCGACACCTTCGACACCGAGTCCGACCGGTCCGTCGTCATCAACGGCGACAGCGTGCAGGCCCAGTTGCTGGCCCGGCGCTACGACGGCGACGTACAGCGGCTGGACGCCGAACTGGCCGCGGCGCTGGCCCATTTGGCACCGGTCGCGCGCGAGGATCGGGCCCGCAAACCGCTCGGCAAACTGGACCGGTATCCGATCGGCACGGTCGCGGTGCTCGGCGCCCGGCCCCGGCTGGTGTTCGCCGTCGCGTACAGCCGGATCGGCAACGACTACGTGGCCGCGTCCAGCGTCGAGGACCTTTCGGCAGGGTTGACCCGGCTGTGGGAGGCGCTGCGCGACCACGCCCAACTGGAGTGTGTGGCCATGCCGTTGGTGGGCTCGGGGCTGTCCCGGCTCGGCCATCTCGACCTGGACAGCCTGCTGCGGCTGCTGCTGATGTCGTTCGTCGCCCGGTCCCGTGAGGGCGCGATCTGCCGCGAACTGCGGGTGGTGGTACGGCCGTCGGACCTGGAGCGGATCGACATGCGGGAGCTGGGCGCCTTCCTGAGCGCCCTCGCGGCGGGGCCCGCAGCGACGTGAGGGCGGGCGTCCCCACCACGCCCGCCCTCACCGCCGTACTCAACTCACCTCACGCCGAGGGGCGTTCAGGCGAGCCGTCGATAGGCCGACAGGTTCTCGAAGGGCGAGGTGTCGCGCCAGTCGGACCGGGAGTCGTCCAACTGGCACTCGGCCACCTTCAGCCGCGCGACGATCTTCATGAGGGACTCCTCCGAACCGTCGAAGCGGATGACGTTGCGGCCCGTGGTGTCGGCGGCCGGCCGCAGGTGACCGACCTCGACGATCACGGTTCGCTCGGGATAGGCCATCAGCACCATCCCCATCTCGATCAGCACGTTCTGCCGCGGCTGTCCGGTGAGCCGGGTCTCGTGGTCGGGCTCGCGGTCGCCCAGCAGTTGGGGGTGGAGCTTGGCGCTGTCGTCCGGCGTGAGCAGTACCAGCGCGGCCTGTGCCTGGGACGGCGCGTGCGCGACGACCTCGCCGAGGAACGGCGACGCCTTGCCGGTGGCGCGCACCAACTGCTCCCATTCCAGGGGCCGCAGGTCCAGGCGACGCAGCAGGCCGAACATCGCCGAGCGCACCTCCTCGTCGCGGCCGTGCACGACGAAGACGCTGCGGGCGCGGACGTCGTCGGAGGGGAACGTGGGTGTCCCCGGCGCCTGCTCCCGCTCCTCGGCGGCGGGGGCCGCCGATGCCTCGTGGTAGTGGAAGCCCATCCGCTTGTTGCCGTCGCCGGTGAAGACCATGTTGCCGTCGCCGAACGTGTTGTTGCCGCTCATGGTCACTGTCCCCCTCGATCGCCGGCCGGACCGGGGGAACCGGGCGAACCGCCGTCGGACTCGTTGTAGTGGTAGCCGATGTCGTGGTTGTTGTCGCCCGTGAACACCTGATTCCCGCCGCCCATCAGGATGTTGGTCTGCGCGCGGTCGTGCTCGGCGAGGTCGATCTTGTGCTCCGCCAGGAACGTCCGGATGTTCTGGAGCGTGCGGCGCTGCACGATCTGCATGTACTTGACGGCGTCGGTCTTCTGGAAGAAGTGGTGGTAGGTGGCGCTGGTGGCCATCTCCCGGACGCTGGTCAGCGCACCGCAGTCGACCGCCTCGGTCACGTAACGGCCCAGCTGGAACTCGCTGTTGTCGACCGACACGGTCTCCGCCTCGGCGACGGCGACGGTGGTGCGACTGCGTCCGGGGCGCAGCAGCCGTCGTACCGACGCCGGCAGGAACCGCTGCGGGACCAGGTACAGCGGCCACAGCGCCAGCGCCAGGGCGCGCATCGGCACGGCCTTGACCATGTCCCACGCGACGCGCACGGCCAGCCGGCCGTCGAAGGCGTCGGGCAGCCGGTCGACGAGGTGGAAGTCCCCCACCAGCGGCCCGAGTACGTAGGTGTAGAACTCGGTGTGCAGGGTGTCGCCCTTGAGGTCGAACCCGACGAAGACCGAGGTCACCAGCTCCTCGTTCCACGACCCGACCCGCACGCACAGGTAGGCGCGGGCGGAGTCGTAGTCCTCCCGCCAGTGGATGTCGGGCAGGTCGTCCACGCCGGGCAGCCGGGACCAACCGGGGCCGCGCGTACGGTCGTTGGTGCGGATCGCGGTGGTGAAGCGGCGCTGCTCGACGGTCAGGCCCTCGATGCGCTCGTCCCCGCGGACCTCGTCGCGCAGTTGGGCCCGCATCCGGGCGGCCACGTAGTCGGTGATCTCGTGGACGGTGAACGGGACGGGGGTCTCGCGCGCCTCCAGGTCCAGGGTGGCGCCGCCGCCGTCGGCCTGCGCCCGGGTGTCGATCCGCTTCTTGCGCGCACCGAGCAGGAGTTGGGCGTTGGACCACTCGCGCAGGAGTTCACCGGCGCCGACGAACGGCCGGAAGCCGCCGTAGAAGACGAGGCCGCTGCCGCTGGACTGCTCGTGGTCGATCTTGCGGACGACGGCGTCGGTGAGGGCCCGATGGGCTGGGTAGGCGCCGTCGAAACCGCCGTCGGGGCGGGTCTCCTTCAGCCGGGTCATCAGGATGTGCAGGGTCACGATGCGCCGCAGATAGGCCGCGCCCCACAGCGCCCACACCAGGAACAGCGTGGCTGTGAGGCTGTTCAGCGTGCCCTGCACCAGCAGCAGCCAGATCACGAAGGCCGAACCGAGGCCCACGGCCCACTGGAGGCGGTGCAGCCGGCGGGCCGCGAGCGCGTGGGCGAGCACCGACACGGCGTCGTAGCCGTACGAAGGCGCCACGACCCGGGGGTAGTTGCGCAGCAACTCCCGGACGACCGCGCGGCGGTAGCCGGCGTCGAGGTAAGTGCCCGCGGACAGCAGGCGAGTTGCCTTGGTGCGGGCGTACGCGCGGGCGGTCCGCGGTGGTTGGTGCCCCGGGTCGGGCGGACGGGGATGGATCACCTGGGTGGTCACGACGACTCCTGCCGGATGCTCAACTGGTCTGTTTTCCCGTGGCGCTGACGATCTCTCCGCCGCTGACGGTGTAGACGTTCTCGAACGTCTTCGTCGTGCCGTCCGTCTGGCGGGCTTCGAGCGTCAGTGCCACCTCGTCGCCCTGCACGGAGTTGATGGTGATGGTGTCCGACCGCGTGGTGGCGAACCCCGCGGCGAACGTGTCGTAGTCGCTGTCGAGGTTCTTCCCGCCGAGGGCCCAAGCCGTCGCGTAGTCACGGTTGTTGATGGCCTCGAAGTAGGCGGTGACGACGGCTTCAGGGCCGGTGGTGTCGGCCGGGGACGGCGTGGGGCTCTCCTCGAAGGCGGACGAGGAGACGGACGGGGTGGGACTCTCCTCGTAGGCGGGAGCGGTGGTCGAGTCGTACGGCGTGGGAGTGTCGGAGTCGTCCGGCGACGGGGTGTCGGTCGCGTCCAACGTCTCCGGCGTCTCCTCCGTCGTCTCATAGGTGCCCGGCCAGCCCGACGTGCCGCTCCATGTGCTGCCGGACCGACCGGAGTTGTCGCTGTCGCCCGACAGGTTCCCGGCCAGCGCCAGGAGCAGCACCAGCACGAGCGGTACGCCGACGACGGCGAGCCCCCACGTGCGGGCGGGCCCGGCCGGGGGGATGAGCCCCACACCGTGGTAGGCCGACGGTGTCCCCGGCGCGGCGGGGAAGTCCTCCCCGGGCATCTTCCGGGGCGGTGGTGGTCCTGGGTCGTTCATGGGTACTCCAACGTTCACGACCCGTGGGACGCACGAGTCGGCAGCGAGCCGACGGCAAGGAGCGCGCGGAACGGCTGGTTGACACCGCCGATGCGACCAGCACGCCCGCTTCCGCGACCAGAACCGATCCGCTTCCGATGCGCTTCCGCCGGCGGGGGAGGGCTCCGTGGTCCCGGGGCCGCGCGTCCTCCTCCCGCACGGTGGTCTGGAGCCGATGCGCGGCATGCCGCACGGCGTCGTCGACGCGCTCGCGCACCAGGGGGGAGCGGGTTCTCGGCTTCGAGTGCCGGCGAGGAGGAGACGGTCGCGGTCATGGCGCGGGCCCTGACCCCGCCCCGGGCCGATCGCGACCGCCAAGTACTGACGGGCATCCGACAGTTCCGTCCACAACCGGAGGACGGATCCGCCGTCTCCCCCCTCGGCAGTGGCCCCCGGCCCTCTCCGTGACGTGGTTTCCGCTCATTCGACGCGTGCCATGTGGTCGTGGCCCGCGGTGAGCTGGACCTGATGACCACGCCGTCCTTCGCACGCGACCTGTCGGACGCCCGCCACGGCAGCGGGCGTCTGTTCCTCATCGTCGGCCTCAGCGCCGTGACGTTCATGGACGGCAACGTCCTGGGCCCGTTGTGCTCGGCCCGGCACAGCGCTTCCCGCGGTACGCGAGCGCCCGGGACGCCTGGCGGGGCATCCCCGCAGGCCGTGCGGCGGCCGTCGGGGCACCGTAATGTACGGCGCAGGCCGAGCGGCACCTCATCCCGGGGTGTTCCGGCCGCCGCGGGACGGAGACAGGTGATCAGCGACGCCATGGCCGGAGTCCTGCGGTCGCTGCGCCTCGGCGGGGTCGACGACCTGGCCCGGGAGTGTGCGCGGGCGCTGGACGCCGCGGGGGTCTCACTGTCGCTGCTGGTCGGCCCGTCTCGGGCCGCCGAGCCGGTCTGGTGCCATCCGGAGACGAGTGCCCGGTTCGAGGAGTTGCAGTTCACGTTGGGTGAGGGCCCTGGACCGGACGCGGTCCGCACCGGAACGCCCGTCATGGCTCCGGACCTGGACCGGGTGCGCCCCGGGCGGTGGCCCACGCTGTTGTCGTTCGCGCGGGAGCTGGACGTGTCCGGGGTGTGCTGTTTCCCGCTGGGCGTCGGGGCCATCCGGATCGGCGTCCTGACCGTGCTGTGTGACAAGAAGCGACAGCTGGGCGAGCAGCAGTACACGGATGCCGTCGCCCTGGCGGCGGCGCTGACCAGCGCTTTCCTGAACGGGGATCCTCACGGCGGGGGCGGCAGGCCGGGGGGCGGCAGAGCGCTGGAGCCTCCCGCGGGGCTGCGCCGCGCGGTCGTGCATCAGGCGACGGGAATGATCAGTGTCCAGCTCGGTGTGTCCTTGGAGGAGGCGATGCTGCGTCTGCGCGCCTACGCGTTCGGCAGCGAGCGCCCCCTCGGAGAGGTGTCGGCGGACGTGATCGCCCGCAGGCTGCGCTTCGACAACGACTTCGACGACGATGTGAGCGGGCCGTATTCGCCCGACGGTGGAGAGGGATGATCGCCATGGCCCGGGAACGACGTCTGGCCGAGATCTTCGTGGAGGTCGCGGACTCCCTCGTCGAGGACTTCGACGTGATCGACCTGCTGCAGCGGCTGTCCGCGCGCTGCGTCGAACTGCTCGACGTGTCGGCGGCCGGGATCCTGCTCGCGGACGTGCACGGGGAACTGCAGATCATCGCCGCCTCCGACGAGCACACCCGGCTGCTGGAACTCTTCGCGCTCCAGCACGATCAGGGCCCGTGCGTCGAGTGCTACCGCTCCGGCGCCGCCCGGACGAACATCGACCTGACGCGGCCGGAGGTGACCGCCGACTGGCCGCGATTCGCCGCGCGGGCCCGCGAGACGGGGTATGTGGCCACCCACGCCGTCCCACTGCGCCTGCGCAACCGGGTCGTCGGTGCGCTCAACCTCTTCCAGACCGCGCCTCACCGCCTCGGCGACGACGACGTCGCGCTCGCCCAGGCCCTCGCCGACGTGGCCACGATCGCGATCCTTCAGCAGCGCACACTGGAGCGGTCGTACGTCGAGAACAGCCAGTTGGAGACCGCGCTCACCAGCCGTGTTCTCATCGAGCAGGTCAAGGGCGTCCTGGCGGAGCGCTGGAACACCTCTGTCGACGACGCCTTCGCCGCGTTCCGGTCCTATGCCCGCACCCGTCACCTGCGCCTGTCGGACCTCGCCGCGCAGATCGTCTCGGGCACGTTCGACACCGCCGCCATCCCGGCGCCCGCGACGGTCCCGCCCGTGGACCGCCGCGGCTGACCGCCGTTCATGTCTGTGCCGACGCCCGCCCGGTGCCGGTGCCGGTGTCGATGAGGAGTTGTCCGGCCTGCGCGGCGCTGCCGGCGCGGACGGCCTCGGCCATGGCGGTGCGCGCCGCCTCGGGCGTCGCGTGCGGCGGGACCACGAGGAGCGAGAAGAGGTCCCGCTCGCCCCGGGTGACGAGGACGGTGTCGTCGCCGACCGGCGAGGCGTCGATGCGCACGACCCGGCCGTCGATGGTCATCCGCGTCGGCAGCCCGTCCCAGGCGTCGGTGTCCAGGCCGACCCGGGTGATGGGCCCGAGGTGCTCGGTCAGGGCGGCGATCAGGGTGGGAAGCTCGACGGCGACGTCGCGGGAGCGCGGCCACCAGGCCCCGTCGAGGACCCCCTGCCGGTCGTGTGTCGTCTCCAGCCGCAGGACGGCCGTCCCGGGCCGTACGGCTTGGTGGACGGCGTCCGGCAGCAGACCGGGCACACGTGGGGAGTCGGAGTCGGACATCGCACTCGCCTGCCTGCTCTGGGCACGGAAACCGAGCGGCTTCCTCGTCTCACGGTACTCCCCGGCCGGTGGCCGCCGGAAAGCGCAGTGCGGGAGCCGCCGAGGCGTGTCTCGTCCGGGACGGCGTCCGGGAACGGTCCGCCCGGCGTGTTCGGGGAGTAGCGTGGACTCATCGGGAGCACTTCGCGCACCGGCCCCGGTGCCGGTGTCGTTCCCGGTGAACGACGACACCGGGCGGCCGCCCTCACGCGGCAGTGCCGGAGACAGGCCCGCACGATGTCCGCGACCACCTCTTGTCCCCCGTTACGGGCCGTTCCCTTCAGGGTGCCGACCGCGCGCCTCGCGCTGAGGGACGAGAGCCCCGCCGGCGGACGTGCCGCGCTGGACGGCGCCTGGTGGCCTCGTTCCCGCGACCTGGTGAGCGAGCTGTCCGCGCTGGCGGACGTGCTCGACCCGCTGTGGGGACGGATCACGCGTGTCGCGGTCAACCCCCGCCACTGGCCGCCCCTCCCGCCGAGGATCTTCGTCAACGGCCATGTGGTGGAGGTCGGTCGGTTCACGTCGGAGCTCGATCCACACCAGATCCTTCTGCTGTCCTACACCGCGGGCCGCTGGGACCTGCTGGTGATCCCGCCGGAGACCGGTGCCCCCTCGGCCGCCCGGCTGATGGCGGCCGCGAGTGGGGACACCGGCACGCCGATGACGGCTGCCGCGGTCATGGCGGCGGAACGGGCCCGCCAGGCGGGACGGGACGCAGGCGGGGACGGCGATGTCCTCGCGGCACACGGCCGTGATCAGCAGAGCGCCCCGGGGAGGTGACCGCTGTGGTCACCTCTCTGGCCGTCAGCGGTCTGCTGATCCTGGTCGCCGGCGTCACCCGCCTGGTTCACCGGTTCGAGGCGCGCCCCCCGGCGGATCGCGTCATGCCTGACCGCCCGCCGCGGCGGCCATGAGCTGTTCCGCGGCTTCCTCGGTCGTGTCCGGCGGTACGACCACCAGGTCCCAGCGGCCCTGGCCGGGCGCGAGCAGGACGATGGTGTGCGCGGCGGATGCCGTGAGGGTCCGGTGCAGCCGTACGACCTGGTTGGACACGAGCATCCGGCCGGGCGCGGCGGCCCATGTCGCCCCGTTGACGGTGGCGCTGGTGATGTGGCCCCATGCGCGCGGCACCCCGGCCAGCAGCCGGGGAAGTTCGGCGAGCAGGTCGTACGAACGGGGCCACCACGCTCCGTCGATGGGTCGGGGCATGCCGCTGTGCGGTGCCAGGCGCAGCCGGAGAAGGGGATGGGAGGGGGGCGGGGGTTGGGTCGCGGTGGTCATGAGAACTCCTGCCGACTGCCCTGTACGGGCGAGTGGTTGATGTCAGGCGCGACGGGCGTCGACGCGCATGGGCGTGGGCCAGCGCACGTCGTGCACCCAGCCGAGCCGTTCGAGCAGGCGGATCACGGCGGCCGACGGGTCGAGCTGACCGCGGTCGACGCCGTGGCGGGCGCTGGTGGGGTCGGCGTGGTGGAGGTTGTGCCAGCTCTCGCCGAACGAGAGCAGGGCGAGGGGCCACAGGTTGGTGGCCCGGTCGTGGTGCCGGGTGCGGAACGGCCGCTCGCCGATCATGTGGCAGAGGGAGTTCACGCTCCAGGTGACGTGGTGGAGCAGGGCGATGCGGATCAGCCCCGCCCACAGCAGGGCGGTCAGCGCGTGCGCCCAGGTCCCGCCGATGAGCCAGCCCGCTCCGAAGGGAACGGCGAGGGTGAGGACGCACAGGGCGGGGAAGGCGCGGGCCACGGCACGGATGTCGCGGTCGGCCAGCAGGTCGGGGGCGTACCGTTCGGCGGATGTGCGGTCGTTGCGGAACAGCCAGCCGACGTGCGCGTGCGCGAGCCCGCGCAACTGGCCGCGCAGATGCGTGCCGTAGCGGTACGGGGAGTGCGGGTCGCCGGGCCGGTCGGTGAACGCGTGGTGGCGGCGGTGGGTGGCGACCCAGCCGATGACGTCACCCTGGAAACTCATCGAACCGGCCGCCGCGAGCGCGATCCGCACCGGACGGACGGCCCGGTAGCCGCCGTGGGTGAGACCGCGATGGAAGCCGACGGTGACGCCGAGACCCGTGATCGTGTAGAGGACGAGCGCGAGCACGATGTCGGCGGGATGGATGAGACTCCCCCACAGCAACCAGCCGGCCAGGCCGAGCACCAGGAACGGCAGGACGACGATCGCGGCCGTCACCGTGACGTACAGCCGTTCACCGCCGTCGCGTGCGGGCGCGGGTCCTTCGGGTGGGAAGGGGGATGTTCCGTCGTAACGCGGGGGCGGCGGGGCGGGGTTCGACGGTGCGGCCGTCGTGGAGGGATTCGGGCCGTGCGGCATGCGGGACTCCTCTGGCTTGAGGCGGATGGCGCGGCCGGAGTCTGGGGCTGCCCATAGGTCGTGTCGTGCTGAAGCCGGTGGCGCACTGCGGAAGGAATGTGGTCTGGTGGACCCACGGGAACACGAGGGCTGGAACACGAGCGAACGGTCCGGAACCGGTCGGGGTTGCGGCATACGAAAAGGGCCTCGTTCTCTCCACCGTACTCCCGGCTGTGTGACAACCGGGCCTGCCTCGCAAGCGGTATCGGACACACACGGGTCACCGCCGGAGGCCGACAGGCGGCACGGCCCATCGCCACGCCGCTCCGAAAGCCCGGCACAACGCACAGGAAAGCGGAACTCGATGTACGACCAGACACGCGCTCAGCAAGCGGCGGACGGGCCCGATGGCCTCGCGGGACGCCGCGCGCCCGGCCCGGCACCGCTGCTCCCGTCGGACGCACGGGACAAGATCGTCCAGCGCCTCGGGCGGGCCCTCAACACCTTCCCCGACGCTCCGCGTGAATCACTGGAGGAAGCCGAAGCCGCCTTCGACGAGACCACCGCCCTCCTCATGGACGCCCTGGCCGAGCGGCGGCGTGCCCTCCGCGCGGGCTGGCAGGACCAGGACCCCGAGACACAGACCGCCGAACTCCACCTCGCGCTGAGGCAGTACCGGGAGACCGCTCAACTCCTGCTCCGCCTCTAGGCCAGGGCCACGGGGTGTCACCGGGCGCACCCCCGTTCGTGGCCGCCGCGACGACCGGGGGGCCGACGGTGGCGTTGAGGGCGGTCTCCTCGGCGGCCATGAGGACGTCGCCGTCGGAGGAGCCGCGCATGCCGGAGCCGGTGATCAGGACGTCGGTGCTGATCTCGTCGGTGTCGGCGGCGGCGGTGATCGCCGGCGGGGTGATCCCCTGCGGCCCTGGGCGGCCCCGCCCATGCACGAGATGCGTAACGCCTGCCCGGCCGGACGCACACTGTGTGCACCGGCCCATGTCACGCCCGCGCGATGAGCAGGTCAGCCAGGACGTCGGGCCGCTCCAGCGCGATGAAGTGCCCGGCCCCCGCGACCTGCGTGAACCCGGCGTCCGGCAGCAGTCGCCGGTTCGCCGCCCGGTCCGACACGCGCGACCAGTCCCGCTCGCCGTAGACGAGGTGGACGGGCGCCTCGATCTCGGGGTAGCGGGAGCGGGCGGCGATGAGGCTCGGGAGGTTTCGGTAGACGCCTCTGGCGACGGCCGGGTAGCCGGGGCGGGCACCGACGCGCAGGAGTTCGTCCACGTAGTCCTCGCGCAGGGCGCTCTTGTCGACCAGGCCGCCTTGCAGGATCCGGCGCAGCGCGCCCTTGGGTTCGACCCTGGCGACGTACGGGCCCACCACGGGGGCGAGGACGCCGGTGACGACGGCGCGGGCGAGGAGGCTCGATCGGGCGACGCCGCCGGGGAAGTCGTAGGCGTTGACGGCGACGACGCGCCGGACCCGGCCGGGCAGGTCGGCGGCGGTGGTCAGGGCGAGGACGGCGCCCATGGACTCGCCGGCCAGCGTCACGTCGCGCAGGTCGAGGCCGGTGAGCAGGCGGGTGACGCCGGCGCGCATCGCGGGCTCGTCGTAGGAGGCGCCGGGCACGATCTCGGAGTACCCCATGCCGGGCAGGTCGAGGGCGTACACGGTGTAGTGGTCGGTGAGCAGCGGGATCAGGTGGCGGAAGTGCTCGGCCTGGGTGCGGACGGTGTGCAGCAGGACCAAGGGGGCGCCGGTGCCCGCCTTGAGGTAGCGCAGGGTGCCTTCGCGGGGTGTGCGCGGGGCGAGGGTGTGGGTGGTGGTGCCGGGCAGGTGGAGGGTGGGGCCGGGGGTCTGGACGGTCATCTCGCTGACTCCTCACAACATCGAAACCGATCGGTTTACACTTAAGGTAAACCGATCGGTTTCAACGCGCAAGCCGACGCCTCCGCGAGACGGGCACGCCGGCCGACTCACTCCGTCACCGCGACCCGGCCTCCCGGTGAACCGGCCCGTCGATGTCGCGCAGCCGCCTCCGGCTGCCCCCGTTGCGCAGATGGAGGATCTCGGCGCAGATGGACAGCGCCGTCTCCGCCGGCCCGGCACCGGTCAGATCCAGCCCCGCGGGCGAACTCAGGCGCGCGAGCTGCCCCTCGGGCACCCCCGCGCCCCGCAGCGCCGCCGCCCGGCGCCGGGCGGTACGCCGCGAGCCCAGGGCACCGACGTAGGCGAGGTCCAGGCCCAACGCGGCCGTCAGCAGCGGCTGGTCGAACTTGGGATCGTGCGTGAGCGACACGACCGCCGTACGGGCGTCGACGCGCCCGGCCTCGGCCTCGCCGGCGAGGTGGCGGTGAGGCCAGGCCACGACGACGTCGTCCGCGTCCGGGAACCGTTCCGGCGTGGTGAACACCGGGCGGGCGTCGCACACGGTGACCCGGTGGCCGAGCAGGGCGCCCTGCCGGGCCAGGGCGGCGGCGAAGTCGTTCGCGCCGTAGACCAGCAGACGCGGCGGGGGCGTCAGGCAGTTGACGAACACGCGGGGGCCGCTCGTGGGACGGACGATGCCGGAGCGGCCCCGGGCCAGCAGCCGTCTCGCCTCCCGCGCGATCTCCTCGTCGAGGGCACCGCTGCCGGTGCTGCCGCTCGTGCCGTCGGCCCAGCAGACCAGGTGCCCGCCCCGGCCGTCGTCGAGGAGGGTGGCCAGGGCGACGGCGGTGCCGGCCCGCCGGTGGGCGAGGAGGACCCCCAGTTCGGGGAAGGAGGAGCGGTCGACGCGTTCGACGAACACCTCGATGGTGCCGCCGCACGTCAGGCCGACCGCGCCGGCGTCGCCGTCACCGATCCCGTAGCGTTCCAGCACCGCGCCGCCGTCCCGCAGCACCTCCTGGGCCCTGTCGTACACGGCTCCCTCAACGCAGCCCCCCGACACGCCGCCGACGACCGTCCCGCGCGGGGTGCAGACCATGATCGCGCCGGGCTGCCTGGGCGCCGAGCCGTGGGCGGAGACGACGGTGGCCAGAGCGCCGGGCGTGCCCGACCCCCACAAGCGGTCCACCTGCTGCCAGGCGTCGCTCATGACGCGCTCGCGATGAGCTTGTCCGGGGTGAGGGGCAGGTCGCGGATCCGGCGCCCGGTGGCGTGGTGGACGGCGTTGGCGATCGCGGCGGTCATCCCGCACATCGGTGTCTCTCCGAACCCACGGGCGCCGAACGCCTCGCTGGTGGGGTCCGGTTCGTCGATGAAGAGGGCCTGGACGTCGGGGATGTCGGCGTTGACGGGGAGCAGGTAGCCGGAGAGGTCGCGGTTGACGAACCGGCCGTTCCGGGTGTCGAGGAAAGTGTGCTCGGTGAGGGTGAAACCGACCGCCCAGACGAAGCCGCCGACGACCTGGCTGCGGATCGTCCTGCGGTTGAGGACGCGCCCGGGGTCGAAGGCGCCGAGCGTGCGGGTGACGCGGACCCGGCCGAGCAGCGGGTCGACGCGGACCTCGGCGAAGACAGCCCCGGTGGAGTACTGCTCCCCCGTCTCCGCCGGGGCCTCGGTGGTGACGTCGAGCGGCCGGCCGTGGCGGGTGAGCACCGCCCGGACGCTGTCGCGCCGCTCGGGCCGGCCCGCCTGGTGGAGGGTCCCGTCCTCGGCGGTGATCTCGTCGGCGGGCAGGCCGTGCAGCGGGGAGCGCGGGTCGGCGGTGGCGAGGCCGATCAGCCTCTGCCGGGCCGCCGTGCAGGTGCGGTGGACGGCGCCGCCGACGGCCGGGACGGTGGCGGAGGAGGCGGACAGCGACGCGTAGGGCAGGTCGGTGTCGCCGAGCACGAAGTCGACGTCGTCCAGGGGCAGACCCAGCGTGTGCGCGGCCAGTTGGGACATGACCGTGTAGGTGCCGGTGCCGATGTCCTGGGTGGCGACCCGTACGCGTGCCGTGCCGTCGGTGGAGAGAGTGACGCGGGCGGCCGCGCCGGGCATGCCGCCCGCGCTGTGGGCGGCGGTCGCCATGCCCCAGCCGACGCGGACGCGGCCGTCGCGCATCGAGCCGGGGCGCGGGTCGCGCTCGCGCCAGCCGAACGCGGCGGCGCCGCGCCGGTAGCACTCCTCGAGGTGTCTGCTCGGGAACGGTTCGCCGGTCTCGGGGTCGGTGGCGGTGTGGTTGCGCAACCGCAGCTCGACGGGGTCCAGGCCCGCCGCGTACGCCAGTTCGTCGAGCGCGCACTCCAGGCCGTGGGCCGGCATGACCTCGGGCGAGCGCGTCCAGGCCGGGGTGGGCAGGTCGAGCCGGACCGCCCGCTGGGCGAGGGAGACGTTGGCGCAGGCGTACAGGCGGCGGGTGGGGACGCTGGCGCTGGGCAGGAACGCGTCCTCGGTCCGGGAGACCTGCTGGGTGGTGACGTGGTCGATGGCGGTGAGCGTGCCGTCCCGCCGGGCCCCGAGCCGCAGGCGCTGGTGGGCCTGGGCGCGGTGCCCGTGCAGGCTGTAGGAGTCGGCGCGGGTCAGGACGACCTTGACCGGGCGGCCGGCCTCCCGGGCGGCGGCAGCGGTGAGGACAGTGTGCGGCCACGGCGTCTTGCAGCCGAACCCTCCGCCGAGATACCGCGAGATCACGCGGACGTGCCCGACCGGCAGGCCGAGGGCCTGGGCGATGGTCTCCTGGGCGGCGGTGACTCCCTGGGTGGTGTCGTACACCGTCACCTTTCCGCCCCGCCACACGGCCGTGGTCGCGGACGGTTCGATGGGGTTGTGGTGGTGGACGGGCGTCGTGTAGGTGACGTCGATGCGCAGGTCGGCGCGTGCGAGGGCGCTCTCGGGGTCGCCTCGGGTGAGTTCGTTGGGCACGGGCGCCTCGCCGGGCTCCTCCTCGGGTGGGGGGATCCAGGCGTCGTCCAGGGCGTCTTCGAAGACCGTGTCGACGGGCCGGATGTCGTGGTTGTAGGAGACGTTCACGAGGGTCGCCGCGTGCCGGGCCTGTTCCGGGGTCTCGGCGAGGACGAGGGCGACGGGCTGGCCTTGGTGGTGGATCTCCGTGTCCTGGAGCGGGAGGAAGCGCTTGACCAGCAGGTGCGGTTCGGGGACGGTCAGGCGTGGCATGGTGCGGTGGGTCAGCACGGCGGCCACACCGGCGGAGCGTTCGGCCCGCCGGGTCTCCAGGCGGGTGATCCGTCCCCGGGTGACGGTGCTGAGCACCCATGCGCCGTGCAGGGCGCCGGGGACGTGCACGTCGGCGGTGTACTCGGCCGCGCCGGTCACCTTCGCGCGGCCCTCGACGCGGGGCACGGGCCTGCCCACGATCCGGCTCATCGCCCGCCTCCCAGGCCGGTCAGGACGTCGGCCAGGGCACGGCGTACCAGCTCGGCCTTGAACGCGTTGTGCCTGCGGGGTCGCGCGCCGCTGAGCAGTGCTCGGGCGGCCGACTCGATGGTGGCGCCGGTCAACGGCCGTCCGCGCAGGGCCTCTTCGGCCTCGGCCGAGCGCCAGGGCCGCGGGGCGATGCCCCCGAAGGCGAGGCGGGCGTCGCTCACCTCGCCGTCGTCCATGGTCAGCGCCGCGGCCACGGAGACGACGGCGAACTCGAACGTCGCCCGGTCGCGCAGCTTGAGGTAGCGGGAGTGGCGGGCGGGGCGGCTCGCGGGGACGGTGACCTCGGTGATCAGCTCGCCGTGGCGCAGTGCCGTCTCCTTGTGCGGGGTCGTGCCTGGCAGGAGGTAGAAGTCCTCCAGCGGGACGGCACGGGTGCCCTGCGGGCCGAGGACGATCACGGTGGCCCGCAGAGCCGTCAGTGCGACCGCGAGGTCGGAGGGGTGGACGGCGATGCAGTGGCCGCTGCCGCCGTGGATCGCGTGCCGGCGGTTCTGCCCGGTGAGAGCCGGGCATCCGCTGCCGGGTGCGCGCTTGTTGCAGGGGCTGCCGGCGTCGCGGTAGTACCAGCACCGCGTGCGCTGCATGAGGTTCCCGCCGATGGTGGCCCGGTTGCGGATCTGCGGGGAGGCGGAGGCCAGCAGCGCCTGGGCGAGGACGGGGAACGCCGTGCGGACGTCCGCGTGGTCGGCGACCTCGCGCATCCGGGCCAGCGCCCCCACGCGTAACGTGCCGTCGCGCAGTTCGACGCCGGACAGCGGGAGCCGGCTGATGTCCACGACCAGGTCCGGGGCGACGACCTGGTCCTTGACGAGGTTCAGCAGTTCGGTGCCGCCCGCGACGAACGCGCCCTGCGGGCGGGCCGCCACCAGGCGTACGGCCTCGGACGCGCGTGTCGTGCGTGTGTAGTCGAACGGTTTCATCACGCGTGCTCCCTCGCCGCGTCCCGTACGGCGTCGACGATGTTCGGATAGCAGCCGCACCGGCAGAGGTTGCCGCTCATCCACTCCCGGATCTCGTCGTCGGAGCCCGTGTGGCCCTCGTCGACGCAGGCGACGGCGGACATGATCTGTCCGGGGGTGCAGAACCCGCACTGGAAGGCGTCCCGGCGGATGAACGCCTCCTGCACGGGGTGCAGTTGCTCGCCTCGGGCCAGCCCTTCGACGGTGGTGATCTCCCGGCCGTCCTCCATGACCGCGAGGGTCAGGCAGGACTTGACGCGCCGGCCGTCGACGAGGACCGTGCAGGCGCCGCACTCGCCCCGGTCGCAGCCCTTCTTCGTGCCCGTCAGGCCGAGGCGTTCGCGCAGGGTCTCCAGGAGGGTCATGCGGGCCTCGACGGTGAGGTGATGGGTTGTGCCGTTGACGTCGAGCGTCACGTCGGCGGTCGGTGCGGGTGGCGCGGGTCGTTCGCCGTCTTGGGCGGTGGTGATCGGCGCACCGCCGGTGGCGACCAGGGTGAACCCGCTCGCCTTGAGTACGGTCCGGCGGCTGTGCCGGGCGATGGGTGCTTCGTCGGTGTCGTCGTGTTTGTCGTGGTCGGGCATCCTGCTGCGTCTCCTCGGCTGATCGCGGGTGGTCCGGGTCGTGCCGTGGTGCGGAGGGTCGGAGTCATAACGAGGCTCCGTGCATCGAAACCCTAGCAGATTCGATACATGAAGCCTCGAAATATCTCGATACTCTGTCCGGCATGACTGGTTCCGTCGCCCCCGGGCGCCCGCGCAGCGAGAGCGCCCGTGTCGCCGTCCTGCACGCCGTCGACGATCTGCTCGTGGAGGTCGGCTACTCCGCGATGACCATGAAGGGCATCGCGGAGCGCGCCGGGGTGGGGCGGATGACCGTGTACCGGTGGTGGCCGACCAAGGCGCACATCCTGGTCGAAGCCTGTGCCGAGGACGCGCGCGGCGAGCTGGCCGTCACCGCCCACGCCGACCCGGTCCGCACGTTGACCGACTTCCTGGCCGGGCTGGCCGCCTTCCTCACGGCCTCACCGGCGGGCGCCGCCTACCGGGCGCTGCTGGGGGAAGCCCAGCACGATCCGGAGGTCGGCCGTCTCGTCGCCGACGCCGACCTGCTGGGGGCGCCGGCCCGCGTCGTGCTGGACCACGTCCGCTCCCGCCTCGGCGCGGTGCCGGAGGACCGGTTCGCCGTCGCCGAACTGTGCGGGCCGCTCGCCCTGTCGGTGATGACGGGCGCGCCCGCGCCCGCGCGGCCGGCCCTGCGCGCGATGGCCCGCCGGCTCGCCACGGCCTGGGCCTGACCGCGCGAAAGGGCCGGCGCGGCTGTACCGCCGGCCGGCCCGTGCACGCGAACCCTCAGTTCCCGGTCCTGGTCACCCCCCACTGCTGCGGGGTACCGGAGTTGGAGGTCCACTGGACGACCGCGCTCCCCTCGGTCCTGACGTTGCCGTTGTCCAGCGCCTTGCCGCTGTGGCGGTTGACGAGCTTGTAGCGGCCCCCGCCGAGCGCGGAGACCGCCCACTGCTGCGAGGCCCCGGTGCCGGGCGTGCGCTGGACGGCCTTGGCGCCCTCGGTGGTGACGCCGCCGTTGTCGAGGGCCTTGCCGCTGCGGGCGCTGACCAGCGTGTAGTAGCCGTGCCCGGCGTGGGTGAGCCGCCACTGCTGGGGTGTGCCGCCGTTGGGGGTCCACTGGACCACCGGACCGCCGTCGGTGGTGACGTCGCCGTTGTCGAGGGCCTTGCCGCTGTTGGCGCACACCAGCCGGTAGACGCCGTCGGCGAGGACGGCGGGCATGCCGGTGACCTCGACACAGACGACGGAGACGTCCGGGTGGGGCGCGCCGGCCGGGACGGTGACGTCGATGGTGCCGGCGCCGGCGGTGTACGCGAGGGAGACGGCGGGGTTGTTCAGCAGGTAGGCGCGGGTGACGGTGTTGTGGACCGCCGGGATGCGCAGCACGCCATCGGCGGGCCAGGTGAAGACGTGGGCGAAGAGCTTGCCGTCCTTCTTGGTGACCTTGCCCCAGGAGGGTTCGGCGGCGAAGGGGCTGCCGCTGGTGCCGTGGATGCTGTCGCCGTAGGTGCGCATCCAGGCGGCGAAGCCGTTCAGGACGTTCACGGTGCCCGGGGTGAGGGTGCCGTCGCCCTTGGGGCCGACGTTGAGGAGGTAGTTGCCGTCGCGGGAGACGACGGTGACGTACTCGCGCAGGAGGTCGCGCACCGATCGGTAGGAGTTCTCCCGGGCCTGGTTGTAGCCCCAGGCGCCGTTCATGGTGACGCAGGTCTCCCAGGGGCGTTCCAGCGGCGCCGGGGGGACCTTCTCCTCCGGGCACATGAAGTCGCCGAGGCCGAGGTCGCGTTTGACCCGCTCGTTCACGACGAGGTCGGGCTTGCGGCTGATCAGCCAGTCGTACAGGTCCTGGCCGTCCCGCTCGATCCACCAGTCGTCGGGGGTGGGGGTGGCCGGGTTGCCGCACCAGTCGCCGTCGAACCACAGGACGGCGGGGTCGTAGCGGTCCAGCAGCTCCCGCAACTGGGCCTTCATGTCGGCGATGTAGGCGCCGCGGGCGGCCAGGGTCATGGTGGAGAAGTTGGTGGTGTGGTTGGCGACCTGGGACCCGTGGCTCCAGTCCATGATCGAGTAGTACAGGCCGAAGCGGACGCCCCGGCTCTCGCACTCGCGCTTCAGCTCCGCGAGGACGTCGGCCCGGTGGCCGCTGTAGTCGTGCAGGTTGTACTGCCGGGTGCCGGTGGTGTCGGTGAAGCCCGCCACGTCCGAGTCCCACATCGCGTAGCCCTCGTGGTGCTTGGCGGTGATCACGAGGTACTTCATGCCGGCGTTCGCGGCGAGTTCGGCGATGGCGGCGGCGTCGAAGTCGGCCGGGTCGAACGGCTCGCTGACCTGGGTCTGGTAGGGGGCCTTGGCCCAGTTCTCGTTGTAGAACGCCCACTCGCCGTGGCCGAGGTGGGAGTAGGAGCCGAAGTGGATGAACATCCCGAACCTGGCCCGGTACCACCACTCCATCTTCGCCGGGACCGGGTACGCCTCGGCCGTGGCGGGCCACAGGGCCTGCGGCAGCCCGAAGGCCGCCACTCCCCCGGCCAGCGCGGCGGCCTTCATCACGGAACGTCTGCTGAGACGGGCTGAGGACATGGGGGCAGCTCCGTTGATCGGCGAGGTAGACATCGGATGGATTTATAGGAGGAGCCGGGTCTCGCTGTCTAGAGTGCGGGCAGTAGTTGCGCTTTTCCCTTCAGACATTGGATGTATATGCGGCACCCTTCCGGGGCTCAGGCGGGCTGTACCTCGTCGAAGTGGGCGATCGCCCGGGCGGGGTCCGGGCCGGTGAGGCGGTCCAGGCCGGTGGTGGTGATCCTCGCCCAGTGTTCGGCGCGGGCCCACATGTGTTGCTCGAAGGTGCGCAGGTCACCGGTGCCGAGCACGGTCTCGGCGAGTTCCGCGCCCTCCAGCATGGCGAGGTTCGCGCCCGCGCCGAGCGGTGGCATCAGGTGGGCGGCGTCGCCGAGGAGCGTCACGCCGGGGAGGTGGGTCCAGGTGTGGCCGACAGGCAGGACGTACAGCGGGCGGTGGGTGAACTCGGTGCCGTGGCGCAGGAGTTCGAGGACGGGGGCGGCCCAGCCGGCGAACAGGTCCAGCAGCCCCGCCCGTACGGCGTCGGCGTCGGACGCCGGCCGGCTCTCCAGCGGCGCCCGGTACTGGGCGTACACCTTGACGTGCCCGCCGCTGTTGCGCTGGGCGACGATCGCGCGGTGGACGCCGTACACGGCCAGCGAGCCGTCGCCGATCAGCCGGGCGAGGCCGGGGTGGCGGGCGTCGACGTCGTCCAGGGACGTCTCGACCGTGGTGACGCCGGTGTAGCGCGGCGTCGCGGGCGAGAGCGCCGGGCGGACGCGCGACCAGGCGCCGTCCGCGCCGACGACGAGGTCGTACACCTCCTGACGGCCGTCGGCGAGGTCGACGCGGACGCCGCCTGGGGTGCCCGGCGTCACCGCCGTCACCGCACTCCCCCACCGGACGTCGAGGGGGCCGCGCAGCAGGTCGCGCAGCCGGCCCCGGTCGATCTCGGGGTTCGCGCGATCGCCGGGGCGGGCGGGCCAGTCGCGCAGGACGGTGCCGTCGGGGGCCAGGATGCGCATGGACTGGCCCTCGGGGCGGGAGAGTTCGTCGAACTCGGCGAGCAAGCCCGCTTTCTCCAGGGCGAGTTGACCGAGCCCTTCGTGCAGGTCCAGGGTGCCGCCCTGCGGGCGGGCGTCGGGGGCGGGGTCGCGTTCGAGGACGGTGACGGGGTGGCCGTGGCGGTGCAGGACGCGGGCGAAGGTGAGGCCGGCGGGGCCCGCGCCGACCACGGCGATACGCTGTCTCATGTCGATACACTGTATTTTCTCGCTACGCCGTATCGCAACAGTACGATGTGACCATGACTGTCTGGGACCGGCCGGAGCCGCCGAACCGCCCCGTGCCGCTCGACCGGGAGCGGATCGTCGCCGCCGCCGTCGCACTCGCCGACGAGGGCGGGCTCGACGCGGTGTCCGTGCGCAAGGTCGCCGCCCGGCTCGGCGCCGGGCCGATGCGGCTGTACGGGTACATCGCGACCAAGGAGGAGCTGTACGACCTCATGCTCGACGAGGTCCAGGGCGAGATCCTGCCCGAGTCGCCGCCCGGCGACTGGCGCGAGGCGCTGCGCACGCTCGCCCACCGCACCCGGCACGCCGCCCTGCGCCACGAATGGCTCGCCGACCTCCTCGGCGGCCGTCCCGGCCTCGGCCCCAACGGTCTCGCCGTCACCGAGTCGACCCTCTCCGCGCTCACCGGCCTCACGGACATCGACACCGTGCTGCGTGCCGTGGGAACGGTCAGCGCGTACACCACCGGCGCGATCCGCCGCGAGATCGCCGACCTCCGCGCCGAGCGCGCCTCCGGCCTCTCCAAGCACGCCTGGCAGCGCGCCCACGGCCCCCACGTCACGCGCCTCCTCGCCACCGGCCGCTTCCCCTCCCTCTCCCAGGCCGTCCACGACGGCACCGACATGGACGCGGAGGACACGTTCTCGACGGGGCTCGAATGGGTGCTGGACGCGGTGGCGGCGAAGCTCGGGCGGGCGGCGGGGTGAGCGCGCTCGCCGGATGACGCGGCGCCGGCGTCTCGTCGGATGACGCGGCGTCGGCGTGCCTGGGAGAATGCGAGGACCGCCGCCGACTCCTGCCCGCGCCGGCCGCGTGACGGCACCCCGAGGAGGAGAGCCCATGTCCCGCCCCGCTTTCGCGGTCCCGGTCGTCGACATCAGCCCCTACACGCACGCCGGGACACCGGAGGAGAAGGCCCAGGTCAGCCGGCTGATGGACGCCGCCTGCTCGACGGTCGGCTTCGTCCAGGTCCTCGGCCACGGGATCCCGGACGCCGTACTGGAGGGCCTGAAGGAGGCCGTGGACGGCTTCTTCGCCCTGCCGGCCGACGTCAAGAAGTCCTACCGCGTCGAGGGCGCCAACCGCGGGTACAGCCCGCCCAGGAGCGAGTCGCTGAGCCTGAGTCTGGGCGTCGAGTCCGCCGGGCGCATGAACGACTTCTTCGAGGCGTTCAACGTCGGCACGGAGGCCCGGTCGCTCCCCCACCTCGACCTGTCCGAGGACGACTACGGCATCAACGTCTGGCCCGACGTCGAGGGGTTCCGCGCCCGGACGGAGGCGTACTTCGCCGAGGCGGGCCGGGTCGCGCGCACGCTCACGTCGGTCTTCGCCGACGCGCTCGGCCTGCCGGCCGGCTTCTTCGCCGGGATCACCGACCACTCGGTGGACGTGCTGCGGTTGGCTTCCTCCCCTCCCTGAAGGGAGGGGATTCCTACGGCTCGCGCCGTAGGTGTTTCTGCTTCGTCGCCGACTGCCCGCCCGGAGTTCTCCGTTGAGGTCTTACACCAGCTCCACAGACAGACACGGCCAGCCCGGCCGCCAGAATGTTCTTCGCCGCGTTGACGTCCCGGTCGTGGGTCGTCCCGCAGTCGCACGTCCACTCACGGACGCTCAGCGGCATCTTGTCCCGCAAGGTGCCGCAGGTGGAGCACAGCTTGGACGAAGGGAACCAGCGGTCGACCGCGATCACTTCGCGCCCGTACCAGACTGCCTTGTATTCGAGCATGCACCGGAAGTCGGCCCACGCCGCGTCGCTGATGGCGCGGGCCAGTCTGCCGTTCTTCACCATGTTCCGAACGGTGAGGTCCTCGATCACGATCGTTTGGTTTTCACGAACGAGCCGAGTGGTCAGCTTGTGCAGGTTGTCCCGGCGCCGATCGGCGATTCGGGCGTACACCTTGGCGACCTTCTGACGGGCCTTGCGCCGGTTGGCGCCGTCACCCTTGGCCTTGCGGGCAAGCTGCCGCTGGGCCTTGGCCAGACGGGCACGGTCCTTGCGCTCATGCCGGGGGTTGGAGACCTTCTCCCCGGTCGACAGGGTCAGAAGGTGGTTGAGTCCGACGTCCACGCCGACGGCCGTATCGATGGCGGGGAGTGGCTTGAGCGTCGGGTCCTCGACCAGCATGGACACGTACCAGCGTCCGGCCGCGTCCTGCGACACGGTCACCGTGGACGGCGCCGCACCTTCGGGGAACGGACGGGACCACACGATGTCGAGCGGCTCTGCCATCTTCGCCAGAGTCAGTTTCCCGTCCCGGAACCGGAACGCGCTGGTCGTGTACTCGGCGGACTTCCGCGACTTCTTCCGCGACTTGAACCGCGGGTACTTCGCCCGCTTGCCGAAGAAGTTCGTGAACGCCACCTGAAGGTGGCGCAGGGCCTGTTGCAGCGGGACGGAGGAGACCTCGTTGAGGTACGCGAGCTCCTCGGTCTTCTTCCAGGCCGTCAGCATCGCCGACGTCTGGTCGTAGTTCACCCGCTCCTGCCGCGTCCACGCCTCGGTGCGCGCCGCGAGGGCGAGGTTGTAGACCTTCCGCACGCATCCGAACGTGCGCGACAACTCGGCTGCCTGCGCATCGGTCGGGTAGAAGCGGTACTTGAAAGCCCGCTTCACGTGGGCGGTCTTCACGGCTCACATATTACTGCATCAGTTTGTGACGGAGCGCGGACAGTTGGGGATGAACACCGGTCCGCCCTGGCGGCGAACCGGCTTTTCTTGCCCTGCTCCGCAGGAGCTTCGTTCCCTCCCCGCCCTGAAGGACGGGGTATCCACGAAGGGAAGAACCGATGAACCACTACGCCCTCCCGGACGGCAGCGCCGCCCTCGACGGCGACCTGACCGGCATGGGCGAGCACACCGACTTCGGTTTCGTCACCGTCCTGTGGGCCGACCAGGTCCCCGGGCTCCAGGTCCTGTCCGCCGACGGCGCCTGGCACGACGTCTCCCCCGTCGACGGCGCCCTCCTCGTCAACCTCGGCGACCTCACCGCCCGCCTCACCAACGACCGCTGGATGTCCACCCTGCACCGGGTGAAGCCCCCGGTCGTCGACGGCACCGTCCGGCGCCGCCGCTCGGTCGCCTACTTCCACGACGGCAACATCGACGCCGTCGTCTCGACCCTCCCCAGCCACCTCGACGCGGACGACGGCCTCGCCTACGAGCCGGTCCTCGTCCGCGACCACATCAGGGCCAAACTCGCCGGCTCCCGGCAGGGCAAGGCCAACACCGGCGCGGTGCGCGAGGCGGCGCGGGTGCGGGCGGCGTCGGCCGGACACCCGCCACGACAGTTCAGGGTTTCCTGAATTCAGGATTGTCTGTACTGTCGTGGGATGCTGACCGTCGCCTCCGACATCGACGTGCTGGCCCGCTTCGGCCGCGCGCTCGCCGACCCGATCCGCTGCCGGATCCTGCTCGCCCTGCGACAGGCCCCCGCCCACCCGGCGGACCTCGCCGACACGCTCGGGATCTCACGCACCCGCCTCTCGAACCACCTGGCGTGTCTGCGGGACTGCGGTCTGGTCGTCGCCGTCCCCGACGGCCGCCGTACGCGCTACGAGCTCGCCGACGAACGCCTCGGGCGCGCCCTGGACGACCTGCGGGCCGCCGTGGTGGCGGTCGAGGCGGACCGGAGCTGCCCCGACGCCGACGCGAAGGGGTGCTGCTGACGTGGTGTCGATCCCCGTCGGACCCTCGCCGGTCCGGCGCGAGCTGCTGGTCCGCCGGATACGGGTGCTGGTCGGCGTGACGATCGGCTACAACGTCGTCGAGGCGGTCGTCGCGCTGGGCGCCGGGGCCGCCGCCTCGTCGTCCGCGCTCATCGGGTTCGGGCTGGACTCGGTCGTCGAGGTGTCCTCGGCCGCCGCGATCGCCTGGCAGTTCTCGGCCGGTGACCACACCGTCCGGGAGGGGCGCGAGCGGCGGGCGCTGCGGATCGTCGCCCTCTCGTTCTTCGCGCTGGCCGCCTATGTGGGCGTCGACGCGGTCCGTGCGCTGGCCGGTGCCGGGGAGGCGGACCGGTCGGTCACCGGGATCGGGCTCGCCGCGCTGTCCCTGGCCGTGATGCCGTTCCTGTCCGCCGCGCAGCGCCGGGCCGGGCGTGAACTCGGGTCCGCCTCGGCCGTCGCGGACTCGAAGCAGACACTGCTGTGCACCTACCTCTCCGGCGTCCTCCTGGCCGGTCTGCTGCTCAACGCCGGTCTCGGCTGGTCCTGGGCCGATCCGGTCGCCGCGCTCGTCATCGCCGTCGTCGCGGTGAAGGAGGGGCGGGACGCCTGGCGGGGCGAGGGGTGCTGCGCGCCCAGGGCGGCGGACGGGTGCGGCTGCGGCACGGGGCCTTGCGGGCAGCCGGGCCGGGAGTCCGGGCCAGGCACTCTCGTCGTCCCGGCGCGGGCGACGCGGGGCCCGTCGCGTCGCGGTGATGTCCGGGGAGCCTCGCCTGCCTCGGTGTCAGCGGGCGGGGCCGGTCGGCTCGGTGAGGCGCGCGGCGGACTCGGGGACAGCTGACCCCCGGCTGTCCGTGCGGTTGCCGGTCTCGGTGAGGATGGAGGCGACCGCCCCCACCGTCCCGGAGCGAAACGTTGGCGTCCTCGCGCAGTCGGCAGTCACCGCCCGCCGTCGAAACCGTCCCGCCCGCCCCCGGCCGCAGGCCCTGGCTCGCCGTCCTCGCCGTCGCGTTCGGCGTGTTCACCGTGACCACGACGGAGACGATGCCCATCGGCCTGCTCCCCGAGATGGCGGCCGGCCTGGGTGTCTCGGAGGGGTCGGTCGGGCTGACGGTGACGTTGTACGGCCTGTTCGCGGGCGCGCTCGCGCCGTTCCTGACGGCGGCCACGCGCCGGCTCGACCGGGGGCGGCTGTTGGTCGTCGTCCTGGCCGTGTTCGTCGTCGGCAACGTGCTGACCGCGACGGCGACGGGCTACGCGTGGCTCATGCTGGTGCGGCTGCTGGTGGGGTTCATCCACGGTGTGCTGTGGGCGATCGTCGCGAGCGTGGCCGTACGGCTGGTGCCGCCGGAGCGGGCCGTGCGGGCGACGGCCGTCGTGTTCTCCGGGATCTCCCTCGCGTCGGTCGTCGGGGTGCCGCTCGGGACGGTCGTCGGGCAGTGGCTCGACTGGCGTGCGGCGTTCTGGGGGCTCGCCGCGTGCAGCGCGGTCGCCCTCGCCGCGACCGTCCTGCTCGTGCCGCCGATGCCGCCGAGCGGCGGCGTGCACCTCGCCGAGCTGCCGCGTCTGCTGCGGGCCGGGAACCTGCGCACGGCCCTTGCGGTGACCGCGATCGTCGTCGTCGGGCACTACGCGGCGTTCACGTACGTCACGCCCTTCCTGCTGCGCAACGTGGGGGTGCCGTCGGACGCGGTCGGTGTGCTCCTGCTGGGCGTCGGCGTCGCCGGGGTCGCCGGGAACTTCCTGTCCGGGACGCTGATCGGACGCGGGCCCGCGCTGCGCACCGTGCTCCTCGCCCTTCTCGCCTGCACCGGCGCGTCGATGGCCCTCCTGCTGCTCACCGATTCATGGCTGCCCGGCGCCCTCTTCTTCCTCCTCGCCTGGGGGTTCGCCTACTCCGCGCTGCCCGTCGCCCTCCAGACCCTGGTCTTCCGCAGCGCGCCCCGGGCCCGCGAGGCGGCGACCTCCCTCTACGTCCTGTGCTTCAACATCTCCATCGCCCTCGGCGCCCTCACCGGCGCCCTCGCCCTCGACCACTCGGGACCGTCCCTCGTGATGCTCACGGGGGCGGCGTTCTGCGGCCTCGGCCTGCTCGCCGCCGCGTTCCTGCGGACGGAGCGGGGGGTGCGGTGAGCGGGACGCCGCGCCGGGGCCGGGTCTGTCCGACAGGTGTCCCAGGATTTCGGACCGACGGTCGGGGTGGGCTCGACGCGGTGGGTGGGGTGCGGGCACGGTCGTCGGCATGACGATGATGAGATCCGTGACCGTGGACGCCGGAGCCCGTGAGGGGCGCGGGGTTCTGTATCGCTGGCCGAGTGTGCTCGGGTTGGTGGCTGCCGGGCTCCAGTTCGCCGCCGGGGTGGAGCGGGAGTCGGTGGCGATCACGTTGTGTGTGGCCGCACTGTGTTATCTCGGCGCGGCGGCGTGGGGGCGGCCGTGGATCGCGTGGGCGGGGATCGCCGGTGGGTCTGTGGTGGTCGTGGTGAGCGAGGTGGCCGGGCTGGTGTGGTGGGGCGGGGTGGGGGGCGCGGCTGGGGCGCTCGTGGTCGTCGGCGTGGTGACGGGCGCGTCCCGGCCGGTGCTGACCGCGCAGACCGTCGCCCTGCTCGGGTACGGCTCTCTCGCGGTGACCGCGCTGTTCCTCGCGCCCCGGCTCGGGCTGGCGCTGGCCGGTCTCGCGCTGATGGCGCACGCGGCGTGGGATCTGCGGCACTACCTGCGCGACGAGGTGGTGCCCAGGTCGCTGGCCGAGTTCTGCGTGCTGCTGGACGTGCCGCTGGGGATCGGCGCCGTCGTGGTGGCGGTGGCCTGACCGGTCTGGGTGGCCCGGTAGTGCGACGGCGTGACGCCGTACAGGGCGACGAACGCCTGGCGCAGCGTCTCGGCGGACGTGAAGCCGCAGCGGGCGGCTGTCTGGGCCAGGGACAGCCGGCTGGACGTGAGGAGCCGGGCGGCGGCCTCGGTGCGGGCGAGGCGCACGTAGCGGGCCGGGGTCTGTCCCGTGTGGGCGAGGAAGAGGCGGGTGAGGTGGCGTTCGCTGACGCCGGCGCGGGCGGCGAGCGTGGTGATCCGCAGGTCGGCTTCCGGCGCGGCGCGCACCCGTGCCACGAGGTCGCGGACCAGGTCGTCGGCGGGGGCCGGGGCGGCGACGAACATGCTCATCTGGGCCTGGTTCCCCGGCCGTTGGAGGTAGGTGACCAGGCCGCGGGCCACCTGCCGGGCCAGTTCGCCGCCGTGGTCCTCCTCGATGAACGCCAGCGCCAGGTCCAGCGCGCTGGTGACCCCGGCCGCCGTCGTCACCCGGCCGTCGCGGATGTAGACGGGCGCCGGGTCGACGTCGACCGCGGGGTAGCTGGCGGCGAGCAGGTCGGCGAACAGCCAGTGCGTGGTGGCCCGGCGGCCGTCGAGCAGTCCGGTCGCGGCGAGCACCGAGGCGCCGGTGCACACGGACGCGACACGTCGGGACACGCGGGCCAGCCTGCGGACGTGGGCGATCAGCCCGCCGTTCGCGGCAGCCGCCTCGTGTCCCTCGCCGCCCGACACGACGACCGTGTCCAGCGGGCCCCGGAACCGCTCCAGCGCGCCCTGCGCCCGCAGCGTCAGCCCGGACTGGCACGCGATCGCCCCGCCGCCCGGCGTCACCACGCGCACCTGGTAGGCGGGGGTGGCCCCGGCCCGGTTCGCGTAGTCGAACGCCGTGGTCAGGCAGGCGATGTCCAGCAACTCCGCGCCGGGATAACCGACGACGACCACGACCGGGTGCCCCTCCATGCGGCGACCCTACTGGGACCGGCCGGGCCGTGACCACCGAGGTGTCCAGACGTCGGTGCCGGGTGGGCTCGTCCGCCGGGAGAGCAGGTGGGCGCGGAGTTCGGTGAGCGCGGGGTGGGGGTTGTCGGCGCGCCAGATCAGGGAGAGCGGGTAGACCGGCGCGGGATCCCGGATCGGTACGCGCCGCAGGTCGTAGCTGTCCGGCCACAGGTACCGGGAGCCTTCGCCGACCAGGGTCCCCAGGTCGGCGGAGTCGGCGATCTCGTCCAGCAGCGCCTCGTTGCCGAAGACGGGTCCCACCACGTCGATGGTGAGGCCGAAGGCGGCGGCGAGTTCGTCGTAGTAGACGGCGACTTCGCCTCGGGCGTCCAGACCGGGCATCCAGATCCGGTGGCCGGCGAGTTCCCCCGGGGTGACGGCGCGGGCGTCGGCGAGCGGGTGGCGCGGTCCGACGAGGAGTTGGTGCGGTTCGTCGATCACCCGGGCCGTCCTGATCCCGTCGGGCAGGTGCTGCTGCGGGGGGACCGCGTGGAAGGTGGCGTCGATCGTGCCGGCGTCGACGGCGGCGATCGCGCCCTCGACGTCGGTGTCCAGCCTCAGGACGTCGAGTTCGGTGCCGGGGCGCAGGCGGTAGAAGTCCTGGACGAGTCCCGCCATCACGACCCGCCGGTTGACGACGTCGACGCGCAGCGCGCGCCGGCCGGGGCGGACGGACGCGTCGGCCCGCTCGGCCGCCCGCAGCAGTTCACGGGCGTGCGGCAGGAACGCCTGTCCGTCGACGGTGAGCCGTGAGCCTCGGGCGGTGCGGGTGAACAGGCGCACGTCCAGGTTCTTCTCCAGCAGGGCGACGCGCTTGGAGACGGCCTGCTGGGTGATCGACAGGTCGGCGGCGGCTTCCTGGAAGCGGCCCGCTTCCGCGACGGCGACGAAGGTGCGTACGGCTTCGAGGTCCACGCCGGTCACCTTAGTGAACAACGGATGGTTGTGGGTTGGCGGCCGGACGGTTGTTTGACCTGCGGTTGTGCTGCTCGGTTAGCTCTCGCCGGTCAATGTGGATTTGTTCCGAGAGGTGTGCGGGGATGGCGGGCAGGAGGCGGTTGGGCCGGCGGTTCGGGTGGCTGTGGGCGGCGTACGCGGTGAGCGCCTACGGGTCCGGGCTGGGGTTCGGGGCGTTGCCCCTGATCGCCGTGCTGGTGGTGCACGCGGGGCCCGCCGAGGTGTCCGCGCTGTCGGCGGTGGGGCCCGCGGTGGGCGCGCTGCTCGCGGTGCCGCTCGCGCCGTGGGTGGAGTTCCGGCGCAAGCGCCCGGTCATGATCGGGATGGACCTGGTCCGGTGCGCGGCCATGGCGACGGTCCCGGTGGCCTACGCGTTCGGGCGGCTCGGTTTCGTCCACCTGCTCGTGGTGTCGGCCGTGGTCGCCACTGCGAAGATCGCGTTCAGTGCGGCGAGCGGCGCCTACCTCAAGGCCCTCGTGCGGCCGGACGACCTGCTCGTGGCCAACGCGCGGTTCGAGTCGACGAACTGGAGCTCCATCGCGGTCGGTCCGCCGCTGGGCGGGGCGGCGATCGGGGTGTTCGGGCCGGTCGCCACCGTGCTCGCCGACGCGCTCAGCTACCTGCTGTCCGCGCTGGGCATCGCGGCGATCGGCGGCAAGGAGGAGGCGCCGCCGGCTGCCGGCGAGGGCCGGGCGCGGGCGGGTGCGTGGCTCGACGGCTGGCGGCACATCATGCGCCATCCCGGGCTGCGGGCGCTCTACCTCAACACCGTGCTCGTCTCCGGTCTGATCATGGCCACCGAGCCACTGCTGGCCGTGCTCATGCTGCGCGGGCTCGGGTTCTCGCCCTGGCAGTACGGCCTCGCCTTCGCCGTTCCGTGTGTCGGCGGGCTCATCGGCTCCCGGCTGGCCCGCCCGGTCGTGGCCCGCTACGGGCAGGACGCGGTGCTGCGGACCGCCGGCGCGCTGCGGGCCGTCTGGCTGATCGGCCTGGTCCTCGTCGGGCCCGGTGTCGTCGGGCTCGTCACCGTGATGGCCGTGGAGCTGGCGATCATCGTCAACATGAGCCTGTTCGCGCCGGTGCTCGCCACGTACCGGCTCGCGCACACCCCCGGGCATCTCGTCGCCCGTACGCTGTCGGCCTGGTCGATCGGGCAGCAGGCGTCCATCGCGGTCCTCACCGCGCTCGCCGGGCTCCTCGCCGACGTGACCAGCCCCCGCACCGCGCTCGTCGCCGCCGGTCTGCTCGTCCTGGCGACGCCGCTCCTCCTGCCCCGGCGGGAGCGCACGCCGGGGCGCGAGCGGGCAGCGGTTGCGCGCCGGTGAGGGCCATCCGCACCGCCGTCACCGGACGGTATGCGGATACATCAGGCGTGGGGAACACGGACATCGGGCTGGATCCAGTCCTCATCGGCTTCGCCCGGCACCCGGAGTACGGCGAGGACACCCTGCCGGCGCGGGTCGCCGCGAGCCGGGAGACGGTGCGCGAGGCCGGAGGACACGGTCGACGCGATCCGCCGCTGGGCGCGCCCCGTCCGCTGGCCGCGTCCGCCCTCTCCGGCCGCCCGGCGCCGGGGAGTTCGCGGTCGTCCGCCTAGGATCGCGGCGTGCACAACAGCAAACTGGGAGTGAGTGGCATGCGTGGTGGCAGGGTCGCGATCGTCGGCGGGAGCATCGCGGGGTGCGCGGCGTCGATCGCGCTGGAGCGCGGCGGGGCCGAGGACATCACCGTGTACGAGCGCGCGGCGGACGGCCTCGCCGAACGCGGCGTCGGGGTGGCCGTGCACAACGCCCGGCACGCGGAGCTGGAGTCGGCGGGGTACATCGACGCGGCCGTCCCGTGGGTGCCGATAACCCGCCGGCGCTGGTACGTCCGCGACGACAGCGACGTCCGCAGCCCCCTGGGCCGGGCGATCGCGACGGATCCGTTCCCGTTCCACAGCTACAACTGGGGTCCGCTGTGGCGGGAGTTGCGCGGCCGGGTGCCGGCGACGGCGGACTTCCGGGCCGGTTCGGCGATCGAGGCCGTCGAGTTCACGCCCGGGGGCGCCGAGGTGCACGCGGGCGGGCGGACCGAGCGCTACGACGTGGTGATCGGCGCGGACGGCTACCGCTCGACCGTCCGGGCCGCGCTGTACGCCGACGTCCTGCCCGAGTACGCCGGTTACCTGGCCTGGCGCGGCGCCTACCCGGTGGAGCGGCTGGGCGACGCGGAGCTGTGGGCCGAGGACGAGTGCGCGTACGTCGTCTTCCCGGGCGGCCATCTCGTCGTGTACCGCATCCCGGACGGGGCCGGCGGGCACCGCGTCAACTGGGTCCTCTACACCGTCCCGCCGGCCGGCCTCGACCAGGGCATGCGGACGCCGACGAGCCTGCCGCCCGGCACGGCGGGCGACGGGCTGCGCGCCCATCTCGCCCATGTGGCCGACGAGTTGCTGCCCGCCTTCTGGGGCGGCCTGGTGCGCGCGACGACCCACGACGAACTCTTCCTCCAGCCCCTGTACGACTTCACGGCGCCCCACTACGCGGTCGGCCGGGCCTTCCTGGTGGGCGACGCCGCGACGGTCGCCCGCCCGCACACCGGCGCCGGCGCCGTCAAGGCGCTCCAGGACGCCACCGTCCTCGAAGCCGCGCTCACCTCGACGGCGACCTGGACGGAGGCCCTGGCCGCGTACGACGCGGACCGCGCGCCGTCCGGGCAGGCCATGGTGGAGCTGGGCCGGCGGCTCGGGCGCGGGCTGGTCCTGGAGACGCCGGAGTGGGGGGCGTTGGACCAGGAGAGCCTGGGGATGTGGTGGGCCGAGGTGACGGGGACGGGGCCGTTCGGGGGGCGGGAGTTGAAGCGTTAGTAGTCAACTCGCCGGTGCTGCGAGGCAGTTGACTCGCGGCACCTGCTCGCCGTCATCCCCTCCGCACCGCGCCGAGTTGTGTCCGGTGCAGGTCCGGCGCGGTGAACCGTTGTGCCACCGTCCGCAGGACGCGGGCCATCGCCTGTGCGGGCGGGGTGGCGGGGCGGGTCGCGGCGCGGGCGAGGAGGATGCGGCGGGTGGGGGCGGGGACGTCGGAGGCGAACGGCAGGAGGCGGACGTCGCTGCGGCGGCTGGTGAGGGCGAGGCGGGGTGCAAGGGCGATGCCGAGGCCGGCGGCGACCATGGCCTGGGCCTCCTGGTAGTCGTGCGAGGAGTAGGCGATGCGCGGCTCGAACCCCGCCTGGCGGCAGCTGCGGCGCAGGACGTCGGCGACGGGGTGGTTGTCGGCGCGGATGATCCACTCCTGGTCGGCGAGGTCGCTGAGGCGTGCGGCGGGGTGGGTGCGCAGGGGTGAGTCGGCGGGGACGACGAGGACGGTGGGGTCGTCGAGGAGGTGGGTGAGGGCGAGGGAGGAGTCGTCGAGGCGGTTCCACTCGTAGTCCCACAGCAGGCCCTGCTCCACTTCGCCGGTGTGCAGCATCTCCCGGAGTTCGGCGAGGACTCCGGCGCGCACCTCGATGCGGATCCCGGCGTGGCGGCGGCGGAAGCGGGTGAGGGCCAGCGGCAGCAGGGACGCGCTCGCGGTGGGGAACGAGCCGAGCCGCAGGGTGCCTTGGTCGAGGGCGGCGAAGGAGTCCAGGTCGGCCTGGGCGGCGCGCAGTTCACGGCGGATGGCCCGGCCGCGTTCGGCCAGGGCGGCGCCCGGCGGGGTGGGGCGGATGCCCCGGGGCAGGCGCTCGATGAGGGGCTGGCCCGCCTCCTGTTCGAGGAGGGACATCTGCTGGGAGGCGGCGGAGGTGGTCATGCCGAGGGCCTGCGCGGCGGCGGTGAGCGAACCGCGTTCGGTGGCCTCGGTGAGCAGCAGCAGGCGGCGGACGTTGAGCATGCCGGTGACTTTAGCCGAGCTAAACCCTGGTGAAGCGAACTGCGATTGTTCCGAAGGCACGCCTCTGTCAAGGTCTGCGCAGTCACCGAGCTGTTCACCGGCCCGCAACACGGCCGTCACGCGGTCTCGGTGTCTTCCCTCCCCTTGATCCAGGAAGAGCTTCAGACGTGCACATTCCCGCGACCCTGGTGCGTGGTGGCACCAGCAAGTGCTGGCTGTTCAGCCAGGTCGAGGTCCCCGCCGACCGCGCCGACCTCGAACGACTGCTGGTCGCCGCGTACGGCGCCACCGACCCCGTCGAGCTGGACGGGGTGGGCGGGGCGACCCCCACCACCTCGAAGGCGGCCGTGGTCGGCGTCTCCCCCGAGCCCGGCGTCGACGTCGACTACCTGTTCGCGCAGGTCGGCATCGGGACGGGGGCGGTGGAGTGGACGAGCAACTGCGGCAACTGTGCGACGGGCGTGGCCCTGTACGCGGTGGCCAAGGGGCTGGTGCCGGTCACCGGTGACCGGACGCGCGTGGTGATGCGCAACACCAACACGGGCGCGGTCCTGGAAGGGCTCGTGGACACGCCCGGGGGTGTGGTGAGCCACTTCGGCAGCCAGACGGTGCCGGGGACGCGGGCGGGCGGGGTCGGGGTCGGCCTCACCTTCCGGGATCCTGCCGTCGCGCTGCTGCCCACCGGGCGCGCCGCCGAGGAGCTGCGGGTCGGCGGTGCCGGGCCGGTGCGCGTGAGCATGGTGACTGCGGGCGCCCCGGTGGTCCTGGTCGACGCGGCGAGCGCCGGGCGCACCGGGGTCGAGTCGCTGGAGCGGATGGGCGCGGACGTCGCCTGGCTGCGCTCGGTCCGGCATGCCGCCGCCGTGCTGATGGGGCTGGTGGCGGCGGGTGCGGAGCCGGGGGACGCGGTGCCCAAGGTGGGGCTGGTCGGCCCGCCCGCGCCGTACACGACCACGCTCGGGGAGCCGGTCGGTGCCGGGGACTACGACGTGTCGGTGCGGATGCTCTCCATGAACGCGCCGCACCCCGCGATCGGGCTGACCTCCGCCGTCGCGGTCGCGGCGGCCGGGCTGCTGGAGGGGTCCGTGGTCGCGCGGGCGGCGGGCGGGCCGACCTCCGAGTGGCTGCGCGTCGGCACGCCGGCGGGCGTCGTCGCGGTGCGCTGCGCCGACGTCGAGGACGGTCTGCCGCGCCGGGTCACCGTGCGGCGGGCGGCGCGGCTGCTGGCCGACGCCCGGATCTACGTTCCGCATTCGGGCGGTGTCAGGGCCGCCTGAGCCGCGACGATCCTCGTCCCGGCCGGGCCGGTCCCCCGCCGGCCGCACCGGGACGTCCGCGTGCCCTCGGGTGCGCGTCTCCCCGTCCCCACCCGCACCAAGGACAAAGATGTCTGCTGAAGTGATCTCCATAGGCGCCCTGTTGGTGATGTTCGTGGTCGGCACCGTGCTGCCGATCAACCTGGGCATCCTCGCCTTCGTCGCCACCTTCGCGGTCGGTACCGCCTCGCTGGGCCTCACCGAGGACGAGCTGTTCGACGGGTTCCCGGCGAAGCTGTTCGTCACCATCGTCGGTGTCACGTACCTGTTCTCCGTCGCCCGGCGCAACGGGACCATCGACTGGCTCGTGCTGGCCGGGGTGCGGCTGGTGCGGGGCAGGGTGCAGCTCATTCCCTGGGTGCTGTTCCTGGTGGCGGCGCTGCTGACGGCGTTCGGGACGTTCACCCCGGCGGCGGTCGCGATCCTCGCGCCGATCGGCATGAACTTCGCTTACCGGTACAAGCTCAATCCGCTGGTCGTCGGCATGATGGTGATCAGCGGCGGGCATGCGGGGGCGTTCTCCCCGCTGGCCGTGTCCGGTGCGCTGGTGCTCGGGCTCGTCGACAAGACCGACCTGCACGTGTCGGCGGTGACGCTGTTCACCGCGAGCTTCGTGATCAACCTGCTGCTGGCGGTGCTCACCTACGTCCTGCTGGCGAAGCGTCCGGCGCCGCTGGCCGAGGGCGTGGTGCGGGAGGCCGGGGACGACGACCTCGGCGTCTCCGGCAGGCCCGACTGGCGGCAGTGGCTCACCCTCGGCTGTCTGCTGGCCCTGGTCGTCGGCGCGCTCGGCTTCCACCTGGAGATCGGGTTCCTCGCGCTGGCCGCGGGCGCGCTGCTCGCGCTGGTGGACATGAAGCGGCAGGAGAAGGCCGTCGACGGGGTCAGCTGGTCCACGCTGCTCCTGGTCGCGGGGATGATGACGTACATCGCGATGCTGGAGAAGGCCGGCGTCATCGAGAACGTCTCCGAGCACGCCGCGAACCTGGGCGCGCCGCTCGTCGTCGCCCTGCTGCTCTGCTTCACCGTGGCCGTCACCTCCGCGTTCGCCTCCTCGACGGCGATCCTCACCGCGATCATCCCGATCGCCGTCCCCCTGCTGCTCTCCTCCCACCTCAGCGCCGCCGGCCTCATCGCCGCGCTCGCCGTCTCCACGACCATCGTCGACACCTCGCCCTTCTCCACCAACGGGGCGCTCGTCCTCAGCAACGCGCGCGGCGTCGATCCCCGGCGCTTCTACCGCCAGGTCATCGGCTACACGACGGGCATCGTGGCGCTGGGGCCGGTGGTGGCGTGGGGGGCGCTGGTGCTGCCCTGGTCCTGACGTCCGCTCCCGGGCCCGGCCTCGGCCGGCGGACGGCATCGCTCTCCTGCCGTCCGCCGGCCGGGGCCGCTCCTTCCCGCTCCCGCGGTCTCAGTCGATGCCGCGCAGGATGTGCGACTCCTCCGGTTCCCGCTCGTCCTCTCCCGCCAGCAAGGGCGCGGGCGCGTCCACCAGGGCCTTCGGCGGGTGCTCGGCCGTCTGCGCGATCACCGTCGTCCGGTCCGCCGTCATGTCCCGTACGGCCGTTCGCTCCGGGCCCGGCGCAGTACCCGCCCCCACCAGGTGAGCTGGTCCAGCAGCACCTTCGCCGCGCCTTCGCAGTCCTGCGGGTTCAGCGGACGGCCCCGCTCGTCGAACCGGTCCCACGCGTTGTGGAAGCTCACCGAGTCACGTACGGAGACCGTGTGCAGTTCGGCGAAGATCTGCCGCAGGTGCTCCACGGCCCGAAGGCCCCCGCTCAGCCCGCCGTAGGAGACGAAGCCGACGGGCTTGGCGGCCCATTCCTCGTGGAACCAGTCGATGGCGTTCTTCAGTGCCGCCGGAACGGTGTGGTTGTACTCGGGCGTGACCACGACGAACGCGTCGGCCTCGGCCAGCTGTCCGGCCAGCAGTCGCCGTACGCGGGCGGCGTCCGGCGGCGGGGCGTGGCCGGGCTCGGGCATGACCAGGGGCAGCGGGTACGCGCGCAGGTCGACGACCCGGACGACGACGTCGTCGTGGGCCGTGGCCCGTTCGGTGAACCAGGTCGCGACGACGGGGCCGAGCCGCCCCTCGCGCACGCTCGCGATGATCACCGTCAGCCGGATCGGCCCCGTGTCGGAGGCCGGGGGCGCTGGATCCGCTGTGGCCGGTTCTGTCATGCCTGTCCCTTTCGGTCGGTGCCGGGTCGCAGCCCGGTGAGGGCGATGAGCAGGCCGGCCGCGCCCACCGCCGTGATGAGGGCCAGCGCGGGCCGGCGGCTGTCGGCCGAGGCGAGCAGAAGGGCGACCAGCGGCAGCACGGCGACCGAGCTGAGCTGGACCGCCGTCTGGTAGAGCGGCACCGCCGAACCCCGGTCGGCGGCCGGGATCGTGGCTGTCGCCTGCATGTTCAGGGCGGCGAAGGAGAGCACGAAGCCCGACCCCACCAGGAGCAGTGCGGGCAGCAGCCGGGCCGGGTACGGCTCGGCCTGTGGTTGCCACAGGTAGAGCGCCTGGCCGGCCACCGGGGTCAGGGCGCCCACGGCGATGAGGCGCTGGGTGCCGAAGCGGCCGACGAGACGGCCGGCGAACGGCACCGTGAGGGCCAGCGGCAGGCAGGCGGGCAGCAGGCAGAGCGCCGTCTGCCAGGGAGCCCAGGCGATGTCGGGCCCCGCCGTCTGGAAGGTGACGAGCAGCAGCAGCCCGATGTAGGAGCCGTTGAGCGCCGCCGCGCACAGGGCCGCGCGCACCAGCCGGCCGTCCCGCAGCACCGTGAGGTCGATCGAGGCCCGGGCCTGCGTCCGGGGGACGGCGGGGATCAGGCGGCGCCCGTACCACAGCAGCAGCAGCGCGATGGGCGCGGGAAACAGGAACGTCCACCGCCAGTCCGCCTCGACCAGGACGCCGGACAGCAGCAGCCCCGTGGTGAACCCGGCCGCGCCGAACAGGGAGTAGACGGAGACGGCCCGGCGCTGCTGTGCCGGTTCCCGGAAGGCCGTGCTGATGATGGCCAGTCCGCTGGGGGCGGTGACAGCGGCGCAGAGGCCCTTGACCACCCGGGTGGCGATGAGCAGCGCCGTGCTGTCGGTCAGGCCGCCGGCGACCGAGGCGAGGGCGAAGACGAACATGGCCGCGAGGTAGGCGCGCCGGCGCCCGAACCGGGCGTTCACCCACGGTCCGAGCACGAGCAGCGCGGCGAAGCCGAGGGCGAAACCGCTCATCAGCCACTGCACCCGCCACAGGGACAGTCCGAGGTCCGCGCTGATCGTGGGCAGTGCCACGAGTACGACGGAGACCTCCAGGGCGTCCAGGACCATGTTGCCCGAGAGGACGAACAGCAGGCCCCACAGCCTCGGGTCCTGGCCGCGGGCCCCTTCGCGGGTCGGTCCGGTGCCGGGGGCGGGCAGGGCGGTCATGAGGGCAGCAGCGCGGGGAGCTTCTCGCAGACGAGCTCCATGTTGCGCAGCACGAGGTCGTCGGGGAGTCCCGCGATGTCGGCCCAGAAGATGAGGTGTTCCACGGGCAGGCCGTCGGTCATCTCCCGGATCCGGGCGGCGGCGTCCTCGGGGGTGAGGACCTGGAGCGCTCCCCACGGGGCGTCGGAGGTCCGGTCGCGCAGCGCGTCCGGGTCGATCAGCGGGGGCGCGGGCCTGCCGGTGCCCTCCACCGACGCCTGCTGGTAGGAGTTCAGCTGGTGTGCGAGGTGGGGGGCGATGCGGGCCCAGGCGGCCTCCGGGTCGTCGGACAGGAAGATGGGCAGCAGGTCGGACACGCGTGCGCGCCGCGGGTCGTGGCCGCCCTCGGCGAGTCCGGCCCGGTAGTGCTCGTAGACGTCGTGCGAGATGTGCAGCAGGCCGATGCCCAGCCGGCCGGCCAGCCGGCCTCCGCGGGGGCCGTAGAACCCTCCCCACAGCGGTACGGGGTCCTGCACCGGGCCGGGGGTGACGGCTTTCTCCTGCCACAGCCGGCGGATCTCGGCGATGTGGCGTTCCGTCGTGGTGAACCGCCGGGAGATGTCGGCGCCGAAGAGCTCGTACTCGGGCACCCGGTATCCCGCGCCCATGCCGAGTTCGAGCCGTCCGCCGCTGATCAGGTCGACGACGGCCGCCTCCTCCGCGATGTGGGCGGGGTCGCGCAGGGCGGGCAGCATGACGGAGGTGCCGATGCGGACCCGGCGGGTGCGTGCCGCGGCGGCGGCCGCGAACGTCAGCGGCTGCGGGAGGTAGCCGTCCTCGAAGAGATGGTGTTCGGTGAACCACACGCCGTCGGCGCCGCGCCGGTCGGCCTCCTCGCAGAGTTCCAGGGCGTGTGCGTAGTGATCGGGCCAGGGGCGGTGCCACTGTGCGGGATTGCGCAGGTCGAAGAGCAGGCCGACTTTCATCGGGCGTTCCCCATTCATCGTGTCGTGGCGGGGCCGGTGCGCGGCCGTGTACCGGCGGCGGTTCCCCTCACTGGGGCGGGTTGCCGTGCTTGCGGCGCGGCAGGTCCGCGTCCTTGGTGTGCAGCATCGACAGCACGCGCACGAGTACGGGGCGCGTTCGGCGGGGGTCGATGACGTCGTCGACGAGGCCGCGTTCCGCCGCGTGGTAGGGGTGCATCAGCGCCTCCCGGTACTGCGCGATCTTCTGCCGACGCGTGTGCTCGGGATCCGGCGCGGCGGCGATCTCGCGGCGGAAGACGACGCCCGCGGCGGCCTCCGCTCCCATGACCGCGATCTCGTTCGTGGGCCAGGCCAGCGCGACGTCCGCGCCGATCGAGCGGGAGTCCATCACGATGTAGGCGCCGCCGTACGCCTTGCGCAGGATCAGGGAGACGCGCGGGACGGTGGCGTTGCAGTAGGCGTACAGGAGTTTCGCGCCACGCCGGATGATCCCGTCGTGCTCCTGCCCGACCCCCGGCAGGAAACCGGGGACGTCGACGAGGGTGAGCAGGGGGATGTTGAAGGCGTCGCAGAACTGGACGAACCGTGCGCCCTTTTCACTCGCGTCGATGTCCAGCACGCCGGCCATGACCGCGGGCTGGTTGGCGACGATCCCGACCACCTGGCCGCCGAGCCGGGCCAGGGCGCAGACGAGGTTGGCGGCCCAGGCGGCGTGGACCTCCATGTAGTCGCCGTCGTCGACGAGTTCCTCGATCACCGTGCGGATGTCGTACGCGCGGTTGCCCTCGTGCGGCACCAGTGCGAGCAGGGTCTCGCTCTCCCGGTCCGGCGGGTCGTCGCTCTGGGTGCGGGGCGGCAGTTCACGGTTGTTGGAGGGCAGCAGGGAGAGGAGGTAGCGGACCTCGGCCAGGCAGGTCTCCTCGTCGTCGTGGACGAAGTGGGCCACACCCGAGTGCCGGCCGTGGACGTCGGCTCCGCCCAGCCCGTCGTGGGAGACCTGTTCGCCGGTGACCGACCGGACCACGTCGGGGCCGGTGATGAACATCTGGGAGATGCCGCGTACCGCGAAGACGAAGTCGGTGAGCGCCGGTGAGTAGGCGGCGCCGCCGGCGCACGGCCCCAGCATGACGCTGATCTGCGGGATCACGCCGGATGCCCGGGTGTTGCGGGCGAAGATCCCGCCGTAGCCGGCGAGTGCGGACACGCCTTCCTGGATCCGTGCGCCCGCGCCGTCGTTGAGCGAGACGAGCGGGGCGCCGGCGGCGACGGCCAGGTCCATGACCTTGTGGATCTTCTGTGCGTGTGCCTCGCCGAGCGCGCCTCCGAAGATCCGGAAGTCGTGGGCGTAGACGAAGACGGTCCGTCCCTCGACCTCGCCCCAGCCCGCGACCACGCCGTCGGTGTAGGGCCGTCGGTCCTCCAGGCCGAAGCCGGTGGCGCGGTGGCGGCGCAGCGGTTCCAGCTCGGTGAAACTGTCCTTGTCCAGGAGGAGTTCGATCCGTTCCCGGGCGGTGAGTTTTCCCTTCGCGTGCTGCCGTTCGGTGGCCTGCGGATCCGGTCCGCCGCGGGCCTGTTCCTTCAGCTTCTCGAGTTCGTTCAGGGTGTCCGCGGCGCTCATCCGAGCAGCGTCCCGCCGGTCGCGTCGATGAAGGCGCCGGTGATCCACCGTGCTTCGTCGGTGGCCAGGAAGGTGATGACGTCGGCGACGTCGCCGGCCTCGCCGACCCGTTTGAAGGCGGACAGCTGTGCCATCTGCTCCACGGCCTCCGGGATGTCGAAGACGGGGCCGCCGTTGTCCGTGATGCCGGGTGCCACGGTGTTGACGGTGATCCGGCGCGGGGCCAGGTGGCGTGCGAGGTGCAGGGTCAGCTGTTCCAGGGCTCCCTTGGTCATCGCGTAGGCCATCTGCTCGGGGTTGGCGAACCGGGTGAGTCCGGAGGAGATGTTGATGATCCGGCCGCCGTCCGGCAGCAGGGTGAGGGCCCGCTGCACGATGAAGAAGGGCGCCTTGGCGTTGACGGCGACGTAGTGGTCGAAGTCTTCGGGGGTGACGTCCTCCGGGGCGTTGCCGGTCGCGGACGTCGCCCCCGCGTTGTTCACGAGGATGTCCAGCACCGTGCCGTCGGTGTGCTCCTTCAGCCCGGCCTCCAGGCCGAGGAACAGTTCGTGCACGTCGCCGGGGACTCCGAGCGGTGCGCGGACGGGGAAGGCCCGTCCGCCCTCCTTCTGGATCAGGGCGACCGTCTCGTCGGCCGCGTCCTGGTTCGCCGCGTAGTGCACGGCGACCAGCGCGCCTTCGCGTGCCAGGCGCAGCGCGGTGGCCTTGCCGATGCCCCGGCTGGATCCGGTGACCAGTGCCGTCTTGCCGGTGAGCCGTGTCATGTCGGACCTCTCTCGTGTCGTGTCTCGTGTCGTCAGGGCTGCCGCGGGCGGGGAAGGGGTGGTGGCGGGGGGTGGCGCGCCGAGGCCGCTGATTCCGCGGGCCAGGTGGGTGCGTACGGTGTCGAGGCGCAGGAGTTCGCCGAAGAGCGAGCGCAGGCCCTCGACCTCGGGCCCGCCCAGCAGCAGCCGCGCCTGGGCCTGGATGCCGGTCAGGGCTCGTCGGCCGGCGGGGTGGCGTTCCTCGTGGTAGCCGTCCAGCACCGGTTCCCCGGCCGCCCCGGTGATCCGGGCGGCCAGGCGTGGGCCGAGGGAGGCGGAGTCCTGCAGCCCGAGGTTGAGGGCCTGTCCGCCGACCGGCATCTGGACGTGTGCCGCGTCGCCCGCGAGGAACACCCGGTGCAGGCGATAGCGGGCGGCCTGGCGCAGGGTGTCGTCGAACACGCCGCGCCACAGCGCGGTGGCGCCGCTGATGTCCTCGCCGGTCACCTCGGCCCACGCCGCGGCGATCTCGGCGAACTCGGGGCGGCGGGTGCGTGAGCGCGGTGTCCGTCCGTAGCGGTGCACCATCACCCGGGTGGTCCCGTCGGGCCAGCGGAAGGCGGTGGCCAGGCCGGCCGGGTGCCGTTCGAAGCGCCGGTCGGGGATGCGGACACCGGTGATGTCGGCGCGCAGCATCTCCCGGGTGGCCGGCCGGCCGGGGAAGTCGAAGCCGGCCAGTTGGCGTACCGTGCTCCGTTCCCCGTCGCAGCCGACCAGGTACGCCGCCGACAGCCGCTCGGGACGGCCGCCGGGTCCGGCGGCCACCACGTCCACCCGGTCCGGGTGCTGGAGCAGGCCGGTGACCGCGCGGCCGCGTCGGACGTCGGCGCCCAGTGCGCCGGCCCATTCCTGGAGCACGGCCTCGATGCGGGTCTGCGGGCACTTCCACTGGCCGGCGTAGGGGTGTCCGGGGTCGGCGGCGGTGAGGTCGAGCGGCAGGCCGCCGAAGTGACCGGGGCCGCCGGGCAGCGGTCCCAGTCGTTCGAGCAGCCCGCGCTCGGCGAGGATCTCCATGGTTCTGGCGTGCAGGGTGGAGGCCCGGGACTCCGTGGTCGGCTCGGCCAGTTGTTCCAGCACGATCACCCGGGCGCCGCCGCGGCGCAGTTCGCCCGCCAGCATCAGGCCCGCCGGCCCGGCGCCGACGACCACGACGTCGGTGTCCGGGGTCCCGGTCTGCGGCGCGTCCGCCATGGCTCAGGCGCTCCGCGCTTCCGCGTACTTCTTGGCGTGTCCGAGCGTCGCTCTGCTGTTGTGTCCCAGCGCGTCCCGGACGAAGGTGCGCGCCGCCGCGACGTCGGCCTCGGGGCCGAGCACTTTCTGGATGTTCGCGCCGTTGAGGACGACGGTGTGCTGCGAGGTCGCGGTGGTGACCCCGGCGGTGTCCTCCTCCAGTTGCCAGTAGCCGGTGTGCAGGGTCATCAGCGGGGGCAGGGTGGTCTGCTTGTAGGCGATCCTGCGGTGGGGGAAGCAGACCCGCACCGACTCGGTGGTGTGGGTGGTGCCGTCCTTGGTGAGCGTGTCCATGCGCAGCACCTGCAGTCCGGGGGTGTCCTCGGAGAACCGGACGGCGGCGACGTGCGGGAGCCGTTCGACCCACAGGTCGGCCTCGTTGAGGAAGTCGTAGACGTCCTTGGCGGCGCCGTCGATACGGACGCTGTCCTCGAAGGACACGGTCAGCTCGGCCGCCCCGGTCGCCTGTTCCATGCTGGCCTTGAGCGACGCGAGTTCGGAGCGGCTGTTGCGGTCGACGGCCTCGTCGATCCAGGCGAGCTCGGCGGGGTCGTCCCCGATGGCCCGGTAGTCGTGCAGCAGGCGCAGCCGGGTGGTGGCCGGCCCGGCGGGTTCCATGATCCAGGTGCCGCCCATGTCGGCGACGGGCGGCGCGGAGACCTCCTGGCGGAACTCGATCCGCCGGGCCTCGGGGTCGAGTGTGCGGCGCGACGACCAGTTCTTGGCCTCGCCGTTGGCGGTGGCCCAGATGCGGATGCGTTCCTCGTTCCCGTTGCGCTCCAGATAGTCGACGTACACCGACGGCGGGAAGATGCGGGGCCAGTTCTCGACCTCCGCGAGCAGCCGGTAGACGTCCTGGGCCGGGGCTTCGACGACGATCTCGTGTTCGACCCTGCGTGTGGTCTGCTGATCCATGACGGTCCTCCTTCGGGGTCAGAAGTTGCCGAGGCCGCCGCAGACGTTCAGCGCCTGCGAGGTGATGGACGCTGCGGTGTCGGAGGCGAGGTAGCCGACGAGGCCGGCGACCTCCTCGGGCGTGGAGTAGCGGCCCAGCGGGATCTTGGCCTGGAACCTGTCGAGGATGGCCTGCTCGCTGGTGTCGTAGGCGGCCGCGTAGCCCTGGCGGACGCGCTGGGCCATGGGGGTCTCGACGTAGCCGGGGCACACGGCGTTCACCGTGATGCCCGTGGGGGCCAGTTCGTTGCCGAGGGCTTTCGTGAAGCCGACGACGCCGTGCTTCGAGGCCGAGTAGGGGGCGCCGAGCACCACTCCCTGTTTGCCGGCGGTGGAGGCGATGTTGATGATCCGGCCCCGGTTCTTGGACCGCATGCCGCCGGTGGTCAGTACCTCGCGGGTCATCCTGAAGACGCTGTTGAGGTTGGTGTCGATCACGTCGAGCCACAGCTCGTCGCCGATGTCGGCGGTGGTCCCGCCGCCGCTGCGGCCGGCGTTGTTGACCAGGACGTCGACCGTCCCGTAGCGCTCGACGGCCGCCTGCACGAACCGCTGGACGTCGTCCACGGACCGCACGTCGCAGGTGGTGCCGTCCACGTCGAAACCCTCGTCGCGCAGTTCCTTGACGGTGCTGTGCACGCTGTCCTCGGTGCGGGCGCAGAGGTAGACCCGGTGCCCCGCGCCGGCCAGTGTCCGGGCCGAGGCGAGGCCGATACCGCTGGTCGCGCCGGTGACGAGGGCGACCTTGGCATCCTGGTGTGTCATGTGTGTCTCCTGGGGGAGGTCGGATCGGGGGCGGCCTCGGCGCGCGGGCTCAGGCAGCCGGGGTGCCCGACAGCTGTCCGGTGATGACCGCGATCAGCCGGCGCGGGGTCAGGTCGTCGGTCAGGGTGTCCTCGGCGAGGTCGATGCCGTATTCCCGTTCGATGCGGCCGAAGGTCTCCAGCATCGCCAGGGACTCGTAGCCCAGGGCGGTGAACGCGGTGTCGAGGATGTCGGTGTCGAGGTCGACGGCGTCGTCCGTGCCGGCGCCCTCGCGCAGGATGCGTTTGAGGTCGTCGGGGGTGAAGTCGGCGGGCATGGCGGTGTTCCTTTCCGGGTCGGACCGGATGCCGGTCAGGGGGTGTTCTGGGGCGTCGGCGGTGGTCGCCGGGCCGGTTCGCGCGGTGGCCCGGGGTCAGGCGGGTACGGCCCGTACGACCATCGCGGAGTTGAATCCGCCGTGGCCGCGGGCCAGCACGAGGGCGGAGCGCACCGGCCGGCGGCGGGCCCGGGTGACGACGTCGAGTTCGTACTCGTCCGCGGGGGAGATGTTCACCGTCGGCGGGATCACCCCGTCGCGGATCGCGAGGCAGGCGGTCGCCAGGTCCAGTGGGGCGGCGCCGGAGTAGAGCCGGCCGGTCATCGTCTTGGGCGCGGTGACCGGCACCCGGCGTGGTCCGAAGACCTTGCTGATCGCCTCGGCCTCCAGCCGGTCCGGCTCCGGCAGCCCGGCGGCGTCGGCGAAGACGACGTCGATGGCGTCCGGTTCGGTGTCCGCGTCGGCGAGAGCCAGTTCGACGGCCCGGCGCAGTCCTGGTTCGCGTCCGCTGTGCGGTGCCGGGTCGAAGGTGGCGGCGTAGCCCGCGATCTCGCCGTAGATCTGTCCGGCACCGCGCTCACGGGCGTGTCCGGCGCTCTCCAGCACGAGCAGGGCGCCTCCTTCGCCGGGCACGTAACCGCGTGCGTCCGCGTCGAACGGCAGGTAGGCGCGCTCGGGTTCGTCGCTGGTGCTCAGTCCCCCGCCGGCGAGCTGGGCCACCCAGCCCCAGGAGCAGAGCGAGGCGTCGACGGCGCCGGACATGACCAGCGGGGTCCCTTTGCGGATCTGCCGGCGGGCCTGGGCCACCGCGTCCAGGCCGCCCGCCTGGTCGCTGACCACGACTCCGCTGGGGCCGCGCATACCGTGCCGGATCGAGATCTGGCCGCTGTTGACGGCGTAGAACCAGGCGAACGACTGATACGCGCTCACGTATTTGCCGCCCTTGCTCCACAGCGCCTGGAGTTCTCGCTGGCCGAACTCGAATCCGCCCGAGTGGCTGGCGGTGATGACCCCCATCGCGTAGTCGGCCGTCTCCTCGGGTGTCACACCGGCGTCGGCGAGGGCCCAGTCCGCGCTCACGAGCGCGAGCCGCGTCATCCGGTCGGTCTGCGCGAGCAGTCTGCCGGGCAGTTGTTCCTCGGCCTTGAAGCCTTTGATCTCACCGGCCAGCCGGGCGGGGTAGCTCGCGGCGGCGAACCTCTCCAGCGGGCCGATCCCGCTGTCCCCACTCAGCGTCGCCGACCAGTACCGGTCCAGGCCCAGGCCGTTGGGGGCGGCGACACCGAGGCCGGTCACCACCACCGTGGTCCGCTCCCCCGCCGGCGTCCCGGTCGTCATCGGTCACTCCTTCCGGGGCCGGTCAGCACGATCGCGCTCTGGAAGCCGCCGAATCCGCTGCCCACCGAGAGCACGGCGTCGGTGGTGTGCTCGCGCGCGGTGAGCGGAACGTAGTCCAGGTCGCACTCGGGGTCCCGGTTGTGCAGGTTGGCCGTGGGCGGTACGACGTCGTGCTCGATGGCCAGCGCGGACGCGGCGATCTCGATCGACCCGATGGCGCCCAGGGAGTGCCCGACCATCGACTTGATCGAGCTGACCGGGACGTCGTAGGCGTGGCTGCCCAGGCTCCGTTTGAAGGCGGCGGTCTCGTGCCGGTCGTTCTGCTTGGTGCCCGAGCCGTGCGCGTTGATGTAGTCGATGTCCTGCGGTGCGAGGCGGGCCTCGTCCAGGGCGACCCGGATCGCCTCGGCCATCTCCCGGCCGTCCGGACGCAGACCGGTCATGTGGAACGCGTTGCTGCGGGTCGCGTACCCGGCGATCTCCGCGTAGATGTGCGCGCCGCGCCGGCGCGCGTTCGTCAGTTCCTCCAGGACGAACACGGCGGCGCCCTCGCCGAGGACGAACCCGTTGCGGCTGGCGTCGAAGGGCCGGGAGGCGTGTTCGGCGTCGTCGTTGCGCGGGGTGGTCGCCTTGATCGCGTCGAAGCAGGCCACGGTGATCGGGGAGATCGGTGCGTCCGTGGCGCCCGCGACCATGACGTCGGCCGTTCCCTCCCGGATCAGTTCGGTGGCGTATCCCACCGCGTCCAGGCCCGAGGTGCAGCCGGTCGACACGACCGTGCTCGGTCCTTCGGCGCCCACGGCCCAGGCCACCTCGACCGCGAAGGAGCTGGGGACGAGGTAGTTGTAGAGGTGCGGTACCGCGTAGCGGTGGTCGACGAGGTCGAGCCGTCCGCCGTCGCTGACGGTCCGGTACTCCTCGTCGAGCCCCGTCGTGGCCCCGACGGCGCTGCCGATGGTCACGCCGGTGCGGTGCGGGTCGAGGGCGGTGAACTCCAGTCCGCTGTCGGCGACGGCCTCGCGGGCCGTGACCACCGCCAGTTGCGCCGCGCGGTCCATCCGCCTGATCTCCTGCGGGCCCAGTCCGTGCAGCCCGGGATCGAAGTCGATCTCGGCCGCCACCTGGGAACGGAAGGACGACGCGTCGAACAGGGAGATGCGGCGGGTGGCGGTACGGCCGTCGGTCAGCAGGTGCCAGAAGTCCTTGGTGCCCACTCCGCCCGGGGCGGTCACACCGATGCCGGTGATGACCACCCGGCGGCGGGGCGGGACGCCGCTCATCGCGCGCTCCACTCGTAGAAGCGCCGTGCCATGGCGTCGGAGGGCGAGCGCCAGGTGGCGGGGTCGTACGCCTCGATGAAGGGCTTCAGGTCCTCGCTGATGCCGACGAACCGGGGGTCGGTCTTCGCCCTCTCGATGCGCTCGCCGCCGTCCTGCGTGTCGAAGTCCTGCAGGTGGAAGTAGAGGCCCTTGTACGAGAAGAGCTGCCGGCGCCGGGTGCCCATGAGGTGCGGCATGTCGGTGCGGTCGAAGTCCGCGAAGAGCCGGGCGACGCCGTCGGCGGACACGGGGTCCATCCGGGCGACTATCAGAGTGCTGTGCATGTTTCCCTCTCCGATTCCTGGTGCCTGCTCAAGGGGGGTGGGGAATGCGCGGTGGTCAGCGGGGTGTGCCGAACCAGCGGCCGAGGGCCATGGGCAGGTCGTGGTGGCTGCCGGGTGCCGCCCAGGCGACGTGTCCGTCGGGGCGCAGGAGGAGTGCCGCCGTGCCGTGCGGCACGTCGTCCGTCGGTATGGGGTGCGCGGTGACGATGTCGATCCGGTCCGCCCATGGCTGCGCCCGTGCGCGCAGTCGGGGGTTCGCTTCCAGGTCGAGCAGGACACCGCGTCCGGCGCGCAGCAGTTCGGTGCTGCTCGTCGTGCGTCCGTCACGGTCCAGCCGCAGGTGGGGCATGCGCATCCCCAGCAGCGGATGGCTGCCCGTGCCGACGTCGTAGCGGATGTCCAGTCCGCTCACCCTGGCTGCCAGATGCCGGCTGACGTCGTCGTCGCGGATCAGTTCCGCCAGCACGTCCCGCAGCGGTCCGACGTCGGCTCCGCCCAGGATGAGCAGGCTCTGCGCCTTGGTGTTCGCCAGCAGGGAGCGGCCGACCTCGTGGCGTTCGCCGTGGTAGGTGTCGAGCAGTTCGGCGGGGGCCGTGCCGTGGAGCACCGCGGCGAGTTTCCAGCCCAGGTTGACGGCGTCCTGAATGCCGGTGTTCATGCCCTGGCCGCCGGCGGGCAGATGGACGTGGGCGGCGTCACCGGCCAGCAGCACCCGGCCGCGCCGGTACTCCGTGGCCAGGCGGGCGGCGTCGCCGAAGGCGCTGACCCAGACCGGTTCGGCGTGCGAGATGTCGATGCCGGTGAGCCGCTTCCAGGCGTCGGCCACCTCCGCGAAGGCCGGCGGCCCGGTCCGTCGCTGGGGCCGCGCGTCGCGTTCGGCGACGATGACGCGGTGCGCGCCGTCGGGCAGCCTGGCCGCCATCACCATGCCCCCGGACAGCTGCTCCCCCACCATGCGCGGTTCGATCTCCACGCCGCGCAGGTCGGCCAGCAGGAGTTCGGTCGTGGCGGGGGTGCCCGGGAAGTCGAATCCGCCGGCCTTGCGCACCCGGCTGCGTCCTCCGTCGCAGCCCACGACGTAGCGGGCGCGCAGGGTCCGCTCGCCCGATGCCTCCCGGGTCCGTACGGTGACGCCGGCCCCGTCGTCCTCCAGGGACAGGAACTCGCTGCCCCGGCGGATGTCGGCCCCCAGGGACCGGGCCCACTCCTCCAGGGCCGTCTCCGTCACGGACTGGGGCACGGTCTTCGCGGCCTGGTGGAAAGCGCCGAGGACACCGAGGTCCAGGCCGATGCCGCCGAAGTGGCCCTGGTTCCCGTACTGGATCCCGTCCGGCTGGTGGCGGCTGAGCCGGGGCAGCAGGCCCCGCTGGTCGAAGACCTCCACCGTGCGGATCGTCATGCCGATCCCCCGGGACTCACCGCTGCGCCGCACCAGGGTCTCCAGGACGGTGACGTCGATCCCCGCCAGGCGTAACTCGCCCGCCAGCATGAGCCCCGCGGGTCCCGCGCCGACGATGAGCACCGAAGTGTCCATGTTCCTCTCCATGGTTGTCAGTCCTTGATCTCGCAGACAGCGGAGCCGGAGGCGACAGAGACACCTGCCTCGACGGAAAGCCCTTTGATCACGCCCGCCTTGTGGGCGTTCAACGGCTGTTCCATCTTCATCGCTTCGAGGACGACGACGAGGTCACCTTCCTGGACCTCCTGCCCTTCCTCGACGGCGACCTTGACGATCGTGCCCTGCATCGGGGAGGCGAGGGTGTCGCCGGACGCGACCGGGCCCGACTTCTTCGCCGCCCGGCGCTTCGGCTTCGCCCCGGCCGCGAGACCCGTGCGGGCCAGCGACATGCCCAGGGAGACCGGCAGGGAGACCTCCAGCCGCTTGCCGCCGACCTCGACGACGATCGTCTCGCGGTCCTTCTCGTCGTCCTCGGCATCCGTGTCGGCGGACGCCGCGAACGCGGGGATCTCGTTGACGAACTCGGTCTCGATCCACCGCGTGTGGACGGTGAACGGCCCGTCGGAACCGGCGAGTTCGGGAGCGAACGCCGGATCGCGCACGACCGCGCGGTGGAAGGGGATGGCCGTGGCCATGCCCTCGACCTGGAACTCCTCCAGCGCACGGGCGGCCCGCCGCAGCGCCTGCTCACGCGTCGCGCCGGTCACGATCAGCTTGGCCAGCAGCGAGTCCCACGCCGGCCCGATCACGGACCCGGACTCGACGCCCGCGTCGAGACGGACCCCGGGACCGGACGGCGGCGCGAACAGCGTCACCGTCCCCGGCGCCGGAAGGAAGTTACGGCCCGGGTCCTCGCCGTTGATGCGGAACTCGAAGGAATGGCCGCGCAGTTCGGGATCGCCGTAGCCCAGCTCCTCCCCGTCGGCGATACGGAACATCTCCCGCACCAGGTCGATGCCGGCGACCTCCTCGGTGACCGGATGCTCCACCTGCAGACGGGTGTTGACCTCCAGGAAGGAGATCGTCCCGTCCAGCCCGACCAGGAACTCGACCGTGCCCGCGCCGACATAGCCGGCCTCGCGCAGGATCGCCTTCGACGACGCGTACAGCTCCGCGACCTGAGCATCCGTCAGAAACGGTGCCGGGGCCTCCTCGACGAGCTTCTGGTGCCGGCGCTGGAGCGAGCAGTCACGCGTGGAGACGACCACGACATTGCCGTGGGTGTCGGCCAGGCACTGCGTCTCCACGTGCCGCGGCTTGTCGAGGTAGCGCTCGACGAAGCACTCCCCGCGCCCGAACGCGGCCACGGCCTCACGCACCGCCGACTCGTACAGCTCGGGCACCTCTTCGAGGGTGCGGGCGACCTTCAGCCCGCGCCCGCCACCGCCGAACGCCGCCTTGATCGCGATCGGCAGCCCGTGCTCCTCGGCGAACGCGACGACCTCGTCCGCGCCGGAGACCGGATCGGGCGTGCCCGCCACGAGCGGGGCGCCCGCGCGCTGGGCGATGTGCCGGGCGGCGACCTTGTCACCGAGGTCACGGATGGCCTGCGGCGGCGGTCCGATCCACACCAGACCCGCGTCCAGGACCGCCTGCGCGAAGTCGGCGTTCTCCGACAGGAACCCGTACCCGGGGTGGACGGCGTCCGCGCCGGACTCCCGCGCCGCGTTCAGGACCTTGTCGATGTCGAGATAGCTGCCCGCCGGGGTGTCACCGCCCAGGGCGAACGCCTCATCCGCGGCGCGGACATGCAGCGCGTCCCGGTCAGGGTCGGCGTAGACGGCCACGCTGGCGATACCGGCATCCCGGCACGCGCGGGCCACGCGGACTGCGATTTCGCCACGGTTGGCGATGAGCACCTTGCGCACGATTGAGGCTCCCTCCTGGAACGAGGACGAACACCCGGAAAAGACATCGGCGGCCGCGCTTTTCTCAGGTCACGCCGGGAAAGCGTGGGCCACTGTTCGCGTCACGCCTTTTCCAGGTTCTCGGCGATCCGTGCGAGTACGTCGTTGGCGGCGAGGAATTCGGCTTCGGAGATGCCGGCGAGAGAGACGACGGCGTGCGCGTTCACCAGCGCTTCAGCCCGTTCGTGCGCGGCGGCGCCGGCGTCGGTGAGCCGGACGGAATCACCTGCTTCGGCGATCCAGCCGCGCCGGTCGAAGTCATCGACGATCGACCGGTAGGAATCGGCGCCGTCGATCGCCAGAAAAGGTGCGAACGCGACGTCGACGGCGGCGACGGAGTCCACACCGATACTGATGGCGTGCAGCACCTGCCATTGCCGTCGATTCAGGTTCTCGCCGGCGAGTGTTTGCCCGGTGGATTCGTCGAAAAGCTGGTGCAGGTGCAGAAGCCAGTATCCTATGCGCTTCGTCGTGTTCTGCTGAAGCATGGGGGATCCACCTGTCCTGACGAGCCTCGGAGGAAACAGATCGAAGGTCGATGACCGCGATATCAGCCTGACACCCGAAGGAGAGCCCCACAAGGGAGAGGCGGAAAACCTACGGCCCACCCGTAATACCGTCCGGCGACCCGAAAAAACGCCGCCCACCGTTGACGGTGGGCGGCGTAGGAAGAAATACTCGGCGCAGCGAAATACGGACGGAATCAGGACGCGGCAGGGCTCAGTACCGCGACCAGCTCCCTTCTTCCAGAAATGGAGAGTTTCCGGTACACGCTGGAGAGATGGAACTCGACTGTCCGGACCGTCAGGAAGTTCATCTCCGCGATGCACCGGTTGCTGTACCCGGCGCGGGCCAGGTAGGCGATCTTCTCCTCCTGCCGGGTGAGCGTCGAGGCGTTGTCGGGCGCCCCCAGACGCTCCAGGGCGAGGCCGATACGCTCCTGCCAGAAGGTGTTGCCGCACTCTGACGCCACCACGGCGGCCTCGTCGAGCCGTCTGCGCGCCGCCGTGACGTCCTGACGGCGGGCCTGCATCATGCCGAGATCGTGGAGAGCCTGCATGAGCTCGGTGCGTGCGCGTGCCAGCGCCAGCAGCTCGACGGCCTCCTCCAGCAGGGCGACCGAGGTGTCGTCCCGGCGGGCCACACCCACGGCGTGCAGGGCGAGGCCGATGCCGCGCGGCGCTCCCCACCTGCGGGCCGCGATGAGTTCTTCCTCGGCGAGCGCGAGCGCGAGGTCGTACCGTCGGGCGCCCAGCGCCCCGAACACCGCCTTCGAGCGCCAGGGGATCACCGCCGGGTTGGCCACGGACGAGGTGTCCAGTACCGAGCCGCAGGCCAGGTAGTCGTCCACGGCGTGCTGGAAGTGTCCGCCGGCCATGTGGAGGGCGCCGCGTGCGGCCAGGATCTGTGCGCGGTCGGGCAGGTCGGGGGCCAGAGGGCCGGCCAGTTCGCGTTCGAGCAGCACCTGGTGTGCGCACTTGAGTTCGCCGAGGTGCACCAGCGCTTCGACCAGCCAGGCGACCGCGAGGCAGGCGGGTGACGCGGACGGACGGCGGTTGAGCACCGCCTTGAGTACGTTCCTGGCTCGCCGCGCCCGGCCGGCGAGCAGGCTGCTGCGGGCGCGCAGCAGCATCAGCAGTTCCTGGCAGCGCACCGAGCCGGCCCAGGCGGGGTCGCGCGCCAGGCGCTCGCACTGGGCATCGGCGGAGGCGAGGTCTCCGGCGTAGAGCAGGGAGAGGATCGCGAGCCAGGTACGGTGCGGGTTCACGTGCGGCTCGGCCGAGTCGAGCAGTCGTTCGGCCTGCTCCGTGACCATCACGCGTTCCACTCCGCGGTTCGCGAAGTCGAGGTTGTCCAGGGCGAGGCATAACTCGTCGGGCGGCAGGGCCGCGTCGCCGTCGCCGGACAGGAACATCCCCGGTACATAGGTGTCCGTCCCGCACTCCCGCGTGGTCGCCCGCAGTCCGGTGACGGATCTCTTGTCCACTCGGCCCGACCTGACGAACTGGCTCTCTATTCGGTTTCCGACCACTCTCGCTACCCCCATTAGTTGACTGACTACGCCACTCAGCGAATCATTCACACACGGACAAAGACGCGGAGAGCTCCGCCCAGGTCATTTGCCGTCAGAAGGGACACCAGATTCGGGACCGATCGGTCCGCCCACAAGGACGGTGTCACAGCAGCACTCTTTTGTCAAACAGAAAACCAGTGGCGCAATATCGCGCGAGAGCACTCGCAAACCCGCACTTGAAAGGTTTCACGCACATTTAATCAGCGTGTAACTCGGGTAGGGCCGCCGCCGCGTGTTTCAAAGTCAGTGCACAGCACAACCAACACTCGCAGCCCTTCCGGCGCGCCCGCAAGAGGGCCCCGGCAGCGTTGCGGGACACCTGCGAAAAGGAACGGGAGATCTGGTGGACCCCCGTAGAGACGACACTGCCGGATCGGGTCCAAGATCACGTCACGGGAAATCTCCGGACGCCTCGGTTCTGGGAGGAAATGTGGACCAGTCACAACAGGTGGTGCTGATCAGTGGTGCGAGCCGCGGAATCGGCGCGGCGACCGCGCGGGAGATGGGACGGCGCGGTTACCACGTGATCGTGAACTATCTCCGCAACGCCGACGCGGCGGCGCGGGTGGTGGACACGATCGAGTCCGAGGGTGGCTCCGCGCAGGCCGTGCAGGCAGATGTCCGTGCTCCCGGGCAGGTCGCCGACATGATCGGCCGGATCCGGGAGGACCACGGCCGGATCGACGCCCTCGTGTGCAACGCCAACACGGTGAACCCGCCGTTCGGACCGCTGCTCACGCTGCCCTGGGAGGACTTCATCGAGAAGGTGAGCGGGGAACTCGAGGGGGCGTACTTCCTCACCCAGAGTGTGCTGCGCGTCATGACGGAGGAACGCAAGGGCCGGATCGTCTATGTCTCCAGCACCGCGGCGGATTCGATCGGCACCGTCGCGGCCCACTCCACCGCCAAGGCCGCGCTCAACACGTTCAGCCGGCACGTCGCCGCCGTCGCCGCGCAGTACGGGGTGATCGTCAACACGGTCGCGTTCGGCACGGTCCGGACCGACGCCACCGCGGGGGTCATGATCGAGGATCTCCGCAAGATCATGGAGAGCCGTTCGGTGTCCGGTCGTCTCCTTGAGGCCGACGAGGCGGCGCGCACCATCGCGATGGTCGCCGGCGACGGCTTCGGCGCCTCGGTGGGCCAGGTATTGCGGGTGGACGGCGGCTTCGAGGTCCTGGACCAGCGGCTCCACCCGATGATCCAGCACTTCGAACAGACCTGAGGAGTCCACGTCGGCCGGGCGCAGCGGGTCCGTCCGGCCGTCCTCTCCCCTCCGGCGCGGGCCACCGAAACAGCCCGTCGAGGCGTGCCGGCGGCCTCAGCCGATCAGCAGTGCCGCGGTCACCAGCTCTTCCCGCCCGCGGATGCCGAGCTTGTGGTAGGTGTTCGAGAGGTGGAACTCGACCGTGCGCGCCGTCAGGTGCAGATCGAGTGCTATCTCCTTGTTGGTCCGGCCGGTGAGCGCGCGCCTGGCGACCCGCTTCTCCTGCTCGGTGAGTGACGGGGCCCGGCCGCCGCCGGCCAGCCGCCGGACAGTGGCGGCGGCATAGGCGGACCACGGCGGGAAACCCGCGTCGGCCGCTCCTTCGAGGAACACCCCCGCCTCGTCACCGCGTCCGAGTGACAGCAGCAGACACCCGAGGGAGTAGCGCACCCTGGCCAGGTACAGGGTGTCGTACGAACCGGACAGCGCCGTCTGCGCTTCGAGGAGCGCCGCGACTCCCCCGGCGTCCCGCAGAGCGACACCGAGCGCGTGCAGGGCGACGCCCCGCGCGTGGCCCGTCCCCCACCGCGAGGCCAGTTCGTACTCCTGGCGCGCGAGCAGGACGGCGAACGGGGACCGCCCCAGCGCCGACGCGCAGAGCGCGGCGAGTGAACGCCAGGGGAGGACGGCCGGATTGCGCACCCCCCACACGCCGGCATGCTCACCGCAGGCGAGGGCGTCCTCGAGTCCCAACTGGAAGTTCCCCGCGGCGAGATGTGCGGCGCTGCGGGCGGCGAGCAGTTGCGCCCGCTCGGGGTGCTGCCCGCCCGCGCCGTCGAACCCGCACTCGTGCAGCGTGACGTACGCCTGCCGGTGTCGGCCCGTCGCGCTCAGCGCCTCGGCGTGCCACGCGGCGGCCACTGCGGCGAGTGGTGTTCCCATGCCGCGTTCCCGGATCCTGCCGAACGCCGAGACCGCTTTCGGCAGCCGGCCCGAGACCGCCCAGGTCCGCGCGCGCAGCAGCGCCAGCGCGTCCCGGTGCGGTGCCGACCGGGACCACACCGGTTCGGCCGCCGCCCGCGCGCAGGCACCGATCACGGACGGCAGTTCGTTCGCGTGGAGCAGCGTGAGCGCCGCCGCCCAGAAGCCGCCGACGTCGTCCCGTCCGCGGGAGCCCAGGACGAGACCGGCCCGGCGGACGGCCTCGGCTCGGTTCAGTCCGCGATTGGCCAGGTGCAGGGCACGCAGCGCGCCCGCGCGTGCCGCCGTGCCGGGTCCGGGCCGCCCGTCGTCCTCGTGGCCGAGTGTCTGGGCGCCCGGCAGGTAGGTCAGCTGGGCGAGTTCCGGCCCGCCCGGCCCGCCCAGGGCTTCGCGCAGGGCCCGTTCGGTCAGGTCGTCCGCTTCCTGCCAGCGTCCCCGGCGCACGAGTTCCCGCCGTTTCCTCCCGGCTTCCGCGAGCGGGGGACACATGTCGTCCGCCGTCCGCTGCCGGCTCACTTCGGATGTGGTCATCGGGAAATGTGCTCCCGTCGGTCAGCGGAGTATTCCGGAATGCTTTCCTTCCGGTCTCACGAGGCGGAAAAGTTTTTCGGAGACCGCCCACACGCTGGCATGTCCTCGCCGGGGGCGGCAAGGGAGGGGTCTGAATTCTGTGGGTGTCCCACAGGTTCAGCGGAAATTCTCTGCCAGCGGGTGCAACTGACGGTCCATCACCTCGAACCCGCCGTCGACCCGGATCACCTGGCCCGTGGTGAACCCGAACGCGTCGTCCGCGACGAGGGCCACGGTTCGCGCCACGTCCTGCGGTTCCACCCGGCGTGCCACGACCGAGCGGTCGGTCGTGTACGTCCAGAAGACCTCGCCGAACGCCGATGTGGCGTCGGTGTGCACGGCACCCAGGGAGACGGTGTTGACCGTGACCCCGTACTGGGCGGCGATGCCGGCGATGTGGCGGCCGAAGGTGTTGAGCGCCGCCTTGGCGACGGAGTGGGGCAGGGCCATGCCGATGGTGTCCGACGCCGTGCTGGAGATGTAGATGATCCTGCCCGACCGCTGCTCACGCATGACGGCGAGCGTGCGCTGGGTGAGGAAGAAGGAGCCTGCGAGTTCCCCGTTGATCTTCGCGGCGAACGCCTCCCAGTCCAGTTCGGCGAACGGAGCGAAGGGCGGTGTCACGGTGTTCGCGTTGCAGACCAGCAGGTCGATCCGTCCGTGGTCGGCCACGGTCCGCCGCACCAGCGCGCTGACCTCGTCGGCGTCGCAGACGTCCGCCCGGGCCGCCTCTGCCGTGCCGCCGCTCGCCTCGATCGCCTTGACCACCTCTGCCGCCGCGTGGGCGTCGCTGCGGTAGTTCACGATGACGTGGTAGTCCCGGCCGGCCAGTTCCCTGGCCGTCGCCGCGCCGATGTTGCGGCCCGCGCCACTGATCAAGGCGATGCGCTTCGACTGGTTCACGGTGTCTCCCGTTGGGTGTCGCCGGCGTTCCCTGCTTTCTCGACCTTAATCGGGCGAACGAATTCACTGGTTTCGGAATGACCACAGGAATGGTGAGCGGGCCTTGTCGCGGCTGTCCCGCTGCTGCGACTCTGGGCACGGTTTCGGCAGGAGACAGAACAGAATTCGACGGTGCTGGAGAGGAAGAGAAATGGCGGACGGGGCGGACCTGGCGGCACGGATCGACGCGTTGTCGGCCAGGGTGCGGGAGCTGGAGGCGATCCGTGAACTCACGAGGCTGCGCAACTCCTTCCATCACTGTCTCAACGACCGGGACTGGGCGGGCCTCGGCGCCCTGTTCGCGCAGGACGCGCACCTGGACTACGGAAGTTTCGGCGGCGCCCGTGGCCGCGTGGCGATCCAGGAGTACTACAGCGCGCTGCTGCCGAAGATGGTCGAGCTCCAGCGGGCCTCCGAGGTGCTGTTGAAGAACTTCAACCAGGTGCACCAGGTGGTGGTCGACGGCGACCGCGCGACCGGTGCCTGTTTCTTCGAGGAGTACGTCAGGTTCGACAAGGAGGACGTCGTGCACCAGAGCGTCGGCCGGTTCGCCGACAGCTACGTGTTCACGGACGGACGGTGGCTGTTCGAGAGGGTCGAGCTGGAGCACTACTGGGTGGTTCCCGAGAACAAGGAGTGGCGCTGGCCGTGGTGACGGGCCTTGTTCAGGAGAGTTCGGTCATCGCGCGGAACAGGTGCCGCCGGTCGGTGAGCCCGAACTTCTGGTAGACCGAGGAGAGGTGGTGTTCCACGGTGCGGCGCGTCAGTGACAGGCGGTCGGCGATCTCGGTGTTGTCGTACCCGGCCCAGACCAGGTGGACCACCTCTGTCTCGTGTCTGGTCAGGGCCGGGTCGCCGTGGACGGACAGGAATCCGGACAGCGTGTCGGCGGCGCGGTCGGCGGCGTGCCGGTTCCCGCTGCGGTGCGCGAGCTCCGCGATCCGCCGCAGCGTCCGGCGCGTCCACACGACGTCGCGTCGGAGCCCCGGGGCGGAGCCGACCACGTGAGCGGCGTAGGTGATGTCTCCGGGGGCGTCCGAGACGGTGAACAGGTCGATGGCCTCGGTCACGAGGTCTCGCGCGGCCGGCCCGTCCTCCAGCAGGGCGGTGGTGAGCAGTGTCCGGCCGATCTCCCGGGGCGAGCCCCACTGCCTCGCCCCGGCGAGTTCGGCGTGGGCGAGCGTGTGTGCCTGCCCGTCCTGCCCGAGCTCGCGCAGGCACAGGGCGGCGCCGGTGCGCCAGGGCAGCACGGCGGGGTTGGTGACGTCGCAGGCGGCCGTCTCGGCGCCGCAGGCCAGGAAGTCCTTGAGCGCGTGCCGCGACCGTCTCAGGGTGAGGCCCAGCTGTCCTCTCGCCTGGAGCAGCGGCGCCTTGCCCGGCAGGTGCGCGGGGAGGGCGCCCGCGCGGCCTCGCCCGGTCAGCAGGGTCTCGGCCCGGTACGGCTCTCCCAGGTGGAGCAGCGCCTCGGTGAGCCAGGCCACGGCCACCGTGTCCAGTGTCCCGGCGAGCGGTTCCCGTATCAGTTCGTCGAGGATGCGCCGGGCGCCGCCCGGGTCCCCGGCCAGGAGAGTGATCCGGCTGCGCACGATCCGTACCGCCTGCGCCGCGGGGCCGGTGCCGGACCAGCGGGGACGTCCGGACAGGCGCGAGCAGTGCAGGTCCGCCAGCACCAGTTCGCCGGCGAACACGAGCGCGAGGAGGGAGTGCCACGCGCACCCGGGGTCGGGGCAGCGGTCCGCGTCGTCCAGCTGGGCCTCGGCGTGCGTCACGACCGTGGCCCGGTCGACGCCGAGGCCGAGGAGCGTGAGGCGGTGACGGTGGTGGGTGCGCCGGCAGGCGCAGGTCTTCTGTGCGTGTGGGCCGCTGGGGCCGCCGAGCAGCCGGGTGAGGTCGGGAGCGGGCGGGCGGGCGGGTGGACCGGGCAGCGACGTGAGGACCGTGCCGGTCGGCTGCTCCACGGGCGTTCCTTCCTCGGGGCCCGTCGGCCGGGCACTCGGTGTCTGTGGATCACGCTACTGCGCGTGTGCGCGCTGTCATTACGGATCACCCTCAGGTTCTCCGCGCCCGAGGGGGGCTGCCGCGTTGACCACCCGCCAAACTGCCACTACGCTCATTACAGTTCGATCGGCGGGTGCCGGCCGGGAAGGGGTCACGGTGGGTGTCAGCAGCAGGAGCGCGGTCGCGATCCACTCGCTCACGATGCTGGCGCGCTGGGGCGATCACTCGCTGACGTCGGCGGAGATCGCGGAGAGCCTGGCGAGCAACCCCGTGCTGGTGCGACGGATCCTCGGCAGCCTGCGGGACGCCGGTCTGGTCCGGTCGACCGAGGGGCGCGGCGGCGGCTGGACGCTGGCCCGTCCACCGCGCGAGATCACGCTGTACGAGGCGTACGCCGCCGTCGAGGCGGGCCCGGTCCTGTCGCGGCACCCGCATCCGCCGAGCGCGGAGTGCGAGGTGGGGCGGAACATGGAGCGCCTGCTCGAAGTGGAGTTCCGGGAGGCGGAACGGGCCATGGAGGAACGGCTCGGACGGACCACGATCCAGCATCTGGTGCAGCAGGTCCTGGCCGGCGAGCAGGAGCGCGCGCACCTGGCCGGCTGACCGGCCGACGGCGGAGGGGACACCCTCCGCCACATCTTTACCCTAAATGTAACTACCATGGTGGCAGTAAGTCGCCCGAAGGACGTTTCCGAATGACTTCCACATCGACGACCGGGCGAACCCGCTCAGAACTGGCCTTACTGGCAGTGCTGATGCCGGCGATCCTCGTCACGGTCACCGCCAGCGACATGGTCAATCTGATGCTGCCGACGATCAAGGAGGAGTTCGGGGCCTCCGAGGCGGAGCTCGCCTGGATCGTCACCGGTTTCCTGCTGATGTTCTCGGTCGGCATCCCCCTCTACGGCCGCATCTCCGACCGGGTCGGACTGCGGCGCCTGTTCGCCTTCGCGCTGCTGACCTACGCCGCGGGCAGCCTGATCTGCGCGGTCTCCCCCAACCTCGCGGTACTGGTGACCGGCCGGATCGTCACGGGCATCGGCGCGGCCGCGATCCCCGTGCTCGCGATCATCGCCGTCACGCGGCTGCTGCCGCCGGAGAAGCGCGGCATGGGCATCGGCGTCGTCTCGGCGGGCGCGGGTGTGGGGACGGCGGCCGGGCCGACGGTGGGCGGCGGCATCGGCCAGCTGCTGGGGTGGCCGGCCCTGTTCTGGATCATGCTCGTCGTCTCGCTGCTGCTGCTTCCTGCGGCCTGGCGGGTACTGCCGGACGAGGCTCCGGACGGCGGCGGGAAGATCGACCTCCCCGGCGGCGTCCTGCTCGGACTCGGCGCCGGACTGGTCCTGTTCGGCATGACGCAGGCTCAGGTCTCCGGCTTCACGGCCGCCCTGTCCTGGGGCAGTCTCGTGATCGCGGTCGCGTCGCTCGTGCTGTTCGGGTGGCGGACCGTCCGGGTCGAGCAGCCGTTCGTCCCGCCGTCGCTGTTCGCCAACCGCGTCTACCGCACCAGCCTCTTCGTCGCGTTCCTGGCGATGGTCGTCAACCTCGGCGGCCTGGTGTTCGTCCCCCTGCTGCTGGTCGAGGTCAACGGGCTCACACCGGGCGAGGGCGCGCTCGTCATGATCCCGGCCGGTGTCGCGACCGCGCTGCTGTCGCCGCTGATCGGCCGTCTCGTCGACCGTGTCGGCACCCAGGCCACGGTGCTCTCCGGGCTCACCCTCATCGGGCTGTCCGCCCTGGCACTGTCCACCTTCACCGACGGCTCCTCGGTGCTCCCCGCGGGCGCCGGGATCCTCGGGATCAGCATCGGGTTCATCCTCGTGATGACCACGATCATCGGCGCGGCGGCCGGCGAACTGCCCGCCGAGCAGGCCGGTGTCGGCCTCGGCATCCTCCAGGGCGCCCAGTTCCTCGGCGCCGGCACCGGCCCCGCCGTCTTCGGCGTCCTGGTGTCCGCGCGGCAGCAGAGCGGCAGCGGCGCCGTCAACCCCCTCTACTCCGGCGACGAGGGCGCCGCCTACTCCGACGTCTTCCTGGCGATGACGGCGGTCGTCGTCCTCACGCTGGCCGTCGCGTCGCGGATGCGGCCGACGAAGACGGCGGCGGCTCCCGCGGCCGTCCCGGCCGAGGCGGCCGACACCGTCGGGTAGGAGCGGGCGCACCGCCCGACAAAGCCTGTCCCCCTCACGCACAGCGCGGCACGGAACTGATCCCCACCGGCAAGGAGATCCGGCATGGCCACGGAAGAGCAGACGTTCTCCCGGCAGAACATGGAATTCGACGCGCTGTACGCGGGCCGGGCGGCGTTCGGCGGCGTCGCGCCGGGCGAGAAGATGATCCCCTGGGACATCGGTGAGCCCCAGCGGGCCGTCGTGGAGCTGGCGCGTGCGGGCGGCTTCACGGGCAAGGTGCTCGACGCGGGCTGCGGGCTGGGGGAGAACGCCATCATGCTGGCGGACCAGGGGTACGAGGTCACCGGCGTGGACGGCTCCCCCAGCGCGATCGAGCAGGCGGGACAGCGCGCGTCGGCCCATGGGGTCCCGGTGCGGTTCCTGGTCGCCGACGCCACCGAACTGCACGGTGTCGGAACCGGTTTCGACACCGTGCTCGACAGCGGGCTGTACCACTGCCTCGACGCCGGGCAGCGGTCGGCCTATGCCGCCGCGCTCCACCGGGTGTGCCGGCCGGGCGCCACGCTCCATCTGTTCTGCTTCGCCGAGTCCATGCCGTCGGGAACACCGATCACGCAAGAGGCTCTGGTCAGCAAGGACGACCTGCGGACCCGTCTCGGCCGGCACTGGCGGATCCTGGACATCACCGAGGCCGTCTTCGCCACGAGCTTCACCCACGAACTGCTGGCCAGGATGGGAGAGGCGGGCGCGCTGGACACCGGTCCGGCCCGGGAGCCGGGAGAGGTCCAGGTGGACGCACAAGGGCGCGTACTGACGCCGATGTCCTACGTACGCGCGCTGCGCAAGTGAACGTCCTCACGGCGGTGGATCCGTGGCATTCCCCCGGTACTGGACCGATTGGTCTGCTAGCCTCGGCCCATGCCCCGGAAACCCGCTCCAGGCACCCGCGAGCGCATTCTGGACGTCGCCGCCGACCTGTTCGACCGGCGGGGCGTGCACGCGGTCGGCATGCAGCAGATCATCGACGGAGTCGGGTGCGGCAAGCAGTTGCTCTACCGGGAGTTCCCCAGCAAGGACCACCTGGTGGTGGCCTATCTCGAACGGTCCGCGCAAGCCTGGGCGTCGACCCTGGCCCGGGTGTGCGCCACCGTCGACGCGCCGGAGGACCAGCTGGTCGAGCTGGTCCGGGCGGTCCAGGGCATGGCGCCGAACACCAGAGGGTGCCCGCTGCGCAACACGCACGCGGAGTTTCCCGATCCCGGCCATCCGGCCCACCAGGTTTCCCTGAAGCACTTCCAGGACGTCCGCGAGCAGTTGCGTGAACTCGCACGCCGGACTCCGGCCGCACACCCCGACCGGCTCGGCGACCGGATCATGCTGATCATCGACGGGCTCTATGTGAGCGGGTCGACCCTGGGCCCCACCGGCGCCGGGGCGACAGCCGTAGGGCTCGCCCAGGACGTGGTCCGGGCGGAGATCGCCGCCCAGGCCGTCTGACACCCTTCCCCGACCTCCCCTCTGCCCCCGTCCCGGGGTGAAGTCTGCCCGCCGGACGGGGAGTCGCCGCAGCACCACAGTTCACCCTTCAGTGTTTCGAGGAGCATCACCGTGAAGACCATCGTCGTGACAGGCGGCACCTCCGGCATCGGACAAGCGCTCGCGCACACCTGCCTCGAGCGGGGCGAGCGGGTGGTCGTGGTCGCCCCGGACCCGGTGAAGGGGAAGAAGTTCCTCGACACGGCGCAGCGGACCGGCGCGGAGGGCCGGGCGTTCTTCATCGAGGCCGACCTCAGCCTCGTCAGCGAGAACCGGCGCGTGATCGCCGACATCACGGAGACCTTCGAGGCGGTGGACGCCCTCGTGCTGTGCGCCCGCTACTTCCGCAGCTACCGGACCGTGACGCCGGAGGGGTTCGAGCACAACTTCGCCCTCTACTACCTCAGCCGGTACCTGCTCGGACGCGGACTGGCCGGCCCGATGAACAAGGCCGACGCCCCGGTCGTCCTGAACATCGCCGGTCCCGGGGTGGGACCGGCGGGCGTCAAATGGGCCGACCTCGGGCTGGAGCACGGCTACGACGGCTGGTCGGCCATGTTCCAGGGCGGGCGGCTCAACGACCTCCTCGGAGTCGCGTACGCCGAGCCGGGCAACGGACATCGCGCCCGGTACGTCCTGCTGTTCCCGGGCGGCACCCGCACCGGTTTCGCGGGGGACTTCGACCCCGCCACCGCGCTCCACATCGAGCAGATGAAAAGGGCCGCCCAGCCGGTCGGGACCACGGTCCCTCCCCTCGTCGAACTCATCGAGTCCCCGCCCCACGCGCCCTTGAGCGCCTTCGTGGAGGGAATGCCCCTCAGCCTGCTGCGCCCGGCCTTCGACAAGCGCGACGCCGCCCGGCTGGAGCGCGTCACCCGGGAACTGCTGCGCGACACGGCAGGCGCCCCGTGACCGAGACCCGCTGACTGCCCCCACACACCGTCAGGAAGGTTCCGAACGCCATGACCGAACCGGTGTCGATGCCCCACAACCAGCGCCGGAGCACGTGCCCTTTCCGGCCCGGAGCCGAACTCGCCGCGCTCCACCAAGACCCGGCGCTGCCCCGGGTCCCGGTGCCGAACTCGCAGCTCGGCGAGGTCGAGGCGGTGCTCGTCACGCGTGAGGAGGACGCCCGCGCGGTGCTGTCCGACGTCCGGTTCGAGGTCGGGTTCGCCTTCGAACCGGACGGGACCGGTCCGCGCTCGGTGATGAATCAGCCCGGAGTCCTGCTCAACTACGACGGCGAGGAGCACACCCGCTTCCGCCGGATGCACGCCGGGGTCTTCAGCATGAAGCGGATCCGGACGCTCAGCGGCGTGATCGAGCAGACCGTCGAGGAACACCTGGACGCCCTGGAGAAGGCCGGCCCCGGCTCCGACCTGATCACGACGTTCGCCGAACCGCTGCCCCTGATGGTGATCTGCGAGTTGCTGGGCGCGCCGCTGGCGGACCGGGCCGCCATCCTGGCGCGCAGTTCGGTCGCGAGCAGTGTCGACACCACGCTGGAGGTTCAGCAGGACAACTTCGCGGCGATGATCGACTACATGGCCGAGCTGGTCGCGGCACACCGGCGGGACCCCGGCGACAACATCCTCGGGGACATCGTCCGCAAGCACGGCGCGACGCTGAGCGACGACGAGTTGGTCGGCATGGGCCTGGACATCCTCGTCGCCGGACACGGAACCCTCTCCGGCATGATCGGGCTCAGCGTGCTCACCCTGCTGACGCACCCGCGGCAGCTGGCGGCGCTGCGCGACGACGACGCGCTGTCCGGCGGCGCCGTCGAGGAGTTGCTGCGGCTGCTGGCCGTGGCTCCCCCGCTGATCCGGCGGGCGAGCGCCGACGTGTCGGTCGGCGGGCAGGAGATCCGCGCCGGGGAGTACGTCGTCGTCTCCACCCTCATGGCCGGTCACGGCGCCGCCCTCCCCTCTCCGGCGGGCGAACTCGACCTGTGGCGCAAGCCCGTACCGCATCTGGCGTTCGGGTACGGCCGGCACCAGTGCGTGGGACAGCAGCTCGCCCGCCTCGAACTCCGTCTCGCGCTGCCCGCGCTGCTGCGTCGCTTCCCGGGGCTGCGGCTCGCGGTCCCGGTCGAGGACATCGAGTACCGCACCGAGTCCCTGGTGTTCGGTGTCAGGAGCCTCCCCGTCACCTGGTGACCGCCCCTCACCGCCCGGCCCGCGCCCCCAGCCCCGCGAGCGCGCTCTCCACCGCGTCCAGCACCTCCAGCGGAGCCTTGTCCAGGAGCTCGCGCAGGGACCTTCCCGGGCGCCAGCGGGTGGTGCGGCGGAAGGGGTCGGCGCGGGAGGGGTCGATGCCGTGGATGGCGTCGAGGACGGCCCGGTAGGCGCGGGCCGGGGACGCGGTTCGGTCCAGGTCCAGGTGCCGCCGCCGACCTCGTGGCGGTCGCCGGATGGGAGGTCCACGACGGCGCGGGTGCTGGGCGGCACCTCGGCGTGGAAGCGGACCCGGCTCCCCTCGCGCCGCCGGCCCGCGCGGGCCGGCCCGTACGGCGTCTCGTGCCAGGCCGAGGCGTCATCGAGGCCGTCGAGGACGGTCGGCGCGATGTGCAGGACGCGGTAGCCGGGCTCCAGCGGGCCGAGTCCGGCGACGCGCCGGTGCAGCCAGTCGGCGACGGCGCCGAGGGCGTAGTGGTTGAAGGACGTCATCTGGCCGGGGTCATGGAGCCGTCGTCGAGCATGGAATCCCAGCGCTCCCAACCGGACAGAGCCAGGACGGGCACGCGGTCCGCAGGAGCAGGCGGGCGGCGGCGTCGGTGTGGCCGGTGGGGCCGGCGCCTCGCAGATGACCGGGGTGCCGACGAACCCGGTGGTGATGCGGTAGCCGGCCGCGCGGACGAGGTCGCGCAGTAGGCGGTGGGCGCGTCGGACATCATGCTCCCGCGCGGGGTGACGTACGCGGCGCGGAAGGCGACGGCGACGCGGGCGGCGAGGTCGACGGAGACCGACGCCTGGGCGGGCGAGCGGGCGTGACGGGCGCTCAGCACGCCGGCGATGCCCCGGCCGCGCGGCCGCGCAGCTCGTCCTCGACGTCGCCGACGGGCGAGACGATGATCCCGGCGACCCGCTGCTGTGCGAAGAGCTGGAGGTATTCGCGCTCGCGCCGGCGCGATCCGGTGTCGTCGGCCGTCAGCAGGTACAGGCCCTCGGCGGAGACCCGCCGCTCGATGGCGGTCGCGGTCTCGGGGTGTGGTGGCGCCGGCGAGTTCGAACGCCAGGCAGCCGACGACCGGGCTCGCGCCGGTGCGCGGCATGCGGGCCGCCGGGAGCTTGTGGGGCTTGTGGAAGTAGTTCGGCACCGAGGACTGGGACACCCGCACCGACCTGGGCGGACATCGCGGTCGGGCCCGACTCGCGGCCGACGGCGCGTTCTTGACGGGGCACCACGGCGACCCTAGGGTCTGCCGCACGTCGCTCAGAACGATGCCCGTCGCAGGCGCGGAGCCGCCCGTCCGCCTGTGCCCCACCGGAGAGCCGCACCAACGCACCCTGTACCGCAATGTCGTTCACCTTTCGGTTTGAAACGTTTCACCCCCTCGCTGGGTCAGGAGATTTCGCATGCCAGAAGAGCTGAACGGTTCGCCGACCCGCAGACGCGTGGTCGGCACGATGGCCGCCTCGGCGGCGGGAATGGCGCTGCCCGTGGTCCACTCGCCCAGCGCCCACGCGGCGGAGGACGGCGGCCCGGCCCAGGCCACCGACCTGGGGATCAACGGCCGCACGGACGACCCGATCGGCGTCGACGACCCCGCGCCCCGGCTGAGCTGGCGGGTCGTGAACGCCCCACGGGCGTGGACGCAGCGCGCGTACCGGATCCGGGCGGCGCGCTCCGAGCGCGACCTCGCGGCGGGCCGACTGCTGTGGGACAGCGGCCAGGTCGCCTCGGCCGCGCAGACCGACGTCGCCTGGCGGGGTCCCGTGCTGGGCTCGCGCGACGTGGTGGTGTGGCAGGTGCGGGTCTGGGGCGGCGCGGGGGACGTGACGCCGTGGAGCCGTCCGGCGTCGTGGGAGATGGGCCTGCTCCAGCGGGCCGACTGGGGGGACGCGCGCTGGATCGAGTACGCGGGGCGCGCGCTGGAGCAGCCGCTGCCGGTGTTCGCCCGCGCCTTCCGCATCGCCGGGCGTGTCGTGCGGGCGCGGCTGTACTTGTCCGGCGTCGGCCTGCACGTGGCCCGTCTCAACGGCGCGCCGGTCACCGACGAGGTCCTGGCGCCCGGCAACTCCAACTACCAGCTGTCCACGGAGTACCGGGTGTACGACGTCACCCGTCTCGTGCGGCCGGGGCCCAACACGCTCGGCGTCGAACTGGGCCACGGGACGGCGCTGGTGACGCGGTCCGTGACCAACGCCGCGACCGGCCGCACCGCGCCGTACTCCTGGTGGCAGAGCCAGTTCAAGGGAACAGGCACGCTGGTGGGCGCCGCCGCGCGGGGGGCGGTGTCCGTGCGGGTGAGCAGCACGGCGAACTTCCACGTCGGGGGAACTGTCAACATCGACACCGGGGACGGGGGCGTGCGGCTGGAGTCGCGGACGATCACCGCGCTGGACACCGGTTCGATCGCGTTCACGCCGGCGCTGTCCGCCGACCACGCCGACGGGGCCGCCGTCACCGCCTCCGGGAACTCCCTCGCCGGTGTCGACCCCAGCGCGGGCGCCGCCGTCTCTCCCCGGCTCATCGCCCGCCTGGAGGTGACGCGGGGCGACGGGGTGGTGCAGACGGTCGTCAGCGACCGCTCCTGGCGTACGGCTCTCGGGCCGACGACCACCGCCAACTGGTTCTCCGGCTCCGACTACGACGCCCGGCGCGAGCAGCCCGGCTGGACGGCGCCGGGCGCGGACCTGGGCGCGACGGCACTGCGCCGGGACGGGACGGCGATGGGCTGGACGGACGCCGGGTTCGCCCCGGCGCCGAACCTGACGACCGAGCTGGTGTGGCGCAACGCCGAGCCGCTGCGGGTCGTCGACCGGCTCAGACCCGTCGGTGTGACGCAGCCTCAGCCGGGCGTCTGGGTCTTCGACTTCGGGCAGAACTTCGCCGGCTGGCCCCGTCTCGCCCTCGACCGGGTGCCGGCCGGCACGACGGTGCGGATGCGGCCCGCCGAGGCGCTGAACGCGGACGGTACCGTCGACCAGACGTCCGTCATGGGCGGCGGGCCCGCGCGCGGCACGGACGTCTTCGCCGCCTACACCGCCCACGGCGCGGCGCGCGGCGAGACCTGGCAGCCGCAGTTCCACTACTTCGGCATGCAGTGGCTCCAGGTCACCGGCCTGCCCGAGGGCTACTCCCCCGGTCCGGACACCGTCACCGGTCTCCAGATCCACGCGGACGTCCCCGTCGCGGGCGACGTGCGGACGTCGAACGCGCGCATCAACCGTGTCCACCGCATGGCGCGGTACTCGGTCATGAGCAACCTCATGTCGACGTTCACGGACTGTCCCGGGCGCGAGAAGCTCGCCTACCCCGCCGACTACCTCCAGCCCTTCGGCGCCCTGCACCGGATCTTCGGCTACGGCGCCTACCTGCGCACCATGCAGCGGCACCTGGTGGAGGGCCAGTCGCGCTCCGGCGACAACATCGGCAACGTGGCCCTCAAGACGCCGGTGTACGACTGGGGTTACACGGGCCGCTACGGCGACGAGATCAACTGGGGCGACGGCATCGTCCTCGTCCCCTGGTACCTGTACGAGACGTACGGCGACACCCGGACCATGGCCCGCACCTACCCCCAGATGCAGGCGTTCCTCACCTACATCCGCACGCGCAAGGCGGGCACCGGCGCGGACGCGTACCTCGTGGACGCCGCGCTCGCGGACTGGTTCTCCAGCGAGGCGACGTCGGGGCGGATCACCGGGACCTGGGGCTACCACCAGGTCGCCGACCGGATGTCCCGCATGGCGGAACTCCTCGGGCGGACGGCGGACGCGGCCGAGTACCGCAGCCTCGCCGACCGGATCAGGGCCGCGTTCCACGACGCCTTCTACAACCCCGCGCTGGGCCGCTACACCGCGCAGGGCTCCGCCGGGCCCGCCGGGGCGACGCAGGCCGCGCAGGCGCTCGCCCTCGACGAAGGGCTCGTCCCCGAGAGCGAGCGCGCCTCCGTGCTCGACGCGCTCGTCGAACTCGTCCGCGCCCACCGGCCGGCGGGCGGCGGTCCGCACCTCGGGGGCGGCACCATCGGGCTCGCGCCCATCGTCCGCTCCCTGCACGCGGCCGGGCGCGACGACGTCCTGTGGGACGTCCTCCAGGAGGACACCCGGCCGTCCTACGGCTACTTCCTCCAGCCGACCACCGCCCACCCCGGCGGGCTCACCACCCTCCCCGAGACCTGGGACCTCCGCTACTCCGACAATCACATGATCCTGCTCCAGATCGAGGAGTGGTTCCACACCGGCCTCGCGGGCATCCGCCGGGCCCCCGACGACATCGCCTACCGCCGCCTCGTCATCGACCCCCGCCCGGTCGGCGACCTCACCTCCGCCGAGGGCAGCTACCGCACGCCCTACGGGGTGGTGTCCTCCCGATGGACGCTGCGGGAGGGGGAGTTCCGGCTGCGGGTGTCCGTGCCGCCGAACACGACCGCGGAGGTGTGGGTGCCCGGCTCCGTGCGGGGCTTGCCCGCCGGAGCCCGGTTCGACCGGCTGGAGCGCGGCCGGTCGGTGTACGGCGTGGGCTCCGGGAGCTACGCGTTCATCGCCCAGGGGGTGCCCGGTCAGTAGAAGTGGTGGATGAAGACGTCCGACCTGCCGTTGGTGTCGCCCGGGACGAGGGCGTCGGAGAGGGAGTGGAAGACGACGTCGCGGCCGCCGGTGGTGACGGAGTCGGGGCCGGCGGTGGCGGGGTGGGTGGTGACGGTCTCCTCGGTGGCGGACTGGAGGTCGCGCAGGACGAGGGAGGTGCCGTCGGGGGTGTGGAGGAGGTAGCGGCCGGTGGGGTCGATGGCGAGGCCACGGACGTTCGGGACCTGGCGGGAGGTGGCGGTGGGGATGTCGTGGACGTAGGTGTCGGGGCCCGAGAGGTAGACGACCTTCGTGCCGTCGTCGCTCAGCTGGACGAGGGTCGCCGCCACGGCGGCGCCTTCGAGCGGGCCGGTGGTGGTGCCGGTGGTGCGGTTCCAGACGTAGACGTCCTGGTTCTGGCCGTCCTGGTAGGCGACGGTGCGGGCGTCGCCGCTGACGGACGGGCGGGACGGGGCCGTGTGCGGGAGGTCGGCGACGGTGAACCTGTCGCTCCAGCCCTGGAGTTCGACGCGCTGGCCGGTCAGCGGGGGCTTGAAGCGGATGACGTGGGCGACGTAGCGGCCGTCGCCGTTCAGCGAGGGCTGGCCACAGCTGTGGGCCGAGCAGTCGACGGACGCGGTGGCTCCCGTGGCCACCTGGTACTGGCGGATGCGTATGTCGTTGAACCACTGCAGCGGATAGGCGACGTATCCCCCGTTACCGCTGATCACCGGGGCCTGGACGGGGACGTAGGCGCCCATCTGCTTCGTCAGCGCGGTCCGCCGGTCGCGGACGTACACGCGGTCGCCGTCCGTCGTGCCCTCGGGCGTGAGGTTCGTCGCCGACGACGCGAAGACGACGCTCCGGCCGTCCGGGGTGATCGAGGCGCCGGTGGAGTCGCCGTCGCCCTGGGTGCCGTCGGCCGCGACGCTGATCCGTTCGACGCCGGCGGCGAGGGTGCTCGCGGGGTCCGCCGAGGCGGCTCCCGGTAACGCCGCCGTGATCGCGCAGGCCACGGCCGTCGCGCTCAGAACCGCCCGCACACGTCTGCTCATCGTTCCCCCCACAGAGGTCTCGCCTCCGGCTCCCCACCGGATGGCCATGAGCATGCAATCGTGACGGAGCTTTGGGGTCAATGCGTCACATGACGTAGGAAGAGGCGTGTTTTCGTTCATGTGCGGCCGGTTCTGCCTGGACCCTCTCGGATCTTTGAACGGATCCGTGCTGAGGCACGTACACATGCGAAGGGCTTTATCGGCGTTTACCCAGGGATTCTCGGACTGTATTTTCCGTAATTTTTGAACAGGGATATTTGACCCTGTCGGTACGTCGGAACCCCTGGTGAGAATGGGGAAGAACAAGCGGCCGGTAATCGGCTCCGCACCTATGGAGGGCACACCCATGTCTAAAGGACATGCTCGTAACAAGAAGCGTTCCAGGACTCTCGCCATCGGTCTTGGCTCGGTGCTCGCGGTCGCGGGTGGTGTGATCGCCGTTCCCGCGGCGATGGCGGCCCTGGTGCCCCCGCCGGCGTCCACGCCGTTCCAGCTCAAGGGTGCCGAGAGCTTCGACACCGACAAGCTGATGTCGACCCTGTGCCCGGGACCGACCTCGGACAAGCCGTTCCAGGACGTCGGCAACTTCTTCATGGACCCGGCCACCGGCACCCTCAGCCCTGACCCGTCGAACGGCGTCGGCACCCCCGAGAAGACCGCCCCGGGCTCACCGCCGATCGTCCTTCTCGCCGCGCACTGCGAATACCCCGCGACCGATGTGAAGGACTCGTTCGGCACCCCCACCGACACCTCCGATCTGATCGTCAACTGCGGCAACGCGGTCCAGACCGGTCAGGAGATCACCCACAGCCTGACGAGCACCAGCAGCGTCACCCACAGCGTCTCGGTCAGTGCCGACTTCAACCTCAGCGTCATCAAGGACGTGTTCTCACTCGGCGGCGGCGCCGAGGTGACCACCGAATGGTCCTTCGGCCAGGAGGTCAGCAGGAGCAAGACGGAGAAGATCGACGTCCCGCCGCGCACCGCGGCCTTCCTGGAGCGGGTGCCGAGACTGCGTACCGTCACCACCACCCCGATCGCCGTCATCGAGAGGTTCACGACCGTCACCCCGGACGAGGTCAAGGACGAGAACGGCTGGCGGGGCAACGGCAGCAACCGCATCACCTCGTCCGGCTACACGATCTCCGCGACCGGCGACGCGCTGGACAAGAACGGGCTCCCCGCCGGCACGAGCCGCGCGAAGGACCGTCCCGTCACGGACGCGGACTGCGCCTGAGCCGGCCACCGGCGGCCGCCGGACATCCGGACGCCGTCCCGGCCCGGGTGCTCATGGGGGCGGGCCCGGCTTCGTGCCGGCCCGCCTCTTGCCCAGGTCCCGCAGGCAGGCGCCGATGACGGCGATGCCCTCGTCGATCTCGTGAGCGGGGCCCGCCGCGTAGCCGAGGACGAGGCCGGGGGGACCCGGGGTCATGCGGTGCCAGGACAGGGGGTGGGTTTTGACGCCCCGGGCCAGGGAGGCGGCGGCGAGGGCGGTGTCGTCGAAAGCGGGACCGTCGGAGGCCGGGCCGTCGAAGGTGATCATCAGGTGGAGGCCGGCGGCGGCGCCGTGGACGCGGGCGCCGGGCAGGTGGGCGGCGATGGCGCGCAGCATCATGTCGCGGCGTCTGCGGTGGCGGGTGCGGACGTGGCGCAGGTGGCGTTCCAGGTCGCCGGAGTCCATCAGGCGGGCCAGCACGAGCTGGGTGAGGACGCCGTTGCCGAGGTCGGCGTACCGCTTGGCGTCGACGAGGGCGGCGTGGCGGGCCGGGGGGACGAGGAGCCAGCCGACGCGCAGGGCCGGTGCGAGGAGTTTGGAGACGCTGCCCGTGTGGCAGACGCCCTCGGGCATCAGGGAGCGCAGGGCCGGGACCGGCGGGCGGTCGTAGCGGTGCTCGGCGTCGTAGTCGTCCTCGATGACCAGGCCGCCGTCCGCCGCCCACTCCAGCAGTTCGCGCCGGCGTTCCCCGTCCAGGACGACGCCCGTGGGGAACTGGTGGGCCGGCGTCAGCAGCACGGCCCGCGCGCCGCAGGCCCGCAGCACACCGACGTCCAGGCCGCCGTCGTCCACGGGGACGGGGACGGTGGTGTGGCCGGCGTACTCCCACTGCTGGCGGGCGCCCAGTGAGCCGGGGTCCTCGACGGCGACGCGGTGGACGCCGTCCGCCCTGAGGAGCTGGCCCAGCAGGTTGAGGGCCTGGGCGACGCCGGCGACGATCACCACCTCGTCCGGGTGGGCGCGGATGCCGCGGTTGCGGGCGAGCCAGCCGACGACGGCCCTGCGCAGGGCGGGAGTGCCGCGCGGGTCGCCGTAGCCGAAGTCGGCGGGGCCGGCGCTCGCGAGGACGGCGCGTTCGGCCCGGAGCCAGGCGGTGCGGGGGAAGGCGGCGAGGTCGGGGACGCCCGGGGAGAGGTCGATGCGGCAGGGGAGGGCGCGGAGGGTGTCGACGCTGCCGTTGTGGTCCTGGGCGGGGAAGGGAGCGTGGGCGGGGTGGGAGGCCGGGCTCGCGTCGGCGGGCGGGGCGGGGGCGGCGACCACGAGTGTGCCGAGCCGGCCCCGTCCCGCGATCTGGCCCGATTCGCCGAGCCTGCGGTACGCCTCGGTGACCACGCCCCGGGTGATCCGCAGGTCCGCGGCCAGGACGCGGCTCGCGGGCAGGCGGGTGCCGACGGGGAGGCGGCCGTCGGCGATGGCCTCGCGGAGGGTGTCGGCGAGCCAGGCGGTGCGGCTGCCGGGCGGGACCCGGCTGATGTCGAGCTGGAGGAAGTCCGAGCCGTTTTTGGACCCCTCGGACGGCGATTTCCTGGACCTACCCATGGCATCCATAGTGCGGCACGGTGGACCCCATGGACACCCCTTCCCCCTCGTTCACCCGGCTTCTTCCGGGTGTGGTGGGCATGACGCTGGTGGGCAGCAGCGTCACTGTCTCGCGGGCGCTCGTCGATGCCCCGCTGTTCACCGCGCAGGCCGTCCGCTATCTCGCGGCGACGGCGATCCTCCTCGCCATGGCCCGCCTCGCCGGCGTCCGGCTGGTCCGGCCCCGGGGGTGGGAATGGCTCTGGCTGAGCGGGCTCGCGCTCGTCGGGCTCGTCCTGTTCAACGTCGCCGTCGTCCAGGGCGTCAAACACGCCGAGCCCGCCGCGATCGCCGTCGCGGTGGCCTGTGTGCCGCTGGTCCTCGGCGTCGTGGGGCCGCTCCTCGAAGGGCGCCGGCCCAGCCGTCAGGTGCTCGTGGCCGCGCCGGTCGTCATGGCGGGCGCGGTGCTCGTCGAGGGGACCGGGCGTACGGACGCGGTGGGGGTCGGGTGGGCCCTCGTCACCCTCGCCTGCGAGGCCGGGTTCACCCTGCTGGCCGTGCCGGTGCTGCGGCGGCACTCCGCGTGGGGGGTGTCCGTCCACGCGACGTGGCTGGGCGGGGCGATGCTGACCGTACTCGGCATGGTCACCGAAGGCCCGTTCGCCGTGCGGGAGTTGACCGGTGACGACTGGGCCGCCGCGGGGTATCTGGCGGTCCTGGTGACCGCCGTCGCCTTCGTCCTGTGGTACTCGACGGTACGTGCCGTCGGCTCGGGGCGGGCGGGACTCCTCACCGGCATCGCGCCGGTGGCCGCGGCGGGCGTGGGCGCCGTGTCGGGGGGCGGGGTGCCGGGGGCGTTCGTGTGGGTGGGGATCGGGGTGGTGGTGAGCGGACTGGTGCTGGGACTGCGGCCACGGGCCGAGACCATCGCCGCCGGCCGTACGGGGACGGCGGTGCGCTCCACGTCCGGCTGACGGCGCTCGGCGGCGACGACTCCCCTCGTGCCGTCGCCGCCGACGACCACGCCCGCACCGGGTGGCTCAACGTCCTTGCGGGCGTGGTCAGTTCGCGTGGACTCCCCACCACTTCTGGAAGGTGGTGCCGTTGCAGTCGAACGCGCGCAGGCCGTACGCGAAACTGTCGTCGACGCACCGGCCGGTGGCCCGGTTCTTGAAGGTCGATCCGCCGGAGCCGCTGCTCACCGCCCACTGCTGGAACGCCTGGCCGTTGCAGTCGAAGGCCCGCAGCCCGTAGGCGAAGCTGTCGTCGACGCACCGGCCGGTGACCTTGTTGCGCAGCTCGTGGTAGTAGCGGTCGCCGCCCCAGATCCCGTCGGAGTGCCGGAACTGCTGGAAGTCCAGCCGGTTGCAGCCGAACGCCCGCAGGCCGTACGCGAAGCTGTCGTCCATGCAGCGGCGGGTCGCGTTGTTCTGACCGTCGAAGTGGAAGACGTCCGCGCGGGCCTGCGCGGGCGTGGCGAGCGGCAGTGCGCTGAGCGCGGCGGTCGCGGCGGCGATGGCCCATCGGCGTGCGGCGGCTTTCTGCATGTCCCCTCCAGGTGGTTACGGAACGACGGGCGCGTGCGGGCTGGTGCGCGCTCGTGTTTCGCACCGTAGGTGTGGGGGTCCGGTCGGGGGTTACCGGTCGGTGCGTGGTTGGTTGGCGTTCCGTGCGGTGCGGCGGTATTCGGCCGGGGGCAGGCCGAACATCGCGCGGAAGGCTCTGTTGAAGCCCTGGGGGTGGTGGAGGCCCCAGCGGGCGCCGATCGCGGCGGCCGGGAGGGTGTCGAGGCGGGGGTCGGTGAGGTCGGTGCGGCAGCGTTCCAGGCGTCGGCGCCGGATGAGGGCGGCGACCGTTCCTTCGTCGTGGCGGTGGAAGAGGGTGTGCAGGGTGCGCAGGGAGAGGTGGTGGAACGCGGCGATCGCGGCGGGGTCGAGGTCGGGGTCGGCGAGGTTGAGGTCGATGAAGGCGAGGATGCGGGCGCGCATGACGTCCTGGCGGGTCTGGGGCGGGAGTTGGGGGTAGGCGTCGAGGCGGCGGGCGATGAGCGCGCCCGCCAGGTCGGCCGTCAGGAGGCCCATGCGTTCCAGGTCCCGGGGGTCGCAGTCGGGGCCGTGGGTGCGGATCGAGGTCATGTGGTCGGCGAGGATGCCGCCGATGCCGGACGCGGCGAACGGGAGGGCGAGGGCGCGGCGGGCGCGGTCCACGGGGAGGGGGAGGGCGGTGTGGGGGATCTGGGCGATGATCACCTCGGTGTCGTGGCCCCGGTCGGGGACGCTGCCGCAAAACGGCTCGGACAGGTCGAACAGGGTGAGCGCGCCGTGCAGGAGCCCCGAGTCCTGTCGGCGCTGCTGGATCCAGAGCGGGGCTCCCCCGGTGACCAGCATCAGTTGGTAGACGCCGGGGTCGTCGGCCCGGACGTCCGCCCAGGTGCGGGAGAGGTGGGCCGGCGGGCTGCGGAACCAGGCCACCCGTACCGGGCCCGCCTGGGTCAGTGACGCGCGGGCGACGAAGTCGCGTGAGGCGATCGGGCTGGTGAGCCGCATCCGTGCGAGCTGCGTCGACACGAGGTCGGCCCAGAAGGCGAACCGGTCCTGTGCGGGCAGGTGCGCGTTGGACATCTCCAAGGTTCCCCCCCTCGGTGACGGTCAGCCCGAGTCTGCGCAGGGGTGGAGGCCGCCGCAAGGGCGGCGCGGGCTGCGCCGCCGCAGAGTCCGTGTGGAAGCGCCGGGCGAAGTTGTGGGTGGCGGCGGGGACGGTCGTCGTCGTGAGCACCCTCTCGCTCGGCTCCCAGCCGCACTCGACGAGGAGTGACGAACGGCCCGATCCCCGCGCTGCCGGGGTTCTGTCGACCGGAGTGCCGGCGGCGTGCGGGAAGGCCCCGCACGCCGGCGGCAGGATGCGGACCTGCGTACCCGGCTCCGGAAGCGGTGCCCGCGGGGAGGCGGGGGCTGTGCCTGGAGCCTGATCGGGTTGGCGGGTGTCCGGTCCGGGCGGGACCGGTGGCTCCCCACGTGGTCACCGGCCCGCGTTTCCAGGGTGTGGCGTGAATGTGGGCAGGAACCTTGTCGAAACCTTGCTTCACTGGTCGGCGTGGGTCGGCGGGCGAGAAGCGCGGGCCGCCGCACGGTGAGTTCGGGGTGCGCGTGACGGAATTCCTGCTGCTGGGCACGGTCGAGTTACGGGGCCCGGACGGTGTGCTGGTGGAGCTGGGTCCGGCCAAGCGGCGCACGGTGCTGGCGGCGCTGCTGGTGGACGCCGGTCGCTGGGTGACGGTGGAGACGCTGATCGACCGGGTGTGGGGCGAGGACGTGCCCGCGCAGGCGCGTCCGTCGCTGTACGCGCACGTCGCGCGGATCCGCCGGTCGCTGGCGGAGGCGGGCCCGGCGCCGAGGCTGCGGCGCGGTCCGGGCGGGTACCTGCTCGACGTGCCGCCCGACCGGGTCGACGTCCTGCGGTTCCGGCAGGTGGTGGAGCGGGCCCGCAAGCAGGAGTGCGGGCCCGCCGAGCGGGCGGTGCTGCTGCGTCAGGCGCTCGGGTGGTGGCGCGGTGAGCCGCTGGCGGGGCTGTCCGGGGCGTGGGTGCGGCGCACCCGGGAGAGCTGGGGTCAGGAGCGCGTCGAGGCGGCGCTGGAGTGGGCCGAGGCCGAGTACCGCACGGGCCGGCACGCCGGGGTGATCGGGGAGCTGACGGCGCTGGCCGCCGAGCATCCGTTCGTCGAGCCGCTGACGGCGGCGCTGATGCGGGCGTTGCAGGCGGCGGGGCGGGCTCCGGAGGCGCTGGCCTGTTTCGCCGTCCTGCAGAAGCGGCTGGCCGAGGAGCTGGGCACGGATCCGGGCGCCGAGGTGCGGCGCGTGCACCAGGCGATCCTGCGGGGTGAGCCGGTGCTGTCCGCCGAGGCGGCCGTCCCGGCGCAACTGCCGTTGGAGGTACGGGGGTTCACCGGCCGGACGCGGGAGCTGGCGCGGCTGGACGGGATCCTGGCGACGGCGGGGCGGCAGCCGGTGGTGGTCTCGGCGGTGTCGGGGACGGCGGGGGTGGGCAAGACGGCGCTGGTGGTGCACTGGGCGCACCGGGTCGCGGACCGTTTCCCGGACGGGCAGTTGTATGTGAACCTGCGCGGCTTCGACCCGTCCGGGGCGGCCGTGACGCCCGATCAGGCGGTGCGGGACTTCCTGGACGCGCTGGGCTGTCCGGCGCAGCGGGTCCCGGCGGACCTCCAGGCGCGGGCGAGCCTGTACCGGAGTCTGCTCGCCGGGCGGCGGGTGCTGGTGGTGCTGGACAACGCCCGGGACGCCGACCAGGTCCGCCCGCTGCTGCCCGGCTCCCCCGGCTGTCTGGCCGTGGTCACCAGCCGGGACCGGCTCGCGGGCCTCGTCGTCGCCGAGGGCGCCCACCCGCTGGCCCTGGACCTGCTCTCGCCGGCCGAGGCGCGCGCCCTGCTGGGCCGGCGGCTCGGCGCGGACCGGGTCGCGGCCGAGCCGGACGCCGTCGAGGAGATCGTCGCCCGGTGCGCACGGCTCCCGCTGGCGCTGGCCGTCGCCACGGCCCGCGCGGCGGCCCACCCCGGTTTTCCCCTGGCGGCCGTCGCGGCGGAGCTGCGCGAGAGCCACGGCAGTCTCGACGCGTTCACCGGCGGTGATCTCACCACGGACGTGCGGGCCGTGTTCTCGTGGTCGCACGACGCCCTCACGCCCGTGCAGGCGCGGCTGTTCGCGCTGCTGGGGCTGGCTCCCGGCCCCGACATCGCTCTGTTCGCGCTCGCCTCGCTGGCCGGGCTGCCGCGACCCGCGACCCGGGCGGCGGTGCGGGCGCTGGAGAACCTGCACCTCGTGGAGGAGCAGGAGCCCGGACGGTGGCGGATGCACGACCTCGTGCGCCTGTACGCCGCCGACCGGGGCCGCCAGGACCTCGCGCCCGGCGACCGGGAGGCGGCGCTGCGCCGGCTGACCGGGTCCTACCTGCACACCGTGTGCGCGGCCCTGCGGCTGATGCCGCTGGACGACATGCCGCCCGTCCTCGGCGACCCCGCCCCTGGCTGTCTGCCGCAGCCGCTGGCCACCCAGGCGGAGGCGGTGCGCTGGCTGACCCGTGAGCTGCCCAACCTGCTGGCCGCGCAGCGCCTGGCGACCGAGCGGGGCTGGCGGCGGTTCGTGTGGCAGTTCGCCTGGAGCCTGGACCAGTTCTACGGCCTGCTGGGGCACGTCCACGACCGGGTCGCGATGTGGCGGGCCGCCCTCGCCGCCCTCGGCGACGACGATCCGCCGGACGTCCGCATGCGGGTCCACCGGCGCCTCGGGCACGCCGCCAACCACGCCGGTTTCCACGACGAGGCCCGCACGCACCTCGCCCGCGCCCTCGACCTCGCCGAACAGGCCGACGACCACCCGAACCAGGCCCGCGTCCACATCGCGCTCGCGCAGACGTACGGACAGCAGGACCGGCTGCGCGAGGCACTGGAGCACTCCGGGCGCGCCCTGCGGCTGCTGCGCGAGCTGGACCTGCCGGCGACGAAGGCCGCCGCGCTCAACGCGGTCGGCTGGTACGAGGCCCGGCTCGGCCGGTACGGGCCGGCCCGCGTCCACTGCGAGGCCGCGCTGCCGCTCGCCCGCGCCTCGGGGCACGAGAGCATCGAGGCCGACATCCTCGACAGCCTCGGCTACATCGCCCACCACACCGGCCGCCACACCGAGGCCGTGGCCCACTACCGGCTCGCCGTCACCCGCTACCGCCGCTCCGGCTCCGACCCCTGGGTCGCCGACACCCTCGACCGCCTGGGCCTCGCCTACGCCGCCCTCGGCCGTCCCACCCAGGCCCGCGCCGCCTGGACGGAGTCCGCCGCGATGTACGAGGCCCAGCACCGCACCGCCCCCGCCGAACGCGTCCGCCACCGTCTCGACCGGCTCGGTTCTGCCGACGACGAGGACGACGGCGAGGAGGGCTACGGGGCCGACGACGAGCGGGACGGCTGGACCGGCGCCGGGGCTTAGGCCGGGGCGCCTCGGGCACGGTTGCGGCGGGCCGGGGACCGGGTGACGAGCCCGGCGGCCCCGGAGAACGGGACGGCCCCGGCCTTGCCGACGTGTTCGCCGCCGTGCCGACGGCGGTACCCGGCAGGGGGCAGCGCGCGACGCGGGCGGCCGGCGTGGCGCATGCGCGGTCGGCCCCCTCCCGTCGTCGGCAAGGGAGCGGGTGCGTGGGTGTCAGTGCGTGGCGGTGGGCGGCTCGGTCAGGAAGGGGCGTAGTTCCAGCCACTCGTGGATGGTCCGGCCGCCCGCGCCGGGGGCCGCCGAGAGTTCGCCGGCCAGTTCGACGGCGCGGTCGTAACTGGCGACGTCGATGATCATCCAGCCGGCGATGAGGTCCTTGGTCTCGGCGAAGGGGCCGTCGGTGACGGGTGGGCGGCCTTCGCCGTCGTAGCGGACCCAGGTGCCTTCGGGGGCGAGGGCCTGCTCGCCGACGAACTCGCCGGTCTTCTCCAGCTTGGCGGCGAAATCCCGCATGTACTGGATGTGGGCGGTGACCTCCTCGGGCGTCCACTCGCTCATGGGGACGTCGTTGACCGAGGCGGGGGCGCCCCGGTAGTGCTTCAGCAGCAGGTACTTGGCCATCGTCGTTCTCCTCCGTCATCGGGCGGGCCCCATTGTGGGCGCCTTCGCCTCTGCCTTCGCTTCGGGGACGGAGCCGCTGACTGTTTCTCGACATCGGTGGCGGAGTTTTCCGCGGGTGTTCCGCCGACCGGCGGGGTGGGTTCCGCCGGTCGGCGGATGGGCGGCGGGGGCGGTGGCGGGCGAGGTTGGGGCGGTGAACGAGATCGAGAAGACCGAGAAGACGCCGTTACCAGCACCGCCCGGCTCCGAACCCCGGGTGCCGGTGGGGCGGTTGGTCGGGGTGGACCTGGCGCGGGCGCTGGCCGTGTTCGGGATGTTCGCCGTGCACGTGGGGCCGATGCCGACGCCCGGCGGGGGCGTCGGGGACTGGGTGCTTGAGCTGGCGAGCGGGCGGGCGTCGGCGTTGTTCGCGATGCTCGCCGGGTTCTCGCTGACGCTGATCGCCGGGCGTCTCCAGCCGAAGACCGGGCTGGCCGGGAGGCAGGCGCGGGCGCGGATCCTGATCCGGGCCGGGGTCCTGCTGGTGGTGGGCAGCCTGCTGGCCATGACCAACTTCGGCGGGGCGGGGATCCTCAACTTCTACGCCGTGTACTTCCTGCTCGCCCTGCCGCTGCTGCGCCTGCCCGCCCGCGCCCTCGCGACGATCGCCGTCACGCTCGCGGTCGTCACCCCGCAACTGGCGTTCGCCCTGCGGGCGTTGCTCGACGAGTCGACTGTGCGCGCCATCGACTCCTACGACCCGCTCGCGCGCCTGTCCGGCGTGGGCGTGCTGGACCTGACGCTCACCGGGCTGTACCCGGCGCTCACCTGGATGACGTTCGTCGTCACCGGTATGGCGGTGGGCCGGCTCGATCTGGCGTCGGGCGCGGTGCGGCGCGGCCTCGCGGTGACCGGCGCGGCGCTGATCGCGTTCGGGTACGGCGTCTCGTGGCTGGTGCTGCGGGTGACCGGGGGCGCGGGCGAGATCGTGAGCAGGATGCCGGCGAAGGACGATTTCGCGGCGGCGAAGGGGGCCTTCGACTCGCCGGTCGGCTCTCAGTTGTGGGGGCCGGACGCGTGGGGGCTGCTGGCGGCCGAGCCGCACACCGGGTCGACGTTCGACCTCGTCGGCAGTCTGGGGATCGCGATCACCGTGCTGCTGTGCGCGACGGTGGCGCTGGAGCGGCTGGCGTGGCTGCGCCGGGTGGCGGGGCCGGTCATCGCCGTCGGCACGATGTCGCTGACTCTCTATGTGGGCCACATCCTGGTCATCCTCGCGCTGCCGGGCGAGGCGGCGACCCCGCCCGAGTCGGCGGGCGCCGGGCTGCTGTTCTGCTTCATCGCTGGTGCCGTTCTGTTCGCCGGGGTGTGGTCGCGTTTCTTCCGGCGCGGGCCGCTGGAGCACCTGTTGAACCTGGCCACCAAGCCGGCGTCCGCGCTCCGCTGACCGGGCCCGCACGAGTCGTCCATCTCTTCGAAACATTCGGAGAGATGGATCCCATGTCATCGCCGACTATTTGCCGGAAAGGTGAGATTAAAGGGCTTTCATCGCTCCACTACGGCCGGATCTTCCGATGCTTCTGTGGGAGGTGTTGACATGTTTGATCGCCTCCCTAATATCCGTGAAGCCATCGGTTTCCGAATGGCGTCCGAAATTTCGAGCCGCTTTTCCCTTCCGTGCCATGAAAGGAGCCCTTGGTGCTCGGACGAGTACTCCGCCTCCTCGCGGCAGCAGCACTGACGGCAGCGAGCGTCACGGCCGTCGCCCAACCCCCCGCGTCGGCCGCCCCCGGCAGCCCAGCCCTGACTCCGCCGCTGGGCTGGAACAGTTGGAACAGCTTCGGCTGCGGCGTCACCGAGGCCCGCGTCAAGGAGGCCGCCGACGCGATGGTCAACTCCGGCATGCGCGACGCCGGTTACCAGTACGTCGTGGTCGACGACTGCTGGTTCGCGCCCCAGCGCGACGCGTCCGGCGCCCTGCGCGGCGACCCCGGCAAGTTCCCCGGCGGGATGAAGGCCCTCGGCGACTACATCCACGCCAGGGGCCTCAAGTTCGGCATCTACCAGGTCCCCGGCGACCGGACCTGCGCGCAGACCAGCGGCGCCTACCCCGGTTCGACGGGCAGCAGGGGCCACGAGGCCCAGGACGCCGCGACGTTCGCCTCCTGGGGCGTCGACTACCTGAAGTACGACTGGTGTTCCTCCAGCGGCACCCGGGACGAGCAGGTCGCCCGGTTCTCGCTGATGCGGGACGCCCTGCGCGCCACCGGCCGCCCGATCGTCTACAGCATCAACCCGAACAGCTACCACGCCATCACGGGCTCCACGTACGACTGGGGCCAGGTCGCCGACCTGTGGCGCACCACCGAGGACCTGCTCGACATCTGGCAGAACGGCAACGTCAACAGCTACCCGATGGGCGTCGGGAACGTCCTCGACATCAACGCGCCGCTCGCCGCCCAGTCGGGCCCCGGCCACTGGAACGACCCCGACATGCTGGTCGTCGGCCGCCCCGGACTCTCCCTCACCGAGTCCCGCTCCCACTTCGCCCTGTGGTCCCTGATGGCGGCCCCGCTCATGGCGGGCAACGACATCCGGACGATGTCCGCCGACATCAGCGCGGTCCTGCGCAACCCCCGTCTGCTCGCGGTGAACCAGGACTCCCTCGGCGCGGCCGGACGCCGGGTGCGCGACGACGGCGCCACCGAGGTGTTCGCCAAGCCGCTGGCCGACGGCTCGGTGGCCGTGGGCCTGTTCAACCGGGGCACCGCGACCGCGACGATCAGCACGACGCCCGCCCAGGTCGGCCTGAGCGGCGGGTCGTTCACCCTCACCGACCTGTGGACCGGCGGCGCCTCCAGCACGACCGGGACGATCTCGGCGAGCGTTCCCGCACGCGGCGTCGCCGTCTTCAAGGTCACCGGCGGCACCCCGCTCGCGGCGACCACCGCGCGGCTGCGCGGCACGGCGTCCGCGCGCTGCCTGGGCGTCGCCGGCTCCTCCACCGCCGCCGGGGCGAACGCCCAGATACGGACCTGCGAGACGGCCGCCGACCGGCTGTGGACCAGCTGGGCCGGCGGGGAGGTCCGTGTCTTCGGCGACAAGTGCCTGGACGCCTACGAGCAGGGCACCGCCAACGGCACGCGCGTCATCACCTGGTCCTGCAACGGCCAGAACAACCAGAAGTGGACGGCCGCCTCCGACGGCACCCTGCGCAACGTCCACTCCGGACTGTGCCTCGACACCGACCGCAGCGGCACCGCCGAGGGCACGCCGCTGGTCCTGTGGACCTGCGACGGCCGCACCTCACAGAAATGGACCCGCGTCTGACCACGTTCCGACCGAGACCGGGGAGTTCCTGATGGTCAAGAAGAAGTCCTTGTGGTCCGCCGTCGTGGCGGCGCTGCTCGTGTTCGGCACCGGCGCCCCGGCGCTGGCCGAAGAGGGTGCCCCGGCTCCGGCGGCCCCGACCTCCGGGTGCGGCAAGGCGCCCGCCCTGAGCAGCGGGACGTACACGATCCAGAGCGGCGGCAAGAACCGGAGCTTCATCGTGCGGGTCCCGGACGGCTACGACCGCAACCGGCCCTACCGGCTGATCTTCGGGTTCCACTGGCTGGGCGGCACCGCCACCGACGTCTCCACGGGCCGCACGGTCGAGACGGGCACCTGGGCCTACTACGGGCTCCAGCGGCTCGCGAACAACAGCGCCGTCTTCGTCGCGCCCCAGGGCCTGAACAACGGGTGGGCGAACTCCGGCGGGGAGGACGTCGCCTTCGTCGACGCGATGCTGCGGCGCATCGAGGACGGGCTGTGCGTCGACACGACGCAGCGCTTCGCCCTCGGCTTCAGCTACGGCGCCGCCATGTCGTACGCGCTGGCCTGTTCCCGCGCGACGGTCTTCCGCGCGGTCGCCGTCCAGAGCGGGGGCCTGCTCAGCGGGTGCGTCGGCGGCACCCAGCCGATCGCCTACCTCGGGGTGCACGGGCTGCGGGACAACGTCCTCGGCATCTCCGGCGGACGGTCGCTGCGTGACCGGTTCGTCCGCGCCAACGGCTGCACCGCGCAGAACCCGCCCGAGCCCGCGCAGGGCAGCCTCTCCCACCGCGTGACCACCTACGCCGGGTGCTCCGCCGGACACCCGGTCACCTGGGCCGCGTTCGACGAGGGCCACATCGCCGCCCCGCAGGACGGCGCCCCCGGCGACAGCGGCTCACGGACCTGGCTGCCGGCCGAAGTGTGGAAGTTCTTCACGCAGTTCGGCTCCGCCTGATTGAAGTTCTCCCCTCCCTTCGCAGGCTCAGGAAGGGGATTCCTGTCTACCTTGCGGCGACGGGTTTGACGGTTTTACCCGCCCTGCGACCGCGCCTTCCGGCGGCCGGGACCTCCACGATGACGTGGCCGGTCCGGTACAGGTGCAAGACGTTCCGGGCCGCGTTCCAGTCGGCATTGCCGACGAAGCCGCAGTCGGAGTTCTTGCACACGAATTTCTCCTGGCTCTCCCGGCTGCCGGGAGTGATGACGCCGCAGGCGGAGCATCGCCGGGAGGTGTGCGGGGCGGGGACCTTGACGAGCCGGCCGCCGTATCGGGCGGTCTTGTACGTCAGCATCGTCACGGTCCGGCCCCATGCCTCCTGGGCGATGGAGCGGTTGAGCCCGGCCTTCGCTGCGGCACCGTTGCGCAGGAACGCGCCCGCGCCTGCGGGGTTGGGCTTGGGCACGGGGGCTTTGGTCATGCCGAGGATGTCGAGCTGTTCCACCACGACCGTGCTGTAGGTGCGGGCGAGGTGGGTGGTGGTCTGATGCTGCCAGTCGAGGGCTCGTCGCGTGGCTGTTGCTCGGAGCTGCTTGATCTGGTCGTAGGTGTGCTGCAAGCGGCGGGAGGGCTTCTCCCCCTTCTTGCGGAAAGACTTCTGATGCGCGGCCTGCCGCTCCAGTTCGAGGAGCTTGGCCTTCTCCTTGGGCGTCAGCCACTTGTCGCGGTCGGCGGTGCCGTCCTGCAGGCGGGGCGGGCGCCCGTGGTCCTGGTGATTCCCGTCCGAGAGGGCGAGGGGGATGTTCACTCCGGCGTCGATGCCGACTTCCGGCCCCTGGTGGGGATCGGGCTTGGCCTCCAAAACCTGGACGCGGAAGGCGATGTGCCAGCCCAAAGCGTCCTTCACGAGGCGGGCGCCGGTGATCCGGTTCTCCTTGTCCGCCCGCTTCCCGACCGGGAGGTCTTTGGTCCAGCGGAAGCGGACCCGGCCGACCTTGGGAATGCTGACCATGCCCCACCGACGGTGCACGCGGACGATGTTCAGGTCACGGCCCTGCGGGATGTCCACAGACATCACAGAGCGGAAGCGACCCTTGTAGTTCGGCTCTTCAGCCCGGCCCTCCCAGCAGTTCACCCACGCCCGGTGGTATGTCTTCAAGACGGCCTGCGCGGCCTGAGCCGGGAGGACAGCGAGGTGATCGAGGTCCTTGCGGGCCTGCCGGATCGCCACATCGGCGAGATACAGCTTCGTGTCACTCTTCGGCATCATCCGCCACCAGGAGTGCAGGCAGTTCCACAGAGTGCGGGCCGCATGCGCCTGCTCATCGATGATCCGGACCTCGACAGGGGACAGCGCCAGCCGGGCACGATGCCCGAACTGCCGCTTCACCAAACCGAGTTCCGAAGCCATGCGGACACTTTGCCATTGAGTTCATGTCACCACACCATGCCCACCAGATGCGAAGAGATCATGCGCGAGGTCTGCACGGACTTCGAGGCCGAGCTGAAGCAGTTCAACGGCGAGGAGGACCACGTCCACCTGCTCGTGCACCACCCGCCGAAGGCCCAGCTCTCCCAACTGGTCAACTCCCTCAAGGGCGTCTCCGCCCGCCTTCCGCGCAAGGAGTACGACACCCACGTACGCCGGTACCTGTGGGGCGGCCACTTCTGGTCCAGCTCCTACTTCGCCGGAAGCTGCGGCGGGGAGCCCCTGACCGTCGTACAAAGGTAGAACTACCGATGGCCGACGCGAGGCCCCCGGCGCGATGCTCCTCTCTCGGAACAGCAAGAGTGAGAGGACACATGACACACGCACAGGGGCCTCGCGAACCGGCGTACCCGCCTCTCTCCCATGCCGCGCTGCCCGCCGCCGTCGCCGTGCTGTGCGGCCTGCTCGCCTCGTGCGCCGGCGCGGCTCCGAGCGCCGCCGACCGGGTGACGGCCCCCTCGGCCTCCCGTTTGTGCGACGTGCTCGACGCGGCCACCGCGCGCCAGGTGCTGACCGCCCCCGTGCCCGCCCCGCGCGCCGCCCTCGACTCGTGCAGCTACGCCTCGGCGGACCGGACGTCGCTGCTGACGCTCAGCTCCTCCAGCCGCTCCTACGACGCCGAGGTCACGGCCGCGCGCGGCCTGGCCGGGGATCCGGCGTCGGCGGGGATGCGCGTGGTGCGGTCCGCCGAGGTCACCGGTCTGGGGCAGGCCGCGTTCAGCGAGACCGCCGAGGTGTTCCAGCCGCCGCAGCGGGTCGCCCTCGTGGTGTGGCGGGCCAGCTCCCGCGTCTGGGTCCTCACCCTCGCCCGGCCCGCCGACGGACGGGACGACGCGGAACGGCTCGTGCGCGTGGCCCGCCGGCTCGACGCCCGCCTCCCCGGCTGACCGGCCGCGACGGCAGGCCCGCCCGCTACGCGGACGTCCGGTTCTCCGTCCACCAGGCCGCGACCTGGGCCCGGCAGACGAACCCGAGCTTGGCGAGGATCTTCGCGACGTGCGTGTCGGCGGTGCGCGGCGACAGGCCGAGGGCGCCGGCGACCTGGCGGTTGGTCAGCCCCTCGGCGACCAGCGCGGCGACCTCCCGCTCGCGGCGGGTCAGCGGGTCGACGGCGGCCGGTCCCGTGACGGCGGCGGGGACGTCGTCGAGGGCGAGGGCGATCGCGCGGGCGGGGGTGTCGTGGTCGAGGCCCTGCGCGAGGGCCTTCTCGTAGCCCGCGTCGCCCAGGGCCGCCACGATGCTCGCCTCGCAGCGGGCGTGCAGTCCGCCGAAGGCGTAGGCCGCGCAGACGCCCGTCGCCCGCGACAGCGCGCGGACCGCGCCCAGCAGGACGGCGGCGCGTTCGTGCTCGCCGCGTGCCGCCGTGATCCAGGCGAAGATCTCCAGCGACATCACGGTCCCGGCGTAGTCGTTGAAGCCCCGCAGGATCTCCAGCGCGGCCCGGGTGTGGACGAGGCCGCCCTCCTCGTCGCCGTGGGCCCACCGCGCGAAACCCAGCGCCCACAGGGCGTAGGAGCGGTAGAGGTGCTCGCCGTGCTCCTCCGCGAGTTCCACGGCCCGGGTGCTGGTGGCGAGGGCGGCGGGGTCGCCGAGGTGGACCTGGACGACGCTCTTCTGGAACAGCCAGAACAGGGCCTGCGGGCCGTCGCCGTCGCGGCGGTGCGCGGCCAGGGCCTCGTCGTAGTGGACGGCGGCCTCGCGCATGTCGCCCCGGAAGGCGGCGAGGGAGCCGCGCAGCCCCGTCACGAACGGGTCGTCGGCGCCGGCCTGTTCCGCGGTGTCGAGGAGTTCCTGGGCCCGGTTGAGGTCGCCGCGCAGGAGGGCCACCCAGGCGGCGCACCACAGGGCTCCGACGCGCACGGGGGTGGGGCGGGGGTGCTGGGCGAGGAGGCGGTCGAGCTGGCGGTGGCCCTCGGTCAGGAAGCCGTCCGCGCACCAGTGGTGGCGCAGGGCCACGGCGAGGCGCAGCGCGCCCTCGCCGTCGTCGTCGGCGGCGGGGCACTCCAGGGCGGTCACGAGGTCCGCGTGTTCGGCGCGCAGCCAGGCGAGGGCGTCCTGCTGGCCGGGGCCGAACCAGCGGGCGGCGAGGTGTTCGGCGCGGTCCAGGTAGAAGTCGCGGTGGCGGCGCAGGGTTCGGGGGTGTTCGCCGGTCTCGGTCAGCCGCAGGCGGCCGTACTCGCGGATGGTCTCCAGGAGCCGGTAGCGGGGCGGGCCTTCGGCCTGGGTGGTGAGGACGACGGACCGGGACACCAGGCGGTCCAGGAGGTCCACCACGTGGTGTGCGGGGAGGCCGTCGCCGGAGCAGACCTCCTCGGCGGCGTCCAGGGTGAAGCCGCCGGTGAACACCGACAGGCGGTTCCACAGGGTGCGTTCCTCGGGGGCGCACAGCTCGTAGCTCCACTCGATCATGCCGAGCAGGGTGCGCTGGCGTGGGTGCGTGGTGCGGCAGCCGCCGGTGAGGAGGGCGAAGCGGTCCGCCAGGCGGTGCGCGAGCTGGGTCACGGACAGGGTGCGCAGCCGGGACGCGGCCAGTTCGATGGCCAGCGGCAGTCCGTCGAGGAGGGCGCACAGCCGGGCGGCCTCGGCCCGGTTCGCGTCCGTGAGGCGGAAGTCCGGCCTCAGCGCCGTCGCGCGGTCGCACAGGAGGTCCACGGCCTCGTCCGCGACCGGCATCGGTGGGACGGTGAAGACGTGCTCCCCGGTGACGGCGAGGGTTTCGCGGCTGGTCACGAGGACGCGCAGGTCCGGGCAGGCCGTCAGGAGGGCCTTGGCCAGTTCGGCGGACTCGTCGACGACGTGTTCGCAGTTGTCCAGCACGAGCAGGGCCCGCTGCCGGGCCAGGTGTTCGGCGAGGCGGTCGAGGTCCGGGGCTGAGCGGCGGTCGGGGGCGCGCAGGACGCTCGCGGCCGTGGCCGCCACGGTCGCCGGGTCGCGGACCGGGGCCAGGTCCACGAGCCACACGCCGTCCGGGAACGCCTTCGCGCACGCCTCGCCTGCGGCCAGGGCGAGGCGGGTCTTGCCGACGCCGCCCGTGCCGGTGAGCGTCACGAGCCGGCCGACGGTGAGCAGGCGGCGGATCTCGGCGACCTCACGGCGCCGGCCGACGAACGAGGTCAGCGTCGCGGGCAGGTTGCCCACGGGCGCGCTCACGCGTCGGGCTCCGGCACGTGTGCCTGGTCCGTCGCCGTCCACCAGGCCGCGATCTGGCTCGGGCGGATGAAGCCGAGCTTGGTGAGGACGCTGTTGAGGTGGCCGTCGACGGTGCGGGGCGAGCGGCCCAGGGCGGTGCAGATCTGGTGGGTGGTCAGGCCCCGGGCGACACAGGCGGCGACCTCGCGTTCCTTGCGGGTCAGGGTGACCGGCGCGCGGCCGGTGTCCGGGGCGCCGAGGGCGAGGGCGACGGCGCGGCGGGGGGTGTCGTACCGGCCGCCCTCGGCGAGGGCTTCGGCGTAGGCGTCGGGGCCGAGGGCGTCGAGGATGGCGGTCTCGCAGCGGGCGTGGGGCTCGGCGAACTGGCCTGCGGCGGTGGGGCCGAGTTCCCAGGCCAGCGGGCGCAGTGCGCCGAGGAGGCGGGCCGCGCGCGGGTGGTCGCCGAGGGCCGCGGTGCCCCACGCCAGCACCTCCAGGGCCATGGCGACGCCCGCGTGGTCGTGGAAGCCCTGGTGGATCTCCAGGCACGCGCGCGTGAGGGCCGTGCTCTCCTCCGGGCTGCCGCGCAGCCAGGCGTCGTACCCGAGAACCCACAACGCGTACGCGCGCGTCAGACGTTCACCGTGCGCCTCGGCCGTGGCGATCGCACGCCGGGCCGTCTCCGCCGAACGGGGATCCCCGAGATAGAGGTGCGCCAGGGACAACTGGAACAGCCACCGCAACGCCGACTGCTCCCCCTCCGACGCCGACTGCTCCGCCACCGCGCTCTCGAACAGCGGAACGGCGTCGTGCGGGCGCCCCCGGTACAACGCCAGCGTGCCGCGCTCACCCCGCACGTACGCCCGCAGCAGCGGACCCCCCAGCCGCACGGCCAACGCATCCGCCTCGTCCAGACGCCGGTCCGCGGTATCGAGGTCACCCTGCATCTGGGCCACCCAGGCGGCGGTCCACAGAGCGGCTGCACGCGCCTCGGTGGGCTCGGGCGCGTCGGCGAGGGCTTCGTCGAGCCGTCGACGCCCTTCCCCCACGAAGCCGTTGCAGCACCAGTGGAAGCCGAGGGCCGCGGCGAGGGCGAGGCGTGCTTGGGCGGAGGGGTCGGCCGGGCGCGGCTGGGCGGCTTCGGGGTCGGCCTGGTCCGTCGGCGCGGCCGGGGTGTCCGCCAGGTGCGGTTGGGCGCCAGAGGAGCCCGCCGGGTCCGTTGGGACGGCTTCGGGATCCGCCGGGCCTGCTGGGGTGACCTCGGGGTCCACCGAGTGGTGCTGCGGGTCCATTCCCGGGGCCACCGGTAGCGGCTGGGGCGCCTCGGGGTCTACCGGCCGCACCTGGGCCGCCCCGGGGTCCGCCGGGTGCGCTTGGGCGACCTCTGGGCCCGCCGGATGAAGCTGCGTCGCCGCCTCGACGCCCGCTGTCCGCGCCTGGACTGCCCCGGAGTCCGCCGCCGGTGCCACGGCCACCCCGGAGCCCAGCCGCCGCCCGGCCGACTCGCAATCCGCCGACCACACCCCGTCCGCCTCAGGGCCCGCCGACCCCCGAACAGCCGCTCCAGAGCCCGCCGCCCGTGCCACAGCCACCCCGGAGCGCAGCCGCCGCCCGGCCGACTCGCAATCCGCCGACCACACCCCGTCCGCCTCAGGGCCCGCCGGTCGCCGCGCGGCCGTTCCGCTGTCCGCCGGGCGTTCCCCCCGCGTCTCGGGGCCCGTCGGCCGCTCCAGGGCCGCCAGGATGTTCGCGTGTTCCGCGCGCAGGTGGGACAGGGCCTCCTCCTGGCCGGGGCCGAACCAGTCGCTGGTGGTGCGGCGGGCGAGGGTGAGGTAGAAGGCGCGGTGGCGGCGGAGGAGTTCGTCGCGTTCGCCGAGGTTGTTCAGGTGTTCGCGGCCGTAGGCGCGGAGGGCTTCGAGCATGCGGTAGCGGGAGGTGCCGTCGACGTCGTCGACGAGGACGATGGACTGGGAGACGAGCCGGTCGAGGAGGTCGACGACCTCGCAGCGGGAGACGCTGTCGCCGCCGCAGACCTCCTCGGCCGCCTCCAGGGTGAAGCCGCCCGCGAAGACCGACAGGCGGTTCCACAGGGCCCGCTCGGCCGGGGTGCACAGTCCGTGGCTCCAGTCGATGGCCGCGCGCAGAGCGGGCAGCGCGGTAGGCCCGGCGGAGCGGTCCGCCAGGCGGACCGTCATCTCCTCGACGCTGACCGTGTCCAGTCGGGACGCGGCCAGCTCGATGGCGAGCGGCAGCCCGTCCAGGCCGGCGCAGAGCCGTGTGACCTCGGCGTCGGCGGCCTCGCGGACGCGGTGGCCGACGCCGCTCTCGGCGGCGCGGACGCGCAGCAGTTCGGCCGCTTCCTCGGGCGGCAGCGCGGGCACGGCGTGGACGGTCTCGCCGGGGGTGTCGAGCGTGCGGCGGCTCGTCGCGAGGATCCGCAGGCCGGGGCAGGCGAGCAGGAGGGCGCGGGACAGCTCGGCGCAGGCGTCGACGACGTGCTCGCAGTTGTCGAGGACCAGCAGGGCGCGGCGGTGAGCGAGGTGTTCGGTGAGCTGTTCCAGCGCCGGGCGCACGCCGAGGTCGGGCAGGCCGAGGGCGGTGGCGGTCGCGCCGGGCACCGCCGCGTCCGTCCGGGTGGGGGCGAGCGGCGCGACCCACACGCCGTCCGGGAACTCGCGCGCGCTCGTCTCGGCGACGGCCAGCGCGAGGCGGGTCTTGCCGATGCCGCCCGCTCCGGTGAGCGTCAGCAGCCGCGCGGTGCGCAGGCCGCGCCGGACGTCGGCCAGGGCCTGCCGCCGGCCCACGAAGCCCGTGACCTGCGAGGGAAGGCCCCCTTCGCGCACAGTCGTCATCGCCACCTTCCCGGGACCGGAGCACGGCTCCTCACTGTGTAGGACAAGTGAAGAGCAGGGTTTAACAAAGACTAAATTCATGGTCAAAAGGCGGCATTCCCTACGGCGGGCGGGGAGAGGTACCCGGCCAGGGCGCCGCCCCGGGCCCTTTCCAGCGTGCGTCCGCCCGGCTAGCGTTCCCCGAGTGGATCAACAGCACGAAACGGTACGGCGGTTCGATCACTGTCCATGGCTGTTCGCCGGTGAGGCGGGCGAGGCGGAGCGGGCCGCGCAGCACGAGCGGCAGGCCCGGATCGACGGGGACGTCGGGATCGGCGAGCGGTGTTACGTCGCCGAGTCGGCGGCCGTGTTCCCCGACTGGCTGCGGCTCGGGGACGACTCGTACATCGCCGCGCACGCCTACGTCACCGGAGAGGTGACCGCCGGTTCCGACTGCACCCTCAACCCGTACACCACGGTGCGGGGCAAGGTCACGCTCGGGAACGCCGTGCGGATCGGCGCGCACACCTCGCTGCTGGGCTTCAACCACTCCATGGCCCCCGACCGGCCGGTGTTCCGGCAGCCGCAGACCAGCCGGGGCATCACGATCGGCGACGACGTGTGGATCGGGTCCCACGTGGTCGTGGTGGACGGGGTCACGGTCGGCGACCACTGCGTCATCGGGGCGGGCGCGGTGGTGACGAAGGACCTGCCCGCGTGGACGGTGGCCGCGGGGAACCCGGCACGACCGCTGAGGGACCGCCGGGAGCCGCGGTCGCAGGGGCCCGTCGACGGGGTTCAGCGAGACGGCACACAGCTCCCGGCGTACACCCCCGCCTCCTCGCCGGCCACCCCCACGCCGATCCCCCCGGACCCCCTCGCCCGTTTCGCCGACACCGTCCGCGCCCAGGCCCCCGACCTCATCGCCCGCTGCTGGAACGGCGACCACTACACCGACCGCCCCGGCACCGCACCCACCCTGCGCGCGCACTGCGACGCCGTGGAAATCGCGGACCTCCTCCTGGCGCGCGTTCCGGACCAGTTGACGCCCGAGGAGCACGTGAAGCGTCTCGCCGGCGCCCAGGACCCGGCCACCGGCCTCGTCCCCGAACTCGGCGGCCCGGTCACCGCTCCCGAGGCGGACGGCTTCGTCGGCGGCGGCGCCGAGCTGTACCACATCCTGTCCGTCGGCTACGCCCTCGACCTCCTCGGCGCTTCCTTCCCCCAACCCGTGCGCGGCGTCCAGGAGATGACGGCGAGTCAGCTCACGGCGCGCCTCGACGGGCTCACCTGGAAGGACGAGGCGTGGGGGGCCGGCGCGTGGATCGACGCGTGGGCGACGGCCGCGCACTGGAACCGGCGTGACCACACCGGCCTGCGACCGGGCACGCTGGAGGCCCTGTGCGGCTGGCTCCTGACCCGCGCCGACCCGTGGACCGGCATGTGGGGCGCCCCCTCCCCCACGGACGGCCGCCTCCAGGTCGTGAACGGCTACTACCGGCTCACCCGGGGCTCCTTCGCCCAGTTCGGCCTCCCGGTCCCGCACGCCGAGCGGGTCGTGGACGCGGTCCTGGACCACTCCCGGGACCCCCGCCACTTCGGCGCGGCCCGCGACAACGCGTGCAACGTCCTGGACGTCGCCCACCCCCTGTGGCTGACGACCCGTCAACTCGGCACGTCCGCCCACCGGTTGCCGGAGGTCCATGTCTGGGCGGAGCGGCAGCTCGCGCTGATCCTGCCGCGCTGGCGTGACGGCGAGGGCTTCGCCTTCGGTCCGACGAACCCCGAACCGGGCCTCCAGGGCACCGAGATGTGGCTCGCGATCGTCTGGTACCTCGCCGATCTCCTGGGCCGCGCCGACTCCCTCGGCTACCGCCCGCGCGGCGTCCACCGCCCCGAACCCGCCGGAGCCCCGCGATGAACCCCGAGGCCGAGAACGTCCGCCGGGCCTGGGCCAGGGTCACCCGCTGGCTCGACCAACACGCCCCGCACAACGCGGCGGCCCTGCGCGGCCCCGCCCACCCGAAGGAGATCAGCGACGCCGAGTCGGCGCTCGGCGTGCGCTTCCCGCAGGAGCTGTGGACGTGGCTGCTGACCAACGACGGCGTCCAGATGGCGGACGCCGCCCGCACCGCACCGGACACCGCCGGTACCGCGCCGGGCGGCGCCTTCCTCCCGTCCGGCCGGCACCTCCTGTCGGTCGAGCAGATCGTGCAGGTCGCCCGCACGCGCGCCGGGCACGAGGCGATGGCCCCCTCCCCCGACCCGGACCCCCTCTGCCTGACCTGGCACCCCGACTGGATCCCGTTCGCCGTCGAGACGGACTGGCTCTACGGCGACTTCATCGACACCGCGACCGGCAGGGTGGGGAGTTGGAGCGACGGCGACCTCAACCGGTTCGGCGTCCACGACTCCCTGGCCGGCTACTTCCACGCCCTCGCGGACGATCTGCGCGCCCACGGCAGGACCGAGGACGGCCGCCTCACCTGGTAGCCGTCAGCTGTAGTAGTTCTTCACCCACCGGTGCTTCGCCAGCACCGCCAACTCCTCGGCCGTGAGCGGCGGTTGGCCCACGATCGCGGCGTTGCGCTCCACGTTCGCCAGGGAGCGCATCCCGACGATGACCGTCGACACCGCCTGCCCGGCGAGCGCGAACCGCAGGGCGGCGGACGGCAGTTCGTCGGTGCCGATGCCCAAGTCGGCTGTCAGCGCGTCGACATGGCGTTCGACCTCGGCGGGACGGTCGTCGCGGAAGTACCAGTTGCGCCAGTCGCCCTCGGGGAACGTGACGCCCGCGCGGATCGCCCCGGTCAACGCGCCCTCGTCGAGGGCGACTCGGACGATCACGCCGACGCCGTGCTCCTCGCAGGCGGGCAACAGGGCGTCGGCGGGGGCCTGTTCGAAGACGTTGTAGATGACCTGGACGGTGTCGAGGACGCCGGTGCGCAGGACGGCGAGGACGTTGTCGGGCTGGTGGTCCTTCACGGAGATGCCGAAGAACCGGATCTTGCCCTCCTCCTTGAGGGCGGCCACCGTCTCCAGGAGGTCACCGCGTCCGGTCCACTCGTCCTCCCAGGTGTGCAGTTGGAGGATGTCGACGTGGTCGCGGCCGAGTTCGCGCAGGCTGGTCTCCAGGCTCTCGCGCAGGTGCGAGCCGGGGAACGTCTCCATCGGGTCGAGCCCGCTCGTGGCCAGCGACACCGGCACCCGGGGGCCGACCTTCGTCGCCACGACCACCCCGTCACCGCCGCCGGGCAGCTCCCGCAGCGCCCGTCCGACGACGCGCTCGCTGCGTTCGTAGGCGCGCGCGGTGTCGATGAACGTGACACCGAGGTCGAGGGCCCGGTGCAGGGCCCGGACACCGGAGTCGTCGTCGGCGCCGACCCAGGCGCCCTGGCCCAACCCCCAGGCTCCGTAGCCGAGTTCGGACACGGTCAGCCCGGTACGGCCGAGTTCGCGGTGGCGCATGTGCGGTCAGACTCCCTGGTTCGACGGTCTGCGACGACCGTAGCGCCACCGTGACCTGGCCACCAGCGGCGAAGGACCACCGAAATTTTCAACGCCCCGCCGCACGGACGTCCCTGACGCCCCGCCGCGCGGACGTCCCCGGCGATCCACATCCGCCGCCACCCCCTGCGCGCTATTCTTGCCCGGCGGTCCGCCCGGACTGCCCGGCCCGCCACGGGCCGGCCCCCGCGGACTGCGGCGGCACCACCGCCCGGCCCCCTGGATGGGTGCGGTGTGAGCGAGCAGAACAGCGTCGAGGCGGAGCTGGCCGATCTCCGGGGCGTCGGCCCGGACGACATCCTCAATCTGGACACGCCGGTCGCGACGGCCTCGCTGCGGCGCCTGCTGCGGCGGATCGACGACCCCGCGAGCAGCATGGGCGGCTACAACCCGCAGCGCGACGAAGACGGCGCCCCCGCCTGACGCGCCCCCGTACCCGGAATCCCACGTGACCTCTCTGGACACCCCTCCCCACCGGCTGGCCCGGACCGACCTGGACGCCCTGCTCCGGGGCGAGGGCGGCGCCGACGCCGTGGCGCCGCTCCTCGCGGGCGAGCGGAGCTGGCGGCTGCTGCTGGTGCGGGCCCTCGCGGACGCGATGGCCCCGCTGCCGGACACCCTGCCGGGCACGCCGCTTCCCCCACCCGCCGACGGCTGGGAGCTGCTGCGGCGCGCGTGGCGGGCCGCTCCCGTCGAGGTGGAGCGGCTGCTGCTGTATCCGGCGGTCGGGACGTGGGCAGCGCACACGCTGCGCCGGGTGCGCGGGACGGTCGCGAGTGACACCCCGCTGTGGGTGGACGCCGGTCATCTGCACGCCGTCGCCGCGTCCGCCGCCGTGCTCGCCGGGCTCGACTTCCGCTGCCGGGTCGCGGTGCGCGACGGGTGGGCGGTGCTGCCGGGGATCGGCGGCGCGCGGGCCGGGGAGCCCGTCGTCGAGGTCGTCGCGGAGGCGGGCGTGGTGCGCGTCGGGTCCGTGCGGGTGGGCGCGGAGGGCTGGCACGCGCTGCGGGAACTGCGGGCGGACGGCTGCGTCGTGGCGTTCGACGACCTCGACCCGTACCGGGGCCTGCGCGGCCGGCTCACGCCCAGGCCGGTCCGGTCCGCCGGCCGTTGGAGCGGCCTCTTCGCCGAGGCGTGGCGGATCCTGGCCGACGATCCCGAGACCGCGCGCGCCGTCGCGTCCGGCCTACGTTCCGTGGTCCCCCGGCCCCGCTCGGAGCCGTACCGGCCGCACAGCGCGTCCTCCGGCGACGCGTTCGGCGCGGTGGTCGCCTCCGAGCCCGACGACGCCGAGCAGTTCGCGTGCACGCTGGTCCACGAGTCCCAGCACCACCGGCTCAGCGCGTTCATGCACCTGTTCACCCTGTACGAGGACGGCGGCGCCGAGCGTTTCCACGCCCCCTGGCGCGACGACCCCCGCCCGCTCGGGGGTCTCCTCCAGGGCGTCTACGCGTTCACCGGGGTCGCCGCGTTCTGGCGGCGGCGCCCTGGTGACCTGGCGCGGTTCGAGTACGTCCTGTGGCGCGAGCAGACCCTGTCCGCTCTCGCCGGTGTCCGGGACGCGGCCCGTCTCACCCCGCTCGGCCGTGATCTGGTCGCCGCGCTGACCGAGCGCCTGACTGCCTGGCGCGCCGATCCGGTCCCGGCGCGGATCGAGCGGTGCGCCGCCCTGGCCGCCGCCGATCACCGGGCCACCTGGCGCGCGTTGCACGTCCGTCCGCCCGCCGACTCGGTCGCCCGCGCCGCCCGCGCCCACGCGACGACGGCCGGGGTGCCCCTGCCCGCGCCGGACGGCGACACCGTCGTCCCGGCGCCTGTGCCGCGCGGGCTGGACACGCGTGCGGTGCTGGTGCGCCGGATGCTCGCGGGCGAGGACCCGGGGACGGTCGCCGGGGCGGTCGAGGGGGCCCGTGCCGAGGACGTCGCCCTGGTCACCGGCGACCCTGCCGTGGCCCGTGCCGCGTTCACGGCGCGGATCCTGCGCGGCCCCGACCCCGACGCGTGGTCGGGGCTGGGGCTCGCCCTGGACGCACAGGGGCATCCGGCGGCTCAGGTCCTGCTGGAGCGCCCGGAGTTCGTGCTGGCGGTGCACCGGGAACTCGGCGGCGGCACGGACCCCGTGGAGCTGGCCGCCGCCTGTGTCATCCCGCCCGCCACTGGTCGATCACCGGGGTGAGGTAGTCGCTCAACCGGGGCAGTTGCGGGACCAGGGTGAGGGTGGCGATGATCCGCAGCGTGCCGACGGCGTTGACGAAGGCCAGGGCCTCCCGGTCGAGCGGTCGGGTGCCGGCCCGGCGTGCGCCCCGGTCGTAGGCGTCCGCGTGCTCGGGGCCGAGTCCGGCGAGGTCCCATTCGACGGGGCCCAGGGTGACCAGTTCGAAGTCGGCGTAGAGGTCTCCCCGGGTGCCGGGGAAGATGTTCGCGGGCGGGCAGTCCCCGTGGAGCGGCTGGAGGCCGGCGCCCGGGAAGCGGGCCTCGAAGGCCGTGCGGGAGCGGACGAGGGGTTCGAGGTCCTGCCATTCGGCGCGGGCCCGGTCCAGGTCGGCGGCGCTGATCAGGTCGGGGTGTTTCTCCAGGCGGGCGAGGCTGTCGGTGATGTGGTCGGGTTCGGCGGCGGACAGGAACTCCAGGCGGCCCGGGTAGGCGCGCAGGGCCGCGTGGAGGGCGGCGGTGCTCTCGGCGTTCGCCACGTAGTCGGGCTGCCTGGCGCGGTCCTCGTCGACGTACGTCCACAGGGTCATGGAGAAGCCGTCGCGCGTGACGGGCTCGCGGGGGACGAGCGGGCTGGGCGCGATCACCGGGGTGCCCTGGTCGGCGAGCCACTGGGCGACGTCCAGTTCGTCGCGCTGGCGGCGTTCCAGGGCGGCCGGGTCGCGCGGTTCGGGCAGGACGGTCGGGATGCGGGCCACGACCGGGGCGGGCGCCAGGTGGACGACGACGGAGAACAGGTCGTGCAGCACTCTGGGGTCGGTGACGGTCAGGCCGAGCGCGCGTCCGGCGGCGACGGCGGCCTGGACGGCGGCGGAGGTGCGGTCGGTGAGCTGCTTCGGGGTCAGGTGGGCGGTCATCGGGTTCCTCTTTTCTGGTGCTGGTCGGTGGGTCACGGGCTCCGGCGGCCGGCGCGCAGCTCCAGCCGTTCCCCGTCGAGCCCTTCGTGGAAGCGCTGGTCGTGCGTGACCATGACCACCGCTCCGGGGTACGCCGCGAGGGCGGTCCGCAACTCCTCGACCAGGTCGAGCGCGATGTGGTTGGTGGGTTCGTCGAGGACGAGGAGGTCGGCGGGCCGGGTCAGCAGGCGGGCGAGCTGGAGCCGTCGGTGCTGCCCGGCGGACAGGTCCGTGACGTGGACCTCCAGGTCCTCCTCGCGGAACAGCCCCAGGGACAGCAGTGCGGCGGTGTGCTCGTCGGCGGGTCCGGGCCGGCCTTCGGCGAACGCGGCGAGCAGGGTGTGCCGTGCGGGGCGGGCGGGCAGTTCCTGCGGGAGGTAGCCGATGCGGGCGGGGCGGTGCGCGGTGCCCGCGTCCGGTTCCAGGTCGCCGGCCAGGACGCGCAGGAGGGTCGTCTTGCCCGCGCCGTTGCCGCCCGTGACGAGGAGCCGCTGTCCGGGCGCGATCGTGAGGACGCCGTCCAGGTGCAGCCGCCGGCCGACCCGGACGCCGTCGAGTGTGGCGAGGGGGCCGGCGCCGGGGCCGTCGTCCGGCGTCGTCGGGGTCGCGGTGAAGCGCAGGGGCTGTGGGGGTGGTGTCACGGGGGTGCGGTGGAGGCGGGCCAGGCGTTCGCGGACGGCGCGCACCTGGCCGCCGAGTTTCGCCTCGTGGGAGCGGCGGTGTTTGCCGAAGCCCTGTTTCGGGTCGCGGCCGGTGCCGGCGAGGCGTCGGCCCGCGGCGTCGAGGAGTTCCTGCGCGTGGGCGACCTCGGCGGTCCAGTCCGCGTACCGCTGGGCGGCGGCGCGGCGGGCGGCGGCCTTCGCGGTGCGGTAGCCGCTCCAGCCGTCGCCGTAGCGGTGGACGGTGCGGGTGTCGCGGTCGACTTCGAGGAGGGTGGTGGCGACGCGTTCGAGGAAGGCGCGGTCGTGGGTGACGGCGACGACGGTGCCCCGGTGGGCGCGCAGGTGCTCCGCCAGCCAGTGCACGGCCGCCGCGTCGAGGTGGTTGGTGGGTTCGTCGAGGAGGAGGAGTTCGGGGGCGGCGGCCAGGACGCAGGCGAGGGCGAGGCGTGACTGTTCGCCGCCGGACAGGGTGGCGAGGGGGCGGTCGCGGGTGAGGTGGGCAAGGCCGAGTCCGTGCAGCGCGGCGTCGACCCTGACGTCGGCGTCGTAGCCGCCGCGTTCCTCGTACGCGGTCAACAGCTCGCCGTACTCGGCGAGTTGCTGGTCCGTCGCGTCGCCGAGGGTCTGTTCGGCGTGGCGCAGCCGGCGTTCCAGGTCACGGAGTTCGGCGAGGGCCCGGTCGACGGCGTGCTGGACGGTGCCGGCCGGGTCGAGGTCGAGGGTCTGGGTGAGGTGTCCGGTGCCGCCGGGGAAGCTGACGGTGACCTCCCCGGCGTCCGGTGTCTCCACCCCGGCGAGCAGCCGCAGGAGGGTGGACTTCCCGGCCCCGTTCTCCCCGACGACGGCGGCCTTCTCGCCGGGGCGGACGGTGAAGGTGACCTGATCGAGGACGGTGCGGGTGCCGTAGGACTTGGTGGCGTCCTTGACGGACAACTGGGCCACGGCAGTGAGCGCGCGGTCGCGCATGTGACTTTCCCTGAGGGTACGAAGGGTCGACGGGCGGCGATGACGGCGGCGTGCGCCGTGCCCGGACTCAGACGAAGAAGAGGAAAGCCATACGGGGACTGTAACAAGGGGCGGCGGCGGGCCTCCAGGGGTTTTTCGCCGGCGCCGTCACAGGGGCAGCGGGTCGATGAAGCAGTTGGCGCGGTCCCGGTCGGTGAGGGCCGTGGTCGCGGGGTGGTCGGGGCCGAGGCGGTCGCGCATCTCGTGCACGACCTGGTCGTGGAGGGCGGCGGCCTCGTCGTGGCGGCCGAGGGCGGTGAGGTCGAGGGCCTGGTTGGCGGCGAGGCTGAGGGTGGAGGGGTGGGCCTCGCCGAGGAGGCCAGCGGACAGGGCGTGGGTGCGGGCGCCGAGGGCGAGGGCTTCCTCGTGGCGGCCGAGGGCGGCGAGGTCGCTGGCGAGGTTGGTGGCGACGACCAGGGTGAGGGGGTGGCGTTCGCCGAGGGCGGCCAGGAGGGTCGTGTAGGCGGCGCGGTCGAGGGTGTGGGCGGTCTCGCACAGGTCGTCCAGGCGGGAGGTGATCGCGAGGTTGGCCTGGGCGGAGACGGTGTGGGGGTGGTGGTCGCCGAAGATGCGCCGGTAGTGGGCGAGGGACGCCTCGGCGAGTTCGCGGGCGCGTTCCAGGCGGCCGGTGTAGCGCAGGTCGACGGAGAGGCCGAGGGTGGCGGCGATGGTGTCGGGGTGGGTGGGGCCGAAGCGTTCCTCCATGACGCCGAGGACCTGTTCGGACAGTTCGAGGGCGGCCTCGTGGTCGCCGGCCTTGCGGCGGGCGACGGCCAGGACGCGGCGGGCGTGCAGGACGGCCGCGTTGTCCTCGCGCAGGTGGCGCAGGTACTGGCTGACGACCTCCTCCTGGCGGTTGCGGGCGTGCCGGTAGAGGCCGAGTTCACGCTCGTCGATGGTGAGGCCGACGCGGGTGAGGAGGGTCTGTTCGTGTTCGGCGCCGAGCAGGGTCTGTTTCAGTTCCCAGGTGGTGCGGTCGAGTTCGTACGCCTCCTGGAAGCGACCGACGAGGCGCAGGGCGACGCCGAGGTTGTGGGCGGCGTTGAGGGTGCAGGCGTCGTCCTCGCCGAACGCCTCGGTGGCCGTCTCGAAGACACGCCGGCTCAGTTCCAGGGCCTGCGTGAAGTCGCCCTTGACACGGAGGTCGGCGGCGACGGCGCCGATGGCGTCGAGGTGGCTCTCGTTGGTCTGGGCGGCGCGGGTGGGGCCGGGCGGCAGGGCGCGTTCGTGGACGTCGAGGGTGGCCCGGTTGATGTCGGCGGCCTCCTGGTAGCGGCCCATGCTGAAGAGGATCCAGCCGAGCCAGAAGGCGAGTTGGAGGGTCTTCTCGTCCTCGGCGCCGAAGAGTTCGGTGGCGGCGTGGTGGGCCTCGCGGGTGAAGTCGAGGGCGCTGTCGTGGTCGCCGAACCGCTGGAGGTAGCGGGCGGTGTTGTGGACGAGGTCACGCACCCAGGGGTCGGCGGAGTGGATGGCGTCGGAGGCGACGACGTGCGGGTACAGCTCGGAGTAGCGGTACCACTGGGCGTTGGACTCGGGGTCGCGGGGGTCGGCGGAGGCCAGCAGGGACTGGGCGCCCAGGCGCATCCGTTCCTGCTCGTGCGGGGTCATCCGCTGGAGGAGGACGAGCTGGACGAGGCGGTGCATCTGGAGGGAGTTGTTGCGGGGGTCGATACGGGCCAGGGAGAAGCGTTTGATCTCGCGGACGGCGCGGCCCAGGCGCATGGGGTCGGCGAGGGCGACGTCGAGTTCGCGGGTGATGGCGCCGCGGTGGGCGCCGGAGAACAGGGAGCGCGGGATGGGTTCGGGCGCGAGGTAGGCGCAGACCTGGAGGAGGTGCAGGGCCTCGGGGTTGGTCTCCTCGATGCGGTCGAGGGAGACGTTCCAGGCGGTGGCGACGGACTCCTGGTAGAGGTTGGGGGCGCCTTCGAAGAGGAGGTCGCTGCGTTTCTCGTCGAAGAGGCGCAGGTATTCCCGTGCGGTCATGCCGGTCTGGGCGCGCCAGGCGGCGGCCTGTTCGATGGCGAGCGGCAGGTCGCCCAGGGCCTCGGCGAGGAGGTCGGCGTCCTCGGGGGTGAGGGCGGGGCCGCGTTTGTTGAGGAGGGCGACGCTCTCGGCGCGGGAGAACACGTCGACCTCGACGCAGCCTGCGATGTCCTCCCACTGGGGGTTGCGGGAAGTGATGAGGACGGCGCCGTGGCGGGCATTGGGCAGGAACGGGGCGAGGGTCTGGGCGTTCTCCGCGTTGTCGAAGACGAGCAGCCAGCGCGTGTAGGGGATGCCGCGGCGCAGCGCGTCGAGGGCCTGGGAGACGGTGGCGGCGGCGTCGCCGCTCTCGCCGACGCCGAGGCGGCCGGCTAAGTGGGAGAGGGTGTTGACGATGCCGGGGGTGCGTTCGCTGGGGATCCAGCAGACGAGGTCGTAGTCGGCCTGGTGCCGGTACACGTACTCGATGGCGAGCTGGGACTTGCCGATGCCGCCGAGTCCGTACATCGCCTCGGGGAGGACGGCGGTGGGGCTGCGGCTGTCGGTGAGGCGGGCGGCGAGGTCGGCGAGCAGTGCCTCGCGGCCGATGAAGTTGGGGTTGCGCGGGGGCACGTTCTCCCAGACCGCCGGGGAGGAGCCGTGCGGGGCGCGCTGCGACCGGTCACTCGCCGCCATGGGTCCTCCTCCATCGGCGCGCGTTCACGACGCCTCGCCGTAGACGAGGCCGGGCAGGTTGTCGGGGGTGTCGAAGATGACGACGAAGTAGCGGTTCCACACGTCCTGTCCGGCGCCGTCGTCCTGGCGCAGGTGGCGCGGGTCGAGGCGGCCCTCGGTCATGATGCGTCTGGACAGGGCGGAGAAGTCGGGCTGGGCGCGCGGGTCGTGGCGCCACATGACGAGCGGGACGCCGTGCCGCAGGGCGGTGCTGACCTCGTGGCGGCCGGTGGCGGAGCCGGGTTTCTCGGTGAGGAGGACTCCGGCGACGGGTTCGGCGGTGGTGCGGTCGGCGTGGTCGAGGGCGGTGATCTGGAAGAGCAGGCGGCCCGTGGTGTGGGGCCGGGTGCGCCGCCACTGGTCCTGCCACACCGCGCGCCAGGTGCTGTTGTGGAGGCGGTCGAGGCTGTGCACGACGAGCGGGAAGGTGGCGGCGGTCGGGGGCAGGGCGCCGTGGCCGATCAGTTTGTCGGGGTGGTCGATGAGGTCGAGGGGCAGGATGTACTCGACCTCGATGCGGTCGTGGGGGACGCCGTGGACGTCGTGGAGGGTGCGGCAGGCCGTCTCGACGCGGTCGAACAGCCGGCTCAGGTGGATGACGCGTTCGGCGAGCGGCATCGGCAGCCGCTGCCAGGTGCCGGTGTGGGGGCGGCACTGGAAGCAGAACGAGACCGTCCAGCCGTCGGGGTCGCTGTTCGGGTCGGGGATCAGTTCGACCAGCAGGCGGGCGGAGGTGGTGCGCTGCACGGGGGTGCTGACGAGCCGGGAGCGCAGTTCGTCGACCTGGCGGGCGTAGCCGGGGCCGTCGTCGTCGCGCGGGGTGTCGCGGGCGAGGTCGAGGCGGCGGGCCCAGCTGCGGTTGCAGGCCCGTACGGTGGCGGAGGTGGTGCCGCCGACGGCGCTGGCGAGGAGTTCCAGGAAGCGCAGGGCGGCGGGGAGCCGGGGGCTGTCCTCGCGGGCGCACACCAGGTGGACGAAGGCTTTCCAGGGGTCGTCGCAGTGCGCGGGCAGCGGGATGTGGTCGGTGCCTTCGACGGCGCGGGCGTGCAGCGCGGGGACGGGGACGCCGCCCAGGTCGGCGTGGACCAGGCGGCGCAGGGCTTCGCGCAGGCCGCACCAGAGGGGGACGCCGAGGAGGTCGAGGGCGTGGAACTCCTCGGCGAGGAAGGCGAGTTCACCGGCGGTGGGCTGGTCCTCGCAGGTGCGGGCGTAGTCGGCGGCGAGGTCCGTGAGGCCGCCGGCGCGGGTGGCGAGGCGGTCGACGAGCGCGGTGAGGAGGTCGTGGCCGCCGAGGCCGGCCATCTCGGGGTCGGCGGCGGCCCCGGGGAGCAGCCGGTCCGCGAGGGCGCGGCAGGCGGCGGTGGAGGCGAGGGGTTCGGCGCGGGTCAGCCGGGCCAGGACGGCGGCGAGGACGGTGCGCCGGTTGTGGGGTTCGCCGTAGCGGTGCTCGCGCCGCTCGCGGCGGAATCCGGCGTCGTGCAGGAGGCGGGTGACGGGCAGCACCCTGAGGCGGCGGGGGCTGCCCAGGTCGGCGCCGATCACGACGGCGACGAGGGTGTGCTGGTCGTCGGTCAGGACGGCGGCGCCGGAGACGCCGTGCCAGTCCTCCGGGGTCGCGGGGGCGTCCTCGGCGGCGACCTCGATCACACGGATCTCGGAGCGGCCCAGGTTGGCGGGGCGCAGCCGGCCGCCGCACTGGTGGACGTCGTAGGCGGTGCGGTCGGTGTGGTGGAAGGCGGGGAAGCCGAAGACCTCGAAGTCGACGATGCTGGTGCCGCCGCCGTCGAGCCGGGGCCGGTGGCGGGGGTCGGGGGGCTGCCAGCCGGCGCCGGTCACCACGAGGAGGGCGGCGTCCAGGCCGGCGCCGTCGGCGAGGCCGCTCCACACGAGGGCGCAGCGGTGCCAGATCCCGTACGGCGGGGCGCTGCCGCGGCGGACCTCGACGACGGCGTGCGGGTCCCCTTCGGCGGGAACCGGGACGTGGGCTGCGGTGAGGACCAGGTCGTCGTCGAGGAGCCAGCCGGAGCCGTGGCCGAGTTGCCGGCCGTGGGCGTCGCGGACGCTGATCTCGACGAGCCGGTCCGGGGTGGTGGGGGCCGGGTGGTCCTCGTCTGCGGTGCCGCCGTCCGGTGACGGGGGCGGGAGGGTGCCGGTCATGCCGTCACCGTGCCGTGTCGCCGGTGTGCGGTGGCGGGGTGCCGCGCGAGAGGCCGCCGGGGTCGGTGACGGTCAGGGTGCCGCGCGGTTTCAGGGTGAGGACGAGGCGGGTGGCGGTGCGCCGGGTGCGGGAGCGGCCCGCCTTGGCGGCGACGAACCAGGAGACGCCGCCCCCCGCGTCGCTGGTGCGTTCGGCTTCGACGTCGAGTTCGACGCTGATGCCCTGGACGCTGAAGCCCAGTGTCCGGCCCGCCCCTTGGCGCTGCGCCGCCTCCAGGTCCGTGCGCAGCGACTCGATCGCCTCGGTCAGCGTCAGCCGTTGTTCATCCCGCCCCATCCGGTCCCCCTCCGGTTCGCCCGCGCGACGTGTCCCCGGCGCGGGAGGCCCGTCCTGGGTCTTACCCAGGCGGCGGGGTTCTGACGCTCCGTCGGTTCGGGTGGGGCGGTCGGTCGGGGACGGCGACGATCACCGCGGCGAGGGGGACGTCCTTGAAGGCCAGGGTGAGGTGGGTGGGGTGGGCGGTGGCGGTGAAGCCGGGTTCGGGGAGGGGGTCGGGGCGGGCGGGGGTGAGGGGGCGGAAGCCGGCCGCGGTCAGGCGGGCGGTCCAGGCGTGGGGCGGTTCGTGGCGTTCGTAGCGGTCCGCGTCGCCGGCGCCGATCACGTTGTGGATCTCCCGGCCGAAGAAGCGTTTCATCGCGGTTTTCTCGGCGTGGGTGGCGGCGGTGGTGTCGATCGCGGCGAACAGGGTGCCGTAGTGGTGGCGGGCGCTCGCCAGGCGTGCGGGCAGCGGGGAGCGGTGGTGGTCGGCGTCGGGTTCGCACAGGGCGACGGCGGCGGGGTCCTGGGCGCGCAGGCGGTGGAAGAGGGCGGCGCGGGTGTCGTGGCCGTCGGGGGTGTCCCGCAGGTGGTGCAGGGCGAAGGAGGCGGTGACCAGGAGGGGGCGGGGCAGCCGGGCCAGGGTCTGCCAGAAGTTGTCGTCCAGGTCCTCGGTCGCCGCGGTGACGGGGTGGAAGTCGACGGTGGTGTCCGCGGCGCCCGCCTTCAGCGCCGACTCGGCGGCGGCGAGGCTGCCTGCGGCGATGTCCACGCCGACGACGGTCAGCTCGCGCAGGTGCCTCGCGCGCGCCAGCAGGTCGCGTTCCTGGCGGCCCTCGCCGATGCCGAGCGCGAGGACCGTCGCCCGCTCGTGCCCGTGGAGGAACGGCAGCAGGCTGTCGTTCGCGTAGTGCGCGGCCCTCAGCAGCGGGAGGTGCCGTGCGAGGACGGCGAACAGGTCGATCTGGGCGTCGCCGTCGGCACGCAGGTAGAGGTTGCCCTCGTCGGCGGGCGGGCGCAGGCGGGCGCGCAGCGCGGTCCGGAAGTGGTCGAGGAGCTGCGGGTCGTCGGCGGTGAGGCCGTCGGCGCGGTCCAGGAGCGCGGCGAGTGCCGCCCTGTCGTCCAACTCGGCTGCCGCCGCGGCTTCTTCGAGGATGCGGTACACGTCGGTCACCTGCCGCAACCTAGGAAGCGGGCGGGGGTGCGGGCGGGGGACACACCGCAGGGCGGGCCCGTTCACCCGGACGTGTCCGGGCGGGCCTCAGGTGCCGTCCCGCTCCCGCGCCGCCTCGGCCACGGAGCCGGCGGCGCGGACGAGCGCGGCCGTGGCCGTCGAACGGGACTGCTGGGGCCAGGCGATGACGAGGACGGCGGGCGGGGCGTCCGTGACCGGCCGGTAGACGACTCCCGGGCGCGGGTAGCGGGCGGCGACGGAGGCGGGCAGCACCGGGGTGAGGCGGCCGAGGCCGACGAGGGCGAGGAGTTGGGCGAGGTCGCCGCTCTGGCGGCGGACCTCGTCGATGAACCGGTACAGCTCCCCCGGGCGCAGGCCGAGGTCGGCGAGGGTGAGGCGGTCCCGGGCGGCGAGGGGGTGGGTGGCGGCGAGGGCGACCACGCGGGGTTCGGCGGCCAGCGTCTCGGTGTCCAGGCCGGTGCGGTCGAAGGGCTCGTGGACCAGGGCGGCGTCGGCTTCCCCCTGGCGCAGGAGGCGCGGCTGCTCGTCCCAGCCGCACAGCCGGACGGCGACGGGTACGGAGGCCGGCTCGGACGCGTAGCGCGCCAGGATCGCCTCCAGGAGTCCGGCGTCGCCGTCGGCCTTGACGGCCAGCACCAGCTTGGGCTGCGGGGCGGCGGCGCGCTGGGCCCGTCGTCCGGCGGCCTGCAGGGCGTCGAGCGCGATCCGGGCCTCGGCCAGGAGTACCGTCCCGGCCCCGGTGAGCGACACGGTGTGGGTGGTCCGCTCGAAGAGGGTGACGCCCAGTTCCGTCTCCAACTGGCGGATCGCGCGGGACAGGGGTGGCGGGGAGATGTTCAGCCGTGCGGCGGCGCGGGCGAAGTTGAGTTCTTCGGCGACGGCGACGAAGTAGCGCAGCAGGCGGGAATCCACGCTCCCCCCTCCGGTCGGTATTGCCCTGAGGGTAACAAGCGGGAGCGGATCGGTCCTTCAGTTCGGGCGGGCCGGGCAGCAGGCTCGACGGCATCCCCTTCCGCATCTCTGCTTGGAGTTGTTCATGATCGTCGTCACCACCCCGACCGGCCAGATCGGCCGGCAGGTCCTCGACCGTCTCCTCGCCGCCCCGGACCGCACGGCGGGCATCCGGGTGATCGTCCGCGACCCCGCCCGGCTCTCCCCCCAGGTGCGTGAGCGCGTCGAGGTCGTGCAGGGGTCGCACGCCGAGTCCGCCGTCGTGGAGGAGGCGTGCGCGGACGCCGGCACCCTGTTCTGGCTGGTGCCCCCGCACCCCCGGGCCGACAGCGTGGAGGGCCATTTCGGCAGGTTCACCGAGACGCTGTGCGAGGCGATCACGCGTCAGGGCGTCGAGCGGGTCGTCGCTGTCTCGACCCTGGGGCGCGACGTGGCGAAGAACGCCGGGCAGGTGTCGGCGTCGCTCGCCATGGACGACACGATCGCGGCCACCGGCGTCCACTACCGGGCGCTGTGCCCGCCGTTCCTGATGGAGAACCTGCTGGGCCAAGCCCCCTCGATCCGCGACGCGGGCGTGTTCCACCTGGCGGCGGCGACCGACCGCGTCCTGCGCACCTGCGCCACCCGCGACATCGCCACCACGGCGGCCCGGCTGCTCCTCGACGGCACCTGGACCGGCCAGGACGACGTCCCGCTCGTCGGACCCGACGCCCTCTCCCCCGAAGGCATGGCCCAGGTCGTCTCCGAGGCACTGGGCCGCCCGGTGCGCGTCCAGGGCACCAGCAGCGCGGACTACAAGGCGACGGCACTGCGTTTCGGGGCGAGCGAGGCATGGGCGCGCGGGCTCGCCGACATGATGGACGCCATCGACGCCCAGGGCTTCTACGGCGCCGGCGAGCCGAGCACCCCCAAGGCGGCGCCCACCGGTTTCGCCGAGTGGTGCGAGGACGTGCTCAGGCCGGCCGTCCTGGGTTAGGGCCGGTCCGGGAAGTCCCGCCCGGCCGGGCGCGGGGCCCCGAAGCGCCGACGAGGTTCCCCCTTTCGTGTGATTGTGACGAAACGATTACGCAGAGTAGTTTCGAAGGGTCTTCGGGGGCGTACTTCGGAGGGACTGCGGAGGGGGCGGGGATGGACGGGAGCGGTGAGCGGGGGAGGGACCGGGGCCACCCGGACGAGAGGCTGTTGCCGGACTGCGTGCGGTCCGTGCTGGAGCGCCGCGCGGCACATGACTGGCAGTGGGAGACGCGGGACTTCTGGTGCTACGTCCGTCCTCCCGCGCACCGGTTCCGGGTGCAGGGATGGAAGCTGCACCTGTCTGCGACGCCCCTCTCCGCCCCACTCGTTCTCGCCCGCGCCGCCGACGTTCTCGTACGCCACCGGTGTCACTTCAAGTTCGCCAGGGACCTCGACCGCGTCACGGAACTCGTCTCCCGCGCCTGCGATCGCGGGAGCGCCGGCAAGTTCATCACCGTCTATCCCGAGGCCGGTGACGCCGCCCTGCGCGTGCTGGCCGAGGAACTCGACCTGGCGACCGAGGGCCTGCCCGGTCCCGGCATCCTGTCGGACCGCGCGTACCGGCCGGGAAGCCTGGTGCACTACCGGTACGGCGTCTTCCACGGCATGCCGGTGCTCGGCAACGAGGGCAGTTACGAGGCCATGCTCGTCGCGCCGGACGGGACACCGGTCCTCGACCAGCGCAGGGCCTGGTTCAGCCCGCCGAGCTGGGCACCACGCGACCCGTTCCGGCCGGGAGGAGGCACGGGATCCCGGGCGAGCGGTCCGGCGAGCGCGGTGGTCCTTCTGAACGGGCGGTACCAGGTACGGCAGTCGCTGCGCCAGAGCTCCGTCGGCGGCGTCTACCGCGCCCGGGACCTGACCACCGGCGCCTTTGTGATCGTCAAGCAGGGGCGCCCGCACACCCAGGCCACCGCCCTCGGGCGGGACATCCGCGACGCCCGCCGCCACGAGGCCGAGATGCTCCGGCAGTTCGACCCGTCGGGGGTCACCCCGCGGTTCGTCGACCTCTTCGAGCAGCAGGGCGACCTCTTCCTCGTCCAGGAGGAGATCCGTGGCGTCACCCTGCGCCAATGGGTGGCGGACTCCCTGCGCTGGGCCGAGGACGGGACCTGGGGAGTCACGCCCGAGGACGTCGCACGGATCGCGGCGGAACTCGCCGGCATCGTGGCCCTCGTCCACGACCGGGGCCTCGTCCTGCGTGACCTCCATCCCGCCAACGTCATGGTCACCGAGGACGGCGCACTCCGCCTGATCGACCTCGAACTGCTCGTCCGTCCCGGCGAGCGTTCCGTGAGCAGGGGATTCACGCCCGGCTACGGAGCGCCGGAACAGGTCGCCGCGCCCCCGATCGGGACCGCGCCGCAGCCCGCCGCCGATCTCTACGGCCTGGGCGCCACCCTCTTCCACGTCATCAGCGGCGCGGACCCCGTACTCGCCGCCGACGACACGACGACGGCTCGGCCGTGGCAGGAGCGCCTGGCCCACTGGCTCGACCGGCTCGCCCCGGACAACGCCGCTGTGCGCCGCTTCGGCCCTCTCGCCCTGGCGCTGATGCACGAAGACCCCGGCCGGCGCCCCGGCATCGACGACGTGCGACGGCGGATCACCGCGACCGTCGCGGCCGTCCCCGCGCCCTCCCGGGCCCCCGACGTCCTCCTGGCGTCCGCCCCTCCCGATCCGGGCGCCTCGCACCCGGCCGAATCCAGCGGTCGCCTGCTGGCGCGCCTGCTCGACGACACCCTCGGCCACCTGGTCGCGACGAGGGACCCCGGCAGCGCGACGTGGCTCTGGAAACCGACCGCTTCCGGGCGGACGAGCGATCCGTGCAACCTCCAGCACGGTGCCGCCGGCGTCCTCGGCACACTCGTACGGGCCTACGAGGAAAGTCGGGACCCGGCGTTGCTCGATGCCGTCCAGGACACCGTCCACTGGATCAGCGGCGTCGTGGCACGCGAACCACGGATCCTGCCCGGTCTGTACTTCGGCCGGTCCGGAACGGCCTGGGCCTTGTTCGACGCCGGCCGGGCACTCGGCGAGAGCGACACCGTCGTCCTTGCCGAAGACCTCGCCCGGTCCGTCCCCCTGCGCTGGCCCAACCCGGACGTCTGCCACGGCGTCGCGGGTGCCGGACTGACCCAGCTCCGCTTCTGGGAGGTCACCGGCGACAAGGACTTCCTCGACCGGGCGCGGCAGGCCGCGGAAGCCGTGGTGGAGGCGGCCGAGCACCGAGGCGGCCGGCTCCTGTGGCCCATCCCCGCGGACTTCGAGTCCCGTCTGGCGGGCCTGGTCCACTACGGCTTCGCCCACGGCGTCGCCGGGGCCGGGACCTTCCTCCTCGCCGCCGGGCGGGCGACCGCCGAAGCCGCCTTCACCGAGGCCGCGCGGAAAGCGGCCGACACGCTGCTGTCCGTGGCACGCGACCTGGACGGCGCGGCCTGCTGGCCGGCGGGCGAAGGCCCCGGAGCGCTCCGTACCCACTGGTGCAGCGGCTCCTCCGGCGTGGGGACGTTCCTGCTGCGCATGTGGCGGGAGGACGGCGACGACCGGCTCCGCGGCCTGGTCCACCGGGCCGCCGTCGCGGTCCACCGATCGCGCTGGCACACCGGCCCGTCCCAGTGCCACGGCTTGTCGGGCGACGGCGAGTTCCTGCTCGATCTCGCCGACGCCACGGGCGAGGACCGTTACCGGACCTGGGCGCGGGACCTCGCCACGGGCATCGCGGTCCGCCATGTACTGCGCGACGGCCGGGTGCTCCCCGTGGACGAGACGGGAACCGGCACAGCGGCCGACTTCGGCACCGGCCTCGCCGGCGTCGCGGCCTTCCTCCACCGGCTGATCCACGGCGGTCCACGCCTGTGGCTGCCGGACCACAATCTCCGCACCGCGCAGCAGGACCCGGCGGTGCGGGCAGCCACAGCACGTCCCGAGAGGAGGTGAGACCCCATGGACGAGGAGACCACGCTCGACGTGACCGCCCTGCAGAGCCTGGAAGCGGGCGAAGAGTCCGAAGACGCTCTGATCAGCTGCGCCTGGACCTGCTCCTGGACGGCGTGAGACGCGAACCCGGACAACGGGGCCGTCGTCACGGCACCCTGCCGCGACGACGGCCTCCGGCTCGGCCCCGTCCGGCCCCCTCAGCGTGAAGGAAGACGTCATGGCCGACCGGCCGACCGCCTCCGTCCTCTTCCCGGTCCAGCCCAAGGGGCTCGGGCGCATCGCCGCCTTCGCCGCCCTCGTGCACGAGGGCCATGCCCGCCGGCTCTGGGTCGGACAGTCCATGGGAGCCCTGGAGACCCACCAGGTCCTCGCGGCCCTCACCGTGCGCTTCCCGGGAATCTCCCTGGGGACGGGTGTGACGGTGACACCGCTCAGGCACCCCTACGAGGCGGCGCTGCACGCCCGTTCCCTCGCGGCTCTGTCCGGGGCGCCCTTCGTGGCCGGCTACGGGCCCTCGTACCCCTCTTTCCAGCGGGCGGTGCTCCCCAGTGCCTACCGCAGTCCCCGTTCGGCGATGGAGGCGTACCTCCACGCGGCCCGTGCGCTCCTGGAAGGCAGGACAGTGCACCACGACAGCGACGCCTTCACCCTGCACGGCTCCCTGGAACCGCTGCGGGCGCCTCCGGTGGAATTCGGCCTCGGGGTACTGCGCCCCGCGATGGCCCACACCGCCGGACGCGCCGCCGACGTCGCCATCACCCTGATGACACCCCAGCGGTACGTCCACGAGGCCCTTGTCCCCGCCTTGCGGGCCGGCGCGGAGGAGGCCCGCCGTGCACGGCCCCGCATCGCGACGATGATCCACTTCGCCGTCAGCCGACCCGGCCGGAACCTCGAACGCCTCACCCACGCCGGAGCCTGGCCGAATCTGACCCTCCCTCACTACGCCGACATGTTCCGGCGCGCCGGAATCGACGTCGACCCGAACGACCCCGCCGAGGGAGCGCGACGTCTTCTCCGCTCGGGAGGGATCGTGGTCGGCACCCCCTCGGACATCGCGTCGGCCCTCCAGGAGTACCGCGATTGCGGCGTCGACGAGGTCGTCCTCAACCCCGCCGGTGTCCTGATCACCGAAGGCGTCGACGCCGCCGTCCAGGACCTGCGCGAGGTCCTGGCCGCCGACAGGGCGTGATCTGCCCGAGCGTCACGGGGTGCGGCGTCCGGTCTGTGTGACCGCGTGTTCGGCGAGTCCGGTCGCCATGGTGCGCATGAAGCGGCGCAGGTACCACTGCTGGAACCGGCGGGTCCCCCGGCGCGCGGTGAACGTGCCGTGCCAGCGGATCCCGGTGCCGCCGCCGGGCAGGGTTCGCAGTTCGATCGCGGCCCGGTAGTCGCGCAGGTACGGGTTCTCCACGCCCTCGTAGGCGAACCGGCGTTCGGGCTCCAGGGCGGTGATCCGCTCCTTGCTGAGGACCCTTCCGGTGCGGAACGCGCGGACCGCGCCGACGCCGTCGCGGCCGTCGGCGTCCAGGCCGACCGATTGTTCGGTGTCCAGGGCGTCGATCGGTGTCCAGTCCGGCCAACTGCGCGGGTCGAGCAGCAGGGACCAGACGGCCGAGGGCGCGGCGGTGGTCTCGGCGGTGACGTCGTACGACTGCATGTCCGGTTCTTCCTCACGTGGTCGGGCGGGCGGGCTGAGGTGCACGCTCGCGCCGTGCCCCGTGAGGCGTTCCGGGAGTCCCGCACCGCCAATGAACGCTAACGCGCGGGCCGTTGACCGTCCCATGCCCGGAATTGCGGTGTGCCGGTCAGGAATTGCGGTAGGTCGAGGGGCGGGCCCCGGTGTGGCGGAGGAAGGCGGTGGACAGGGCGCCGGCGGTGGTGAAGCCGCAGCGGTGGGCGATGCGGTCCAGGGGGAGGGCGGTGGTGCGCAGGAGGCGTTTCGCCTCCTCGATGCGCAGGCCGGTGAGGTAGCGGTGCGGGGTCTGTCCGGTCGTGGCCTTGAAGACCCGGACCAGGTGGTAGACCGAGAGGTGCACCTCGGCGGCGAGGTCGGCGAGGGTGACCGGTTCGGCGAGCCGGTCCCGCATGATCGCCACCGTCGCGCGCACCCGGGCGTCCTCCCGCGCCGGGTCCCGGTCGGCGGGCAGCCGGCCGTGCCGGGTGAGGAGGTGCGTCGTCAGGAAGGCGGCGGCGGACTCGGCGTACAGCTCGCCCGCCCCGCCCGGGGCGCCGACCGCCCGGACGGTCTCCGCCAGCAGGGGATCCGGCTCGGCGAGGGAGGCGGCCATGGCCTCGTAGTCGACCTCGCCGCCCAGCCGCGCGGCGACCGAGTCGACGGTGTCGCCCGGGATGTGCACCTGCACGCTGCGCATCGACGCGTCGCCCCGGTAGCGCCGGACGACGGGCCGGTGCGGGATCCCCAGCAGGAGCCGGCCCGGCACCCAGCGATGGCGCACGGCCCGGCCGCCGCCGTCGCTGGTCTCCATCTCCGCGCGCCCGGACACCGGCAGCACCAGATGCAGGTCCGCCGTCCCGGGCAGGGCCATGTCCTCGGCGACCGGGACGTGCTCGAACCGCTGGACCAGCAGGGACTGCCAGCCCACGTCCTGCCAACTGCAGAACGTCCGCCGCACGTACCGGTCCATGTCGAACCCGGTGTAGGGCCGCAGATCGAAGCGCGCCGAATCGAACACCACGAGCCGGATGCTACCCGGGGTTCCCTCAACTCCCTTGAAACGTAAGGAGGGTCGGCGGACGTAAGGGGGTCGGCGTCTTACCCGGTCAGCAGGTCCAGCGTGCGGCGCCTCTCGTTGAGGGGGACGACGATCAGGTCGGTCACCCCGGCGTCCTGGTAGCGCTTGACCGCGTCGGTGACGGTCGTGCCGTCCCCGACGACGAGGGTGTCGGCGGGGTTGGTGAGTCCCGCGCGGCGCAGGCAGGCACGGTAGGCGGGCATCCGGCCGACCGCGGTGAGCTGCCGGGCCAGGTCGGCGCGGGCGCAGTCGGGGTCGGGGCTCAGCAGGGTGACGGCCTGGGCCACGACGCGCGCGCCGGGCGCGGTGCGCGGTGCGATGTGCCGGGCGGCCATCTCGGGGGTGCCCCAGGCGGCGGCCACCCCGTCGGCCAGGTCCTAGGCGAGTTCGAGCATCCGGCGGCCGGCCTCGCGGTGGTGCGGCCGGCCGAGCTGGCCCGGGTCGCGCTGCGGCTGCCGACGCGCGAGGAGGATCCGGCATGGCAGGACGCGGTCACGTCGGCCCCGCACGGGGCCGGCCGGGGGCCCGCCGGGCGGTCGGGCGGGTCGGTCCTCACCGTCCTCATCGAGATCGGCGGCGGGCACGGGGCCTGGACGCCGCTGACCGCCGAGCAGTTGAGCGGGTTCGCGGCACGCCGGGTCCGCGTGGTGCCGCTCGATCCGGCGCTGAGCGTGGACGGGCATGTCGTCGCCTCGCCGTGGACTCCGCCGGACTGCGTGTCGTCGTTCGCTGGCACGCCGGATCCGGAGCTGTGACGGGAGCTGGTTCAGCTCTGCGGGCTCAGTCCTGTGACGGCCAGCCGGAACAGGCGGCTCGCCCGGGTGGCGGGGTCGGGGTGGTGCTCCGTGGCCAGGACGATGCCGACGATCAGGGTGATGAGGTCGGAGACGGTGATGTCCGCCGCCAGTGCGCCGTCCCGTGCGGCGCGGCGCAGCAGTGGTTCGGCGGCCTCTTCGAGCGCGGCCGAGCAACTGTTCTCGTGCACCGGGCCGTCGTAGGCGAGTGCGGCCGCGAGTCCCCGGGCGGAGACGGAGTAGGCGAGGACGTCGTCGAGCCATGCCAGGAGAGCAGTACGACCGTCGTCCTGGCCGGTCAGGGCGTGGGCGCGGGCGCACAGGGCCTCGATGCGTTCCCGGGAGACCGCCTCCAGCAGGGCGCGGCGGGTGGGGAAGTGGCGGCGCACGGTCGCCGAGCCGACGCCGGCGGTGCGGGCGATCTGTTCCAGGGAGGCGTCGGCGCCGTGGGCGGCGACCTCTTCCCCGGCCACGGCGAGGATGCGCGCGTAGTTGCGCCGGGCGTCCGCACGCTGGTGCTCGGGCATGGCGTCACCTCCGGGATTGATAAGTGGCGGGGCCCGCCGTATCGTACCGGAGCATAAACGGCGGGCCCCGCCGTTTTATCGACGAGCAGCTCGAGGGAGCGTCATGTCCGCACCTTCCGCACCCGTTCTGGTCACCGGCGCCACCGGCAGGCAGGGCGGTGCCACCGCCCGCGCGCTGCTCGCGGCGGGCGTGCCCGTCCGCGCCCTGGTGCGCGACCCGGCCACCGAACGGGCCCGAGCCGTCAAGGCACTCGGTGCCGAACTGGTCACCGGCGACCTCCTGGACCGCGATTCCGTGGTCCGGGCCGCCGAGGGCGCCCGCGCCGTCTTCTCCGTGCAGATGCCCGCCGTCACCCCCGAGGGCTTCGACCACGACGGCGAGGTGGTCCAGGGCGTCAACCTCATCGAGGGCGCGAAGGCCGCCGGAGTGGCGCAGTTCGTGCACACGTCCGCCACCGGTGTCGGCCCGCACACCGGGACGCCCGGCTGGGCCGAAGGCCGCTGGCCCCTGCTGGAGGCCCCGTTGGGCGCCAAGAGCGCGCTCCAGGACCGGGTCCGCGCGGCCGGCTTCGCCCACTGGACGCTGCTGAAGCCGGGTTTCTTCATGGAGAACTTCCTCCCGTCCATGGCGTTCCTGTTCCCGCGCGGCGTCGAGGCCGGCCTGGTGAGCGTCCTGCGCCCCGAGACCCGGCTGTCCCTGATCGCGGCGGACGACATCGGCCGGGCCGCCGCCGCTGCCTTCACCGACCCGGAGCGGTTCGACGGGGTCGAACTGGAGCTGGCCGGCGACCACTTGTCCATGACGCGGATCGCCGACGTCCTCTCCCGCGTGCTGGGCACACCGCTGTCCGCGCCGGACATGACCGAGGAGGAGGCGTTTGCCGCCGGTATGCCGGCGATGGGCGCGAGCCACGCGTGGCTGAACGTGGCGGAGCAACCGGGCCGCCCCCGGTACGCGAGGGATCTGGGCATCCCGGTCACGTCCTTCGAGGAATGGGCACGGAACCACCTGCGCCCCGCCGCCTGACACGGCTCTCCGGGTTCAGCCGACTGTGCGATCATGCGCGCGTGAACACGGACAACGGCCCCTCCCAGGGCATTCCCCCCACTCCGTCCACCCCCGCGCCGACCGGTTTCGCCGCCGAGTTCAAGGACGCCGTGACCCTGCGCGCGTTCGGCCTCGTCATCGGCGGACTCCTGGTGCAACTCGCCTTCATCGCGTCGTACATCGGCGCCTTCCACTCCCCCACCCCCCACCGCATCCCCGTCGCGGTCGCCGCCCCGCAGCAGGTCTCCGCGAAGATCGTCGCCCAGCTCAACGGCCTCGACGGCGACCCGGTGCGGGCCGAGGCCGTGGCGGACGCCGACGCCGCGCGCCGCCGGGTCCTCACGCGCGCGTCCGACGCCGCGTTCCTCTTCGACGCGACCGGCACGCGGGACACGCTGCTCGTCGCCTCCGCCGGCGGGCCGTCCGTCTCGCAGACGGCGACGCAGATCGCGCAGCGGATCGAGGCGGCGCAGCACCGGCAGATCACCGTCACCGACATCCGCTCCCCCAACGCCGGTGACGGGCGCGGGATGACGTCGTTCTACCTCGTCCTCGGCTGGGTGATCGGCGGTTATCTGACCGCGACCATCATGGGCATGGCGGCGGGCTCGCGGCCCGCGAACCGCTCCCGGACGCTGATCCGGCTGGGCGTGCTCGTCCTGTACGCGCTGGTGTCGGGGCTGGCCGGGGCGGCGATCGTCGGGCCCGGGTTCGACGCGCTCGGCGGGCACTTCTGGGCGCTCACCGGGATCGGCACGCTCGTCGTCCTCGCCGCCGCGGCGACCGCGCTCGGCCTCCAGACCCTGTTCGGGCTCCTCGGCACGGGCCTGGTGATCCTCCTGTTCGTCGTGCTGGGCAACCCGAGTTCGGGCGGCGTGTACCCGGCGCCGCTGCTGCCGTCGTTCTGGAGCGCGATCGGGCAGGCGCTGCCGCCGGGGGCGGGGACGACGGTCGTCCGCAACACCGTGTACTTCTCGGGACACGCGACGTCCGGGGCGCTGTGGGTGCTGGCCGCGTACGCCGTCGGCGGGGCGCTGCTCGCGGTCGGGGCGGCGTGGTGGCGGGAGTCGAAGAGCACCCCCGGGACTCCGTAAGGGCTCCCCCGGCACTCCGCCGAAGGACTCCCCTGACGCTCCATCGCGATATAGCGCTACTCTGTGAGCCTCGCGCCACACCAGACCGGAACAGGGACGTGACGATGCCGGAAAAGCTGCCGACCACCGCGAACCTCCGCGCCTCGCACGCGGACCGGGACCGTGTCGTGGACGTGCTGCGGATCTCCGCCGGGGACGGCCGGCTCACGGCGTCCGAACTCGACGAGCGCATCGAACTGGCCCTGTCCGCCCGGACTCTGGGCGAGCTGGCCGTCCTCACCGCCGACCTCCCGCCGGTCTCCACCGTCACCGGCACGTCCGTCGCCGAGGTCAAGGACGTCCTGCGCGTCGAGCAGTCCTTCAGCAGGGTCGAGCGCGTCGGCCGCTGGATCGTCCCCCGGCGCCTCGACCTCGCCACCCAGTGGTGCGACGTCACCCTCGACTTCACCCAGGCCGTCATCACCCAGGACACTCTGCGCATCGACCTGGCGATGGTCGGCAAGACCCTCACCCTCGTCACCAGGCCGGGCATCGACGTCGACGTCGACTCCCTGCGCGTCCAGCACGCCAGGATCCGCCACCGCCGCGCCCCCGACCACCCCGGCCCGGCCGTCCTGCGCATCGAACTCACCGGCGACAAGAGCTTCGGCCGGGTGCTGATCCGCCCGGCCCGCAGGTCGTTCGGTCAGTGGGTGCTGCGCCGGCGCTGACGCGAGGCCCCTCGGGGTTCGCCGGGCCCGGAGGGAGTTGACGTCCCCCGCGCGTCTCCGGGCCCGGCGGACTCCCCCATCCTGGAGGGCACGCCCGCCTCGGCCCACGCGTGTCGACGGTGCTCGAAGAGTGCTGGTCAGCCGTCCACGAGGCGCGTGCCGAGCGGGGTGGGGACGTGGTGGGCGTGCGGGCCGACGCGGTGGGTGGTGATGAGGCCCGCGTCGCGCAGCAGGGTCGTGTGGTGGGAGACCGTGGCCGCCGAGATGCCCGCGCGGCGGGCGAGTTCACCGGTGGTGAGGCCGTGTCCGGCGACGACGGCCCGCAACACGGCGGCGCGGGTGGGACCGAGGAGGGCACCCAGGGCGTCCGGTCCGGGCCGGTGGTCCGGGGTCCACAGGGGGTCGGGGGCGGCGGGGTAGAAGACGACGGCCGGCTGGTCGTCGACGAGGTTGAGGGCGGCCCCGCGTCCGCAGAACACGGACGGCACCAGGTGCAGTCCGCGTCCCTTCAGAGGGATGTCGAAGTCGTGGTGGGCGCTGGCGAGTTCCAGCACCGGTGGTTTCCAGGTGATCGTGGGATGGAGCCCGGAGAGCAGCGCGTCGAGCCCTTCGGCGAGCAGGGTGCGGGCCGCCGTCGAGCGGGTGCCCTCGATCCGGCCGTGCAGGTGGCCGCTCATGGGGGCGATCACCGCCTCGTGCCAGTCCCGTAGGGCGCGGGCCACCGCGTCCAGGGTGCGCGGGGAGCCGGAGGCGAGGTCGTCGGCCCAGGCGGGCAGCCGGGCGCCGGAGAGCTGGACGAAGTCCTCCAGGTCGGCCCGCAGGACGGTGCGCGGCGTGTGGAGGAGCGCGTCCAGGCCCTCGTCGAGGTCGGCGTGGCCGTGCGGGGTGAGGAAGTCGGGGATCGCCCTGCCGGCGGGGACGAGTGCGCGCAGGGCGTGCGCCGAGCGCGGGATGCGGTGGCGGGCCCAGCGCTGCCACGGGCCGAGTGCCGGTCCCGGTCTGCGCTGCTGGAGGACGCGCAGGCTGGTGACGGTCTCGGTGAGCAGCGCGGGGCCCGGGGCGAGGGACACGCGCAGGAGGTCGTCCTGGGTGAGGTGGATCCGTAAGGGCACCGGGGTTCCCTCTCTGCGCGCGTGCCGGGCATGCATCAGGTATCAGAGAGGGGGACCGGTCACAAGCGGGTCGCCGGTCAGCTCGCGCCGCGCCGGGTGTGTGCCTCCGCCAGCAGCAGGTAGGCCGACGCCGTCCAGGTGTAGGCGCGGTCGCGCAGGCCCGTTCCGGTGAGGGCGTCGAAGTTCTCGGCGAAGCCGTGGGTTTCGCACAGGGTGCGGAAGCGGGTGGAGATGTCGTCGGCGAGGCGGTGGTGGCCGGCGCGGCGCAGGCCGTCCTCGACGAGGATGGTGGCGGGGGCCCAGATGGGGCCGCGCCAGTAGCCGTCGGGGAGGTAGTGGGGGGAGGCGGTGAGTTCGGTGGCGAGGCCGTGGGGGGTGAGGTGGGACTTGACGCGGTCGGCGAGGGTGGCGGCGATGTCGGTGGGGAGGTGTTCGCCGAGGACTATGGGCATGAGGTCGAGGAGGCTGTCGCTGGTCCATGTGGCGTGCGTGGAGGCGGACTTGGTGACGAAGCGGTCGCCGTGCCAGAGCTGGTCCAGAAGGGCGGCCTGGGTCCGGGAGGCCAGCGCGGTCCAGTGGGCCGTCTCGTCCGGTCTGTCCAACTCCTCGGCGAGGCGGGCGAGTTCGTGGAGTTGCAGGACCAGGAAGGCCGACAGGTCGGCGGTGACGACGACGCGTTCGGGGTCGAAGGTCGTCGCGTTGTCCCAGCCGCTGTCGTTGCCGTGCTCGTAGTGCGGGAGGTCGGCGCCGGGGGCGCGGCGGGCGGTGAGCCAGAAGTCGGTCCAGCGGGTCAACCGCTCGTAGGCTTCGGTGAGTTCGGCGCGCGGGAGCGGGTCGGGCAGGCGGCGGCGCAGGTGGCCGAAGGCCCAGCCGTGGATGGGGGGTTTGACGAAGTTGCGCAGGACCTCGGAGTGGGTGACGGAGTCGGGCAGCGCGCCGGCGGCGTCCTGGTGGTCGAAGGGCAGCGCGAACTGGTCGTAGGCGAGCGAGGGGCGACCGGGCGCGAGGGCGAGGGCGTTGAAGCAGTGGTCCCAGCTCCACACCTTGTCCATCCAGTGCTTGGACATGAGGACGCCGGGCCGCTTGACCAGCCCGGTCGGCCGCACGGTCGCCGACCACAGGACGTACGCGGCGAGTTCGGCGGCCGGTGTCGCGGCCGACCGCCACGGTGCGACGGCGTCGGCGAACTCCGCGAACTGCGCCCGCGCGTGCTCCACGACCGCGTCGAACTCCGGTCCCGGCGCGTACGGTTCGCGCGCGGTGTCGATCTCCTCGACGGCGATCTCCCAGTCCCCGGTGACCGCGACGCCCCGTTCGGCGCCGCCGAGTGCCTGGTCGCCGGTGACGTCGGTGACGGTGCCGGTCAGGACGGTGACGCGGTAGCGGCGTCCGGTCTCGTAGGAGGTGAAGACGTGGGCGTTCGAGGCCGGGTCGTGGAAGAAGTAGGTGCCGCTGAACGGCGTCAGGGTCGGCGCGGCGGCGAGGACGGCGACGTCCAGACCGCTGCCGCGCAGCCGCAGGGTGTCCGGGGTCTCGTAGGCGAGGTCGGCGCGTCCGGTGCCCGCGGTCCAGGTCAGCAGGCCGGGGACGGCCTCGACGCGAGTCTCGGCGCGGGCGCCGGTCACCGGGTCGAGGGGGACGAGGCGCAGGACGCCGTGCATGCCGTTCTGGTGCGAGACGAGGTGGAGGTCGTCGGCGTAGGTCTTCTCCGCGACGACGGGCGAGATGTCGAACCAGGACCCGGAGTGGCTGAAGGGGATGTCGTGGACGGAGAACGCGGGACCGGAGGGGAGAGCGGTCATGGGGGGCGACTCGTTTCTGGAACTGGGGTCGGGCGGAGGGGAGTTCAGTCCTTGACCGCGCCTGCGGTGACGCCCGCGGCGACGTAGCGCTGGGCGAGGACGAGGATCACCGTGGCGGGCAGGGAGGCGACGACCGCGGTGGCCATCACGGCGTTCCACTCCTGGTTGTTGTTGCCGATGTAGTGGTAGATCCCGAGCGTGATCGGCTCGTGGGCCCCGCCGTTGACGAGGGTGCTGGCGAACACGAAGTCGGACCAGGACCACAGGAAGGCGAACAGCGACACGGTGACGACGGCGTTGCGGCTCATCGGCAGGACGATCGACCAGAACGTCCGCAGTGTGCCCGCGCCGTCGGTCCGCGCGGCCTGGAGCAGTTCGCCGGGGATCCCGGACATGAACGCGGTGAAGATGAGCACGCCGAACGGCACGGCGAGCGTCGAGTCCGCGACGATCAGCCCCGGCACGGACTGGAGCACCCCGAGCTGGAGGTAGATCGCGTAGAACCCCATCGCCATGATGATTCCGGGGATCATCTGCGCGGCGAGCAGTACGAAGCTCAGCACGCCTCCGCCGCGCGGGCGGAGTTTCGCCAGCGCGTATCCGGCGGGCGCGGACAGCGCGACGGTGAGGACGACGGTCCCGAGCCCGATGACGAGGCTGGTGCCGAGGTAGGGCAGCTGGTCGTCGAGGACGGTCCGGTACCCGGCGAGCGTGCCGTGCGTCGGGAAGAGGTCCGGTGGGCTCTTGCGCATGTCCTGGTCGCGGGTGAACGAGACGTTGACCATCCAGTAGACCGGGAAGAGCATGATCCCGGTCAGCAGCACTCCGATGCCGGTCTTCCAGCCGTTCCTCATGCCGTCGCCTGCTTCCGCTGCACCCGCAGATACACGAACCCGAACACGAGCGCGGCGGCGACCAGGAGGTTCCCGACGGCCGCGCCGGGCCCGAACGCGGGCAGGAGGTTGCCGAACCCGAGCTGGTAGGACCAGGTCGCGAACGTCGTCGACGAGTCGGCCGGGCCCCCCTTCGTCATGATCCAGATGATGTCGAACACCTTCAGCGTGTAGACGAGCCCGAGGAGCAGGGTGATCGCGGACACCGGCCGCAGCAGCGGGAAGGTGACCGACCAGAACCGCTGCCAGGCGTTCGCCCCGTCCAGCGAGGCCGCCTCGTACAGGCTCGCCGGGATGGACTGGAGCCCGCTGTGGAGGACGACGAGGTTGAACGGCACGCCGATCCAGATGTTCGCGATGATCACCGAGACCAGCGACCAGGACGGCGAGGTCAGCCAGTTCACCGAGCCGAGCCCGACGGCCTTCAGCGCGGCGTTCACGATCCCGGAGTCGCTGTTGAGCATCCACGACCAGGTGGACGCGGACACGATCAGCGGCAGCAGCCAGGGGACGAGGAACAGGGCGCGCAGCGTCGCGGAGAGCCGGAAGTGCTGGTTGAAGAAGACCGCGAGGGCGAGCCCGATGGCGTACTGGAAGACCAGGCAGACCCCGGTGAACAGGGCGGTGTGGACGAGCGCGGGGGCGAACGTCGGGTCGTCGAGGACGGTGCGGTAGTTGTCGAGGCCGGTGAAGGGCGCGTCGCCCCGCACGAAGGAGCGGACGGTGTAGTGGCGCAGGCTCAGATCGAGGTTGCGGTACAGGGGGTAGGCGTAGAAGAGGGCGAGGTAGAGGGTGACCGGGGTGAGGAACGCCCAGGCCGCCCACTGGGTGGAGCGCGGACGGCGGCTCGCCGGAAGCTCCCTCGGTTTCGTCAACGCGACGGCTTGCTGCGTCACTTGACCGCGCCCTGCGCCGACTTCAGCGCGTCCTTGGGCGACTTGGATCCGCTCAGCGCGGACTGCACCGCCTTCCACAACTGCTCGGAGATCTTCGGGTACGTGGTGCCGAGGTCGTCACTGGTGCGCCCCTTCGCCGACTTGACGGCCTCCACCCAGGGTTTCAGCGCGGCGTTCGCGGCGACCTGCTTGGCCTGGACGGCGGCGGTGGGGGCGACGTAGGAGAGCGCGGAGTCCGTGTCGTACAGGCCCTGTTCGCTGGTGAGGCAGGCCGCGAGCTTCTGGGAGGTGGCGTAGCGGCCGGTGTCGTCCTGGACGGGGAGGGTGACGAACTCGCCGCCGGTCGGGGCGGGCGCGGAGGCGCTGCTTGCGCCGGGGATGGGCAGGACGCCGTACTCGAAGCCGGCCTTCTCCGCGTTCGCGAGCTGCCAGGTGCCGTTCTCGGCGAAGGCGTAGTCGCCGGTGGCGAACTCCTGCCAGCTGGTCGTCTGGGTGTTGTTGAGGACGGAGTTGGGGGCGTAGCCGTTCTTCAGCCAGCCCTTCCAGAGGGTGAGCGCCGACTCTGCCTGCGCGGAGTCGAGTTGGGTGAGCTGGGCGCCCGATCCCCAGAACCAGGGCAGGAATTGGAAGCTGCCCTCCTCGGTGCCGATCGCGGAGAAGGTGATGCCCTTCTTGCCGGCCTTCTTGACCTTGTCGAGGGCGGCGGTCAGGGAAGCCCAGTCCTTGATCGTGGCGACGTCGACGCCGGCCGCCTTCAGGACCGTCTTGTTGTAGTAGAGGGCGAGGGTGTTGGCGCCGATCGGGGTGCCGTACGTCTTGCCGCCGGACTGGCCGGCCGCGAGGAGGTTGGGGTCGGCCTGCGAGGTGTCGAGCTTGTTCTCGGCGGTCGTGGTGAGGACGCCGGCCTCGGCGAGGGTGGAGACGACGGGGTTGTCGACGACGAGGACGTCCGGGGAGTTGCCCTGCTGGGCGGCGAGGAGCGTCTTGTTGGCGAGGTCGCTGGTGTCGAAGCCGGTCCGCTTGACCTTCACCCCGGCCTCGGTGCCGCACCGGTCGAGGAGCTTCACCCACGCCGAGTCCTTCGCGAACTGGGGGTAGGGGTCCCAGACGGTGTAGGTGCCGCCGTCGGAGTCCTTGCCGCCGGCGCTGTCCGAGCCGGAGGAGCAGGCGGTCGCGCTCACGGCGACGGCGAGGGCGGTCAAGGTGGCGGCGGTCAGACGGCGTTGTCTGGCGGAACTGTTCATCGCGAGGGGTCCTTTGGTGAATATCCGTTGGTGTGCCTGAGTGCTGGCCCGTGCGGCTAGGGCTTCGCCGGTGTGCCGGGCCCGGTGCTGGCCCGCAGGGAGATCGGCGGCGTCAGGAGGTGGTGGCGGGGCGGGGCGTCCGGCTTGTCGAGGCGTTCCACCAGCAGGTCGACGGCGCGCCGTCCCATCTCCTCGGCGGGTACGTCGGCGGCGGTGAGCTGTGGTGTGACCGTCTCGGCCCAGCGGGCGGCGACGACGCCGGTGACGGAGAAGTCGCGGGGGACGTGCCGGCCGGCCTGGGCGAGTGCCCGGTACACGCCGCCGAGCGCGGCCTCGTTGAGGGTGACGAGGGCGGTCGTCGCGGGGTCGTCGTACAGGATCCGCTCCACGCACGCCTGGCCCGAGGCCGCGTCGTCGCCGCAGCAGTGGGCGCGGACGGTCAGCCCGCGTTCGGCGGCGGCCTTGGTGAAGCCGTCGAGGCCCCGGTGCGCGGACTCGTAGCCGGCGCGCAGGAGTGGTGCGGGGCGGTTGAGGAGGGCGATGCGGCGGTGGCCGAGGTCGGCGAGGTGGTGGACGCAGGCGGCGGCGAGCGCGGTGTGGTCGAGCCCGACCCACCAGGTGGTCTCGGGGCGGGCGACGCGGCCGATGGTGACGGCGGGGAAGTCGAGGGCGGCCAGGTGCTCGACCCGGTCGTCCTGGAGGCGGATCTCCATGAGGATCGCGCCGTCGACGCGGCGTTCCCCGAGCAGGCGCTGGAAGGAGCGGTCGCTGTCGACGCCGCTCGGGGAGAGCAGGACGTCGTAGTCGTGGGCGGCGGCCGCTTCGACGACGCTGCCGATGAAGTCGAGTTGCATGCCGGTGTAGTGGGGGCCGGCGGGCGGGAAGACCAGGCCGATGGTGGAGGTGCGGCCGTTGGCGAGGGCGCGGGCGCTGGCGTTGGGGCGGTAGCCGAGTTCGTCGATGACGTGCTGGATCTTGCGCCGGGTGTCGTCGGAGACGGGGCGCTTGCCGCTGAGGGCGTAGGAGACGGTGCTCCGGGAGACACCGGCCCGCCGGGCGATCTCACCGATGTTCACGGGACTCCTTCGTCGAACCGGTTCTCTCAGCGGGCCGATCGTCGAACCGGTTCGCGTGAAGTGAAGGTAGGAAGCACCTGAACGTGTGTCAACACCCCTGGCGGGACTTCCTTCCCGCCGAAAACGGCCTGTGTCGGGGGGATTGCCGGGCGCTCCGGCCGGTGCTAGCTTCCCGAACCGGTTCGATGAACTGATCCCTCCCCCGCTCCCGGGCACCGCTTCTCCCCCGCTCGATCGAACCGGTTCGACGCATGCCGACCCAAGGATTGAGGACGCGATCCATGCCATCCCCCGATGAGAGATCAGCCCGGCGCCGCGCCCCGGCCGCCGTGGCGCTCGCCCTCGGCGCGGGCCTGCTGGCCACTCCCGCCGTCCCCGCGCAGGCGGCCGACGCGCCCGCGCCCGTCGCGCACTACACCTTCGACCAGGACGACCCCGCCTCCGGCCGCATCACCGACACCTCGGGCAACAACCTGACCGCGACCCTGGTGAACCCGCAGACCGCCCAGTCGGTCGCGGGCGCCACCGGCGGCAAGGCCCTCGCCCTGCCCGGCGGCGCGCCCACCTCGACGGGCGCCTACGTCCGGCTGCCCCGCGAGGTCGTGGGCGACGCCGCCGACCTGACCGTCTCGGCCCGCGTGAGGTGGGGCACCGACGCGTCGAGCTGGCAGCGCATCTTCGACCTGGGCACCGACACCACGACGTACCTGTTCACGACCCCCTCCAACGGCAGCGTCCTGCGCACGGCCGTCAGCCTGGGCGGCGGGGGCGCGGAGGCGCAGGTGTCCGGGTACGCGCCGCTGCCCGCCGAGCAGTGGCGGACCGTCACCGTCACCCTCGACACCGGAGCGCGCCGCATCACCACCTACCTCGACGGCGTCGCCGTCTCCTCCGCCGAGACGGGCATCAAGGCGAAGGACCTGGTGGGCGCCTCGGCGACGACCTCGGGCCACATCGGCAAGTCCTGGTTCCAGGACCCCCTGTTCAAGGGCGCGATCGACGACTTCGCCGTCTGGCACACCGCCCTCACCGCCGAGCAGGTGGCCGGCCGGATCACCGCGCCGCCCACGCTCCAGCGCCTCTCGCAGACCGCCTTCGACCTCCGCACGGCGACCGGCACGCCCCCGCCGTTGCCCGCCGTCATCCGCGCCTCCTTCTCCGACGGCTACGACCGCGACGTGCCGGTCACCTGGGACGCCGTCCCGGCCGACAAGTACGCGAAGCCCGGCACGTTCACCGTCGCCGGACGGTCCGCCGGGCAGGCGGTGTCGGCGAGCGTCACCGTCGTGCGCGAGGGGCAGCTCACCGTCGACCTCGCCACAAACACGGGCGCGTTCCACGGCGGCGCGTCGGGCACGCTGTACGGGGTGTACGGGCCCGACGTCCCGACGAACAACCTGATCGAGGGCATGGGGCTGCGGACGGTCTCGACCAAGGCGCAGGACGGGCCGCAGCACCCGGGCGCCGACGCACTGGAGGTCGTCAAGCCGCTCGCGGACTCCACCGACGGCGACGTCTACATCTACATGACCGACATCCACCGCGGCTTCCCCTACCAGTGGCCCGGCAGCACGCCCGCCGAGAAGGTGAAGCTGTACGAGGAGAAGATGGCCAAGCAGGTCGACCAGGTCCTGCGGCTGCCCGAGGAGTACCGGGACAACATCGTCTTCGTGCCGTTCAACGAGCCCGAGGGCAACATGTACGGAACCGGCGAGTGGAGCTACGACAAGGTCAGCTGGCTGGACGACCCGGCCGCCTACTTCGCCGCGTGGGACTCCGCGTACAAGCTCATCAAGAGCCGGATTCCGGACGCGCGGATCGCGGGCCCCAACACCAGCATCCTGTACGAGCAGGTGAAGGGCTTCCTCACGCACGCGAAGGCCGCCAAGACGATGCCCGACGTCATCACCTGGCACGAGCTGAGCCACCCGGAGGCGGTGCGGCAGAGCGTCGCCAAGTACCGCGCCTGGGAGAAGGAACTGGGTATCGGGCCGCTGCCGGTCAACATCAACGAGTACGCGTTCAACTACCACACCTCGGTGCCGGGCCAGATGATCCAGTGGGTGTCCGCGATCGAGGAGTCCAAGGTGGACGCCGACATCGCGTACTGGAACATCGACGGCAACCTCTCCGACTCGGCCGTGCAGTCCAACCGGGGCAACGGGCAGTGGTGGCTGCTCAATTCGTACGCCTCGATGAGCGGGCACACCGTCTCCGTGACGCCGCCGTTCCCGGGCCAGAACTACACGATGCAGGGCGTGGCCACGCTCGACGAGGCGAAGAAGCAGGCGCGGCTGATCTTCGGCGGGTCCGCCGGCAAGGGGAACATCACGTTCTCCGGCGTCCCGAAGAAGGTGTTCGGCTCTCAAGTCCACGCCTGGGTGCGGGAGATCGAGTGGAGCGGGCAGATCGGCGACAACTCCGGTCCCAAGCTGATCACCGAGAAGAACCTGAAGGTCGCGGCCGACGGCACGGTCACCGTCGACTTCGGTGACGGCACGCTGCCCGCGCTGAAGGAGTCCTCGGCGTACGAGATCGTCCTCAGCCCGGCCGGCAAGGCCCTCAACGCGCAGGCGGCGCCCGTGCGGTGGCAGGGTTCCTACGAGGCCGAGGACGCCGCGCACACCGGGTCCGGGTACTCCAAGAACGGGCCCGAGGGCTCCCCGCGCGACGTGTCGAGGTTCTACACCTCCGGCAGTTACGACGTCGGCGGCCTGCGCACCGGCTCCGACGTCACGCTCGACTTCACCGTCGACGTGCCCGAGGACGGCACCTACGACCTCAGCGTCTTCGCCAACTCCCTCAACACGTACGACAAGGTGAGCGAACAGGGCCCCACCAACGTGTTCCTGCGCGTGGACGGAGCCGCCGAGCAGGAGCTGTACCTGCCGCTCGGCTACAAGTGGGTCGTCTGGGACCACACCGACGCCAAGGTCCGCCTCACCAAGGGCCGGCACACCCTCACGCTCGCCGCGAAGAGCCTCGACGGCACGCGCGCGACCAAGGGCGACGCGCTCGTGGACCGCGTCACGCTGTCCCTGCCGTCCCCGTCGGCCGGCACCCGGGTGTACGAGGGTGAGCTGGCGTGGCTCGGCGGCGGGGCGCGTCCCGTGTACGGGCCCGCGCTCACCGGGGCCGGCGGCGCGCGGGTCGGGCGGGGGCAGACGGCTACGTTCTGGGTGTACTCCCCCGCCGACCGCGAGGCCACTCTCACGGTCGACGCCGTCGGCGGCGCGGGCGCGCGGCTGTCCGTCAACGGCAACGACGTCCTCACGCTCGGCCCCGGCAAGCGCCAGGTCGCCGTCTCCCTCTCCGGCGGCGTCAACAAGGTGACCCTGACGGGGAGTTCGAACCCGGCGCTGGTCGACCGCCTCGCGGTCACACCGACCGCGGGCCGGCTCCCGGCGCGCACCTACGAGGCGGGCGACGCCGTCCTCGCGGGGTCGGCGAGCCTCACGACGCTGCCGCTCGCGACCGGCGGGACGGCGATCACCGGGGTCGGCGGCGACCCCGGCAACACCAACACGGCGACGTTCACCGTCGACGCCGACCGGGCCGGGCTGTACGCGCTGCGCATCCGCTACTCCAACCCCGAGCAGTCACCGGCCACCCACTACAACCCCGACCCCCTGGCCCGCCACGCCGACCTCTCCGTCAACGGCGCCGCTCCCCGGCGGGTGAACTTCCCCCACAGCTTCCACCAGGACAACTTCTGGGAGCTGACCGTGCCGGTGCAGCTGAAGAAGGGCGCGAACACGGTGTCGTTCCGCTCGGAGGAGCTGCCCAACTTCGACGGGACGTCCTACGCGTCGGACACGTTCCCCGGGGTGCTGCTGCGCTCCCGGTTCGCGCCGCTGATCGACCGGATCGTCGTGGCGCCGTACGCACGGGAGGTGCGCTGAGCCAGAAGCTGACCGACTCCGGCCCGGCCGCCTCCCCCGGCGACCGGGCCGGACCCCTTCACCGCTCGCCCTCGTCCTCGCCCGGCACGATGTGCACCGCCGCCTCCTCCGCGCCCGCCGCGCCGCCGTCAACACCCTTGTCGTCGGCGAGGAGTTCGGGCGTCGTGTCCGTCCGTACGCCCTCGTCGGGGGCGACCAGCCGACCGGCACGGCGGTCACCCGTCTCGTCGTCGCGCGGCTCGCCCTCCCCGCCGGGCAGATCCCCGACGCCGTCACCGGGCTCGGGCCCCGGGTCCGGCGTCTCCTGCCGCAGTCGTTCCTCCAAGGGCTCGCCCTCGCGCTGTTCCCGCGCGGTGGTGCCCCTGCGGTTGACGCCGAGGGGTTTCTCCGGCGGCGAGTACCCCTCGTCGAGGAGGTCGTCGTAGGCGCGTTCGTCGACGGCGTCCTGGAGGTCCAGCGGCGCCGCGTCCTCCTGCTCCTCGTTGTCGCCGCCGGGCTGGTGGACGTCGTCCGCGCTGCCGGGGTCGTTCACTTCTCTACCTCCTGTTCGTGAACGGTGGCCTGTCACCGGAGTACCTGGAACCGGCCGGATGATGCACCTGCGCCGGACGGGGAACCCGGGAGTGACAAGACACACGTAGGGAGGAACGTCATGCGTGACAAGGACGGCCACAGGACTCTGGCGGAGCGGATCGCCGACGCGTTCAGGCGGGCGGGGCGGGTGCGCCGCAGCGGCGAGGCGGGCGACGCGACCTCGCCGAACAAGCGGGCACAGGAGCAGGCCGGCGGGGAGTGAGCGCCGGTCAGGGCCTTGCGGAGGGTCAGGGCCTGAGGAGGGTCTTAATCATGCCGTCCGTCTTCGTCTGGAACGCGGCGTAGGCGGACGGCGCCTCCGTGAGGGGGAGGTGGTGGGTGGCGAAGGTGTCGACGCCGAGGGGATCGTCGTCGGTGAGGTGGGGGCGAATGGCGTCCACCCAGCGCCAGACGTTGGCCTGGTCCATGCGGATCGTGAGCTGCTTGTCGAACATCGTCAGCATCGGCATGGGGGTGGCGGCGCCGCCGTAGACGCCGCTGAGGGAGAGGGTGCCGCCCCGGCGCACCGCGTCGACCGCGCCGTACAGGGCGGCCGTGCGGTCCACGCCCGCGCGTTCCATCAGGGGGCGCGCGAGCTTGCCGGGGAGCAGGCCGACGGCCCACTGCGCGGCCTGCGCGACGGGCGCGCCGTGCGCCTCAAGACCCACGGCGTCGATCACGGCGTCCGTGCCCCGGCCCCCGGTGAGGTCGCGGACCGCGTCGCCGGCGTCCGTGCCGGTCTCGCGCAGGTCGACGACCGTGGTGCCGAGCCGCCGGGCGCGTTCCAGGCGGGCGTCCACGCGGTCGACGCCGACGACGAGGTCCGCGCCGCGCAGGCGGGCGACGCGGGTGGCCATGTCGCCGATCGGGCCGAGGCCCAGGACGGTGACGGAGCCGCCGGGCGGGATGTCCGCGTACTCGACCGCCTGCCAGGCCGTCGGCAGGACGTCGGAGAGGTAGACGTACCGGTCGTCCGGCGGGCCGTGCTCCACCTTGATCGGCAGGGTGTTCCCGAACGGCACGCGCAGCAACTCGGCCTGTCCGCCGGGGACTTGTCCGTAGAGCTTGGTGTAGCCGAACAGCGCGGCGCCGCTGCCCGTCTCGGTCACCTGGGTCGTCTCGCACTGCGACTGGAGGCCCTGGCGGCACATCCAGCAGTGGTTGCAGGAGACGTTGAACGGCACGACGACACGGTCCCCGACCGCGACGCCGGTGACCTCGGGCCCCGTCTCGGCGACGACACCGACGGCCTCGTGCCCGAGGATGTCGCCGGGTTCCAGGTACGGCCCGAAGACCTCGTACAGATGCAGGTCGGAGCCGCAGATCCCGCTCGACGTCACCTCCACGATCACGTCGTCCGGCCGCTCCACCTTCGGGTCCGGCACCTCCTCCACACGCACATCACGCTTCCCGTGCCAGGTCAGGGCACGCATCGTCGGTCACCTCCGGGTGTGGGTGTCCCCGCCGGGTACCCACCGGGCCGGTGAACAGACCGCCCGTCCAAGAGCGGCGAGGCCGGGGCGGGCTCCGGTCGGCGCCCCACCCGGCCGAGCTTGTTCTTCACGGTCTGGCCCACGTCGAAGGTTGGCCGTATCGGCTCTCGTCTCCGAAGGCTCGTTCGGCACAATGACCGTGTGACGAACTACGAGGAGACCCGCGTACCCTCCCTCAGCACAGGGCTTGTGGCAGGCATGCTGATCGGCATCACAGCCGGGCTCGTGCTCGGGCCGGCCGTCTTCGGCAACTTGGCGATCGGACTGGTGCTCGGCAGCGGCGCGGGCGGGGTTCTCGGCATCGCGTTCCCGGCGGCGTGGCGCTCGCAGCGCGCGTCCCGATGACCGCTACGGGGCCGGGTACCTGGCTGCCGGTTTCGTCCCCGCCGACGGTGGAGGCGGCGATCGCGGCTTCCCACCGCGCCGTTGCGGGCGGTTCTGACCCAGTCGGCTCGGCCGTCTCCGTCGGCTTCGGGGAGGACGACGATGCCGCCGGTGTTGAACCAGGCCCTGGGCACTCGGCGAATCTGATGCGGTCGACGGGGGTGTCGGTGCCCCGGCCGTAGTCGAGGCGCGGCTCGAACCCGGGGTAGCGGAGGTCAGCCCCGCGGTGGGCAGGGACCGTACGAGAGGGCAGCGTCCGAATCGCCGCGAGGGAGTCGGGCGTCGTGAGCCGCACGAAGGTACCGGCAGCGGTCGGGCTCGCTTCGTCGTCCGGGGCGATGGTGTCAGGTCGGGTGGACGAGGCGGTTGTCGTAGGCGAAGATCACCGCCTGGATCCGGTCGCGGAGTCCGAGTTTCCGCAGGATCTGCCCGAGATGGGCCTTGACGGTCGCCTCGGCGAGGTGCAGGGCGGCCGCGATCTCGGCGTTGGACAGGCCGCTGCCGACCTTGACGAGGACGTCGCGTTCGCGCGTGCTGAGCCGGCCGAGCCGTTCGTCGTGGACGGTGCGGCTCCCGTGGCGGAGGTGCGGGCGGAGGTCGTCGAGCAGGCGGCGGGTGATCCTCGGGGCGAGAACGGCGTCGCCCGCGGCCACGTCGCGGATCGCGGTGAGCAGTTCCTCGGGCCTGGTGTTCTTCAGCAGGAATCCGGAGGCTCCGGCGGCGAGCCCGGCGAAGGCGTACTCGTCGAGGTCGAAGGTGGTGAGGATCAGGACCTTGCTCCGGGGCGAGTGTTCGGTGAGCCGGCGGGTCGCCTCGATGCCGTCGGTACCGGGCATCCGGACGTCCATCAGGACGACGTCGGGGCGCAGTTCCCGGGCGAGGCGCACGGCCTCGGCGCCGTCCGCGGCCTCGCCGACGGGTGCCATGTCGGGCTGGGCGTCGAGGATCGTGGTGAAGGCCATCCGCAGCAGCGCTTCGTCGTCGGCGATCAGGATGCGGATCGTCATGCGGGCGTCGCTCCGTCGCTGTCGAGGTGGAGGCGGGTGTGGACGTGCCAGCCGCCGCCCGGGAGCGGTCCGGCGCGCAGCGTCCCGCCGTAGGCGGCCGAGCGCTCGCACATGCCGGGGATGCCTTGGCCGGAGGGGGCGTCGGTGGGGAGGCGGCGGGGGCCGTTGTCGGTGACGTCCACGGTGACGGTCGTGGCGGTGCACCGGATCCGGACGTCGGCCCGGGTGGCGGCGGGGGTGTGTTTGAGGGTGTTGGTCAAGGCTTCCTGGACCAGGCGGTAGACGGTCAGTTGGGCGGTGGCGGGCACGCGGGCGTGGCCGCCGGAGACGTCGAGGCGGGTGGGCAGACCGGCGGCGCGCATCCGGTCGGCGAGGGCGTCGAGCTGGGCGATGCCGGGCAGGGGGTGGCGGTGCGCGTCGGGTTCGTCGGTCCGCAGGATGCCGAGCGTGCGCCGCATGTCGGTCAGGGCCTGCCGTCCGGTCTCAGAGACCTGGAGCAGCGTGGCGGTGGTCTTGTCGGGTGACCGGTGCCGCGTCTGGACGGCGGAGTCGGTGAGGGCGACCATGACGGACAGGTTGTGGGTGACGATGTCGTGCATCTCCCGGGCGATGCGGGTCCGTTCCTCGGCGACGGCCAGTCGTGCCTGCTGGTCCTGGTGCTGTTCCAGGCGCGCGGCCCGTTCCTCCAGGGCGGCGAGATGGGCGCGCGTGGTCCGCGCGTTCGTGCCCAGGGCGACCGTGGCGACGACGGTCGCGCTCAGCGCGACGAAGGGCGCCAGGAACGCGCCGTCCGTCGCCCACCGCAGGCACGCCAGCAGAGCCCCGCCCTCGACGACTGCGGCGGCGACCAGCGTCGCGCGTCTGCCCGCGTGCGCGGCCACCGTGTAGAGGGCCACCAACAGGGCCACGTCCGCGGGCAGTTGGAGGTTCGCCAGCCACTGGACGAGGGCTGCGGCCGCGACGGCGCCGAACACCGCGCGTGGGGCGCGGTGCCGCCACAGGAGGGGCAGCGTGAGGGCGATGGTGAGGGCTGCGGCCGGTGGGAGTTCGTGCGGTGCGTGTGTGGCCGCGACGTGGAGGAGGAACAGGGGGGTCAGCAGGAGCGGGGCGGGTGGCAGCGCGCGACGCGCGGGGCGTACCGGGTGGGCGTGGTCGTGCCCTGCGTCAGCCTCCGTCATCATCGCGTCCCTGTTTCTGCTGATGCGTCCCCGTCCCGGAGCGGGGCTCCTGCCACGGTAGGGGGCGAGGGCGGCGGCGCACATGCGTCCGGCGTCGGAGGGCACCGTGCCGGAGTACGACCGCAGGAGGAGCACGGACACCGACTGTGGTCGCACCGCGGCCTCGCTTGTGACGTGCGCGTTCGCGACCGGGGTAGCGGGTGCCGGAGACCGGGGGCCGATGCGTCACCGGGTGCGCCGCTTCGAGGATGTCGGCGTGACCGAGACGATCGCGGGACTCCTCATGTCCCCTCCCGAGTTCTTCGCCGTGCTGGGCGCCGTCGCGCTGGTGGTGGCGCGCTGGCTTCCCCCTGCCGCCCGTCGGCACGTCACGATCGCGGCGGGGACGGCGTTCGTGCTGTCCGTGATCGTGCTGGGTGTGGTGGGGATCCGCTGGCAGGTGGCGCCGGTGCTGGTGGGTGGTGGCGTCGCGCTGCCGTTCGCCGTCTCCCCGCTGCTGCGCGCGCTCCGGCGCCGTCCCGGCCGACGGGCGTGGCGGGCGCGGTGGTGGCTGGCGTTGCCGGGGTCGGTGGCCTGCCTCGGTCTGATCGCCGCCGGGCCGGTGGCCGCCTGGGCGTTTCCCGTGCCCGTGTTCCCCGAGCCGTCGGGCCCCTTCGCCGTCGGCACCCGAGTGGTGCAGTGGACCGACCCGAACCGCCCCGAGACCTTCACCGCCGACCCGGACGACCGGCGCACGGTCGTGGTCCAGCTCTGGTATCCCGCGCGCAAGAGCCCCCCGGGCGTACGCCGGGCCCAGTACCTCGGACGCACCCGGCAAGAGGCACGCACCGTCTCCGCCGCCCTGGCCGACGCCGTCGGCCTGCCCGGCTTCCTGACCGACGGACTGCCGCAGGCCCGCACCCACGCGGTCGTCGACGCCCCGGTGGCCGGCGGGGACGAACGGTTCCCCGTCGTGCTGTTCTCCCCCGGAGCGGGCGGAGTGCGCACCCAGAACACCGCCTGGGCGGAGGAACTGGCCGGCCACGGCTACGTGGTGGCCGCCCTCGACCACCCCTACGACTCCGCGGCGGTCGTCCTGGACGACGGCCGCACCGTCCACGCCGTCACCGCCTCCACGGGAGACCGGGACGCGGACGACGCACTCGCGGCCGACTGGACGGCCGTCCGAGCCGCCGACCTCGGCTTCGTCCTCACCCGGCTGGAGGACCTGAACCGCGGTGCCTCCATCGGAAACGACTCGCTGGCCGGACGTCTGGACACCGGCCGGGCAGCGGTGACCGGCCACTCCATGGGCGGCGCCGCCGCCCTCCAGGCCGCCCGCAAGGACCCCCGGTTCACCGCCGTCATCGACCTGGACGGCTACCCCCACGGCGCCGTCTCCCCTGCCCTCCGCCAGCCGGTGCTCGCCCTCACCCAGGCCATCACCCCGAACACCGACCCGCGCTACCTGCCCCGCCTCACCCGGGCCCTCGCCTCCAACACCACGACGAGCTACCGGCTCACCCTCCCCGGCGCCGCCCACCTCACCTTCATGGACGGCCCCCTCTACCTGCCCCCGGTCCCCTCGATCGTCGGCTCCCTGGGCCGCACCGGGAGCGTCCGCGCCGTCGCCGCGCCCACCCTCGCCTTCCTGGACGCCACCCTGCGGCACACACCCGGCGACCTGGCCGACACGCTGTCGCCCTACGGCACGCTCAGCGTCCACCGCCCGGCCGACCCTCGCTGTTCGCGCCGCTGTCGGCCCACCCGGCTCACCCCGGTCACGACACCGAGTCCCGACCGCCGCACTCCGGAGACGGACGACTGACCGGTCCGGGAAGGGACCGTGGGCTCAGGAGGGGTACGGCTCGCCCTCGAACACCTTCCAGTCGGCGGTGTACTCGTGGTGCCAGTGGCGGACGTAGCCGTTGCCCTCCTCGGTCCGCTCCGGGTCCTCGGTGATCCAGTGGGTGCCGCCGGCGGGCTTCATGATCACGACGTACGTGCCAGTGGTGGAGGTGACCCGCCCCTGGACGGAGTTGTCGGTACCCGTGTAGGAGTCCGACGGCTGATCGCATCCGGTCCTGCGGATCCGCCACATGGGCGGCACCCTTCACGGGTGTCGCGCCGGGCGGAGCACCCGTACCCGGAGGCCGGGTGGTCCGCCCGGCGCGACGGCCGGCCACCGGTGGCAGTGACCCTCAGCGGAAGGCGTCGACGTTGCGGGCGGCCCAGTCGGCGAAGGGGCGCGGGGCGCGGCCGAGGACCTGCTGGACGTCCGGGCTGACGCGCAGCTCGGCCGGGCTCGGGGAACCGAGGATGTCCAGGGTGTCGTCGGCGAGTTCCGCCGGCATGCTCTGGGTCATGGCGGCCTTGGCCTCGTCGCGGGTGAGCTCGTGAAACCTCACCGGCGAGCCCAGCGCGGTGGCGATGGCCTCCGTCTGCCGGCGCGGAGTGATCACCTCCGGGCCGGTCAGCTCGTACACGCCGCCGGTGTGCCGGTCCTCCAGCAGGCAGGCCGCCGCGACCGCGGCGATGTCCGCCGGGTCGATGACCGGCACTCCGATGTCGCCGAAGGGCGCGGCGACGACCCGTCGCGTGCGGACGGACTCGGCCCACCACAGGGCGTTGGAGGCGAAGCCGCCCGGCCGCAGGACGGCCCACTCCAGGCCGGACTCCCGCAGCGTGTCCTCCAGCGCGCGCATCGCGATCCGCGTTCGGCCGAAGGGCCTGGTCGCCACGCCCAGCGTGGAGAGCAGGACGACCCGGCGGACCCCGCCGGCCGCGGCTTCACCGATGATGTCGGCAGGGCTGGCTCCAATGGCGTGCAGGTCACCGGACAGCAGCAGGAACAACGCCTTCGCCCCGGCCAGCACGGGCTTGAGACCGGCCGGCTCGGCCAGGTCGGCCACCACGTGGCGGACGCCGTCCGGCACCTGCGCCGTGTGCCGTGACACCGCCGTCGCCTGATGGCCCGTCTCCGCCAGCGCCCGCGTCAACGGCCGGCCGATGTTCCCGGTGGCCCCAGTCACCACGATCATGATCAGCTCCTTGTCGGATGTCCTCTGCGGTCCGCACGCTAAGAGCACGGGCTAACTCTTCGTAAGGACGTACCTGAAGGTAAGCTCACGACATGACGGGAGGCTCGCAGCACAGACAGGCCGAGGCAGGGAAGCGGTATGACGTGTTTCACACCGACTGCCTCGCCCGCGATGTAGTCGACCACGTGACCAGCAGGTGGGGCATCTGGGTGCTGATCTCCTTGCGGAGCAACAGCCTGCGGTTCTACGAGCTGCGCGAGAGCATCCAGGGGATCAGCGAGAAGATGCTCGCCCAGACCCTGCGCGCGCTGGTCCAGGACGGCCTGGTCTGGCGGAAGGTCGAGCCGACGACGCCGCCCCAGGTCACCTACGGGCTGACCGAGTTCGGCCAGGACGTCGGCGAGCCGCTGACGGAGCTGTTCGACCGGATCACCGAGCGGCTGTCGCGGCCCGGTGCGGGCTGACCGTACCGGGCTGCGGACATCTCGTGAACGGGCGCCCGGCCGGGCGCCCACCGCTCCCGGCGCGGTGGCCGCACCCGAGATCCGGCAGCCGCCGCTCCCCGGCCGGCCGAAGCCGTCGTCCTGGCCGCGTGAGCTACACCTCGAACGTCATCTACCCGAAGCCTTCGAGGGCCGCGCGACGAACCTCCGCCCGCGTCCGCGCGGGTGCCGCAGGTCGCACCACAGGAGGCCGTGGTGTCGGCGGCATATCGGGGGACTGTCGGTCCGATGTCGGTGGAGTCTGGCACCTTTCGAGAGGTCCTCTTCCTCAGCCGAACTCAAGGAGCGCACATGACTATCACTGTCCGACCGGGAAGCACCGTGATGTTCACCGGCGATTCGATCACCGACTGCCAACGACTGGAGAGCGAAGACGGCCTCGGGTTCGGCTACCCGCTGCGCATCGCGGGCGAATGGGGGCTTAAGCACCCGGACCGACCCGTGACCTGGCTGAACACCGGGATCGGGGGCCACAAGGTGATGGACCTCGAAGCCCGCTGGCAGACAGACGTACTCGACGCACGGCCGGACGTGGTCTCGATCCTCGTCGGTGTCAACGACATGGGCTGGCACACGCTGGACCCGAAGGGGTACGTGATCCCCGCGGAGGAGTTCGAAGCAGGCTATGACCGCCTGCTCGCACCTCTCACCGAGGCGGGCACGAAGCTGATCCTCATCGAGCCGTTCCTTCTGCCGATCCACGGCGTCGTCGAGGCCGGCGCCGGTTACGCCCTCATCGGAGACGACGAGCGAAAGGAATGGCGCACCGACCTGGACCCGAAGATCCGGGTCGTGCGCAAGCTCGCCCACAAGTACGGCGCGCATCTGCTCGCCGCCGACGACATGTTCGCCGAGCTCGCCACGACGACCGGGCCGGAGTACTGGGCTGCGGACGGCGTGCACCCGACGCCGGCCGGTCACGCCGCACTCGCGGAGGCCTGGCTGCGCATGGTCGCATGACAACTCGGCCGCAATGCCCCAGGCGGGGGCCGGCTGGCGGGCGGTCCCTCTCACCTGTGGAGCTCCGCTCCTGGGCACTCGCGATTTCGCCGAAGAATGAAGCAGAGCCACTCTGAGGCGGAGCCGATCACGGGGGGCTGATTTCAAGGAACCCCGTCACTATCGGCGCACACCACGGAGCGTCACAGATCGCCGGTTCTGACACAGCTTCTCACCCAGGGAACGAATCGGCATACCCGTCCCAACGAACGCCTTCATGGTCAGACACCGTCAGCCCCTGGCCCGGGGATTGAAATCAGGTTCGAGGTGCGTGGCCGCCATCAGGTCCGCGCCGCCGACCAGGCCGCCCGGCAAGACACGACCGGCGCGTTTCGCGCATGGCGAGAGCGCGGCCGACCGCTCAGCCCGCGCTTGGCGGCAGCTGTGCAGGGCTGACCAGCTCCCCCAGGACATCAGCCATGAACTGCACCAGCCACCGCTGGGACGGACTGCGTGATGCCTCGTGCCGGGCGTACAGCGCCACTTCGATCGGTTCCGTGTCGAACGGGAGCCTCACGAGGCGCAGGCGGTGGGAGGCGGTGAACACCTCGCCGACGTATTCGGGGACGATCGCGAAGAGGTCGGTGTGTTCCAGCAGGTAGGGCAGCACCGTGAAGCGGGTCGCGTCCACGGCGACGCGATCCAGGAGGCCGTGCGTGGCGAGGAGCAAGCGGGGCACGACGTGGCCGTGCGGGCCGTACACCGTCGCATGGTGCTCGGCCGCAAGATCTGCCAGCGTGACGGAGGCGCCGCGAATGCGCGGATGGTCGGAGGCGACCATACCTACGTAGCGCTCGTGGAAGAGCGGGATGCGCACGGTGCGGTGGGACGTGAGGACCGGGGTGGCGACGAAGGCGTCGAGTTCACCGCGGCGCAGCTGGCTCTCCGCGGCCTCCACGTCCAGCGGGCGGACGGTGAAGGACACACCGGGAGCCCGCTCGCGGGCCGCCGCGGCCAGCCGGGGCAGCAGGGTGGCCTGGCCCAGGTCGGAGAGGGCGATGGTGAAACGCCCGGACATGGCGGTCAGGTCGAAGTCGTCGTCCTGGCGGATCACCGCGTCCATGCCGGCCAGCGCGCGCTGCAAGGGCTCGTAGAGGCGCTGGGCGCCGGCGGTCGGGGTCAGGCCGCGGCCGGTGCGCCGGAAGAGCTCGTCGTCGAAGTGCCGGCGCAACTTGGCCAGGCTGTAGCTCACCGTGGGCTGGGTGACGTGCAGCGTCTCCGCCGTCGCCGTGACACTGCCGGTCTCGTAGAGCAGCACGAAGACGCGGGCGAGGTTGAGATCGAAGCTGCTCATATCGAGCGAGCCTATATCGCGGCCGGCCAACATTTATTAGCCCGAATGTCGTGCGATGCCTAGCGTGGCCTGCGTCACTTCGACGTCGCTGCGAAAGGAACGTCTGTGCCATCCGTGCGCAGTGTCTGCCATGAGTTCCTCCAACGGCAGGAGCTCACCACCGTCTTCGGGAATCCCGGCTCCAACGAGCTGCCCTTCCTCACCGGCCTGCCGGAGGGCTTCCGGTACGTCCTGGGGCTGCACGAGGGTGCCGTGGTGGGCATGGCCGACGGCTACGCGCAGGCCACGGGACGTCCGGTGCTCGTCAACCTGCACGCCGCGGCCGGCTCCGGCAACGCGATGGGCGCGCTCACCAACGCCGTGGCCTCGCGCACTCCGCTGGTCGTTGTGGCCGGCCAGCAGGTGCGGCCGGCCATCGGACCGGAGGCCAACCTCGCCAACGTCGACGCCCCGTCGCTGATGAAGCCGCTCGTCGGATGGGCCGCCGAACCGGCATGTGCCCAGGACGTGCCCCGGGCCCTCGCCCAGGCCGTCTTCGAGGCGCGGTTGCAGCGTCGGCCCACCTACCTCTCCGTCCCCTACGACGACTGGGCGGTGGACGCGGGTGAGAACGCGTCAGCCGTGCTGGAACGGCAGGTGCACCGCGCCGCGGTGCCCGGCGCGGAGCAGGGGCGCCGACTGGCCGATGCGGTGACCGCCGCGCGCAGGCCCGCGCTGGTGCTGGGCGGTGACATCGACTCCGCCGGTCTCTTCGACGACGCGGTGCGGCTGGCGGAGCGACTCGGCGCTGCGGTGTGGGCGGCACCGTCGCTGTTCCGGCTGCCCTTCCCCAACCGCCACCCGCAGTTCCGCGGGGTGCTGCCGGCGGGGATCGAACCCGCCTCCCGAGCTTTCGAGGGTCATGACCTCGTACTGGTGCTCGGGGCACCGGTCTTCCGCTATCACGAGTACCTGCCCGGCCGGTATCTGCCCGAGGGCACCCGGTTGATCCAGGTCACGGAGGACTCCTCCGCCGCCGCCCGCGCGCCGATGGGCGAGGCTCTGGTCGCCGACCCGGCCGCCGTCATCGACCTGCTGCTCAAAGAGCTCGACGCGGCGACGGAGCCGACGGCCGACTACCGGCCCGCCCCCGAGCCGGCCACCGGGCAAGGGACGCGGCTGCATCCCGAGGAGGTCTTCGCCTCCCTCCGGGACGAACTGCCCGACGACACGGCGTACGTGGTGGAGTCGACCTCGACGAACTCCTCATGGTGGCGCCAGATGGACCTGCGGCGGGCCGGCTCCTACTACTTCCCGGCAGCGGGCGGACTCGGCTTCGGGCTGCCCGGCGCCGTCGGGGTCGCCATGGCCCAGCCCGACCGGCCGGTCGTCGGCGTGATCGGGGACGGCTCGGCCAACTACGGCATCACCGCCCTGTGGTCGGCCGCCCAGCACCGACTGCCCGTGACCGTGGTGCTGCTGCGCAACGGAACCTACGGCGCGCTGCGCTGGTTCAGCGGCCTGCTGGGTGTCCCGGACGCACCGGGCATGGACATCCCGGGCCTGGACTTCACCCGTATCGCGGAGGGCTACGGCGTGTCCGCCCAGCACGTCGAGAGCGTGGACGAACTACGGGCGGTGCTGTCCCGGCGCCCGGACGGACCCCGGCTCGTCCAGGTCGACACAGCGCTCACGACACCGTCCTGACCACGACGCCCACCCCACGAACACACCTCACAGAAGTCGTCCCCCTCGGATGACGGAAGGAAGACCGATGACACTCCTGGACAACGACGTCTGGAGCAAGAAACTCCTGAGCGACGGCTGGCAGGACGCCACCCGCGAGCACCAGGTCACCGAGCCGGCGACCGGCGCGCAGCTCGGTACCGTCGGCCTGGCCACGCCCGAGGACGTGCGCCGCGCCGCCACCCGGGCCGCCGAGGCGCAGCGGACCTGGGCGGCCACGCCCCCGCAGCAGCGAGCGGCTGTACTGCGCCGCGCGGGCGAGCTGTTCACCGAGTGCGCCGCGGAGATCGAGGACTGGCTGATACGCGAGGCGGGCTCGGTACGGGCCAAGGCGGCGTTCGAGGTGCGGCTGGCGATCGGCGAGTCGTTCGAGTGCGCGGCCCTGCCCACGCATCCCCAGGGAGATGTACTGACGTCCGAGGAGGTTCGCTGGTCGTTCGCCCGGCGCCGCCCCGCCGGCGTCGTGAGCGTGATCGCGCCGTTCAACTTCCCGCTCGCCCTCGGACTGCGTTCGGTGGCACCCGCGCTGGCGCTCGGCAACGCGGTCCTGCTGAAGCCCGACCCGCGGACGGCGGTGAGCGGTGGTGTGGTCATCGCCCGGATCTTCGAGGAGGCCGGGCTGCCCTCCGGACTGCTGCACCTGCTGCCGGGCGACAGCGCGGTCGGCCAGGCGGTCGTCGAGGCACCCGAGGTACGGGTCATCTCCTTCACCGGCTCCACTCCGGTCGGCCGCGCGATCGGTGAGCAGGCGGGCCGTCTGCTCAAGCGCGCCCACCTCGAACTCGGCGGGAACAACGCTCTGGTGGTGCTGCCGGGCGCGGACGTGCAGAAGGCGGCCTCCGCCGGTGCGTTCGGCTCGTATCTGCATCAGGGGCAGATCTGCATGACCACCGGTCGCCACATCGTGCACGAGTCGCTGCTCGACGAGTACAGCACCGCGCTGGCCTCGAAGGCCCGGGCTCTGCCCGTCGGGGACCCCGCCCGCGAGGACGTGGCGCTCGGCCCGATCATCGACCGGCGGCAGCTGGAGCGGGTGCACGGCATCGTCACCGACAGCGTCGCGGCGGGCGCGACGCTGGCCGCGGGCGGCGAGATCGACGGCGCCGGCTACCCGGCCACCGTCCTGACCGGCCTCACCACGGACATGCGGGCGTGGCGCGAGGAGATCTTCGGCCCCGTCGCACCCGTCATCGGCTTCTCCACGCTCGAAGAGGCCGCGCGGATCGTCAACGACTGCGAGTACGGCCTGTCCGTCGGCATCCTCGGCGACGTCGGTACGGCGATGAAGCTCGCCGACCGGATCGACTCCGGCAAGATCCACATCAACGAGCAGACCGTCGACGACGAGCCCAACGCCCCGTTCGGCGGAGTCAAGGCATCCGGCACCGGGTCCCGCTTCGGTGGAGCCGCCGCCAACATCGAGGCCTTCACCGAGGCCCAGTGGGTCACCGTCCGCCCGGACATCGCCGACTACCCGTTCTGATCCCCGCTCCCCGTCCGCCCCGCCATCTCGTCCCCCGTAGCCGCTCAAGAGGGAACGCAGCCATGACACCCACCACCTCACCGGACACCACCGGCGCCGCCTCGAGAACAGGCACATCGCCCCGCAAGGTCTGGACCGTGGTCCTGTGCTGGATCACCGTCATGCTCGAGGGATACGACCTCGTCGTCCTCGGCGCCATCATCCCCACCCTGCTCAAGACCCAGCACCTGGGCATGACGGCCGCGGACGCCACCACGGTCGCCACGCTTTCCCTCGTAGGCGTCGCCATCGGCGCCCTCCTGGTCGGCCCGCTCGCCGACCGCTTCGGACGGCGTCTGCTGCTCATCGCCTCGGTGGTGGAGTTCTCCGTCCTCACCCTCCTGCTGCCCCTGGCCACCTCCTTCGAGATGTTCGCCGCACTCAGGCTCCTCGCCGGTATCGGTCTCGGCGCCTGCATGCCGGTGTCGCTGACCATGATGGCCGAGGTCATGCCCGCCACACGCCGGGCGCGCGCCAGCACTCTGACCATGACCGGCTACCACACCGGTGCCGTGATCACGTCCCTGCTGGCCCTGCAGGTCACCGACAACTGGCAGGTCCTCTTCTACGTCCTCGGCGTCGCCGGACTCGTCGTCGCGGTCATCCAGTGGTTCCGCCTGCCGGAGTCGGAGGCGTTCGTCCATGCCAAGGAAGCGCCCGCCTCACAGCGCGTCGCATTCGGTGAACTCCTCAAGCCGGCCTACCTCCGCGCCTGCATCGGCATCTGGGTCGCGTCCTTCATGGGCCTGCTCCTGGTCTACGGCCTCAACACCTGGCTGCCCAAGCTCATGAACGACGCCGGCTACCCCATCCCCACAGTGGTCACCCAACTGCTCATCCTCAACGTCGGCGGGGTCGCCGGCCTGGTGCTGGGCGGCTTCGTGGCCGACCGGCGGGGTATCAAGCCCACCACGCTCGGCTGGTTCGCGATATCGGTGGCCATGCTGGCCTGCCTCAGCATCAGGATGGACAGCGACCTGCTCCTCAACACCGTTGTCTTCCTCACCGGCGTGTTCGTCTTCTCCGCCCAGGTGCTGATCTACGCGTACGTGACGAACTTCTATCCGGCCTCGGTCCGCGGCACCGCTCTCGGCTCGGCCTCGGGCATCGGCCGTATCGGCTCCATCGTCGGCCCGTCGATCACCGGTGCCCTCGTGGCGTCAGGCATCGGCCACCCCTGGGGGTTCTACTTCTTCGCCGCCGTGGCGGTCGCCGGATTCCTGGCCGTGCTCACCCTGCCCGGCCGGGCCGCCGCGGCACAGGCGGAGGCAACCGCGGCCGCGCCGACCGCCGAACCCGCCGTCTGACCCATCCCGGAAGGGCGGTACGGCACCGAACGGGCCGTACCGCCCTTCCGGGATGCGGTGAAGAACCCCGACAGCCACTGAACCCATGGAATACGTCGGCCGGATACCCGCCTCGGCGGCCTCCGTATCGGCGCGGTCCTGTTCGGCCAGGCGGAACAGGACCCGCTGAGCGAGCGCATCCAGTCCGCTCCGGCGAGCCGCGATCCGCCCCAGATCGGACAATCCCACGCCCTTCCCACGATCCCCGGCGTATCGACACGGTGACGGATCGTAGGGGGCGGCCTCCGGCCCGGGTCCCTCGGTGAGGACGGCATCGTGCCCGGGACTCATCGGACCCACTCCTCGATGAGACGGACGGTCCGTTCGGGCTGTTCCTCGTGGGCGTAGTGTCCGACGCCGGGCCAGTACTCGACCCGGGAGCCGGGCACGTGTAGGTGCGCCTGTTCCCAGGCCGCTGCCTCGGCCGACGTCCAGACGGTGAGCGTGGGTTGGGTGCGGCGGCGCAGGTGGGCCTCCGTGTGCTGCCGTATCCCGATCGCGCCGGGGTCGGTGTACATCCCGGCGTACGCCTGCGCGATGACGTGGTCCGGTGTCCCGAGCATCGTGCGCACGTGCGCGGTCCGCAGTCCGGGCGGGGCCTGTTCGGAGAACGCCCCGGCGACGAACTCGGCCGCCGCGCGGGCGCCTTGGGCCCGGTAGGTCGCCAACCGGGCCGGGATGCCGTCGACTTCGGCCCCGTGCGCGCCGTGCGCCGGATCGAGGGCGATCACCGAGCGGACGAGCCGGGGGTGCTGGACGGCGAGGAGGCTCACGACCTGGACGCCCATGGAGTGGCCGACGGCCACGACGGGCCCCTGCGCCCGCAGAAGCGCCGCGAGGTCGTCCGCCATCGCCGCTGGCGTGTTCCCCGTCTCCGGCACCGGGGAGCGGCCGTGTCCGCGCAGGTCGGGGACGATGATCCGGTACCGGTGGGCCAGCTCCTCGGCGTGGTACGACCATTCACGCCCGTCGCCGCCCCAGCCGTGCACGAGCAGCACGACGGGGGCGCCGGCGGGACCATGGACGGTGGAGAAGAGCACGGGTCAGCTCCGGTGCAAGGCGAGGGTGTTGCGGGGCCCGGTCCGAGGAGGCGGCGTGCGCGTGGGGTCGGGGCTGGCGTTCATGGCGATCATGTACCCCGTGCTCGCGCGGGTGGAACGGCGCTCCGACATTCTGGGGGTTCGTGTCAGGGTTGGGGGGCGTGGGATCAGGGTTGCGTCAGGGTCTTCCCCGATCTTCCGGGGGCCGGGCGTCCCTATGCTGGTGGGGAACCGCACGTGGCAGGGAGCATCCGGGTGATCGAGCACTACGTCGCCGAGTTGGACAGGGCGTTGCGCGGCCCGCGGGCGGTCAAGGCGGACATGCTCGCGGAGGCGCGTGACGGCTTGGCCGACGCGGCGCAGGCGTACGAGGAGAGCGGCCTCGACCGCGTGAGCGCGGAGCGGCGCGCGGTGGCGGACTTCGGGTCCGTGGAGCGGGTGGCGCCGGAGTTCCAGGGGGAGCTGGCGCTCGCGCAGGGGCGGCGTACGGCGCTGCTGATCTGCGGGGTGCTGCTCGCGCAGCCGGTGGTGTGGTGGCTGCTGAGTCTGGCCGGGCAGAACTCCAGGAGCGATGCCGGTGGCGTCTACGGTCTGGCGGACGCCGTGGTGGGGTGGGCCGGTGGCGGTGCGGTCGTGCTGGCGGTGACGATCGTGATGGCGACGGGGCTGCGGGGGCTGAGCGCGTACCGGCGCCTGGTGCGCGCTGCGGGTTTCTTCGCGTTCGCGGTGTGCGGTGTCTTCGCGGTGCTGGGGGCGGTGCTGACGGTCTACAACCCGGCGGCGCACTCGCTGCTGGGGGTCACGGGGCTGCCGACGACGGCCCTGCTGCTGGGGGTGCCGCTGGCGGCGGTCGCCGTCGCGGGACGGCGCTGCCTGAGCGCCGCCTGACGTGACGAGCCGCTACCGCCGGGACGGCCGCCCCAGCGCCCGGCGCGTCACGTGATCCGTCCGCCGGTCGGCCTCAGCCCCAGTCCTGCAACTGCTTGAGCAGGTCGGCGTCGCCCTCGATCCGCACCGCGTCGGCCGGGACGCGCATGTACATGAGCAGGGCCATCTCGCTCGCCGTGCCGTGGAGGGCGGCGGTGGGCTTGCTCGCGGCGGCCTCCGCCGCGGTGAGGCGGGTGAAGCGGGAACCGGTGGCGTCCACGGTCTGGCGCCAGGTGCCGGCCTCGGCCACGTGGTAGTCCATGGTGGCGGGCTCGCCCGGCCACGGGACCGTGCCGGTGCAGACGGTGGCGAGGAACTCCTCGACGGCGTCGACCGCCTCGGTCGTCGGCAGTTCCTGCGGGGTGCCGGAGGCCAGTTGGGCGTCGTAGGTGTGGATCAGCGATTCCGGGACGCGGCGGCGGGCCACGGCGGCCACCGTGTGCGGCGAGGCCAGCGGCTCCCACCAGGCCCAGCAGCTCCGGTCCGGTCCGGCCTCGCGCAGAGCGGTGAGCAGTTGCTCCGTCGAGTCGGCCAGCCAGGCTATGAGGGCTTCGCGCTCCCTGGGCGCCGCCAGGCCGTCCTTGCTCGGCCGCTCGTCGCCCGGCGCGGTGTTCAGCACGATGTGGGCCCAGAAGCGGTCCCCCTCGCTGAGGTGGTTCGCCAGGTCGTACAGCGTCCAGCCCGGACAGGAGGGGACGTCGGCGTCGAGGCTGGGGGCCTCGGCGACGGCGGCGCGGAACGCGGCGGAACGCTCGTCGAGCATCCGCAGCAGGGTGGGGAAGTCGAAATGATCAGTCACGCGGACCTTGTATCACCCGTACCGGCGCTCCTGCACTCGATTAAGACCGAGGTTCGCTCTCAGGCCGTGCCGAGGATGCCTCCGACCATGGTCGAGAAGTCCCGCCACTCGGTGCGTTCCTTGGCGAGCATGCGGCTGCCGGTGCCCGTGAGCTGGTAGGTGCGGCGCCGTCGGCCGCCGACCGTGCTCCACTCGCTCTCCACGAGGCCCGCGCGCTCCAGTCTGCGCAGGGCGGGGTAGAGCGAGCCGGTCGGCAGGTCCAGGGCGCCACCGCTGCGCACCTGGAGGGCTTCCATGACGGCGTATCCGTGCAGGGGCTCTTTTTCGAGGACCGCGAGGATCAGCGCGTCCAGATGCCCCCGTAGCGCTTCTGACATCACGTAGACAATCTACATGACGTGTTAGCGTTGAGTGTCTACATGTAGGCGTTCTATCTATTCGCGTGTCGAGTCAGGTGAGCAGGGGAGGTCGGGCTGATGTCAGCGCCCGAGCAGAGTCGTACCGAGGTGGCGCGGGGGCGGAGTGTCTTCGAGCGCCTGGCGCAGGTGTCGTACCGCCGCAGGTGGTGGGCGCTGGTGGGGTGGGTCGTCGTCCTGGTGGCGGTGAGCCTGGGGTCCCAGGCGGTCGGGGACGACTACCGCAACGACTTCAGCCTGCCGGGCACGGAGTCGCAGAAGGTGCTCGACCTGCTGGAGGAGCGGGCGCCGGCGCAGGCGGGCGCGTCCGTCACGATCGTCCTGGAGGCGAAGGACGGGCTGTCCGGCGCCCGCGCGCGGGTCGAGTCGATGCTCGCGGAGGTCGGCAGGCAGCCGCATGTCGTGAGTGTCATCAGCCCCTACGACAACGGCGGGGCGGTCTCCGAGGACGGCACGATCGGGTACGCGTCGGTCGCGCTGGACAAGCAGGCCGAGGAGATCCCGGCCGACGACACCCGCGAGCTGATCGACACCGCGCGGAAGGCGGACGGCGACGGGCTGCGGGTGGAGCTGACCGGCGATCCGGTGCGGGCCGCCCAGGAAGAGGAGGGCGGCGCGGCCGAGGGCATCGGCATCATGGCCGCGCTGGTGATCCTCGTCCTGCTCTTCGGCTCGTTCTTCGCGGCCGTCCTGCCGGTGGCCATCGCCCTGTTCGCGGTGGGGACGACGCTCGGGCTGATCATCCTCGCCTCGCACGCCGCGACGATCGCCGACTTCACCGCGCCGCTGATGATGCTGGTGGGCCTCGGGGTCGGGATCGACTACGCGCTGCTGGTGTTCTCGCGGTTCCGGGGCGAGCTGGCGGCGGGCGCCGACCGGAAGTCGGCGACGGTCAAGGCGATCGACACCGCCGGGCGCACGGTGTTCTTCGCCTGCTGCACGGTCATCGTCGCGCTCCTCGGGCTCGTCGTCCTGGGTCTCGGCTCGCTCCAGGGTGTCGCCGTGGCCGTCGCGCTGACGGTGCTGCTGACGATGGTCGCGTCGCTGACGCTGCTGCCGGCGCTGCTGGGTTTGTTCGGGGCCCGGATCGAGAAGCAGGTGCGCAAGCGTGCCGCGGCCAAGGGGGCCGGGGGCGACCGGTGGGGCCGCTGGAGCGGGGTCGTGCAGCGGCGGGCCTGGGTTGCGGCGCTGGTGCCGACCGCGCTGCTCGCCGCCCTCTCGCTGCCCGCGCTCGACATGCGGCTCGGCTTCGCGGACGCGGGCACCGACGGCACCGCCACGACCAGCCGTCAGGCGTACGACCTGCTGGGCAAGGGGTTCGGGCCGGGCTTCAACGGGCCGCTGATCGTGGTCGCCGAGGGTGACGCGACGGCCGCCGGGCGGGCCCGGACGACGCTGGCGCAGACCGACGGGGTGGCCGCCGCGCTGCCGCCGCAGTCCGCGGGCGACGGGCTGTCCACGATCATCGTCTTCCCCGACTCCGCGCCGCAGGCCGCCGCCACGAGCGGCCTCGTGGAGCGGCTGCGGGACGACGTGCTGCCGTCCGTCGCGCGCGACACCGACGCGCGGTTCCTCGTGGGCGGGTCCACCGCCGCGACCGAGGACTTCTCCACCGCCGTCGCCGACCGGCTGCCCGCGTTCGTCGCGCTGGTGGTGGGCCTGTCGATGCTCCTGCTGCTCCTGGTGTTCCGTTCGCTGCTCATCCCGCTGAAGGCCGCCGCACTGAACCTGCTCAGCGTCGGTGTCGCCATGGGTGTGATGACGCTCGTCTTCCAGAACGGCGCCCTGGGCGCTCAGAAGGGGCCGATCGAGGCGTACGTGCCGGTCATGATCTTCGCGATCGTCTTCGGGCTCTCCATGGACTACGAGGTGTTCCTGCTGTCGCGGATGCACGAGGAGTGGGAGCGCGGCAAGGACGCCGCCCAGGCGATCCGGCACGGCCTCGCGACCACCGGGCAGGTCGTCACCGCTGCCGCCGCCATCATGATCGTCGTCTTCGGCGCGTTCATGTTCAGCGGGAACCGGATGCTGACGCAGTTCGGTTTCGGGCTCGCCGTCGCGGTCTTCGTCGACGCGGTGATCATCCGGTGCCTGATCCTTCCGGCGGTCATGCATCTGCTCGGGCGCCGGGCCTGGTGGCTGCCCGAGGGGCTGGCGAAGCGGCTGCCTCGGGTGGCGATCGAGCACGGCTGATTCGAGCACGGCCGACGGGCGGGGGGCGGGTACGGTGGCAGCACCGCCCTCCGCTCGCCCCTCACAGGAGTACGCCCGTTGCCCTCGCCCCCACCCTCCGGCCTGGTCGCGGGCATGGAACGGCACCAAGTCGCCCTCTACGTCGCCGCGCTGGCCTCCGGCGGGCTGCTGGGCCTCGTCGCGCCCGGCGCGGGGCCCGTGCTGGAGCACGCGATCAGCCCCGCGCTGGCCGCGCTGCTGTACGTGACCTTCCTCCAGGTGCCCGCCGCCGAACTGGTCCGCTCGGCGCGGGCGGGGCGGTTCCTGGGGGCCGCGCTGGTCGTCAACTTCGTCGCCGTCCCCCTGGTCGTCGCCGCGCTCTCCGTGTTCCTGCCCGGCGAGCGCGCCGTCCGGCTCGGTGTCCTGCTGGTGCTGCTGGCGCCCTGCGTCGACTACGTCATCGTCTTCAGCGGGCTCGCGGGCGGCAGCAGCGAACGGCTCCTGGCGGCCACGCCGTTGCTGCTCCTCGCGCAACTGGCGCTGCTGCCGGGGTACTTGTACCTGTTCATGGGAGCGGACCTCGCGGACGTCGTCGAGGCGGGCCCGTTCGTCGAGGCGTTCGTCGTCCTGATCGCCGTCCCGCTGACGCTGGCCTGGCTGACGCAGGCGTGGGCGGCGCGGCGCGCGGCGGGGCGGCGCGTCTCGCATGCCGCGAGTACGGCGATGGTGCCGCTCATGACCGCCGTCCTCCTCACCGTCGTCGCCTCCCAGGTGCCCGCGTTGGAGGGGGGTTTCGGGGGCATCGTGCGGGTGGTGCCGGTGTACGTCGGCTTCCTGGTCGTCATGCCGTTCGCCGCTCTGGGGATCGTCCGGGTGTTCCGGCTCGGTGCGCGGGACGGGCGGGCGATCGTCTTCTCGGGGGCGACCCGTAACTCCCTGGTCGTTCTGCCGCTGGCCCTGGCGCTGCCCGACTCCCTGGCCGCCGCGTCGGTGGCGGTGGTGACGCAGACGCTGGTGGAGGTGGTGGGGATGGTGGTGTACGTGCGGGTGGTTCCCCGGCTGGTGCCGTACTGATCACTGACGCACGGCCTCGGCCCTGTCGGCCGCCCACCGGGGTTCGAGCACCCACAACCCCAGCCCCAGACAACTGAACCCCGCACCCAGCACACACACCGCGCCCCACCCCGCCGCCGCGTACAACGAGGTGGCCGCGAGAGCCCCGGCCCCGCTGCCGACCGCGTAGAACATCATGTACCCCCCGATCACCCGGCTCCCGGCGTCCGGGTGCCGGGCGTGGATGAGGGTCTGGTTGGTGACGTGGACCGCTTGGACGGCGAGGTCGAGGAGCAGGACACCGGCGATCAGCGCCCACAGCGAACGGGGCGTCCACGCCAGCGGCAGCCAGGAGACGGCGAGGAGGGCGAGGGAGACACCGGTGGTCCGCCGCGACAGGCCACGGTCGTTCAGCCGCCCCGCGACGCCCGCGGCCAACGCCCCCACGACACCCACCAGCCCGAGCGCCCCGACCGCGCTGTGCGGCAGCGAGCTGAGCGGGAGGGCGACGCTGCTCCAGAGCGTGGAGAACGCGGCGAACACCAGCAGCCCGAACAGCCCCCGCACACGCAGGAGTTGATCACGCGCGAAGAGGCTGACCGTGGAGCGCAGGAGCCGCCCGTACCGCAGCGACGAACCGGCCCGGCCGCGCGGCAGGACCCGGTGCAGGACGACCGCGAGGACGGCCGTCAGCGCGGCGGACACGGCGTACACCGAGCGCCACCCCGCGAGGTCGGCCAGCACGCCGGACACCGTGCGGGCGAGCAGGATCCCGACGACGACCCCGCTGGTGACCAGCCCGACGACCCGCCCGCGCCGCTCCGCCGGGGCCAGTGACGCCGCGAAGGCGACCAGCGTCTGCGTGACGACCGCGAGCAGCCCCGTCGCGGCCATCCCGGCGAGCAGCACCGCCGCCGTACGCGCCGTGGCGACCAGCGCCAACGCGACGACGAGCAGGGCGAGTTGAGCCACGACGAGCAGCCTGCGCTCGACGACGTCACCGAGCGGGACCAGGAAGAACAGCCCGAGCCCGTAGCCGGCCTGGGTGAGGGTGACGACGGCGCCGACCAACGCCGGGCTCATCGCGAGGTCGTCGCCGATGGTCACGAGCAGGGGCTGGGAGAAGTAGACGTTGGCGACGGCCGCCCCGCAGGCGACGGCGAACAGCGGGACGACGCGACGGGGCAGGGCTCCCCCGCTGTCGGACATCAGCCCTCCAAGTGGTTGCATCTTGATACCGGACGGCGACCGTAGCCCGATCCGGTAGCATGTTGCAACCACCCTCGGACGCGAGAGGCCCGCCATGGTCACCAGAACCCGCTTCGACGACAGCGACTGCCCCGTCGCCCGGTCCGTGGACGCCATCGGCGACTGGTGGTCCCTGCTGATCGTCCGCGACGCCTTCGACGGCAGTCGGCGCTTCGGCGAGTTCCAGCGCGGGCTCGGCGTCGCGAAGAACATCCTCAGCGCCCGCCTGCGCGCGCTCGTCGCCGCCGGCATCCTCGACACCGTCCCCGCCTCGGACGGCAGCGCCTACCACGAGTACGTCCTCACCCCCCGGGGCAAGGCCCTCTTCCCGGTCGTCGTCGCCCTGCGCCAGTGGGGCGAGGAGCACTTCTTCGCGCCGGACGAACCCCACTCGCGGCTCCTGGACCGCCAGGACGGCCGACCCCCGCGCCCGCTGGAGGTGCGTGCCGCCGACGGCCGCCGTCTCGCCCCCGAGGACACCATCGTCCACAAGCTGCCCTGACCTCCCCCAACACCGCTTCCCCACCGTGGACTTGGCGGTACCTTGTGACCGTGCCCTCACCCACCGCTCTCGTCCTGACGGCGCTCCCGGCGGAGTACGAGGCCGTACGCGCCTACCTGACGGTCACGGAGGAACTGGTCCTCGCGGACGGCACCCGGGTCGAGCGCGGCGGGCTCTCGGACTCGCCCTGGGAGGTCGCGCTCGCGGAACTGGGCGAGGGCACGGAATCCCCGGCCTTTAGACCAGGGAGCGGAAGTCAATTCCAGGCCGGCGACGCCTTCACCCGGGCCGGTGCCCTCGACGAGGCGGCCCAGGCGCAGGCGTCGGCCCGGTCACTGGCCGGGTGAGCAGGGCCTAGAGGCGGCCGGTGACCTTGTCCGGGGTCACCCGGACGATGACGCGGTCGCCGTCGTTCTTCGACGCCGGGTTGAAGGTGGCGTAGTCTTGGCCGGTGTACTTGAGGGAGAGTTCGGCGACCAGGTCCTTGTCGGGGTCGGGGGTGAGGGTGGCGGTGCCGCGGATCTCGGCGTAGGTGTAGGGGTTCTCGGGCGGGTTGACCATGACGGTCACGCGCGGGTCGCGGGCGATGTTGCGGCCCTGGGCGCGGTCGACGGTCGTCGAGAACACCAGGTCGTTCCCGTCACGCTTGATCCAGACGACGGTGAGGTGGGGGCGTCCGTCGGCCGCGAGGGTCGCCACGGTCGCGAAGACCTTGGAGTCGTCGAGGTACGCCTTCAGTTCGTCGGAGAGTTCGGCTGCCATGGTGGGGAGTCCTCTCTTGTCGGGTGTGCTGCGAGGACAACACTCTCGCACCGTCAATTCATCCTCGCCGCAGGGGTGTTGACGACGTCACCAGGTGACGGGCAGCTTCTCCACCCCGTGGACCGCGCGTCCGGTGAAGGCGAACTCCTCCGGTTCCTTCGCCAGGCGCAGCGCCGGGAAGCGCGCGAAGAGCATCGGCAGGGCGGTCTGGAGTTCCGCGCGGGCCAGCGACTGGCCGAGGCAGTGGTGCGGGCCGTGCCCGAACGCGAGGTGGCGGTCGGCGGCGCGGGTGACGTCGAGGGTGTCGGGGTAGGCGAAGACGGCCGGGTCGCGGTTGGCCGCCTGGAGCGCGACGACGACGCCGTCCCCCGCGCGGATGGTGACCCCGCCGACCTCGACGTCCTCGGTGGCGACGCGGCGCATGCCGATGTGGACGATGGTGAGGTAGCGCAGCAGTTCCTCGACGGCGCCCGGGACGAGGGTGTCGTCTGCGCGCAGCGCGGCCAGTTGCCCGGGGTGGCGCAGGAGGGCGATCGTGCCGAGCGACAGCATGCTGGCCGTCGTCTCGTGTCCGGCGATCAGGACCTGGACGAGGAGGCCGGCGGCCTCGGCGGCGGTGGCCTCGCCGGTGGCGACGCGCTCGGTGGCGAGGCGGCTCAGCAGGTCGTCGGCGGGGTCGCGGGACTTGGCCGCCAGCAGTTCCTGGAGGTAGCCGAAGAGGGCGCCCCAGCCGGCGCGCATCGCCTCGGGTCCGGCGGAGACGGTCGCGAAGGCCGCCGCCTGCCGGTGGATGAACTTCCGGTCGGAGTAGGGCACTCCGAGGAGTTCGCAGATGACCAGGAGCGGGAGCGGCAGGGTGAAGTGCTCGACGAGGTCGGCGGAACTCCCCCGCGCTTCCAGGCCGTCGAGGAGGTCTGCGGTGATCTTCCCGATGGCCGGGCGCAGTTGTTCGACGCGGCGGAAGGTGAACTCGGGGATCAGCATGCGGCGCAGGCGCGTGTGGTCGGGCGGGTCCATCGCGAACAGCTGGCCGGGGGTGCGCGGCGGGGTCGTCGGCTGGAGGCCGGGGAAGCCGGGCCGGACGTTCTCGGAGCTGAACCGGGGGTCGCTGAGGACGGCGCGGGCGTCGTCGTGCCGGGTGACCAGCCAGGGGTGCAGGTCGCCCCAGAGGGTGATCCGGCCTAACGGCCGTTCCGTGATCCAGCTGCGGTACTCGGCGGCGGGGTCGAGGAGGGGGCGCGCGGTGGGCAGCGGCGGCGGGGTGGTGGGGGTCATGCGGGGATCGTAGGGGAACTGCTTGAGTTCTCACATACCGCGTGATCCGCGCCGAGGCGGAATCCGATCACCGGTTCGGAGTGCTCCGCAGCGGTCCGGCCTGTGCGGTGCCCGCCGGCAGGACCGCCAGGGCCGCCGAGGCCGCGTGCGTGGCCAGTGCGGTGAGTCCCGCGGTGGCGCTCCGCCTGCGCGGCTTCCCGGCGGGCGCCGGCGGCCGCGTCCGCTGTCGCGCCTGCGGGCGCGTTCAGGGTTCCCCGGAATTCTTCGCGGGAATTCGCGGAAGCACGCCACGCTTCTCGGCCGAGGTTCCGGCCCGCGACGCCACGTCACACCGCGCGTCCCCGAGCGGCGAAGGCTCGACGCCTGGTCAGCGGGCGGGGGCGCCGCACACCGTCCGGCGGCAATCCGCTGCCGGACGTCAACACGGCGCGAGTCGGTGTGCCGGCCCCGTCGTCCACGTCAGAACAGCCCGTTGCCGTGGGGCAGTTCGGACGGGACGGGGGCGATGACGTCCCAGTGTTCGACGATCTTTCCGTCGGCGACCCGGAAGAGGTCCCAGTAGGCCACCGGGACGCCGAACTCGCCCTCGGACTGGAGCAGTACGAGATCGCCCTCGGCGACGACCTTGTGGACCTGCCGGTAGACCAGGTTCTTGCCCTGCCCTGCCCACCGCGCGGCGGCGGCGCCGAAGCCGTCGAGGCCGTCGGCGGCCTCGGGGTTGTGCTGGTGGTAGGTCTCGGTGGAGATGTAGTCGGTCAGGACGGAGTAGTCGGCGCCCTTGAGGACCTTCTCGGCGAACTCGACGACCAGCGCGCGGTTGGCCTCGGTGCGGTCGAGGTCGGCCGGGGCCGCCGGGCCGTCGGTCTGGGTGCGCCCGGAGGCGGTGTCGCGGACGAGGGGCGTGAGGGCGTCCCAGTGCTCGGCGAGCCTGCCGTCCGCGTCCACCCGGAACAGGTCGAAGGCGACCAGCGGTTCGGGGCCGAAGCCGTGGTAGGTGCCGTGCAGGGCGACGAGGTCGCCGTCGGCGATCACGCGCGCGCCCTCGTAGCGGAACTCCTGCGACAGCCCGGCGACGAGCTTGCGCAGCGGCTCGGGGCCGTCCGCCGCGAGGCTGCTGTGCTGACGGTAGTCAGCGGCCACCCAGCGGTCCACCGCGCTCGGGTCCCGGTCCCCGAACAGCTCCCCCGCCGCGTTCAGAACGATCTCCTTGTTGCCCATGGCACCTCTCCTGTCTGGGTTTTCCTTGCCCCTCCACTCTCGCCGCGTTTCCTCCCGCGCGCACGGTAGAGTCAGGCATGGCCATGGTCGAAACGGGACAACCTCCGGTGGTCGAGCGCGGGTACCGCAACCCGACGCGTCCGGGGTTGCGGATGGAAGTCCTCACCTTCGCGGAGATCGCCGGACGGCTGTCCGGGGCCGAGTTCCGGCGCGTGCACCGGCTCGACTTCCACCACCTCACCCTCGTCCACGGCGGCACGGGCACCGGGATGGTCGACTTCCTCCCCACATCGCTGGGGCCGGGCACGCTGCTGCACATCCGGCCCGGTCAGGTCCAGCGGCTGCCCACCGGCGCCGACGGCTCCCCCGCGCACCTCGACGCCACGTCCGTCCTGTTCACCCCCGACTTCCCGCCCCGCCTCCCCGCGGCCGCCCGCCTCGACGTCGTCGGCCCCGAGCTGTGGCGGCCCGCGCCCCCGGACCACGGGCCCCTCCGGGACGCCTTCGCCGGGCTCGCGGCGGAGTACGCGGCGTATCCGGGGGCGGCGCCCGACCTCTCCAGGGAACTCCTCGGGCATCTGCTCGCCGCGCTGCTGCTGCGGGTCGCGCGTCTCCCCTCGCCCGACGGGCGGCCCCGAACCTCTCCCGACGAGCCGTACGCGCGATTCCGGCGGGAGCTGGAGCGGTCGTTCACGACGCTGCGCCAGGCCCACGACTACGCGGCGCGGCTGGGGTATTCGGTCAAGACGCTCAACCGTGCGTGCCGGCGGGCCACCGGGCAGACGGCGAAGCAGCTTGTCGACGCTCGGGTGGTGCTGGAGGCCAAGCGGTTGCTCGCGCATACGGATCTGCCGGTGGCGGCGATCAGTCATCGTCTGTCGTTCAGTGAGCCGACGAACTTCGGCAAGTTCTTCACGCGGACGACGGGGGTGACGCCGGGGGTGTTCCGGGAGGGGCAGCGGTGAGAGGGGTGGGACGGGGGCGTTGAGGCGAGGGCGTTGTCAGTGGCGGGTGCGATGCTGGCCGGCATGACCACCTGGAACCTTCTCGACCTCGACAGGGCGCTTCGCGCCTCCTGGGCCGCCGACACATGTTCGCCGGACAACCAGGACGACTGGGTGCCCGCCAACCCCGCGTGGGGGCACTGCGACGTCACGGCTCTGATCGTCAACGACGTGTTCGGCGGGGACCTCGTCGTCGGCGAGGTGTATCTCGACGGGGTCCAGCACGGGTTCCACTGGTGGAACCGGCTCGCCAGCGGGGTCGAACTCGATCTGACCCGGGAGCAGTTCCTGCGGGGGCAGAGCATCACGGCCGCGCGGGTCGTGGAGCGGCCGCCGGGGCCGTTGCCCCGGCGGTGGGACGAGTACCTGGTGCTCCGGGAGCGGGTGGAGGGCCTGTTGGGGAAGTTGCCCGAGCCGGTCTGAGGCAGGGGGGCGCGATTCTTGCCGTTTCCGCAAGTTTCCGTGCCCCGGCGCGGGGCGCCTGGCAAGACTGAGGGCCCTTCGACCTGAGGAGTCCCATGAGTACCCAAGACGCCGTCGCCTTCTGGAACGACGTGTACGCCGCCCGGCCCGTGAACGAGGATCCACGCCCGAACGTCCGCCTCGTCGAGGCCGTGGCCGGCCTCGAACCCGGTGACGTCCTGGACCTCGGATGCGGCGAGGGCGGCGACGCGCTCTGGCTCGCCGCAGAAGGCTGGCAGGTCACCTCCGTCGACATCTCGGCCGTCGCGGTCGAACGCCTCGCCTCGCTCGCGCGGGCGCGCGGTCTCGGCGACCGCGTCGACGCCGTGCAGCACGACCTCGCCGCCGCCTTCCCCTCCGGCACCTACGACCTCATCAGCGCCCAGTTCCTCCACACCCCCCGCCCCCTCGACCGCCCCGCCGTCCTCCGCTCCGCCGCCCACGCCCTGCGCCCCGGCGGCCGCCTCCTCATCGTCGACCACGGCTCGACCGCCCCCTGGTCCTGGAACCAGGACCCCACCATCCACTACCCCAGCCCCCACGAGGTCGCCGACGCCATCGCCCTCACACCGGAAACGTGGACGATCGAACGCGCCGAGGTACTACGCCGACTCGCCACGGGCCCGGAGGGGCAGACGGCCGAGGTCGTCGACCACGTACTCGTCGTGCGCCGCGCTGGGTGATCGGTGCCCGCAGGGCAGTTGCGTGCGAATTGCGTGGTGCTTGCGTGGTGAGGAGCCTTCAACCACTGCCACAGTCAGGGAACTCCGGACATTCACCAGAATGTCCGCCCAGACGAGAGGCATCGTGATGAAAAGGATCAAAGCGGCTGCCGTGGTGACGGCGGCGCTGGCAGGCGTGGCCGTCGCCACGGCACCGGCGCAGGCTCACGGGGCATACGTCGACATCTCGCGCAACGGCTGCACGTACACGGGCTACAGCAACCACAGCTACGCCTACACCGAGAAGGAGTCGGGCAGTTGCGCAGGGCACGCGTGGCTCCGGGTGCGCGCCAACAACGTGATCAGCAGCTGGTACCACGACCCGAACTGGGTGCTGTTCATCGCGGCTTCGGGAACGAGCGTCCAGGTCAGCGATCACAAGAGCTGCGCCGACTGTTCGTACAAGAACATCAGGCACTAGAGCGCTCCTGACATGAGGTACTGGCATCTCGGCGTCGCCGCGTCGCTGCTCGTGCTCCCGTTGAGCGGATGCGGTCAGGAACAGCGGGGGCCGGTCATGTCGACCCCGACCGCTCAGTTCCACGACCACATCGGCGAGCGGGAGCGCGAAGAGGGCCGGGCCGGGCAGCGGGCACTGCTGGCCGACGGCTCCGCCAGCAGGGGTGACTACGAAGCCGCCGTGTCCAGGCTGCGGACGTGCCTGGCCCGAGGCGGCGTCGCACTCGTGAATCACGGCTGGAATCCGGTGAATCATCAGAGAATGAGCCTGTGGTACAAGGGTTCGTCCCTGTCGGACGACGAGGCGGCCGCCTACGGCGATCAGTGCCACGCGGCTCATGTGGCCGACGTCGAACTGCGGTACGTCGAGCAGCATCCGCCGCGGATGTCCGCCGCGCTCCTGGCGAGCACACGCCCGTGCCTGTCGGCCGGCGGTATCGCGACCACGGGGGACGAGGAGAGCCTTCCCGAGCTGGTGCGGGCCGTGGGGCCGGACCGGAAGAGGGACGTGTTCGAGTGCGTGTCGAAAGGCATCTCGAAGCGCTATCCGGACAAGCTCTTCGTCGTGAGCTGACCGACACCGGAACCCGCCGGGCGCGAAGGCGCCCGGCGGGTTTCCATGTGCCGCGGAATCCCCCTCACACCCCTCCAGCCGTCGCCCCCGGCAGCCTTCCCTTCGCTCGGGCAGCCACCGCGTTCAGCGGGCGGGCGATGTCTTCGAGGGACCGCCGCTCGGCGCGGACGGCCAGGGCGGCGGCGGTCAGGCCGGCCGCGCACATGAGGGCGGCGCCGATGGAGAAGGCGAGCACGGTGTCGGCGACCCGTCCGGTCTCCGTGAGGTCCGCGAAGAGGAGGGGTCCGCTGATGCCGCCGGCGGCGGTGCCGAGGGCGTAGAAGAAGGCGATGGACATGGCGCGGGTCTCCATGGGGAAGATCTCGGAGACCGTGAGGTAGGCGCTGGAGGCCCCGGCGGAGGCGAAGAAGAGAACCGCGCACCAGCAGGCGGTCAGCGTCCAGGCGTCGAGGGCGCCCCGGTCGAAGAGCCAGGCCGTGGCGAAGAGGAGGAGCCCGGAGGTGAGGTAGGTGCCGGAGATCATGACGCGGCGTCCGGCGGTGTCGAAGAGCTTGCCCAGCAGCAGCGGCCCGCAGAAGTTGCCGACGGCGATGACGGCGAAGTAGTAGCCGGTGCGGTCGGCGGGGACGTCGTAGAACGCCGTGAGGATCGCCCCGAACCCGAAGGTGATCGCGTTGTAGAGGAACGCCTGGCCGATGAAGAGGGAGAAGCCGAGGACGGCGCGCCGGCGGTAGCGTCCGAAGACGGTGCGGGCGATCTCCAGGAAGGTCACGGAGCCGCGCTGGTGGATCTCCAGCGAGCCTTGCGGCGCGGGCAGCGGTTCGCCCTTCTCGGCCTCGACGCGCCGTTCGATCCCGGCGACGATCTCCTCCGCCTCCCGGTCCCGCCCGTGGATGAGCAGCCAGCGTGGGCTTTCGGGCACGTGCCTGCGCACGAGGAGGATGACGAGGGCGAGGACGGCGCCGAGGGCGAAGGTGAGCCGCCAGCCGACGTCCTTGGGCAGCAGCCCGGTGTCGAGCGCGACGATCGACAGCAGCGAGCCCCCGACCGCGCCCAGCCAGAAACTGCCGTTGATCATGAGGTCGACCCTGCCCCGGTACTCCGCCGGGATCAGTTCGTCGATCGCGGAGTTGATGGCCGCGTACTCGCCGCCGATGCCGAACCCGGTGAGGAAGCGGAAGAGGAAGAACCACCAGGCGTCCCAGGAGATCGAGGTCAGCGCGGTCGCCCCGAGGTACACGGCCAGCGTGATCATGAAGAGTTTGCGCCGGCCGAAGGTGTCGGTGAGCCGCCCCCAGAACAGCGCGCCGACGCAGGCCCCGGCGACGTACAGCGCGGCGGCGATCCCGGTGATCTGGCCGGAGGTGATCGCAAGGCCGCTGCCGGGTTCGGAGAGGCGTCCGGCGATGTTGCCGACGACCGTGACCTCCAGGCCGTCCAGGATCCATACGGTGCCGAGGCCGATCACGATCGTCCAGTGCCAGCGGGACCACGGCAGGCGGTCCAGCCGTGCGGGGATGTCCGTGGTGATGGTCCCGTCCGCCGCGTGTGCGCTCATGGCTCCCTCCACGTCGTCCCCGCGGCGGGTTCCCCGATCTTCGGGGATCACTCCGCCGGGAGCCCCGGGGCCGGTTCCCTGTCCCAGTTGACGTTGAGGTGGCCGACCGCGACCGACAGCGCGGTGATCAGGAGCGGGACCAGCCACCAGGGCACGCCGGTCCAGACGCAGATCAGGCCCACGACGAAGCAGACGATGCCCACGGAGATCACCAGCCGTTTGGTGTTCGGCGGGCCGAGGAACGAGCGGGTGTGGGTGCGCGGGCGGGCCAGTCGCAGGACGCCGTGGGCCAGCAGCAGGGCGGACAGCAGCGCGGTGAACGTGCCCAGTCCGGCCGGCATCTGGTACTCGTTGCGGGGTTCGTCCGTCGTGACCTGCCGGTCGTCGCCCTTGGCGATCGTCATCAGGTCGCCCCGCCAGACGGTGCCGGTGAACTCGTCGCCCTTGTCCAGGTACTTCAGGACGGGGGTCCGGCTCCCGAAGGACGTTTCGTAGGTCCGCGACGGCGCGTCGACGGTCGTCGCCGTCAACTCCCCGCTCTGTCTGCGCGTCAGCTCCCGTCTGTCGACCGTCATCCGGACCGTGCGCACGCAGTCCTCCGACCACTCCACGGGCGGGGCCGTCCCGCAGGCGCGGGCCGCCTTGTAGTCGTCGTAGCGGTCGATGTCGGAGGGGATCCACAGGGCGAAGACGACGTACGTGGCGACGGCGGGCAGCGCGGCCAGCAGCACCAGCACCGCACCCCACGTCCGCGTGCCCGCCGTGCCCCTGGTCTTCTCGCCGCTCACCGTTCTCGTCACCTCGGCAGCTTCGCACCGGTCGGAGGGGGTGCGTGAGGCGGGTCGTCGGCAGTGACGGCGCCCGCTGCCTGCTGGGTTCCGGCAGGCAGGACCCCTCGCGCTCATAGGGTGGACCCGTGCGGAGCCTGGTTCGTCTGCCGAAGGCCCATCTCCATCTGCGTCTCGAAGGGGCGATGCGTCCCGGCACATTCACGGAGCTGACGGGCGAACGGCCGCCGGACGCCCGTGAGTTCACCTCCTTCGAGGACTTCGCCGCCCTGTACGGGGCCGCCGCCCGGCTGGTGCGCGAGGTGGTCGACGAGGGACGGCGCGCGGGCGCCCGGCTGGGCGTCGGCTTCGGCGTCCTGGTGTTCGCCCGGCGCGACGCGGATCCGTCGGAAGCGGTCCCGGCCGCCCGTCTCGCGGCCGGCCGGTCGGACGCCGGGGTGGTCGGCTTCGGCCTGGCCGGGGACGAGGCCCGCCCCGCACGCGGGCGAGTTCGCGGGCTCGGACGGTGTGCGCGCCGCGCTCGACGTCCTGGGCGCCCGGCGGATCGCCCACGGCGTACGGGCGGCCGAGGAGCCGGCGCTCCTGGCCCGCCTGGCGGCACAGGGCACGGTCCTCGACGTGTGCCCCACCTCCAACGTCGCCCTCGGCGTCGTCGCCTCCCTCTCCGCGCACCCCCTGCCCCGGCTCCTGGCAGCGGGCGTCCGGTGCACCCTCAACGCGGACGACCCCTTCCTGTTCGGCGCGGGCCTGCTCCAGGAGTACGAAACGGCCCGCACGGCCCTCGCCCTCACCGGCGTCGACGCGTGGCTGGCCGGCTCGGACGGTGTTTACGCCGGCACCGCTTCAAGAACTCCCCGGCACACTTCACGTGGCAGCGAGCCCCTTGACCTCGGCGGCGATGATCTCCAGCGCCTCGGTGACGCGGTCGTGGTGGGTGCGGTGGGAGACCACGCAGAGGCGCAGGGTGTAGCGGCCGTCGACGGCGGTGCTGGAGAGCACGACGCGGCGGTGGGCGTTGATCCGTTCAAGGAGGCGGCGGCTCGCGTCGTCGGCGCGGGCGGCGGCGGCCGGGCCGGTGTCGGCGGGGCGGACGCGGAAGATGACGGTGGAGAGGTCCGGGCGGTGCGGGACCTCCAGGGCGGTGACGCCGGACAGGGTGTCGTGGACGTGTGCGGCGAGGTCGAGTTTCTCGTCCAGGGCCTCTCGAAAGGCGGCCACGCCGTGCAGGTGCAGGGGGAGCCAGGCGCGCAGGCCGCGTATCTCGTGGGTCAGTTCGGGGCCGAGCCGGGCGGAGTCCGGGACGTCCGCGGCCGTCCGCATGTCCTGGAGGTAGCTGCCGGTGCCGTCGTGCGCCGCGTGCAGGGCGGCGGGGTCGCGGACGACCAGGGCGCCGGTGCCGAACGGCAGGAACAGGGTCTTGTGCGGATCGAGGGTGACCGAGTCGGCCTCCTCGATGCCGGCGAGGCGGTCCCGGCCGCGCGCGGTGAGCCGGAAGAAGCCTCCGTAGGCCGCGTCGACGTGGAACCAGACGTCCTCGCGGCGGGCGAGGGCGGCCAGTTCGGGCAGGGGGTCGACGGTGCCGGTGTCGGTGGTGCCGGCGGTAGCCACCAGCAGGAACGGCCGGAGCCCGGCGGCGCGGTCGGCGCGGATGGCCGCGGCCGCGGCGTCCGGGTCCATCCGCAGGTCCGGGGTGTGCGGCACGGTCCGGATGTGCGCGGCGCGGATCCCGGCGAGGCGGGCCGCCTTGGCGACGGAGTGGTGGGCGAAGGCGGTGGTGTAGACGGTGCCGCCGGTCAGGTCCTCGCCGAGCCGGTGGTGGCGGGCGGCGACGGTCGCGGAGAACGTCGCCATCGAGCCGCCGCTGGTCAGCAGTCCGCCGCTGCCCTCCCCCAGGCCGCACACCTCGCGGGCCATCCAGCGGATCACGCTCTCCTCCAGCGCGGCGAGCGCCGGGGCGACCGAGGCGAGGCCGCCGTAGCGGTTGACGGCGCGGTTGTAGAACTCGGCGAGCGCGGCCGAGTACAGGCCGCTGCACGGGATGTACGCGAGGTGGCCGGGGCCGGCGGTCTCCAGGGCGCAGTCGGCGGCCTCGTCCAGGCGCGCGAGCAGCGTTCTCAGGTCACCGCCCCGGTCGGGCGGCGGCGCGAGGAAGGACTCCACGAGGTCGGCCTCGGCCCGCGGGGGCAGGGGGCTGGTCGCGGGGCGGTCGGCGAGTCGTGCGGTGCGGTCGACGATCCGGTCCAGGACAAGCCGGCCCATCTCGGTCATCGTGGCGCGGTCGGGTTCCAGGGGCATGGGGTGCATGAGGCGGTCCGGTGCGGGTGGGAGGGATGGGAGGGGTACGGGTGCGGGTCCGGTGCGAGGGCCGGAGCACGTGACCAGGATGCGCCGCCGGGTCCGGCACACGATGGCGTGAGCGGTGCCCAGACGCCCCTGTGGTGCACGATCGTTCGCCGAAACGGCCATTACGCTGCATTTCATGCCGCAGCCCCTGTACGACCGCATCGACCGGGCGATCCTGGACCACCTCCAGCGCCACGGCCGCACCCCCAACGTCGACCTCGCCGAGGCCGTCCACCTGTCCCCCTCGTCCTGCCTGCGCCGCACCAAGGCGCTGGAGGAGGACGGCGTCCTCGCCGGCTACCGCGCGGACCTCGACCGCGAACGCCTCGGTCTCGGGCTGACCGTCTTCCTCTCCCTCAAGGTCGAGCACTCCCGCACCACGTCGCAGGTCGTCGAGGAGGCGCTGACGACGATCGAGCACGTCGTCGCCTGCCACGTGGTCTCCGGCGACGCCGACTTCCTCGTCGAACTCGCCGTGCCCGACCTGCGCACCTTCGAGAAGGTCCTCACCGAGCAGATCCTCGCGATCGGGCCCGTCCGTGACGCCCGCAGCACGTTCTGCATCCGCACCGTCGTCGACCGCGGACCGCTCCCCCTCAACTCCTGGTCCGCGCCGCGCACATGAGAAGCAGCGTCGCACGGTGCGGCGTGCTCTCCAGCCTGCCCGGCCTGGTCAGCCCACGCCGACGGCGGACCTCACGGCCGGTGGGCCGGCGGTTGCGGTGCTCGCTAAACCACGACGCGCTCACGCCCAGAGCCCGGCAGGCGACTCACCGCCGGCCGCCGTGTCCGTCCCGGACGAGGATCCGGTCGCCCGACATGCGGATCTGCCCGGCGTTCATGAACACGCTGAACGTCACGGCGCCCACGGCGTAGCCCACACCCGCGTCGGCGAGGACGAGCACCGCGTTCTTGCCGCCCGGCTCCAGCACCGCGGGCTTGAGGTGACGGGCCGCCGGCTCTCCCACGATTCGTCCGACAGCGGTGGAGCCGGTGAAGTTCACCACCCGTACCCGCTCGTCGGACGGCGACCACGCCGAGCGGTTCCCGTATCGCCCGGCTCCCGCGCGCTGGGCACATCGCCGCGCGGCGCGGTGATCGCGGCTGCCGCTTCGCGCAGGGTGTTCGCCGCCGGCCCCACGTCGAAGGAGGCCCATGGACGTGTGCCGCCCGCTTCCTGCGCCATCAGGCGGCGGCCCTCTTTGTCCGCCCGCCTCATCCGCTCCGCCGACCGCTGGGTGCGGCCGGCGGAGCGGATGCCTGGGGGAGTCGTCAGTGTTCCTCGGGGCGGGTGTCCGCCGGGACCGCTGACGGGCGGGCGCAGTCGCTGGAGATCTCCACCGAGGTGCCGGTCTCGGCCGCCGTGAGCAGGGACTCCATGATGTCGAGGACGTGGTAGGCGAGTTCACCGTCGGCGCGGTGCGGTTCGCCCCGGGAGACGGCTCGGGCGAGGTCGGCGACCCCGTAGCCCCGGGAGGCGTCGCGGTAGCCGCCGAGGATCGGGAGTTCGTCCCAGTCCTGGGCGCCGGGCCGGAAGAGGTTGACCGGGCCGTCGAAGTAGTTCGGGTCGGGCAGGGACAGGGAGCCGTCGGTGCCGTGGATCTCGATCCGGGGGAGGGTGCTGCGCCACACGTCGAAGCTCATCACCAGCGTGGACAGGGCGCCGGAGCGGTGTTCGAGGACGCCGGTGACATGGGTGGCGACCTCGACCGGGAATCTCGTCCCGGCCCGGTACCCCTGGCCGATGAAGCGTTCGGCCTGGGGCGTGGAGGACATGCCGACGACCCGGCGCACCGGCCCCAGCAGGGTCACCAGCGAGGTCAGGTAGTAGGGGCCCATGTCGAGGAGCGGCCCGCCGCCGGGCTGGTAGTAGAACTCCGGGTCCGGATGCCAGCGTTCGGGCCCCGAGCTGACCATGAACGCGCTCGCCGCGACCGGCACCCCGAGGTCCCCCGCGTCCAGCGCCGCCCGAGCGGTCTGCACGCCGGTGCCGAGGACCGTGTCCGGCGCGCATCCGACCCGGACGCCGGCCTCGGCGGCGGCGTCCAGCAGCGCACGGGCGGCGGCGGTCGTGGTGGCGAGGGGTTTCTCGCCGTAGACGTGCTTGCCGGCGGCTATGGCCGCGTGGGCGACCGTCGCGTGGGCGGCGGGGATCGTGAGGTTGAGGACGAGGTCGACGTCCTCGGCGTCGTACAGCTCGTCGAGGGTCGCCGTACGGGTGCCGGGCACCTTCGCGGCGGCGGCGCGGGCGCGTTCGGTGTCGAGGTCGGCGACGGCCGTCAGGCGCAGGTTCTTCAGCTCCGCGAGGGTCGTGAGGTAGGCGTCGCTGATCTTGCCGGCGCCGACGAGGCCGACGCGGAGCGCGGGGTAGGGGGCCGGCGGGTCGGGGGTCAGCGGGTCGCCCATGTCATGCCCTTCGTGATCATCGAGTGGACCTGGGGTACGGCCAGGTCGTCCAGGGTGTGGCCGATCGCGGTGACGAACACCCGGCCCGCGCCCCAGGACCGGGTCCAGGTGACGGGGACGACGGTGCCGGCGAGTTCGGGGTACTCGGGGTCGTCGAGGTAGTCGGTCACCGCGAGGACGTCCACGGCCGGGTCCAGGTGCAGGTAGTACTGCTCGGTGGTGACGAGGAACGGGGTGATCCCCTCGACGACGGGATGGCCGGCCGCCCCGGGCAGCGGCCTGACCTGGTAGGTGCGGAACTCGCGGGGGTGGTGGACGAACTGGCCGCCCGTCATCAGGTGGTAGCGCGGCTCGGAGCGGAACGCGTCGACGATCCCGCCATGCCAGCCCGCGAACCCCGTCCCGGCGCGGACCGCCCGGGACAGGCCGGTCATCTGATCGCCGCTGATCTCGCCCATCGTCCAGCACTGCACGATCAGATCAGTGCCGGCGAGCAGGTCCTCGTCGAGGTAGCTGTCGAGGGAGTCGGAGACGGTGACCTGGTACCCGGCCTCCTTGAGATCGGCGGCGCGCAGGTCGGTGGCCGGTACCGGGACGTGTCCCGCCCAGCCGCCACGGACGACGAGGGCGTGCTTGGTGGCGGACACGTCAGCCGTCCTTCAGGCCGCTGAGGAAGCCGAGGCTCCGCGCGACCGGGTCGAGGATGTCCCCGTCGAAGTCGTCGAGTTCGACGATGCGCAGCGCCGCCTCCGGGGCCGCGGCCAGGATCTCCTCGACCGGGAGCACGCCGTCGCCGACGGCCACCTGCGCCTTGGTGTTCAGCGTGCGGTCCCCGTCCTTGACGTGCACGGCGACGACCCGGTCCCCGAGCCGGCCCAGCAGCGCCGGTACGTCCGCGCCGCCGACGGCCGCCCAGTACGTGTCGACTTCGAGGACCACGTCGTCCGTCAGGCGGTCGGCAAGGATCTCCAGGGCGTGTACGCCGTCCTGCTTCAGTTCGAGTTCGAAGTGGTGGTTGTGGTAGCCGACGGTGAACCCGTGGTCGGCGGCCTCGACGGCGGCCTGGTTCAGCTCCTCGGCGAGGCTTTCGACGCCGTCCCGGGTCTGCCAGCGCTCGGGCGCGGTCATCGGCACGACGAGCGTGCTGACGCCGAGGCGCCGTGCGGCGGCGTAGACGGCGGGCCGGTCGTCCGACAGCAGGGGCGCGTGCGCGGTCGGGGCGGACAGCCCGTGCGCGGTCAGCGCGTCCGCCATTCGCTCCGCCCGGTGGACGAAGCCGTAGGGCTCGACCGTGGTGTAGCCGATCTCGGCGACGCGGGCGAGTGTGCCTTCCAGGTCGTCTTCGAGAAGGGCGCGGAGCGTGTAGAGCTGGAGAGATATGGCACGGTTCGACATGCGACTCCTCAACAGTCTTGATCTACAAGGAGGTTCACACGAACCAGGGGTCCGGCAACAGAGGGCGGCCGTGGCCCGGTGCGACAGGTGGCCGGGTGGCTTGTTCCCTATCGGCAATCTTGCTTCATATCAACCTGGTTGATATCCAAGGGACATGGCGGATCTCCCCCTTGAGACACTGTTCGAGTCCGCGTACCGCGACGCCCCCGAACTCCAGGGAAAGCCGCCGCCATGGAGCATCGGCGCACCCCAGCCCGAGATCGCCGCGCTCATCGACGCCGGCGCCTTCCACGGGGACGTCCTCGACGCCGGCTGCGGCGAGGCCGCGACGTCGCTGTATCTCGCCGAGCGCGGTTTCACCGTCGTCGGCCTCGACCAGTCGCCGGCCGCGATCGACCTCGCCCGGCGGGCGGCCGAGCAACGCGGTCTGTCCGGCACCCGTTTCGACGTCGCCGACATCACCTCGTTCACCGGCTACGACGACCGCTTCGGCACCGTCGTCGACAGCACCCTGTTCCACTCGATGCCCGTCGAGTCCCGCCCCGCCTACCAGCAGTCCATCGTCCGCGCCGCCGCACCCGGCGCGTCCTACTTCGTGCTCGCCTTCGACGCCGCGAGCATCCCCCACCGGGGCCCCCTCAACCCGGTCACCGCCGACGAACTGCGCGACGCGGTCGCCCCCTACTGGTCCATCGACGAGATCCGCCCCGCCCGCATCCACACCCGCGTCAACGACAACCTCGACATCTTCCAGACCTTCGCCGACCTCCGCGACGAAAGCCCCGACCGCAAATCCCTACCGGGCTGGCTCCTCTCCGCCCACCTCCCCTGACCCCCGACCGGGCAGGGGGATGAGCATGCGGTCGATCACGTCGCGTCCGACGGCCCGGCGTCTCACCGGCACCGTCGCCGGTCTCTCCGTGACGGCCGACGGGCGGTTGGTCGGCGTCGTGATGGTCTGCGGGCATCACACCGACGGCGCGACCCTGCACGTGGACGGCGACGACGCCGGCCGGCGGGCGACAGTCGGCTCATGGACCGCCGACCGCCCCCTCACCCGGGGCCTCACCACCTGGACCCTCGATCCCCCAACCGCCGGCTGGACCGCGACCGAACCCCTCGCACCGCTCACGGCCGGGACCACCTACAGGCTCTACGGCTGGACCAAGGACAACTCGTGGTCGGCGAGCGGTGTTTCCTTCACGACGGCCGACCGGGACCGGCTCGCCCCGGGAACGGTTCGCTACCACGACGTCTCGGAGGGCGACGGCGAAACCGCGCTCACCGTCTCCCTGGCGGAGTTCGAAGCCAGGGCGTGCAAGGACCTGTAGCGTCACGGCGGCTTCGAGGCGGGCTGAAGCGTCGGCGGGATGCGTTCAGGGACGGTCCAGGGCGCGGAAAGTCCAGCCGGTCTGGCGCCAGTGGTGGGGGGCGAGGGCGTTGCGGGCGTCGATGATGCTGGGTGTCGCGGTGCGGGGTGCGAGGTGGTGGGGGTCGATGTGCCGTCGAGGCGGCCGGCGGGTCGGGCGCGTCGACCTCGACGAACTGCGCGAGGCCGCGGGCGACGCACGGCGGTGGGACTCGAAGTACGGCGGCGGGAACTGGAAGGCGAACTCCGTCACCGCCGAGCTGTCCCGGCTCGCAGGGTGGACGTTCGACGTGCGCCACGAGGCGCTGCTCACTGGCTTCGGCTCGTCGGGGTGACTTCTGGGTGTCGAGGGCCAGGCCGGTTCCGGCGATGCAGCCGTCGAGGAGTCCGGGCCGGCATTGGAGGCGTTTGGGCCGGTTGCGGGCGAGTGGGCGGGCAGCAGGAACGCTGTCAGTCATTCGCGCTGGTCGGTCAACTCCCTCATGCGGCGGGAGACATGGGTGTTCAGCCGGTGGCACAGTCGGGTACGCGATCCGGGCCGCACTCCAGTGAGTCCGTCATTTTCCGTCATGACCGGCAACGTGCGTCAGGCCGCAGAGTGGTCGCTACGGGCTGCACCCTTGCGAGCGATCGGGACCCCGCCGGGGAAGCCGTCGTCCACGCAGACGTACAGGGCGTCCGCGTTCACGAGACCCACACTCGGCGCGCCGCAAGGCGACATGTTGACCAGGGATGACGTCCTGTTACTCCCGGGGCCTGTGTAACTCCTGTGAATATTGAACTTTCAGTCTTCCAGGCGCGCAGAGCGTCCTGCGAAGTTGGGGCGTACAACTCGGCCGCTCCATCGCGGTCGTTGGACCTCTCCCCCACGAGGGCGCACCATGGCGAGAGCCTCCTTCGGGCGCAGAGCGCGCGCGACCATATTCACCGCGACGGCCGGCCTTTCGCTGGCCGTCGCTCTGCTGCCCGGCGGCGCGAACGCGGCTCCGGGCGATCCGGCAGGCCGCCCCGCGGCCGACTCGGGCTCCCAGGCGGGCGACAGCCTGCCACTCATACCCTCGCAGCAGTCGCTGGCGCGGAGCGACGCCCGGCTGACGCAGGCCGAAAAGCGGCCAGGTGTACGGCAGTTGCGGAGGCAGCTCGGGACGCAGGGCGTGCTCGAACTGGACCCGGCCACCGGGACCGCACGCCAGGTCGCCCGGCTCGACGGGTACCTGACGTCGGCCAGTGGAGCCGACCCGGAGGACATCGCCCGGCAGTATCTGCGGGCGCATCCCGACGTGTTCGGGCTCTCCGCGGACCAGGTTCGCGGACTCACCCTGCGCAAGCGGTACACCGACGTCGCCGGGATACGGCACCTGTCCTTCGTCCAGTCGGTCGACGGTGTCCCGGTGTTCGGCAACGGCGTCAAGGCGCACGTCGCCCGTGACGGACGGCTGATCAGCGTGCTGGGCTCCCCGGTGCGGGGGCTGCCGTCCGCACTGGCTCCCGCGCGGATCACCGGAACTCAGGCCCGGCGCATCGCCGTTCGGGACGTCGCGGACGGCACGAACGTCAGCGGCGGCGGCTCGGACACCGCCAAGCAGGTCGTGTTCACGGCGCCGGGCGGCGCGGCCCGGCGTGCGTGGCGGACGGTCACCTCACCGGACGGCCAGGGCATGTGGCTGCACGTCGTCGACGCGGTCACCCAACGGGTCCTCTACCGGCAGAACCTGTCCTCCGGTCTGACAGCCGAGGGGCCCGAGGGCGTAGGCACGCGCGCGGAGCGGTCCGCCGGCCTGTCCTCCGCCACCGGCCCGCTCCGGCGCACCGGCAAGGCGCTGGTCTGGGACCAGTACCCGGGTGCCCGGTCCGGCGGCAAGCAGCACACCCGGGATCTGACCGCCCGGGGCTGGCTCCCCAAGGACGCCCGGACCCTCGACGGATCGGTGGCGCACGTCTTCAGCGACGTCGACGGCAACAACAAGGTGGACCCGGGCGAGGAAGTGACCCCGGCGGCCGACGGGACGTTCTCCTTCCCGTTCAAGCCCTTCACCGGTGCCGGCTGCGGCACCCCGCTGCCCTGCTCGTGGGACCAGAAGACGCCGAACTCCTGGCAGACCAACCGCGAGCAGAACGCCGCGCAGGTCTTCTACTTCCTCGGTACCTTCCACGACCACCTGGAAGCCGCTCCGATCGGCTTCACGCGGGCCGCCGGCAACTTCGACGGCCGGGACGGCGACGCCGTACAGGCGCAGACGGACAACGGCGCGGCCCTCAAGGACGGGCTGCCCGACGAACGCCACCTGAACAACGCCAAGATGGGTACGCCGCCGGACGGCCAGGCGCCCACGATGCAGATGTACCTGACCGGTTCCCTACCGGACCACAACGTGCTGCAGGGCAACTCCGGCGACGACGCCGCCACCGTCTACCACGAGTACGGGCACGGTCTGTCCAACCGGCTCGTCACGGACGCCGACGGTGTTTCCACCCTCACCAGCCCGCAGTCGAGGGCCATGGGTGAGGCGTGGAGCGACTGGTACGCCCTCGACCTCCTCGCCGACAAGGGCCTGCGGAAGGACGACCGGCGCGTCGACGGCGACGTGAACCTCGACGCGCCGGGCTGGTTCGACGACCTGCCGGCGCGCACCCAGTCGATCGACTGCCCGGTCGGCTCCACGTCGGCCGCCTGCCCCGGAACGGCCAAGGCGGGCGCGGGCGGTTACACCTACGGCGACTACGGGAAGATCTGGCCCACTGGTCCGCAGGTGCACTCCGACGGCGAGATCTGGGGCGAGACGCTCTGGGACCTGCGCTACGCCCTCGGCAGCAGGCTCACCGAGTCGCTCGTCACCCGGGCGATGGAGCTGTCGCCCGCGAACCCCAGCTTCCTCGACCAGCGCAACGCCATTCTGCAGGCCGACACCGTGGTCAACGGCGGCCGTGCCCACGCCCGGATCTGGAAGGTCTTCGCCCACCGGGGCATGGGCTGGTTCGCCGCCTCGTTCACAGGCGACGACGTACAGCCCGACGAGGACTTCTCCCTGCCGCCCGGCCCGGACACCCCGGTGGTCACGCTCACCGGCAAGGTGACCGACGACGCCACCGGCTCGCCGGTCGGCGGGATCACCATCAGCATCAACGGCCACGCCTCCGGCTCCCCCGGCGCGGACTTCTCCGCCGTGAGCGCGGCGGACGGCACCTACACGATCCGCAACGTCCCCGAGGGCACCTACCGGAAGGTGTACGCCGCCGCCGTCGGCGGTTACGAGCCCCAGCTCCGCACGGTCACCGTCTCCGCCGCTCCCGTCGACTGGACGCTGCGCCGGGACTGGTCGGCCGCCTCCGGCGGCGCGGAGATCGCGGAGTTCACCGGCCCTGACCTCAGCGACGGCGGTTGCGGACCCGCCGCTCTGATCGACATGGCGGGCAGCGTCTGGGGTTCGGAGGGCAAGGGCGGCACCAACGGCACCGGAACCAATCCGGTCCACACCACCGTGCGGCTGCCCCAGGGTGTGGACGTCAGCGAGGTGCGCCTCAACCCGACGGCGGGCTGCGGGGACGACCTGACAGCGTCCCTCGGGGACTACCGCGTCGAGACGTCCACCGACGGCACCACCTGGGCGACCGCCGCCACGGGCCACTTCACTCCCGCCGACAACGGCCGGGAGAACACCGTGGCCCTCGACGCGGGCACCACACGGAACGTCCGGTACGTCCGTATGACCATGCTGGGCAACCAGGCCGTCGACAACGGCGTGGACTGCGCGAAGGACTCCACTCCCTCGGGCTGCCAGTTCATCGACATGACCGAGCTCGTCGTCCACGGCAAACCCCACCAGGGCTGACCGGCCCGGTGCCGACAGGCCGGAGGGCGGCGTTCCGACCACGGGACGCCACCCTCCGGTTTCTGGTGCGGGCACGCGTCAAGTGGCCGTGCGGACGGTCCCGTCGAGCGTGAACGACGTCGGCGCCGCGCTGAGTGGGCGTACCGCCCCACAGGTTGCCGGTGGTCTGGCCGCTCGGGAAGCCGAAGTCCAGCGTCCAGTCGGTCAGAGCCGCGGTTCCCGTGTCGCACAGGGTGATGTCGGCCTGGAAGCCGCCCTGCCGGTCACGCACATCCCGACGCCCCGCTCCTGAGCCGGATCCCCAAGAGCATCGTGTGGGAACAGGTGGACTTCGTGACCGTGTTGCTACTGGCTTCGGCGCTTCAAGGTGATGGTGGCGGGAGGTCGAGGCGGTGCCCGTTCGGGAATGTGCCGACCGCTACGGCCCCCGGATTCGCTCCTGCCATCCGCCGGCTTCCACGAGCAAGCGCGAGGAGCGGGCGCTGGTCTACGGCCGGACGGGTTCGCGCTGCTGGAGGCGGTGCATGCCCCTGATGCCCCGGCATGGCCGCGCGGACTCCCGGCGGTGCGGACACCGTCCGCTTCGGCACCGCGGAGAAAGCCGCCGCCTCGGCCCTTTACCGTGGAGCGTCCGACTGCCGGCGTGCCGAGGTCGAGAAAGCGGCGAACGCGGTGTCCAGCAGTTCGCCGAAGTCCTCCTGGCCGCCGCTCGCACTCCACCGCCCGAGGACGATCCGCAAGCATTCGAGCGCCGCGGCGGCGCGAACGTCGGCGACGACCGAGGACTCCTCGGCCGACGAGGTTGTCTCCTGCAGGCGGGCCACGATCCCCGGTCGCCATTCAGCCTGCTTCTCCCGGAGCCGAGCGCACAGTGCCGGGGTCTCGTTGACGAGGCCGAGGATCGTCACGAGTTCCTGGACGTCGCGTACGAGGAACGTCATGGCCGACTCCAGGGCGTTGCGCAGCCTGCCCCAGTCGTCCAGGTCGGCCCGGTCGGCGGCGAGCGCGTCAGCGATGACGTCACCGACAGGGTCGAAGACGAACAGGACCACGTCTTCCTTGGTGTCGAAGTAGCGCAGGAAGGTGCTCCGCGACACTCCGGCGGCTTCGGCGAGGTCGGCGAAGGTGGCCTGGTCGAAGCCGGTGAGGCGGAACCGGTTGACCGCGACGCGGGCCAGCTCTGCTCGCACCGCGTGGCGGCTGATCTCACGGGTACCGACTGGTGCTGCGCTCATGGGCACGAGTGTACTGCGAGACACTCATCCACTTCTTCGGGTATAGGCTTCCCTTCTGATACTCAGTGTCAGACATGATGCTTAGATTCGCGATGTCGTCCCCAGCCGACGGTCTGGTCACGGGCCGTCCCTTACCGCGATATGGAGCCACCTCATGAGCTACGACGACCTTCCCGCCCTGACGATCGACGTCTCGGACGGGGTCGCGACGGTGACAATCGATCACCCGCCGCTCCAACTGATGGACGCGGTCCTTCTGTCATCACTCTGGGCCTTCGTCGCGCGCGTGCGGGACGACGCCGACGTCCGCGTCATCGTCTTCGAGAGCGCCGACCCGGAGTTCTTCGTCGCGCACGCCGACATGGCCTACTTCACCGACCCTGCCGCGCTGCCCGCAGCCATTCGCGCCGCGATCGCGGCCGCGCCGGGCTCGGTCGTCCCGGAAGGCATGAACATCCTCCAGGCGATGAGCGAGGAGGTCCGCTCGCTGCCGCAGGTCACCATCGGCAAGCTCGCGGGCTTCGCGCGTGGCGCGGGCAATGAGTTCTTCATGTACCTGGACATGCGATTCGCGGCGATCGGCAAGTCCGGGCAGGGGCAGACGGAGTCCTTGCTGGGGATCCTCCCCGGAGGCGGCGGCACGGTGAACATGACGCGCCTGGCAGGAAGGGCTCGCGCGCTGGAGCTCATCCTCGGCGCCGAGCTCGTCGGCGCGGAGCTCGCGGAGCGGTACGGCCTGATCAACCGTGCGGTGCCCGCCGGAGAACTCGATACGTTCGTCAGCACCCTGGCCCGACGGATCGCCGGCCTCCGGCCAGAGGTCATCTCCATCACGAAGGCTGCGGTCAACGCGGTCGCACAGCCGATTCCCCATGAGGCGTACGTCGTTGAGAACGAGGGCCTGAACGCGGCAATCGGCGACGACGTCACCGAGCTCGCCCACAAGTTGCTCGCCGCCGGTCTCCAGACCCGCGAGGGCGAACGGGACCACGAGCGCATCGCCAACAGCGTCTGAGCACCCAAGCTCTCGCCGTCCGTGCGCAGAGACTCCGCGGGAAGAGCCCCTCAGTCATTGCCGACACGCGCGTTGACACGGTTCTTACCGACACCCCGAGCTCCGCGTCCGCGGGTACGTCGCCGAGGAGTGGCGACGGGAACAGCTTGCGCCAGTCCGGCGCGGCCCGGGAAGGCGGCTCCCCCCTCCCCCACGTCATCCGGAGCAGCGGTCGCAGGCCGTCCGCACGGAGTAGCCCCCGTAGCCGGCGCCGCCGCCGTCGTAGGGGTTGACCGTGTCGGCGCGGCCGTGGAAGGAGAGCACGGGGACGGGGCGGGCGGGGGCGCAGGTGGTGGGGTCGAGGGTGCCCGCGCGCAGGCCCGCGACCGGGGCGGTCGCCGCGATGCGGTCGGAGAATTCGCGGGCCGGCAGGAAGGTCAGCGGGCGCCGCCGGAGAAGCCGGTGGCGTGGACGCGGTCGTCGGCGGCGCGCAGGCGGGCGGACATCGCCTCGATCGTGTCGGCGAGGAAGCCGACGTCGGGCGAGGGGTACTGGCCGGAGGTGTCGGGGGCGCCGGGGATGACCCGCGTGCAGCCGTCCGGCGTACCGGGTCGCCGGACACCGCCGTCGGGGGCGGCGGCGAGGAAGCCGTGCCGGTCGGCGGTCTCGTCCAGCCCGCCGGCGGTGAGCTGCTTGCGGCCGTTGGAGCCGCTGCCGTGCAGGTTGAGGACGAGGGGGACGTCACGGCGGCCGGTGCAGCCGCGCGGGACGTGCACGGGGACGGTGAGGGTGAGGCGTGGGGACAGACCTCTGCGACGGGTCGTCGCACGGACCGTGCGGCGGACGGGACCCTTGACTCCGGACGCCCGTCCCGCCGCGAACCAGAAGCCGCGTCGCCTCACTCGTACCGGTACTTCAGCGACTCCTCCTGTGCCCGCTCGATGTCGGCGATCGTCAGTTCCGGCATCCGCAGTTGCGCGAGGGTGACCTCCGCCGAGGTCGGTTGGGCGTCGGCGGCGAGCCACTGGTCGGGTTTCCAGGCGTTGCCGCGCAGGAGGGACTTGGGGCAGTGGGGGTAGACCTCCTCGATGCCGACGACCAGTGCGCTGGCCGGGGGCTTCCCGACGGCCGTCAGCTGGGACAGCAGGTCCGGGCGCGTGGAGACGCAGGCCCGGCCGTTGACCCGGAGGGTCGTCGTGCGGCCCGGTATGAGGAACAGGAGTCCGGCGCGGCCGGTGGCGATGACGTTCTGGAGGGTGTCGAGGCGCTTGTTGCCGGTCGCGTCCGGGATCGCGAGGGTCCGTTCGTCCAGGACGGCGACGAATCCGGCGGGGCCGCCGCGCGGGGAGACGTCGCAGTTGCCGTCCGCGTCGGCGCTGGCGACCATGACCAGTGAGGAGCAGCCGATCAACTTCCGTGTCTGGTCGGTGAGTTCGGTCATCACCTTGCGGTCGGCCAGGTCGCCGGGGGATTCGTAGGTCAGGCGCAGGGTCTCGTGGTCGGGAACGGCGTCGAGGAGGAGGTCGTCAAAGGCGCTGCCGGTCAGAGAGGTCGTCATGTCTCGACCCTAAGCGGCGCGGGCCGGTAATCGGTTTGCCCGTGGACGATCCCGCCCGATAAGAAGCTCACATGCTCAAAGGCACCAAAGTCGCGCTCAGGGCCCGGCGTGCGGACGACGTCCCGGTCTTCAGGACCGAGTTGTATGAGGACGTCGCCGGCACCTCCCGTGCTCAGGCCGCCCCGTGGCGTCCGGTCTCCCCCGACGCGAAGGACCCCCGTCTGGCGCTGGACGACACCGACCCCAGCCATGTCCCCTTCTCCGTCGTGGACCTGGCGACCGGCGGCCTGATCGGCCTGGCGAACCTCTGGGGCATCGACACCCACCACCGCTCCGCCCACCTCGGCCTGGGCCTGCGGCCCTCTGCCCGGGGCAAGGGCTACAGCACGGACGTCGTCGCCGTCCTGTGCCACTACGGCTTCACCGTCCGCGGGTTCCAGCGCCTGCAGATCGACACCCTCGCCGACAACCACCCGATGCTCCGCGCCGCCGAGCGCAACGGCTTCGTCCGCGAGGGCGTCCTGCGTTCCTCGGCGTGGGTGATGGGCGAGTTCCTGGACGAGGTCATTCTCGGTCTGCTGGCCGGTGAGTGGGAGCGGGGCACGGAGAATTAGGGTGCGCCCGCTGTCACCGCGTGACTGCCACATCACCTTTCACGAAGGGTCACGTCCATGGTCTCCGTCCTCCAGAACATCGCCGTCGACTGCGCGAACCCCTACGAACTGGCGCGGTTCTGGAGTGCGGTGACCGGGCGGCCGTTGGGTGCGGAGGCGCGGCCGGGTGACCGGGAGGTCGAGGTGCTGCTGGCGGAGGGGCCGGTGCTGTATTTCAACCAGGTCCCCGAGAGCAAGGTCGTGAAGAACCGGCTGCACCTGTGCCTGCGTCCGCAGACCTCGCGGGACGCGGAGGTCGAGCGGCTGCTGGCGCTCGGCGCCGTGTTCGTGGGGGATCACCGGAATCCGGACGGGACCGGGTGGGCGGTGCTGGCCGACATCGAGGGCAACGAGTTCTGCGTGCTGCGCAGCGCGTCGGACCGGGCCGGTGCGTCCGGCTGACGTCGGAACGCTCCAAGATCCGTTCCCGATCCTTGTGGCGGGCGCCGCCCCCGTCCCGCCCCGGCCGCCCGACAGACTGGGGGTCCGCAGCACCGGCCGTCCGAAGGAGCGTCATCATGCCGAGCCGCATCCTCACCCCGCGCAGCAGGGGCTTCCTCTTCCTCGACTCGCACCCGGCGGGCTGCGCGCGCCAGGTGCGGGACATGTGGGACGCGTGCCCCGATCCCGATCCGTGGCTCGACGACAGCCCCGTCGCGCTGATCATCGGCTCCTCCTCCGGCTACGGCCTCGCGGCCACGGTCGCGGCCCTCAAGCGGGCCCGCATCAGGGGCATCGCCGTCTCGTTCGAGAAGCCGCCGACGGAACGCCGGACGGCGACGGCGGGCTGGTACCGCACGGCGGCCACGGCCCGGCTCGCCCGCTCGATCGGCCGCGACATGGTCTTCCTCAACGGCGACGCGTTCTCGGACGACGTGAAGGAGCAGGTCGCGGACCTGATCGAGCGGCGTTTCGGCGGCGAGGTGCAGTACCTGCTCTACTCGGTGGCCGCGCCTCGGCGCACCGACCCCGTGTCGGGGACGACGTACGCGTCCGTCCTCAAGCCGATCGGCGCGCCGCACCGCACGAAGACGCTGGTCTTCGACGAGGACGGCGCCCCGGAGGTCCGTGAGGTCGAGACGGCCCCGGCGGAGGGTGACGACGTCGAGCAGACGGTCGCGGTGATGGGCGGCGCGGACTGGTCGCGCTGGATCGACCACCTGGCCGGCAAGAACCTCCTGTCGCCGGGGTTCTCGACGGTGGCCCTGTCGTACCTCGGTTCGCCCCTGACGGCGGGGATCTACCGCCAGGGCACGATCGGCGCCGCCAAGGCCCACCTGGAGGCCACGGCCCGCGAACTCGACGTCCGGCTCGGCGACTTGCTCGACGGTGGCGCCGTCACGTCGGTCAACGGGGCCGCCGTCACGCAGTCGTCGACCGCGATCCCCGGCATCGCCCTCTACACCGGCCTGCTGCGCGGCGTCCTCGGCGAGGCCATGGTGTCGCCGCTCGGCCAACTCGTCACCCTGTGGGACCGGTTGAGGGGCAGCGCCCGGATGGGGCTGGACCCCGAGAACCGTATCCGCCTGGACGACTGGGAACTCGCCGACGAGGTCCAGTCAGCGGTCGCCGAGCGCTGGGAGGCCGCGACGACCGACACGATCGCCGACCTCGCCGACCTGGACTGGTTCCGCGCGGAGGTCCAGCGCCTGTACGGGTTCGCCGTCCCCGGCGTCGACTACGGCCAGGCGGTGGAGACGGACGTCCCGTGGCCGGCGGCCGGGTGAGGGGTCAGGGTTTGAGTACCGCCAGTACGTCGTCGAGGGCGACGGTGGTGGGGTCGCTCATGTCGATGCCGTCGAATGTCTGCCAGATGTAGGAGGCCGTTCCGTTCTCCCGCAGGGGGTGGAAGTCGGCGAGTTCCGGGTCGTTACGGAAGGTGTCGAATGCCTCTTCGGACTCCCATTCGACGAGGAACAGGACCTGCCGGGGGGCGAGGTCACCGGCCACGTTGTCCCGGAAGCGGCCGAATCCCACGATACGGCCGCCGTATTTCGGAGCGAACTCGGGGAGCCGGGTGAAATAGGCGAGGTATTTCTCCAGGTCGGACACGTCGAACATGTTCAGGGCGTAGAACTTGCTCTGCTTCTGCTGCTGCGTTTGTTCCGTCATTTCCGGTATCCCTTTCCGGTAATTCGATCAGAGGTCGAGGACCAGGCGGTTTCCCCTGGCCCGGGAAACGCAGATCATCATGGTGTCCCCCGCGGCGCGTTCCGCGTCGTCCAGTACCGAGTCGCGGTGGTCGATCTCCCCGGAGAGCACCTTCGTCTCGCAGGTTCCACAGATTCCTTCTTCGCACGAGGTCATCACCGACACGCCCGCGTTTTCGACGGCTTCGAGGATGGACATGTCCTCGGGGACCGTCAGCCGGGTGCCGGAGCGGGCCAGTTCGACCTCGAAGGTCGTGAGCGGTCCGGCGGCGGCGTCCTGCTTCGGGGCGAACCGCTCCAGGTGCAGGGACCCGGTCGGCCATGTCTCGCAGCCGGCCTCGACCGCCGCGAGCAGCGGTTCGGGGCCGCAACTGTAGACGGCCGTCTTCCGTTGCGGTCTGCCGAGCAGCGCCGGCAGGTCGAGGAGCCCGTATTCGTCCTGCGGTCGCAGGCTCACCCGGTCCCCATAGGCCCGTTTCAAGGTGTCGCCGAATGCCATCGAGGCCCGGGTGCGGCCTCCGTAGAGGAGGCTCCAGTCGGCGCGGGTCGCGTTGACGGCGGCCATCATGGGCAGAAGGGGGGTGATTCCGATTCCACCCGCGATGAACAGGTATTTCTTGGCCTTCACGAGCGGGAAGTGATTGCGCGGGCCGCGCACGCGTACCGTTTCGCCGTCCGCGAGGACATCGTGCACATGGCTCGACCCGCCACGGCTTTCCGGTTCACGCAGCACCGCGACCTGAAGGCGGGTCCGGTCCCCCGGGTCCCCGCACAGGGAATACTGCCGGACCAGATCAGTGCGCAGGACGAGATCGATATGGGCGCCCGGCTGCCATTCCGGCAGCGTATGGCCTGCCGGGTGGCGCAGCGTCAGCAGCACGACGCCTTCGGCCACCGTTTCCTTGCGTTCCACCACGAGGTCGAGTTCGGCTTCCGTGCCGAGAGTGCTCATGACCGGCCTTTCGTTTCTCACAGTGATGATCGAGGGGCGCGTTCTTCTCCGCCGGTCAGGAGGGGAAGCAGCGGCCGAAGTCGCGCAGCAGTCGGGGGGAGCCCTGGAGTCTGATCTGACGGCGCACCAGCGCCCACGCCAGCAGCGAGGGCTTGGCGAGGAAGCGCAGCCAGGTGCGGGTGTCGGCGGTGACCCTGAGGTCGGGCTCGCCGTGGTGTCCGTCGGCGACGTCGAGTGCGCGGTCGCGGATGGTCACGGTGATCTGCCGGGACTCGTCGCCGGTGAAGGTGAAGTGGTAGGTGGCGGACATGTCCTTGGCCTGTTCGCGCTGGAAGATCAGCGGCAGGCCCTCCACCAGGCCGTCGACGCTGTTCGCCCGCAGGCTCATCGTCACGTGCTTCGTGCGCTTGTTGGGGAACCGGTCGGCGACGTGCCGCTCGGCGTCGGAACCCTCGACGACGTAGACGGTCTCCTCCTTGTCCATGAGCGGGCGCACGACCTGGGTCAGATGCGCCTTGCGGTCGTCCAGCCAGGGTCCGATGACGTCCTCGCCGGCCGGGCAGACCGACATGCAGTAGGCCGCTTTGTAGTTGGCGCCGAAGGACAGGCTCTGCCACATCGAGGCGCTTTCGCTGTCGCTGACGCGCGCGCGGTAGTCGTGGGCGTCGCGGCTCTCGGCGACCTGTTCGGCCCAGTCGCCGAAACCCCCCATGAACTCGCGGTAGTTGTGCGTGTAGCAGGCGGAGAAGTTGAAGTGCCCGTCGGAGGCGATCGCCCCGGTGGGGCAGGCCGTCACGCACAACTTGCATTCCAGGCACGGGTTGTACTCGATGGGCCGCGTGTATTCACTGACCTCGGCGTCGACGAGGATCGTGCCCAGCAGCACGAAGTTCCCGAACTTCGGGTGGATGACGTTGCGGTGGATCCCCATCTTCCCGAGCCCCGCCGCCACGGCGACCGGTTTGTGCGAGACGACCCACGCTTTCCTCGGGAACTTGTCCATCTCCATCGGGAACCCCATCGCGGGGTTGATGGCGCGCACGCCGACGGCTTCCAGCGCGCCCACCACGTGCCGGCCGACCTCGTTGGTGTGGTCGCCGGTGTGGTGGAACTCCAGGTTCGCGACCGAGCGCGCCGGCGTGCGGATGTTCTGCCGGTTCATCCGGGTCACGATGCTGATCAGCGTCCGGACCCCCGGCAGCGCGGCGTCCAGATCCTCTCGCTGGTCGGCGATGTCCGGCCGGTCGATCTCGACGAACCCGACGTCATCCGCGCCCGCGTCCAGGCACACCTGGCGCAGCCACTCCGCGTCCAGCGGTCCGGCGGGGCGGGCCGCGGTGGGGGCGCGGCGGGCCTGGACGACGGTGGGATGGTCTTCGAGTTTGTTCCTGGCCATCGAGCGTCACCTCATGGGGGGCGGGATGCTCATGAGTTTCATGAAGCAACTCGAACCCTAGCGAGGTGAGTTGCGTGAAGCAACTCTCTGCTCAGGTGTGCGGGTCCAGGCCGGTGGCGTGCCGAGTGCGGGCGCAACTGGCCGGTGCGAGAGGGGGGTTCAGCAGGCGGACGGCGCGGGTCGTCCACGCGCCATGGGGGTCAGCCCTGCGAGTCGGTGAGCGCCGGGCCGGGGAGCAGGCGGACGGCGTCCGGGCCCACCACTTGTCCGCACTGGGTGCACACGAGCTGTTCCCGGACGTTGCCCCCGCATCCCACGTGGTCCGTGATCCTCGGCGGGCCGGCCGGGCCCGCGGCGTGCTCGTCACCCCAGTGCATCAGGGACAGCAACGCCGTGAGCAGGTCCTTGGCCTTGCCCGTCGGCCGGTACTCGTAGCGCGCGGGCCGCTCCTGGTAACAGACCCGCTCCAGCAGCCCGTCCTCCACCAGCTTGGCCAGGCGGTTGGTCAGCACATTGCGGGCGACGCCGAGACTGTCCTGAAACTCCTCGAACCGCCGCAGGCCGAGCAGCGCGTCCCTGATGATCAGCAGGGTCCAGCGCTCACCCACGATCTCCAGTGTCCGGGCGATGGAGCACAGTTGACTGTCGTACGTTCGGCCCAACATGCCGCGAATCTAGCACGTTGCTTGAAGCAACCGACAGCTTTGCACGGAGGGAGGTGTCCAGAGCGGCCATCAGCTGCGCAGCCCTGCTCCTCCCGCCGGGGGCGGGAGGGTAGCGCCGGAGAACATCGATCAGAGCCGGTGTGGCTCGCGCCCTTTCGATCGCCTGGTTCCCAGCCTCGGGATCCTCGCCCGCGTCGATCTCGGCTATGCGTGCCGCATTCGCGGCGGCGCGCAGGATGTGGCCCACCTGGTGGGCTTTCGCGATCGGGTGCAGGTAGGCGGCAGACGCGGCATCGCCGGCGGCTTGCGCGGCGAGACGTGCGGTTTCCGTGGCCGCCTCCTTCGCCGCCCGGTGGGCGTCCATCGACGTGACGCGCTGAAGCTTGGTCCTGGGCGCGCCGTTGACGAACTCGCAGGTCGTCCATGGACAGTTCGAAGTCACCGCTCACGCCCGTCACGAAGACGATCGTCGCACAGGGCGAACCACAGCCGCCTCAACTGCCCTGAGGGCGCCTTCGGCGGCGCTTCGAGCTGGCCTTGACCGTCCTGAACAGCCCTCCTACGCTGCTGAGCATCGGGCGGCCCAGGAACCTCTGGTGTCATGGGAATCCCGGAGCCTGGTCACCGTCCCCATCGCCACGCCGGTCGCGGAGTCAGCGTCCCGCTTGGCTCGTCGCACAGCGTTGAGAACCGGAAGAGCCGCCGGGCGCACCCGCTGGACGGCACGTACACGACCGCTGCGCACACCGCCCGCTCACCGCATCACCGCATGAGACGTCCTCCCCGATCGATCATCAACAGAAAGGCAGGGTGATGACGGTGGGACCGTCTGTTCCCTCCCCCGGCGCGGACACCTCGCGGCGGCGTCTGCTGCTCGCCGCGGCCGGTGGGACCGTGGGCACGGCAGCCCTCGTGGCCCAGTCCCCCGGCGCGACGGCCGCCGCCACGTCGACCGGGACCGCCGTCGGCCGCCCGGGGCGCGGCATGAAGGTGATCGCGATCGAGGAGGCGTACTCCGTTCCGGAGCTGATCCCGTGGCCGGGCCCGGTCCGTGTGCCGCCCGGTCTCGAAGAGGAGTGGGGGCGCCGGCTCGCCGACTTCACGGAGTTACGGCTGGCGGACATGGACGAGCACGGCGTCGACGTCCAGGTCCTGTCGCTCACCCCGCCCGGCGTGGAAGCCATCGCGGACCCCGCCGAGGCCGTGGCCATGGCCCGCCGGGTCAACGACCATCTCGCCGGCGTCGTCGCCGCCCACCCGACACGGTTCGCCGGCTTCGCCGCCCTCCCGTTCCAGGACCCGCGGGCCGCCGTGGTCGAACTGCGCCGGGCGGTGGAGCGACTGGGCCTCAAGGGGGTGCTGCACAACGACCACGTCCAGGGCCACTACCTCGACGAGCCGCAGTTCCGGCCGGTGTGGGCCGAACTCGAACGGCTCGGCGTGACGCTCTACCTCCACCCCACTCCCCTCGCCCCCGACCAGTGGCAGGTGTTCCAGGGACACCCCGAGCTGAGCGGGCCGTCCTGGGGGTGGACCGCACAGACCGGCGCGCACGCGCTTCGCCTGATCTACGGCGGAGTGTTCGACGAGTTCCCCAACGCCTCGGTGACACTGGGCCACATGGGAGAACTGCTCCCTTTCCAACTGGCCCGCCTCGACAGCATCTACCGCAAGGGCGCCCCCGGTCGCAGTCCACGACAACTGCCCTCCCACTACCTACGGCACAACTTCTACGCGACCACCAGCGGCGTCTTCTCCCACGCCGCCCTCCTCGGAGCCGTCCACTCCATCGGCGCCGACCGCCTCCTGTTCTCCATCGACTACCCCTTCGAATCGACAGCCGAGGCAGTCGACTTCCTCCACTCGGCCCCGTTCCCCCCTGCCGACCTCCACGCCATCGCCCACCGCAACGCGACCCGCCTGCTGAACCTCTGATAGCGATTGGTCAGGTCCGGCATCGCTGCCGTGCGGCTATGGCGAGCACGCGGAACTGATCCCCTCGCGCCTTGGGCCGACGCACACCGCGGCGTTCCAGATACCGGTCAGCGGACCTCTGGGGCGGCGCGGCAGCCGTAACACGTCGTCTCGTTCGGGGTGTTGGGCAGTCTGCATCGTGTGGTGCCGGATCAATTAGGGGAACCGTTCGAGCGTGTGGTCCCGCCTGCTCCGCCGCGGCAGCAGGGCGGCGATCGGCGCCGGTACGGGGATCGCGAGGTGCCGACCACGGGTGCCCGTCTCCACAGGGCCGGCAGGCGCAGGGCCGGATAGCCGGCCATGCCCCGATAGCGGCGGATCTTGTCGAGAAGACCGCGGATCTGCGGCTGGCCGGGGACCTTGAGAGCTGCAACTGTTGAAGGCGACCGTCCGGCTGGGGGCCGACTGAAGGTATGCACGGACAGCGCTGTCCTCACAGTGCCGGATGAGAACGTCGACAGCGGCTCGACAAAACCCGGCTACGAACTCACGGGGACGGGTTGACTCGTCCCGTTCCGCGCCTGGATTTGTTCTGGCTCCCTGGCTTCCGAGGGGGGTTGGATGGGGTGGGGATGCGGCCGGTGTGGCGCCATCGCCTCAGGACGGCGCGGCCGTAGTTGTTGGTGCCGGCCACGCGGTCGAGGTCGGTTCCGGTGGGGGTGCGGCCGACGGCGTGTTCGTGTTGGTACCGGTAGTTCGTTAAACCCGGCGGTAGAGATCAAGGGGTCTGCCGGCGGTGACCGTGTCGAGGAGGGCCTGGAGTTCGGGTGGCGGGTCCTGGTCGGTCCAGGCTCGCCACCATCTGCGCAGGGTGATGGCCGGGGTGAGCCAGGAGCGGACGGCCCGTAAGGCCCTGGGCCAGCAGGGCGGGTGGGGTGTGGTGGTGCCCCCTCTCTGGCCGGTTGTCGGGGCAGGGGTCCGGTGCGGTGGTGTCCAGTGGTCCGGGTGGGGCGAACCACTGGTCCCAGCAGAAGGTGAAGGCGCAGTTGACCAGGGTCTGGTGGTGGCGGATGGCGGTGTCGGAGCGGACCTGGAAATCGGCCCAGCCGAGTTCGTCCTTGATCTGCTTGTAGCTCTGCTCGATCCACGGCCGCAGCCCGTAGAGGCGGACGATCTCGGCGAGGTCGGCGGGCGGATGCCCGGATGCGGTGGCGTGGGGTGCGTTGGGGTGGTGGTTGGTGGCCAGGTACCAGGTGGCTTTCTCCGGCAGGGTGGCCGGGTCGGTGGTGGCGACGACCAGGCGGCACGGGCCGTGGGGCTGCCAACCGCCGAGGCGCGCGTCGGCGGCCCACCAGGTCTCGGTGTGCCCGCCGCGGAAGTGCCGCTCGACGGGCGCCCAGTCGCCTGGGTGATCGGCGTCCTGCCAGGCCAGGGCATGGGCGGCGTCGATGGGGGTGTGCGGCTGGTCGGCCGGTGCCCAGGTGCCGCGGTGCGGCTTGAGGTGGACCACGTAGGGCAGCTGGGCCTCGCGCAGTGCGAGATACCAGTCGTCGCTGACGCTGTAGGCGCAGTCGGCCACCACCGCCCGGCAGGCGAAGCCCAGTTCCTTGCCCCGGGCCGCAAGAGCCGCGGCGATCTGCGGTTTGGTCCGGAAGCCGGGGTCGGCCCGGCCCCGCGTGAAGTGATGGGCGGGGGTGTAGGGCTGCGCGTGCAGCGGGTAGTACACCCGGCCGTCGGTCCACACCGTGGTCACCGTCACCACGCCGTTGTCGGTCTTGCCCAGTCGCCCCAGCCACTGCCGGCCCACGTGCGTGGTGGCCGTGCCGTCCTTGCGGTCCCCGGAATCGTCGATGACCAGCACCCCTGCTTCGTGGGGCGCCAGGGCGGGATCGGTCTGTACCAGTTCCAGCCGCCGCGTGTTCACCTGCTCGCTGTCCCAGCGCGACTCGGAGAGGAAGTACTGCAGCCGCTGCACGCTCGGCAGACCCGCGCCGAGAACCGGCTCGGCCCCGGCCAGGCAGGTCAGCGTCTTGTTGCGGTCCCTCGGCGCCAGCAGCCCGGTCAGGTACTCACGAAACCCACGCCGCTGGGCAAGGTTGAGGAACAGACCATCGAAACGGGCCGCGTACTCCTCCAAGGCCCCTGGCGCGGGCGGACACGTCCGTCGCTCAGTCATCACGCCCCCCACTCGGCGAGACAGTCGACTTCCCTCCCTCCGCCTTACGACTGCCCTGAGCAAGCGTCAACCCTCTACCGCCGGGTTTAACGAACTACCGGTAGCGATCGCATCACGCCCCGTAAATACGACTCGGCGGGCTCCCGAGCGGCTTTGATGAGCGCCGCCGCCCGGTGCTTCGGGAAGTACGGCTACGACGGCACGAGCATCCGCGACATCGCCAAGGCGGCCGATGTCGACGCCGCTCTCGTCTACCGGTACTTCGGCTCAAAACAGGGCCTCTTCGAAGCGGTCGCGCACCACGCGAGCGCCCTGTTCGAACCGCTGCGCCACCTGCCGCTGGAAGACGTGCCGGACTGGATCCTCCGCCTCGCCTTCGACGGCCCCGGGGAGGACGAGATCCCGCATCCGGTGCTGACGATGCTCCGCTCACCCAGCCGGGAGGAAGCCGTCGCCCGCCTCCGCTCCGACGTCACCGAGATCTTCTCCGAGCACTTCGCCCGCCGCCTCGACGGCCCCGACGCCCAGGTACGCGCCGAACTCCTCGCGGCGTGGGCCCTGGGCATGACCCTGATGCGGCTCGCCGTCCAGACACCGGCCCTGAGCTCAGTACCGGACAACGCCGTCCTCCCCTACGTCAGGAAGGCCGTCGACCTGCTGCTGAGGCCGTGTGACGAGCGGGAGGAGACGGAGGGCGACTGCCGGTGCCGCTGGGGCGGTGAGTGACGGGCGCCGGGGACGGTTCCCGCTCGCGGAGGTCCGCGGTCCCTCCGGCCGATCCCGCGCCGAGGAGGCCGGCGGGCCCTGACTCTGGAGTCCGGACACCGGAGAGACTTGGATCTTGATGGTCCAGGAGAACGGAGTCCCTGTGGGGATGAGGCATTACCCCGATGACGACCAGACCGCCATCACCGTCCCAGTCCAGCCCTGCCCCGGCCACCCAGGAAAGCACCCGCTCCAGGCGCTGACGGAAGATCACGGAACGTCGGATGTGCCGCTCCAGGGCGAGGACAGCCTTGGCGACTGACGCCGCGAGCGCGTGTGGTGAATCGAGTGCGAGGGAGTAGGTGATCAGCGAGGTGCCCGAGCGGCGTGGTTGAGAGTCAGACACCTCGATCGCCCCGCTCACCGGCGGCTGCGCTCGTGCCTCCACCGACCTGTACCACGACTGTCCCGCAGGCAGCCTCTGCCAGGAAGGGCGTCCCCGCCATGCCGCATCCTGCCGGACATCCCCGCAGGTCAACGTCTTGGACACCCACGATGTGCCAAAAGGAGGGACTTCGCTGGTCCGGCTCCGGAAGGGCCAGCAACGTGGGTGGTGCAAGTCGGGCGGCGCGGTCACCCCCGCGTCAGCCCATCGACGCATACGGAAGGGACCACCCCGATCATGAACATACGCACGCGACTCACCATGGTCAGCCTGGCAGCCGTCCTGAGTGCCGGCGGCCTCGGGCTGACGCTCGCACCGTCGGCCGCTGCCGAGGGCTCGCCCGCCGGCAGCGCGGCGGGACAGGTTCACATCCAGTCCGGCACGCTCCACCTGTACGAGAAGAACAGCTTCAAGGGCGGCTGGATCGGGCTGACCAAGACGGACAAGGACCTGAGGAGCAACTACTTCGACAACGGCAAGAAGGTCGACAACCAGACCAGTTCGGTGAAGAACTACACGAACAAGTACGTCGACCTGTGGCAGAACGTCAGCTGCACCGGAGCCCACACCACGTCCTATCCCGGGACCCAGGACGGGAAGCTCAGCAACGACGCGATCAAGGACAACCGGCTGAGCTGCGTCAAGTTCCGCTGACGCTCGGTTCCGGGTGCGCGGCACGAGGGCCGCGCACCCGGAACCCGTCACGCTGCCGTCCGAGGTGAACACGATGCTCAAGTCCCGTTACATCCGCGTTGGCCTGTACCTCGCGGCAGTAGTCATGCCCGCTGGTCTCATCGGGTGCTCCGCCGACGTGGTACCGGCACATCCCGCATCACCCACCCGCCCGAACACCACGCCTTCCCTCAGCGGCCCTGCCGCCAGCGACCGGGCCCGCGCCCTGCTCCTGCCCTATGACCGGTACGAATTGACCCCTGGCGACCTCGCGACCGTACAGGCCGCTGAGGACATGCTCATGGCGGCTTGCATGCGCGCACAGGGCCGGTCCTGGACGCCTTTGCCCGCCGCCACCGATGCCGATCCTCCGAACCGGACCCGGTACGGGGTGATCGAGACAGCTGTAGCGACCCGGTACGGCTACCACCAGCCGCCCGCTCCACCTGGCGTCGCCGCCCGCGGTGCCGCCGAAGCCGCCCGCACCGCCCGCCTCACCCAGGCCGACGCTGACGCCGCGTTCGGCAAAGCGAGGACTTCGCAGGCCGTGGGCGGATGCTGGAAGACAGCTCACGACACGCTGCGCAAGGACGTTCCGGAGTCACCGCACGACATCCTCGACGAACTCACCCTTTCCTCCTTCAACAGTTCGCTCAAGGATTCACGGGTGCATCACGCTCTGTCCCGGTGGAGCACATGCATGAAGAAGTCCGGATACTCCTACGCCTCCCCACTGGACGCCGCTGCCGATTCGGAATGGCAGAAGACCGACCGGCCGAGCCGAGAGGAGACGTCGGTCGCCGTCACAGACGTGTACTGCAAGGAAGAAACACGACTCGTCGAGGAATGGAGTGGTGTGGAGAGGGGCTGGCAGCAGCAGTTCATTCGAGAACGGCCCGACCAGTTCCGCGCTCTCGCCCTCGCCAAGGACACTTGGTTGTACGCGGCCCGAGCAGCTTTGCGAGAGGAACCCCACGATTCCTGATGCCTTTGTCAAGCGGCGTGACTCGTCACAGCGACGGATGCTGATCAGCGCGGAAGTACAGAAGACGCGCTGGAGTCGCCGACTGTAACGTCTGGGCCGGCGCAGATTGCCGCTGATCTTGCCCGAGTCACGCGGAACCGTCGCTCGACCGGCGCCCAGTCGCCGGGGTACTCGGCGTCCTGCCAGGCCAGGGCCTGGGCGGCGTCGAGGGGGGTGTGCGGCTGGTCGGCAGGTGTCCAGGTGCCGCGCAGTGCGGTTTGAGCGCGACGACGTAAGGAAGATCGGCATCGCGCAGGGCGGGGTACCAGTCGTCGCTGACCGAGTAGGCGCAGTCGGCCACCACGGCCCAGCAGGCGAAGCCCGCCGCCTTGCCGCGTACGGCGAGGCCGGCGGAGATCTGCGGCTCGGTGCGGACGTCCGGGTCGGCCCGGCCGCGTCCTTCGAGCCGGTCACCGGCTCCACGCCGGTCAGGCAGGTCAGTGTCTTGTTGTGGTCACGCGGCGTCGGCAGGGCCGTGCGGTATCCCGCAGACCGCGCCGCTGGCCGACGACACCAGCAGGCCGTCGAAGCAGGTCACGTGCTTCTCCAGCGGGCCCGGTGCCGGCGGGCAGGCACGTCGCTCCGTCATCGCTCCCCCACGGGCGCAACAGTCCTCCCTTCCGCCCTACGGAAGCCCCGAGCGGACGTCAAGCCCGACTACCGCCGGGTTTAACGGACTTCTGCTACGCAGGCTTCCCGCCCGCCGCGCGCCAGACTCACGTCCCACCCGGACACCCTTCCTCGGATCCGCGAGATCCCGTTGTCGGAGTGTCCACACCGCCGGGGAGACCTCGGGCAGGGGGCGGCCGGAAGTCAGGGTCAGTGGGTGACCATCCAGCCGAGGAGCGGGGTCGACTGCAGGTAGACGAGGACGCACAGCAGGAGCAGCAGGCCGATGCTCCAGCCGAAGACGCGCCGGAACAGGGTGCCTTCGCTGCCGACGAGGCCGACGGCTGCCGTGCCGACGGCGAGGCTCTGTATCGAGATCATCTTGGCCATGACACCGCCCGCGCTGCCGGCCGCGCCGAACAGGATCGGGGAAGCCCCGACCTGGTCGGCCGTGGCGACCTGCAGACCGCCGAAGAGGGCGTTGGCGCCCGCGTCGGAGCCGGTGACGACCACGCCGAACCAGCCGACGACGGGTGAGAGGAAGGCAAAGAACCCGCCGGCGCCCGCCAGCCAGAGGCCGAGCGCGTTGATCTGTCCGGACAGGTTCATCACGTAGGACAGCGCGAAGACACACAGGATGGTGAAGATCGCCCAGCCGAACTGCCGGATGGTGCGGCCGTAGACCACCGCCGCCCGACTGGGTTCGACCTTGAGTGCCGCGGTGGTGAGCAGGCCGGCGAGGAACAGCAGCGTGCCGGTGGCGGAGGCCCAGTTGAGCGTGTACGTGGTGGCGACGGGGTGGCCGCTCGGGTTGGCGATGTCGAGCCCCGGCCAGTCGAAGAGGATCGTCGGCCGGTCCAGCGCGGTCTTGATCACCGGTATCTGGGCGAGCGAGAACAGCGCGACAACGATGGCGTACGGCGTGAAGGCGAGCACCTGGTCGCGGGTGCTGTCCGCGCCGCCGTCCGGCTTGCCCACCCTTCGTTCGGCCGCCGGATCCGCCGCGGCGCCGCCGGCGATGACGGCCGGGGTGTGCGGCGGCCCCTGCGGCTCGTCGGCCGTCGTGGGCTGCCAGACGCGGTTCAGGACGATCAGCGCGAAGGCCGAGACCAGCGCGGCGAAGATGTCGCACAGTTTGTAGCTGAAGTAGTTGGAGAAGGCGAACTGCGAGGCCCCGAAGGTGACACCGCTGAGGAGCGCCGCCGGCCAGACCTGACGCAGCCCGCGGCGGCCGTCCGCGAGGAAGACGAGGATGAACGGAACGAGCAGCGACAGCAGCGAGGTCTGGCGTCCGGCCATCGCGCCGAAGTCCTCGGCCGGCAGGCCGGTCACCGCGCCGAGCACCGTGATGGGGTTGCCGAGGCCGCCGAAGGCGACAGGGGCGGTGTTGGCCACCAGCGCGATGGTTGCGGCTTTGAGGGGCTCGAAGCCGAGGGCGATGAGCATGACGGAGCAGATGGCGATGGGCGAGCCGCCGCCGGCGAGCGCCTCCAGCAGGGCGCCGAAGGAGAACGCGATGACGACGGCCTGGATGCGGCGGTCGTCGCTGATCGCGGCGAAGGACCGGCGCAGCACCGCGAAGTGCCCGGTGTCCACCGTGAGGTTGTAGATCCAGATCGCGTTGAAGGTGAGCCAGAGAATGATCAGGACGCTGAACGCGGCGCCGAACGCCCCGGCGTCCAGCGCCTGGCCCACTGGCATGCCGAACACCGCCACAGCCACGAGCAGCGACACGGCGAGCGCGGCAAGCCCCGCCCACTGCGCCTTCCACTTCAGGCCACCGAGCAACACGAGCAGCGTCAGCAGCGGCAGTGACGCGAGAAGCGCGGACAACGCGAGAGAGCCTGTCGGGTCAAAGTCTTGCCGGTACACGGAGCCCTCCCAGGCGCGATTCTATTCATGAAACAGCGTTAAGAATGCGAAAGACCACGGAATACTTATTTACAGAAGAGAAGATTCCGGGTGGCGAATTTTTCAAAATCTCCACAGCGGTCATTCCGGTTCACGGAACGGCCGGTATTGGATACCGTCGGCGGCAGACCCGGATAGTATCGGTATCGCCACACAGCGAGCCCTGCGAGCCTCAGGCCGAGGGGTTTCTTTGCGGAACCATAGCCCTTTGCGGACGAGAACCATGCAGAAATTCTCTTCGTTTCACGAATTGTTGCCGATAGTTCCTTACCAGGCGTTTGGTCCGGAGGTTCGCGTTTGGTCCCGGGTCGGGTTCCGCTGATCCGCTTCCCGGCGTGTTCGGAGGGTCGGCCGCCGCCCACGGCCCAGGTCCTCATCGATGCGCGGAGGATGTGTGCCCGTCAAGGAGATCGCGCGGCGGCCGGGGGGCGATCACCCTTGCCGCATATGATCACCGAGCATGTTTTCGAGAGGTGAGGAGCTCCATACTCATGGCGGGCGAGCGGGTTGTCGTCGTCACTGGCGGAGGGACGGGCATCGGCGCTGCGACCGCCCGGTTGTTGCGGGCCGACGGACACCATGTGGTGATCGCCGGCAGGAGACCGCAGCCGCTGCACCAAGTCGCCGCCGAGACCGGAGCCTTGGCCCATCCTGCCGATCTCACGGACTCCGACGCGGTGAACCGGCTCGTCGAGACCGTGGTGGACACCTACGGGCGCATCGACGGACTCGTGCTCAACGCGGGCGTCGGGCGCAGCGGTGCGGTGGGTGACCTGTCGGACGAGACATGGGAGTTGGTGCTCCAGACCAACCTGACGGGTCCTTTCCGGTTGCTGCGTGCGGCACTTCCGCACCTGCTCAAGGCCGGCGGCGCGGTCGTCGGGGTGGCCTCGGTCGCCGCCCTGCGCAACGGACTGGGCAATGCCGCGTACGCGACGTCCAAGGCGGCCCTGCTCCAGCTGTGCCGGTCACTGGCGGTCGACTACGGACGCCAGGGACTGCGGGCCAACTCCGTGTGCCCCAGCTGGGTGCGCACCGAGATGGCCGACGGCCGCATGGCCCGGTTCGCTGAGGAGTCCGGCGGGCCGGGGGCCGGGATCGACACGGCGTACGACGAGGCGACGCGCCTGAATCCCGTCGGCCGTCCGGCTGAGCCGGGCGAGGTCGCCGAGGCCATCGCCTGGCTGCTCTCGCCCGCGGCGTCGTTCGTCAACGGTGCGGCGCTCACCGTGGACGGCGGGCTGACGGCGCTCGACCCGGGCACCGCGGCCTTCGGCTATCGCATCGCGTCCCGGGACGGGGATCGCTGACTCGGCCGGACACCGAAGCCGGAGCAGGGCCCTCGCCTCGGACCGTCCTTCCGGACGCGGGGCGCGCGAAGGTGTGTGCCCCGGGCAGGCCGCCGTTCGGTGGACCGGGTAACCTCCAGGGCGCCGGATTCCCCCACCGAACACTGCCGCACAGGCCCCGTCGGCAGTCGACCGGTTCGGCGGCCTGCGCGCGAGACCGCCTGCCGCACCTGGGTACCGCCCGGACCCGGAAACGGCACCGGATCAGGAAGTTCGAGACGGTGCTGCCCGGCCTCGCGGCACATGTTCGTCTCAGGCGCTCTTCTTGCGGACCAGCGTGATGCCGTCAGTCATGACCAGCAGGCTGAGGCCCACACGGTCGTCGTCGCGCAGCAGCTTGTTCAGGTCACGCACAGCACAGGTGTCGGGGTCGGTGGCGGCCGGGTCGGCGACACGGCCGAAGAAACACCCGCCTGGACCTGGCCTGCACCCCGGCCAACCGGAAGGCGTTCGGCGCGCGGCCACTTCGGCTCCGGCCGCTGTCCGCGGGTACGAGTGCTCATGCTGATCGCCAGCGGGACGCGGGCCGTGCCCGAGGCGCTACGGGACCGTGGCCGGCCGGCGAACTGCCGCTGCTGGACAAGCTCGTGCAGACCGGGGCCGTGCGCCGGGGCGTGCCAGGGCCTGTCGTCACATTCCCGTCGTCCGCCCGGAGGGCGGGCCGGGAGGGGTCATGGGGGCACCTCCCTGTTCGAGCGAAGCCGAGAACTCGGGGGAGCGTGCAACTGCAAGGCGGAGGAGGGCGTCGACGCGGTGGGGGCACCTCCCGGCCGAAGGCTGGGGGACGTCGGCAACCGACGACAACGCCTGGGGGCACCCCCTGCTCGAAGAGCTTGGGGGAGCGCGTGCCAGACCCCTCCCGGCAGACGGGAATGTGACGACAGGCCCTTAGGGCATCCGGATCCGCGTCATCGAGGCCGAGGTCACCGTCATCCCCGAACACGGCGAGCCCCGTACCGAGTCCTACCGGTTGATCACCACCCTGCTCGATCCCGAGCAGGCGCCCGCCGAGCAGACCGCCCGGCTCCGTGCCGGACGCCGGGAGGCGGCGACGACTCCGGCACCCGGCAGGCTGGGGGTGCCCCCTCTGGGGGGAGATCGATCCCGAGGCCGCGTTCGCGCAGGTGGTCGATCACTTGCCCGGCCTCGTCCGGGGACGGTCGGTCTCCTGGGCAAAAACACACGGGCGGCTTTCAGGATCTCGTTCGCCCGCTTCAACTCCGCGCTCTCTTCGCGGAGTCGCTTCAGCTCGTCACGTTCGGCGGTGGTCAGCCGGTCGTCGTGTTCGCCGGCGTCCGCCCCGGCCCGGCGGACCCGGCCGCGCAGGGCTTCCTTGTGGGTGCCCAGGTCCTTGGCGACGTGCGCGATCGGCCGGCCCGTGGCGCGGACCTCGCGGACGGCCCGCTCGCGGAGCCCGTCCGGGTGTTCGCGTGGTGCCGGCACTGCTCGTGGTTCCCCTTCGAGCCAGGATCACGAGCCTCGCTCCAGGGACTCCACGAAACCGGGCTCGGCTCAAACCCCTTGAACGGCTACGGCGCCCGCCGGGTCCTGTCCGCCGGGCCGCGGCATCTCACCGCAGCCCGGCGGGGCCAGTGGCATCGGAGCCCGCGCGCCGTACTGACCGGGCCGAACCCGACCTGGTCATCCAGCCCTACCGGTCCCCGAGCGCGTGCTACGCGGCGCCCGGCCCGACGTCCGACGCGCTGAGCGGAACCCGCGTGGCCGTGGACGACGACCGTTCGTCGGCGCCGGCGTCGGGGGTGCCGGTGCGGGGCTGGCCGTCCATGTCGTCGGTCACGAAGGGGTGCCCGCCGGTGCCGGTGTCGACGGCGGGGGAGCCAGGGCCGATGCGGTGGAGGGTTCCGTCGGGGGTGAGGAGGGGGTCGACCGACCTCACCGTGGTGGGGGAGACAGGGATGCCGACGGTCGCCGGGCCGGTCGGCCAGGCGATGTTTCCGGCGTAGGTCATGGACACGGGCTTCTTGACCTCGTTGATCAGTTTGCCTTTGCCGCCCGTCACGATGTTGTCGGCGATGACCGAATCGACCGGGGCGAGGCTGTAGTTGGCGCCGATCTCGATGTTGGAGGCGTTGTTGACGAAGGTGTTGTTCACGACGGTCGCCCGATAGACGCGCCAGTGCGCGTTGAGCGCGCCCGAGGTGTCGACGTCGCCGCCGTCGAGTTGGAGCGCGGCGTCGTAGCCGCTGCCGGTCAGGCCCTCGAAGTAGTTGTTGTAGATCTTGTGGTCCTGGCCGTAGACGCGGATTCCGCCGGTTCCCGCCTTGCCCTGGCCGAAGAAGAAGTTGCCGTAGAAGGCGCCGCGGTTGCCGTGCCGTTGGGACAGGGTGCCCTGCGAGGCGCGGAACGTGTTGTGGCGGACGGTGTTGTCGTTGCTCTTCACGGAGACGATCTCCGGATCGCCGTCGCAGTTCTCGAAGAGGTTCGACTCGATGACCGTGAATCCGCTCGACCGGGAGATGCTGCTCTCACCGACCCGGATCGCCTCCATCTCGTTCTCCGCGCGCGGGCCGATGTCACGGAAGTGGTTGTGGTCGATGCGGTCGTGCTGCGACTGCTGGGTCTCGGAGCCGTCGATGGTGCTGAAGTTGCCCTGCTGGTGCTTCTCCTCGAACAGGTTGTGGTCGATCCGGTTGTGGTGGCTGTTCTCACCCTGAATGAGAACCCACTTCAGCGAGGACTCCTCGGTCAGCCGGAAGTGGTTGCGGGTCAGCCGGACGTTGTTCGAGCCGGTGAGCTTCAGCGTGCTGCCGTTCGTGAACTTCAGCCCCTCGAAGGTGATGTACGAGGAGTTCGCCACCTCCAGCTGCCCGCCGGTGATCACCGCCTTGCCCCGGTTCTGCGCGACGACGGTGACGGGCGCGTCGGCCGTTCCGTTCTTGCCGGTCAGCTTGCCGATCGAGTACGTGCCGTCGGCGAGGACGATCCGGTCGCCGGCGCGGGCGTCACCGAAGGCGCTCTGCAAGGCGCTGGAGTTCGCGACGGGGACGGTGCGGACAGGGGCCGGGTCGGTCGGGTCCGTGGGATCGGTCGGGTCGGTGGGATCTGTGGGGTCCCCGTCACCGTCGCCCTGGTAGATGTCCGTCTCGGCGATGCTGGTCCAGTCGTTGGTGGTGTTCCCGTGCCCGACGACCCGCACGTAGCGGGCGGAGGTGTCGGCGAAGTCGTACGTCTGCTGCTGAAGTGTGCTGCCGCTGCTGGTCTTTCGGTCCAGGACGGTCTTCCATGACGAGCCGTCGTCGGACACCTGGACGTCGAAGGTGTTCTTCCGGGTGTCCCCCTGGTGCCAGGCGAGCGCGACCGCCCCGATGTTCCGCTGCGAGCCGAGGTCGTAGCGGATCCACGCCCCGTCGCCCTTGGAGGACCAGCGGGTGCCGAGGTTGTCGTCCAGCGTGTTGGCGGGGACGTTGCCGTCGTCGGGGCTCGCCGTGACGCCCGTGACCGGGACCGGGGTTTCCTCGCCGGGGTCTTCGCCGCCCGGCTCGACGTCGTACGTCCGTACCCAGTCGACCTCGAACACGGCCGGGCGCAGACCGCTGTTCCCGGTGAAGTTGTCCAGTTGGATGACGAGGTTGCCCAGGGGCATGTCCTGGATGTTCCCCCGGTCGGAGTTCGCGCCGTCCGCCAGCCGGAACCATTCGACCCCGTCGACGTAGCCGACGAGCGCCTTGGACGTCCACTCGAAGGCGAAGTTGTGCCACTGGGTCATGTCCACGGGGCAGCGCTCAGGGTGTTCCTTCTCGTCCGACGGGCTGTTCGGGTAGTGCAGGAACGCGCCGAGGCACTTCGCGTCGGGGTCCGAGTACTCGACCCAGTCGTACTCCCCGTTCTTCAGCCGTTCGCCGTCGGTGGGCCAGATCAGGTGCAGGGGGTGGTAGAGCCCGCCGCTGGTGCCGGTGTTGCGGGAGCGGGAGCGGATCTCCCAACGGCCGTACCGGGTGGGCTCCTTCTGCCTGATCCACCCGGTGTCGCCGTTGGCTTCGCCGCGCATGGTCATGATGCCGTCCGCGACGGTGCTGTTCTTCCCACACCGGCGCCCGTTCTCGCTGTGGCCCTTCCAGCACTGGGCGGTGCCGCCCTCGGTACCCGACGGCACGTCCCACTTGGCGGGGTCGACGGGGCCGGTGTAGCCGAATTCGTCGGATATCGGCAGCGGCGCGCCCCAGCCGTACCGCTTGGCGGCCTCGGTGGAGTCGGTGCCGCCCCCGCCGTCGTTGCCGTGGGTGACGTTCAGGCCGTAGATCTTCACCTGGCCGTAGTTGTCGCTGCTGCACGGCGAGGAGTTGCCGCAGTTGGCCTGGGTGTACGCGCCCGCCTTGAAGTAGGCGCCGGAGAACTTCTTCGACAGCGTGGTCTGCAACGTGCCGTTGTAGTACGCCTTGATCTTGTCGTCGCTGACGACGAACTTCGCCTCGAACCTGGTGCCCAGCTTGTAGCTGTCCGTCACCAGCTTGTGGTGAGGCTCGTCGCCGTCGGTGACGTAGAGCTTGCTGCCTTCCAGCCGGAAGACGCTGACGTCGTCGGAGGCGTCGTGGATCTGCCCGGCGACGACGTACGGCCTGCCCTTGGGGACGTCGGTGATGGCCTGGTCGATCACCATCGTGTGGGTGCTGGACGAGGACGACCAACTCGCCTTGTCCTTGCCCGAGTTCGTCATCTCCCGCAGCTCTGAGCGGGGGTTGTTCGAGCCGCTGGTGGTGACCCCGTTGACCGGGGCGCGGAAGCGGACGGCCGTGCAGTCGTCGGCCGTGGTGAACCAGGGGTCGTTCGCGTAGGTGGCGAGTTCCGGCTGGTAGACGTTGGTGGGGGACTCCTCCTCCCCCACCGGCAGCCCGATGTACCAGTTCGTCAGGTTCAGCACGTCGGCCGGGTACGTACAGGAGCCGCCCCCGCCGCCTCCGCTGCCGTCGGCTCCGTAGATGTCGGTCTCGGTGATGCTGGTCCAGTCGTTGGACGTGTTGCCGTGACCGACGATCCGCACGTAACGGGCCGTGGCGTCGGCGAAGTCGTGGTTCTGCTGCTCCAGCGTGGTGCCGCTGCTGGCCTTGCGGTTCACGACGGTGGTCCACGACGATCCGTCGGCGGAGAGCTGGACGTCGAAGGTGCTCTTCCTGCTGTTCCCCTGGTGCCAGGCGAGCGACACCGACCCGACGGTCTGCGCCGAGCCGAGGTCGTAGCGGATCGAGACGCCGTCGCCCTCGGCGGACCAGCGGGTGCTCAGATCGTCGTCCAGGGTGTTGGCGGCCACGTTGCCGTCGTCGGCGCTGGCCGAGACCGCCGTCACCTTCAGCGGAGGATCCGCCGCTTCGGCCGACGCGACCGGGGGGTACACGCCTCCTGCGGCTGCGACGGCCGATAAGCCGATCAGCAGCGCACGGTATTTTCGTTTCACAGGTCCTCACTTCGGTCGGCACACCGGATGGACCGGGGTGGCTGGTGGGGGCGAGGCTGTCAGAGGTGTGCCGGGACCCCTCCCGCGGCGGATGCGGACACTGGTCGCAGCGCCGTCCGCACGCCGAGCGGCCCCACGAGACGAGGACGCCTGCGATGACCCTCTCCACCAGCCTCGCGCGGGGCGTGGCACCCGCCCCGCCCGGCACCCTGCGTGCCCGGACGGTCACCGGTGAACTCAGCGCCCCGCCCCGCCAGGGGCTGACGGTCCGTTTCGGGCGCGGTGAGGAGCCGGACGTGGACCTGGGGGTCGGCGTGGACGACCTGCGGGTGAGCCGCCGGCACGGTGAGCTGACGTACCGTCAGGGCCTGTGGTGGCTGCGCAACACCGGGCAGCAGCTGGTCCGTCTGCCGCGCGGCCGGATGCTGCACCTCGCCACCGAGCCGGTCCCGCTCGCCACCGGCTACACCCCGCTGTTCGTGAAGGGCTCCGGCTACCGCGAGCACCTGGTCGAGCTGTACGTGACCGGCCACGACGACCAAGGGCCCGTGTCACGTCGGCGCGCCGAGACCGTCCGCCCGCGGACCTGGGCGCTCGACGACGACGAACGGCTGCTGCTCGTCGTCCTCGGCCAGCGGTATCTGCTGTACGAGGAGGAGCCGCGCCCCCTGACCTACGCCGTGGCCGCCCAGCAGCTCGCGTACCTGCGCCCGGAGGCGCGCTGGACCGAGCGCCGGATCGAGCACCGCGTCGAGGCCGTCCGCAGGCGTCTGGACCGTGCCGGTTTCCGGTACCCCCTGCTGCACGACGCCTCGCAGGGCCGTCCGCGCGACAACAGCCTGCTGCACAACCTGATCAAGGGGCTGGTGGAGTCGACGACGCTGGTTCCGCCGGATCTGGACCTGATGGAGGACGACGGGGGCTGAGGGGCCGGCGTCACCGGGCGCGGAGCCGGGCGGCGGCCGAGGCGCTGAGCTTCTTGGCCATCTCGCAGAGTTCGGCCACAGGCCGGTGCCCTCGGACGTACAGGCGCACCATCTCCGCGTAGGTCTCGGCGTCCCGGCCGCCGTAGCGGCGGTACTCGACGAAGACCGTGCAGGTGTCGTCGCCGTTGCCGTACGGGGTGACGACGGCGTCGTAGCCGCTGAGCCGCAGCGGGTCGCCGTCCGCGGCGGTCTTGGGCTGGTCGCGGTGGAAGGCGATCGTCGTCTCCAGGTCGTCGACGTCGCTGGACCACTCGCAGTCCCAGTGCGCGACGCCGGGCTGCGGCGCGTCGGTCTTGAGACCGGGGACGGCGGACAGGGCCTTCGGGTCGAGCAGTGCGCAGGCGTTCTTCCAGGCGAGGGAGACGGCGGGGTAGGCGGGCGAACGGCGTGGGATCGGGCCCTGGTTGAGGATTCTGGCGGCGCTGCGGGCGGCCGCGTCGGAGGCTTCGCACAGGGTCGTCGCGCCGTCGGCCAGGGAGCCGTCGGTCTTGGCGCGGACCTCGACGAGGGTGCCGTCGACGCCGGTGCCGGGCGGTACCAGCAGGCGCACGCACGCGTCGTCCTCGGACGGCTCCTCCACGACGCGGATCTTTCCCGTGGCCGAGGCGGGTGGTGACGTCTCAGATGTCTCGGACGTCTCGGACGTCTCGGCCGTCTCGGGCGGTGAGCCGGTGCGCAGGCGCAGGGACACGTCGATGCGGGGGGCGTCGGCGGAGTGGACGAGGACGGCGCAGCGGTCGAAGTTGCCCGCGTCCGCGTCGAGTTCGGGCTCGCCGAACCGGTCGAGGGCGGCTGGGTCGGCGAGGGCGCACATGTCGGCGGTGTGCGGGTCGCCGATCAGGGCTCGCGGCGCGGTGCTTCGCTCCGGGGCGCTCCGGCCGGGCTCGTCCGCGCCGACGTGGTGGGCGACGAGCGTGGCTCCCAGGGTGATGGCGGCGACACCGAGCGCGGCGGCGATCAGTGTCCGGGGGCGGGTCTTAGGGGTTGCCCGGGGGCCTTCCGGTGCAGCTGCGGCGGCTTCCTCCAGGAGCCGTTTGGCCTCGGCGGCGTCGGGGCGTTGGCGGGGGTCGCGGCGGAGCATGGCGGTGAGCGCGGGATGCAGTGGGCCGACGGCGGCGTCCACCTCGACGACGCCCTGCTCCGCCTTCCAGTACCTCAGCCGCTCGCCCTCCTCCGTCTCGGCGGGGACGTCGCCCCCGCGCGGCGGCGCTCCCGTGACCAGTGCGTGGAGGGTGGCGGCCAGGCAGAAGACGTCCGAGGCCGGGCGGGGGACGTTGCCCCGGGCGAGTTCGGGGGCGGCGTAGTCGGGGGTGAAGCTGAACGGGCCGTTGACCGTGACGGTCTCGGTGCCGCCGACCCGGTAGGCGGCACCGAAGTCCAGCAACTTCGCGGACCCGTGCCGGGTGAGGCCGATGTTGGCGGGCTTGACGTCGCAGTGGACGATGCCCGCCGCGTGCAGGGCGGCCAGCGCGTCGGCGATCTGGGCGCCGATGCGGGCCGCTCGCGCGGGCGAGACCGTCGGCTGCCGGTCCAGGCCGCCGCCCGGCACGTACTCCATGACGAACCAGTACGTGTCCGGCCCGCCGTCGCCCGATGGGACGGTCAGGACGTCGAACAGCGTCACCACATGAGGATGGCCGCGGAACTTGGCCAAGGCACGCGGCTCGCCCAGCAGCCTCGGCACCGCGATCTCGTGGTCGCCCTCGGCCCGCTCCGGTTTCAGCGCGACGTCCTGACCCACCACCGTGTCGTGGGCCCGCCACACGGCGCCGCCCCGCCCCTCGCCGACGACCTCTTCGAGGACATAGCGGTCGGCGAACTCGTCCCCGGAACGCACGGTTCTTTCCCCTCGGTCGAGTCCGGAACGCGCACGGCCACGGTCGAGGGCCGTGCACGCGCCGAACTTACCGCGTACGGCGGACCGTAGGCAGGGTCCCCCTGAGCCTCTGTCAGACGCACCCTGGGGAATCCCGGCGGACATGCCCTGCGGGACACGTTCGGCGGGGTCAGGCCCCGGGGACCCGGTCCAGGAAGCCGCTCACGGAGCTGATGCGGCCGTCCTCGGCGAGGGTGATGACGTCGGAGCCGCCGGCCGGCGAGGAACCGTCGGCCCTCGACACCAGGTCCCACGAGAAGCGGGCGATGTGGTGGTTGCCGTCCACCGCACCCTTCATCCGGAACTCGAAGCCCGGGAACTGCGCGTGCGCGCCGGCGATGGCGGCGGCGATGCCGTCGTGACCGGACACGTCCGCCAGCGGGTCGGTGTAGGTGGCGTCCTCCGTGAAGGTCTCGGACACGGCCTTCGCGATCGCCTCGGCTCCGTCGGCGTTCCATGCTGCGAAGTAGCGTTCGGCGGCGGTGGCGTACGTCGTCATGACGTTCTCCTCGGTTCTCGGCGAAGGCCGCTGTGTCGGCGCGGCCGCATGATCACTGTGCCGGGCGGTGGAGTGGGGTGTCGATTACCCGTCAGGTAATCGTCCAGCTCAGCCGCGTGCGACGGGGGCGGGCCGACGCGGGAGCCAATCGAGTCCGTCGGCCTGCCGGTACCGTCCGTCGAACGACGGCGTCCTCTCCTCGTCCCAGGCGGTCCGCCGCAGTGTGGTGATCTCGTCGAGCCGGCCGCCCCGCCCCGCGAACGACGCTTCCACGACGGTGGACTCGGCTTCCGTCTCCGGGATCGGGAAACCGACCCCAGCCTCATGGCCAGGCCCCCAGGGCTCGTGCGTTCTCGGGCGGCGAGATGCCCTGAACTGCCGGGTGAGGGCGGGTTGTCGGGGTGGGGGCAGGTGATCAACCGAAGGAAGCGGTTCGTGATGATGGAGGTGTCTGACGTCTCATCACAACGAACCGCTTCCGGATGCCATCCGCGCTGATTACCGCTGTGTCCCGCCATCTCGACCACGATGCGGACCAGGTGATTGCCGCCGCGTTCGACGAGGCAGAAGCCCGTGACCGGCAGCACCGCCGGTGCTGGGTGGTGCTGGTCGAAGGCGCCGCCCACCAGCTGGAGTTGGTCCAGAAGGAGGCCGCCCGCCGGGCGGTCACGATCCACATCATCCTCGACATCGTGCACGTCATCGAGAAGCTGTGGGCGAGCGCACGGTGCTTCCACACCGCCGCCGGTCCCGCCGAGATCTGGGTCGGCTTCCAAGCCGCCCGGATCCTGGCCGGCGACACCCCGGGCACCGTCCGTGACCTGCGCGGCGAAGCCGCACGCGGCCACCTCACCGACGAACAGCACGCCACGATCGACAAGACCTGCCGTTACCTGGAGAACAACGCCGCCTTCGTGCACTACGACCAGGCCCTCGCGGCCGGCCGACCCATCGCCAGCGGCATCGTCGAAGGGGCCGAACGCCATCTGGTGGCCGACCGCCTCGACATCACCGGCAGCAGATGGAGCGTCCCCGGCGCCGAAGCCGTACTCACCCGCCGCGCCCTCATCAGCAACGGCGACTTCCCGCAGTACTGGACCTTCCACACCCACCGAGAACGCGAACGACTCTCCCCCCCGGCCCGGCCGGCACACCTACGAACTCCCAGCCTGACCAGCGAGTTCCCCCTACCGTGACGGGATCCGATGCGTGACTGATGGCGCCGCTTTCGTCATAAGGCGCATTGTCCGGCCGGCGGCCGGGGAACCTTCAGAGGACAGGTCCCAGAAAGGTGGTCCGCGGTGAAGACGCCTGATGGCGAAGCCAGGATTCCCGAATTCCACATCCCTGTCCCCTATGAATGCAATCCGCTGCTGGAGCAGGCGAGTTGCGCCATGTGGGAATGGCTGGACCACTATGACCTGATGGCCACCGAGCGGGCGCGGCAACGGACCCGCCAGTCCCTGCCGGACCTGTCGGCGGCGATCACGTGGACGCGGGCCGGCACGGACCTGCTGAGCCTGTACGCCTGCTGGCTCGGGTGGGCGTTCCGGGTGGACGACCAGTTGGACGAGGACGACCGTTTCCAGCGGCTTCAGGCCAGGGAGGCCGCCATCGCCGACTTCTGCGCCATCCTGCATGGCGGACAGCCCGCGGTGCCCTCAGCCTTGACGGACGCACTCAAGGACCTGTGCGCACGGACCTCCCGGCTGGGGCCCAAGCCGTGGCATGCGATGTTCGTCCACCACATCGAGCAGTTCTTCCACACCTACGTCCAAGAGGCCCGCCTGGACAGGCTGGGCCGCACCCCGAACCTGCGTCAGCACGTGGACCGGCGCGTGTACTCAGTCGGGATGCTGTGGATGTGGGACCTGGGCGAGGCCACCCTCACGCGGTTCCTCCCCGACACCATCCGCAACAACGACGCCCTGTTCCGCCTCCGCCGGGCCGCCGCGCTGCAGATCGCGTTCGTCAACGACGTCTTCGGAGCGGTACGCGACGACTTCACCGGCTACCAGCACAACGCGGTCGGCCTGCTGCGGGCCCGTGACGGCCTTTCCTACCAGGAGGCGTTCGATGCGGTCGGTGCCATGGCCGACGACCAGATGGCCGTGTTCCTGCGCGAACACGCCCTGTTCGAGGACGACCTGACCCGCAACGGCCCGCCTGGCCACACCCGCGAAGCCGTGCTGCAACACCTGCAGCAGATCACGGTGTCCATCCGGGGCCAGCACGCGTGGCACGCCACAGTGGCAACACAGCGGTATGCGCTGGACGACCTTCTGAACGCCAGCCCCGACGAACTCGGCAGCTACCCCGACGACCTCCTGACCCACTACAAGAACAGGCAACAACCAAACCCTGCCCCCTACCGCGCCTGACACACATGACGAAATCCGGAGGGTGCGCCACTCCCTCAGAGGTCGCTTTCGTCAGTAAAGCCTGTTTCATCCCAACAAGTGCTCGCGGCGGAGCGACCCTTGAGAGCCTTGAGGAGTTGGCGCGATCGACGGGGCGTGAGGGAGGCCCGCATTACCCGTATCACCCTAGGAAGTCCGTCTCGTTCCAAGGGGAGTTGATATCCCCGATTACCCCCGCCGCCCTGTACAGGAACCCGATACACGAGAGGCGTGAGTAACCATCTGTGGCGCATGAAGCGACGCAAAATAGCTGAAAACGACCTCTCAGACAGTGCAACCTTCAAGGGTTTTCCAGCTCTTGGAAGACAACGTCGTCTTGTTCTGCACGAACGAACCAGTCTGGTGATCCGTATTGTAGTTAGTCTCCCAATAGCCACCGGGACGGTACGATCGCTTCCACAGAGTCCATACCACCCCCCTGGCATCCGTGAGTGAAATTTCCAAGGCGGCATCATTGCTGGCGCTGATAAATCCAGAGGAACCACCCGGTAGCGGTGGAAGCTGAGGATCGGCAGCCTTGAGGTTGGCGTCTGTGAGTTCCCAGCGCGTACACGCTTCGAGCGTCTTGAGGGTGACGTAGCGATACTGGTTTTGCGCGTATGAGAGACGGACGACGATGTCTCGGATAGGCGCGGAACTCGGGTTGGTTACGTAAATACCCTTTTCGCTGTTCTCAATCGAATAGGTGATCTTCTTGATCTGATCCTCACGAGTTTCCTTGGCTCGCAGTGCATCAGTGTCGTCCTTTGCCTGACACGACGTAAACAGACTGACGACAGAGACGGCTACGGCAACTCCAGAGAACCCGGCACTCACCCAAGCCGCTTTCGCTTCACCACTCACGGTTCCCCCCGGAATCACGGCCCGCCCCGTCGGCGGGATGACGGTTGCGCTCATATTCACCAGAGCTTCACATGATCACTCCTGATGATTTGTTTCGTTGCCGTCTGGTGACAGATGAACCGGACTGGAAGTCGTCTGCGGAATGGATCTTCGTCTTTGAATCGCGGATGGCGACGCGATCATGAGCGAGCCTTCTGTCGTCACCGTTTCGTCACAAGTAGTCGCCGCACGGAACCCTGCCGCTCTCCCGCCCTGTCTGCACTCATGTACTACAACCACACACGTACCGCGGGGCACCACCAGACGACCGAAACCCGCGGACGAGACGACTCAGGGGGACCACAGCATGCGGCACAGCAACGGCATTCGCAGGGCGGCTCTGGCGACGACGGCGGTCACGGCCGTCGCGGCGGCGGTGACCGGCGTCCTGCCCGGCACCGCCATGGCGGCGAGCACCACCGCCTCCACCCCGCCGAGCACCTGCCCGGCCTCCGCTCTCCGGGTCAGCGCCTGGCAGGCCGCCAACCGGCCCGTCGGGACCGGGACCGGGGCGGCGGTCGTGGAGTTCACCAACGTCTCCGGCAGGACGTGCGTCCTGAAGGGCCACCCGACGACGGCCGCGGGCATCGGCCAAGGCTCCCCCACCCCCAACATCCCGCTCAAGGTCACCCCCACCGGCAAGGCGTCCTCCGTGACGCTCCGGCCGCGCGGCAAGGCGTGGACGAAGCTGACCTTCGTCCAGGTCCAGGGGGAGGGCGACGGCTACTGCGTGTCGGGCGCCACCCCGGCGATATTCCCGACGATGGTCATCGGACTGCCGAACTCCGGGAAGCACCAGGTCGCCCTGAACGACGGGTGGTGGGCCGAGTGCGACAACAAGGTGACCGTCACCCCGGTCTCGGCGGTCAAGCCCTCCTGACCCCGCCGTCCCCACAGATCGAGCAGCCCGCATGACGATCGCAACGCTCTGACCTGAATGTTCACGAGGCACTGCGCATAAGCGCCAGTGGCACGGGACAACGAAGCCCGCCGACCGACGTTGGCGGGCTTCTCCGTGATCAGGACGCGACAAGCCGTCCCCCGAACGGCACATGCGACTTGCCGTTCGTATCCCGCAGCGTGGACAACGCTCCCCACTCACTCCGGATTCCCGCGAGCCGACTTGACCCTTTTGTGCTGTCGAGGCCGTCGTCGTATCCGATCGCGCAGGCAGGGCAGGCATCAGGACTCACACCGATCACGCCTGACGGTCACGCGACGAACCCCGGATCAGCCGACTCGCTGTCCCTCGACGCAGAACCGGTTGTCTTCCGGGTCGGCCAGTACGACGTACGGCCGTTCTCCGAGCAGCGGGTTCCGCGGACAGTGCCGCCAGTCGACATGCTGGGCGCTCAGGACCACCAGCCGGTCGGCTTCCGCGTCGAGATCGAAGTGGATACGGGGAAAGTCCTCCGCAGGGCTCTTGCTCACGTCCATCGCGATCGGGACACCGGGCTCCCCGGCGGGAGGTTCCAGGACGATGCAGTCGTCACCCTCGTAGCGCGGAGGCCGCTGTACGTATCCCAGGACTTGACGCCGGAACTCGCCCGCCCTCCTGTCATCGATCACGCCCAGCGAAACCTGCTCGATCGTCGCCGTGCCGGCAGCGATGCCCCGTGAGAGGCGGCAGAAACCGCACGGGTTCACGGACCCGCGGTGTCGTCCTGAACCGCCGGGGCCGGGCAACCCGGAGTGAGGACCTGCCGGAGGCATGAGGTCTTGAGCCAGTGCCCGGTTCCTGAGCGCGCGGAAAAAAAGGGGGGCCGGCCCTGGGTGGGCCGGCCCCCGCCGTCACGCCGGAATCAGCAGGACGCCACCCAGCGGTGGGACCGGATCCTGACGTTGAAGTCGTTGTCGTAGCCGCCGTTCTGCGGCAGACAGCCGAGGTAGCCGCTGTAGTTGGCGCCCGAGTAGAAGGCGACGCCCTCGTAGGAGGACGAGGTACCGCGGTTGTAGGCCGACCGGGCGTTCTGCGTGTCGGACCACGAACACTGGACGGAACCACCCCACCAGTCCGGGTCGGCGCTGGACCAGGTACAGCGGCTGCCGGTGCCGTTGGTGCTGTTCCAGACGCACACGTACCCGCTGCTGCACTCCCACGCCCGCACGGCGGCGTTGGCGCTGCTGGGCACGACCAAGCTCAGGGAGGCCAGAGCGCCGGTGAGGCCGGCGACCGCCAGGGCCCTGCGGAAGCGACGCCGCCTGGGCGTGCTCTCGTGCTTGTTCGAGGACATACCGATCCCCTTCTCGTGGTCGGTGCCGAGATCCGCTGAGGGCGCCGGGCGCGACCGCTGTCGGTCAACGTCGGTGCCGGCGCTCCGTATCCCCGTTTCGGTCGGCGGAACCGGCTGGCGTGAACTCATATTTCCGCGCGCCCTCCACCGCTGTCATGCTCGTGCGAGCCCGCTGAAACATCGCAGATGACAGACGGGAAGAGACGAGGGAATGGGATGCTTCGCTTCCATTTCACGCCTGAGGACCTGTCCCGCCTCAGAGTGGCGTCCGGGCCTCATCCGCTGTGGGAGATCGCGGTAAGTCTGCACCGCTTCCAGACCCGCGAGGGTCGCTGGGCCCACGCCGCCTGGTACCGCACCGCCTGCTCCACGCTCCGCGAAACCGGCCTGGACCGCACCACGATGCGGTTGCTCCTGCCACTTTTCCCGCGAGCCAGATACTTCCCGGATTTCCTCACCCCGGCCGAAGGCGTCGAGGGGCTGGACGCCGGCCTCGACCGCATTCTGGCGACCCCACGCCACCGCGTGGCCGACGAGGTCGCACGGCTCCAGGAGACTGTGGGCGCGCCGGCCTGGGCACACCGGATCGCCGAGGGCGAGCCGCGAAGACAGCTCGTGCAAGCCCTGCGCGCCTATCACCGCGCCGTGATCGCCCCGTGCGAGGAACACATCCACGAGCGTCTGCACGCTGAGCGGGCCAGACACACCCGCACGCTGTTCCGCGCCGGCATCGAGGCGGTCCTCGCCGACCTGACCCCGGCGATCCGCTGGCGGCACCCCGTGCTCGAGGTCCCCGCCTACCCGTGCCGGCGCGACGTCCGCCTCGACGGGCGCGGGCTCCTATTGATCCCCTCCTACTTCTGCTGGAACACTCCCATCACCCTGGCGGACCCCGGCCTCCCGCCCGTCCTGATGTATCCCGTCCAGCACATCCCGACGACGGTGTCCCCCACCGCCGGCGCACCTCTGAACAGCCTGCTCGGCCCCACACGCGCGGCCGTTCTGCGGGCAGCCGCGTCCGGCTCCACCACGACCGAGGCCGCCCGCCGCGCCGGTGTCACCCCCACCACGGCCAGCCACCACACCATGCTGCTGCGCGACGCCGGGTTGATCACCAGCCACCGGCACGCCAACACGGTCCTGCACACGCTCACCCCGCTCGGCGCCGCCTTGCTGCAGCGCAACACGCGGGGCCAGGCGGGCGCACGGCGGCCCCGGGAAACCGACGCCGACGAGTAAGGGCACCCGAACGGAGCATGAGCACGGCCGGTCCGCGGGCCTGACGGACATCGAGGCGGGCGCCGAGATGCCCGCCTGTCCGGCGACTTGGGGGTCGGTCCCCGGCGGCGGGTCCCTGATGGATCGGCCGGCCTGACGAACGCCACGGTGTTCCTCGCCTCGGCGCAGATGTGTCCGCCCGTGGTCGCGCGGAGCCCGCGTGAGGTGTCCACGCGCAGCACGACGGCGGCGGCCTGGTGGTCGTAGGCGGCGGACCAGCGGGCGGGACCGACGCCGAACTCCGCGAGGCCGGCCGCGATGGCGCGGGCCTGCATGAGGCCGGCGGCAGTGCCGGGGGCGGGATGCTGGGGGTCAGGCGGTGACTTCGTCGTCGTTCGCCGGTTCCTCGGCTTCCTGCCCGTCGGTCTCCTCGGCGGTGCCGGACCCCTGTTCCGTTCCCCGCTCGTCGCCGGACGCGATCGCGGCGCGGGGCTTCTTCTTCGCCGGGTCGTACGGCTCGTCATCCACCACGGACTGCTCGATGGGCGTCAGCGGGTACCCCAGGGCTTCCAGCACCATGAACCAGCGGCCCGTGGGCTTCCGGATCCGGTCCGACCGCTGGCTGTCCGTCCGCCATGCCCTCCGGGTCGCGCACTTCTCGCGGACGGCGGCGAGCGCCGCGAACTGGAGTTGCGGTGCCCTGCTGGGGTCCTTCGCGACGTGTCCGGCGAAACCCCCTCGGTTTTTGGCCTGCTCGCTGTTCAGCCCCAGGAAGGCGGCCAGGATCTCGGTGGTCGGCTCCTTGTCCAGGTCCTCGGAGAGACCCCAACTCCCGTTGAGGAGCGCGTTGTTGACGTGTCCGATCAGGTCGTTGGTGATGTTCTTCGGCAGGTCGCGGCGCTTGATCAGGTCAGTGATCCACTTCCGGCGCAGGGCCTCGGCGGCGTCCCAGTCGAGGTTCCCCCTCTTCACAGCAGCGAGCGCGGCCATGTGCTCGAACATCCACGCGTAGCTGCTGGCGCCCGCGACGGCGGCCCTCGACTTCTCGTCGGAGCGGACCTTGACGACCGCCTTGACGTCCTTCTGCCGCACCCCCGCGGCTCGGGCGATACGGCCGACCTGCGCGGTCGTGATCATGTCGAGGAACTGTCCGGCGGCGTCGCGGTCGTCGTCCCACTCGTACGGCGGGTGCGTAAGGCCCGCGTCCTTCGAGCCGTGGAAGCGGCGGTCGCCGTCGTCGACTTGGCGCACTCCGCCGTCAAGTCGCTGGATCCTGAAGGGGATTCGGCACCCTTCGGCCCGAAGGGACGCCACGAACGCCGCGTCGATGTCCAAGTCTTCGAGGGCGTTCGCCGGGTGCGGGGGCAGAGCGTCGATCAGCACGAGGACGTGTTTCCCGGCGAGGAGGCCGCGGTAGAGGCCGATCCGGGCCTCGGGGGCGCGGTCGGCGTGTTCGGCGGGGGCGGTGGGGTGGAAGCCTCCGAGGTCGACATAGAGCAGTACGTCGGGGAAGCGGTCGGCGTGCCGCCAGGCCCAGTGCACGGCGAGCGCGGTCTTGCCGACGCCCGCGGTGCCGACGATGGCCGAGATCGCCGCGTGCTGCGGGGTGTTCGCCAACAGGGCGTCGAGCTGGTCGAGTTCGCCGGATCGGCAGGTGAACGCGGGGTGGGCGCACGGGCGTTGGTTCGGCGCGGGGAGCGGGTCGTCGCCGGTGGTCGCGTCCTGGAACTCCTCACGGCGCGCGCCCGTGAGGCCGAGGGCGTCCGCCAACTGCCGTACCGTGGTGGGGCGTGGCCTGTCGATGCGGCCCGTCTCGACGTGGCTGATCGTGCGGACGCTGACGCCGGAGCGGTCCGCCAGTTCCTCCTGCGAGAGTCCCCGCCGGCGCCGGTGGCCCCGCAGCAACTCACCGAGCATCGGCACCCCCCGGCCTCCCCCGCCCGCCTCAACTGTGGCACCGGGGTGCGGGCCGACCGTGAGGGGCTAACGCGTCAGTTGCGGGGAAGTTGCGTGCGGCTTGCCTGGTCGGGGTGGTGGCACGCTGGGAGCGTTCGGGGTGTTCCGAAGACTTCCGGCACAGGAGGAGACAGTGATCGAAGACTCCAGGTCCCGGCTCACGCGGGGCGGACTCGCGTTCGCGGCCGTGGCGGCGCTCGCGGTGCCGACGGCGGTGGTGGTGGGGACGGCGGGCACGGCGTCGGCGGTGCCGTGCAGCCAGTCCGGCCCCGACCGGGACACGACACCGCGGGTGCGGATGACCGCGGGCGTCTCCGCGAACATGCGCGGCGGCCCCGGCACCGGCTGCGACGTCGTCGGCTGGGCCGACCGGCAGGATCTGCTCGACTACCGCTGCTACGTGTACGTCGGTTCGTCCTCGTGGACGTACCTCTACAACGTCACCGACGCCAGGTACGGCTGGGTGGCGGACTCACTGCTCCCCCGCTATGGCGCCGACAGCCACTGCTGAGGGCCTTATGACGACGGCGTCCGCCGGGTACGCGGGGAACCGGCGGGCGCCGTCACCTGTCCCGGCGTCCGCGACGACGCGGCACGCTCCCCCGACCCGGACCGCAGGTCAACAGTGCTGTTGGAACCCCAGATTGGACGGAAGAGAATGCGTCAGGTCACCCAGTTCATCGCCGGTCTCGTCACCCTCGCAGTCGCGGGAACGGCCGCTCCCGCCTTCGCCGCCTCCCGGGAGAACGCCGAGCGGGGCGCCCGGCCCTCGCTCGCTGGAGCGCTGGACCCGCTGAGCCCGGCCGAGGTGTCGAAGTTCGAGAGCACGTATCCGGACAAGGCGAAGCTGGTGCACGAGGCCGCCGCCGCGACTCGCTCTCGCACGGCTGGCACATCCGCCATTCGAGAAGGCGCGTACGTCCGTATCCGCAACTGGAACAGCGACAAGTGCCTCGCGATCGGCTCCAGCAGCACCGACAACGGCGCACACGCCATCCAGTGGGACTACACCGGCTCGAACGGCCAGCGCTGGTACTGATCCGCGCTGCAGCACCGTGCGGCCCGAGGTGGGTCGGGGAACCGGGGTCGGGCCAGGGGTCCGGCCCCGGTTCTGTGCGCCGGTCGCGCGGTGTCCGTGCTGGTGGGGGCAACACTGTCAGGTCTGACGATGCCCTGAACTCGGCGTTCCAGAATGATTTTCGGCGATGGAGTACCGCCAAGTCGTCGGCGAGGGTTCAGCATGGGGCGTCCGGAAACCGCCTGTTCTCGGTTTCCGCGGGCTGTTCGCGGGACGTCTCCGGAAGGCGCCGTGCGGAAGCCCGGGGTGTCCCGATGGGCGTGCGCTCTCGCCGCCCTGCGCCCCGGCGACTTTCGCGCTCCGGCTCGAGAAGCTTCGGAAGGGAACGCCATGAAGCCTGTTGCCGGTTCCGTGCCGTCGGCGTCGGATCCGTCGGCGTCTGATCCGCCGGCCCCGGACAGCGTCGTCGACGGCGACGACCCCCGGGCGCTCGTGTGGGACATCATCCGGGGCGAGTGGCGGTTCTCCGCGCTGTACGCCTTCGTCGCCCTGGACCTGGCGCGCTGGTTGCGCGACGGCCCGCTCGACGTGGCCGAACTCGCCCGGCGCTGCGGGGCGGACGCCGGGGCGCTCGCGCGGCTGCTGCGCACGAACGCGGCGCTCGGCGTCGTCCGCACGGTGTCCGTCCGGGAGGGCCGGCGCTGTTATGCGCTGACCCCGGCGGGGCTGACCCTGCACGGTGGGGCGGAGCATTCGATGCGGTCGGTCGTCATTCCGCAGGGGGCGCCCGACTTCAGGGAGGCGATGGGGTCGCTGGCCGAGGCCGTGCGGGCGGGGCGTTCTCCGTTCGTCACGCGGTTCGGGTCCCTGTACGCCTATCTCGAAGGCGATCCCGAGGCCAGGGGGCACTTCGACGCCCACATGGCGACGCGTTCGCGGACGATCGCGGACGCGGCGGTGGCCCGCTACGACTTCTCCGGCGTCTCCTGCCTCGTCGACGTGGGCGGGGGTGTGGGGACCATCCTCGCGGCCGTGCTGAAGGCCAACCCCCGTGTGCGCGGGGTGCTGTTCGAGCTGGAGCATGTGCTGCCCGGCGCGCGGGAGTTCCTGGCGTCCGAGGGCGTGCTGGACCGGTGCGAGCTGGTGGCCGGTGACTTCTTCCGGTCCGTGCCCCGCGCGGACGCGTATCTGCTCTCCAACGTCCTGCACAACTGGTCCGACACGGACGCGATCGCCATCGGGCGGACCGTCGTGTCGGCCATGTCCGGCGCCGGCCGGTGCCTGTTCCTCGACATGCTACTGCCGGAGGACGACCGGCCGCACCTCGGCAAGGACCTCGACATGCGGATGCTCGCGCTGCACCCCGGTGGCCGGGAGCGCGGGCGCGCCGAGTACCTGGCCCTGCTGCGGGAGGCGGGGCTGGTGGCCGAGCGTGTCGTCGACCTCCCGTACGCGCTCAGCCTCATCGAGGCCGTTCCGGCCCGCTGACCCGTCTTCCCCCACTCGGCCCCGCCCTGTACGGCACGACACCCCCGGGATCACGCATGAGCATTTCGACGACCGCGGACGCCCCGCGGCAGGAGTACTTCGGCGCGACGTTGCGCAGACACCGGCTGGAGGCCGGCCTCACCCAGCAGAGGCTCGCCGAGCAGTCGGGGGTCAGCGTCCGGGAGATCCGTTACCTGGAACGCAGTCAGGTGCTGCGGCCCAGCGCCGAGATACGGCGCCGCCTCGACTCGGCGCTCAGCGACGGCGGCCCGGTGTGCGACGTCGAGGCGCCGTGCGAGGACGGTACTCCGCTGATCGGTGTGCTGGGCCCGCTCGTCGTGTGGCGGGGCGGGGAGTCGGTGCGGCTGGACGCCATGAAGCAGCGGCTGCTGCTCGCGCTGCTGGCGCTGCGGCCCAACGAGGCGGTCGGCCGGGACGAGATCGTCGACGTCCTGTGGCCGGACGAGGCCCCCGCGAGCTGTGTGAATCTCGTCCACACCTATGTGGCCCGGCTGCGCAGGGCCCTGCGGTCCGAGCGGGGCGCGGGCGCCGCCCGGAACTGGATCGACCGCTGCGGTGGCGGCTACGCGCTCCGGGCCGACGCGGACGAGCTGGACGTGCTGCGCTTCACCATGCTGCTCGACCGGGCCGACGCGCTCGACGACCCCGGGCTGCGGGCGGACACGCTGGCCGCTGCGCTGGGCTGCTGGCGTGGCCCCGTGGCCGCGGATCTCGACGCCGGGCCGACCGTGTTCACGGAGTGGACGGAGCTGCCGGCCCGCCGGATCGAGGCCGCGCTCGCCTATGCCGACCTGGCCATGTCCTCGGGCGGACAGCAGCGTGCGGCCGTGGCCCTGCGGAAAGTGGCGCGGGACGAACCGTGGCACGAGGCGCTGCACGCCCGGCTGATGCTGGCGTTGGCGGCATCCGGCCAGCGAACGGCCTCACTGGATGTTTTCCAGGACATGAGAAAGCGGCTGCGCAACGACCTCGGTCTGGAACCGGGCGCCGAACTGAAAGCGGCTCAGTCGGCCGTTCTGCGCGAAGACGAATTCCTGTAGGGATTTGCCGGTTCCCACTGCAGATCGAGTCCAGTTTTCCGGCCGGAGCGACTGATACGGTTCAGTTGTCCAAAAGAAATCCGGACAGTCGGAAGGAGGGATTCTCATGCGTTACTTCCACTGATGCGAGCGAGAAACACAAGGCGGGTTCGGGTTCCGCACATGCTGAACCCGAACCCGGCCAGCACGGAATGAGGCCGGGGTCAGGAAATGCGTACGCTCGAAGGAAAAATACACGACCTTAATTCCGTGGTGGCGGAATTCGGGCGCCGGCACGCGGCAGCGCTGGGCACCTATTTCGACCCGGACGGCAAGGCCATGGAAACCGTGCGACAGCGTGGACTGTTCGCGGCGGAACCGGAGCGGCTGCCCGTTCCCCCGCCGGTGGCCCCCGTCGAGCTGGCCCACCGGATCGGCGCCGCCCACGCGGCGTTCCGTGCCGCGCTCGCGGAAATCTTCGCCCACCGGATGGGCGGCAGCTGGCAGAAGCTGGCCGAGGATCTGCGCCTGGGCGAGACCACCCGGCGCTATGTCGATGTCCGCCGTCCGCCGCTGTGGGCCCGGTTCGGCCGGCCCGACATCGTGGTGCACGGCGACCACGTCACCATGGTCGAGCCGAACGTCGGCACCTCGTGCGGCGCGCTGGCGGACGCCGACATCCTGGGCCGGCTGTTCGAGGACGCCCCGCTCGTGGGTGACCTGCTGCGCGGCATGGGCGCGCGGCGGCGTGACGTCCTGGGCGCGGTCGCCGAAGCGGTCGGCGCCGCGCTGCGGGAGCACGGCCAGGCGCCGGACGCGCTGGTGGCGGTCACGGAGTTCGCGGCGGACCTGGCTGACGCGGGCCCCCACTACGAGGCGCTTGCCGCCGAGTTGCGCGGGCACGGACTGCGCGCCGAGGTCGCCGCGGTCGAGGACCTGGAGTGCGGTCCGGCCGGGGTCCGGCTGGCCGGCGTCCCGTGCGGCGCGATCTACCGGCTGTGCGGCGAGGAACCGGACCCGGTGGGCCATCTCCCGTTCCTGCGGGCCCTGTTCGCGTCGGCGCGCGCCGGGCGGGTCGCCGTGGTCGACGCGCTGGACGACCAGATCGCCGGCCACAAGACGATCCTCGCGGTGGTGTCCGAGGAGCTGGACGCGGGCCGGGTCGCCGCCGAACAGGCCGCCGTCCTGGACGGTTTCGTCCCCTGGACCCGGATCTTCGAGGACGGGCCGGCCACCTTCCGGGGCGAGCGCGTCGACCTGGTGCCCTGGACCCTCGCGCACCAGCAGGACCTCGTCCTCAAACCCGGTGCGGGCTACCAGGGCCGGGGCGTCACTCTCGGCTGCGAGACCGCTCCCGAGCAGTGGCAGGCCCTGATCGGGGAAGCCCTCGGCGCCGACGAGGCGTGGATGGTCCAGTCGCTGGCGCGCAGCGCGGCCACCGACGTCTCCGTCAGCAGGGCGGGCGGCCTGTTCACCGAGGAGACGTTCGTCGAGTACGGCTACTACGCGGTGGCCGGGGCGGCGCCCGCGGCGGCGATCCGGCGGAGCGCGCCGATCGGCAGAAGGACCAGAAAGATCAAGCAGTCCACGATCAGCCCGCTCTTCTTCGTGTGAACGGGCCCCGGGTCTTCGTGCGAACGGGCCCCGGGCGAGTGCATGGGAACAGGTGAGACGAACGTGATGGATCCACTGTCCGCGGAGATGCTGGCGGATCCCTATCCGACCTACCGACGGCTGCGCGAAGAGGAGCCCATCAGCCGCCACGAGAAGCTGGACGCCTGGATCGTCACCCGGCACTCCGACTGCGCGCGCGTGCTGCGCGAACCGGAGACGTACGCGTCGGACTTCCGGAAGATCGGCGACCCGGTGACCCCGGAACTGCTCAGCGTGCAGACCCTCGACGCTCCCGAGCACACCGTGCTGCGCCGGGCGATCCTGCCCGCGCTGCGCGACCTCGACCTCAAGCGCTGGGTGGCGGACACCCGGTCGGCGGCGGCCAAGCTGCTGGCCGAGGTGGAGGGGCGGGACTTCGACTTCGTCACCGAGTTCGCCGAACCCCTCGCGGTGGAGAGCATGTGCGAGCTGTTCGGCCTGCCGTTCATCGACGACGTGCCGCGTTTCCGCGACGCCCAGCGGGACCTCGTCCTCAGCATGGACGCGGGCCTCGACGCGAGCCGCGTCGAACCGGGGATCCGGGCGCGGGAGTACCTGAGCACGCTGATCGAGCCCTGGACCACGACCCATCCGGACGCCGGGCTGCTCAGCGGCATCGACACCGGCTCGGTCGGCGAGCACCGCGCCGAACTCGTCAACTCGCTGCGGGCGATCTTCGTGGCCGGCTACTCGTCCAGCAGCGCGATGTTCGGCAACGCCCTGCAGCCGCTGCTGGAGCACGGGCTGCTGGCCGGTGACACGCCGCCCGCCCTGGACGGCACGGCCTTCAACGAGCTGGTCCGCTTCAACGGCGCCGTGCAGGCCACCAGCCGGGCCGTCGTCCAGGACACCGTCCTCGGTGACCGGCGGCTGCGCCGGGGCGAGGTGGTCGTGGTGTTCCTCGCCGCCGCCAACCGCGACCCCGACGTCTTCGACGCCCCCGAGGAGCTGCGGCTCGACCGCGACCCCAATCCCCACCTCGGGTTCGGCCGCGGCGTGCACTCCTGCCTGGGCACCCACCTGGCGCTGCGGCTCGCGACCGACGTCGTCGGCGACTTCGTCCGCCAGTACCGCGTCCACGCCGTACGGCCCCCCGTCCAGCGCCCCACCGCGACGATGCGCGGTTTCGACGAACTGATGGTCAGGGCGCAGCGCCGGTGAACCGGCCGACCACCGCACAGGAGGAAAGAATGACCACGCACACCACCGCCTACGACATACCCGTCCGCGACGAGGACAACGTCGACGAGGACGCCTGGCCGCGCGCCGAGATCCTGGCGGGGCTGCCCGCCACCGCCCGGCTCGCCCTCGACTTCTCCCCCGAGCTCCTGCTGGCGGACCTGGAACGGCTGGGCGGCGGCGCCTGGGGCCGCCCCCAGTACACCGACGGCTCCGGCGCGTCCGGCGACATCACCGGAACCGACTGGCGCAACCTGCCGCTGCACAGCATCGGCGGCCACGACGACCGGCACGACGCGGGCGGCCCGCAGCTGGACGACTTCGCCCCCGCGCCGCGCCTCGCGGAGGTCCCCTACCTGCGCGAGGTCCTGGAGTCGATCCCCGCCCCCATCCGCAGCGCGCGCCTGTTCGCGCTCGGGCCGGGTGCCGTCAGCCCGGAGCACCACGACACCAAGGCGTCGTTCCCCTGGGGCTGGCTGCGGTTGCACATCCCGATCGTGACGCTGCCCGAAGCCGTGCTCCGCATCGACGGCGGGGAGCACTGCTGGTCCGTGGGCGGCCTGTGGTACGCCGACTTCAGCCGGCCCCACCAGGTGGTGAACACGGGCACCGGCACGCGCGTCCACCTCGTCGTCGACACCCATGTGACGCGTGAGCTGATGGCGCTGTTCCCGCCGGAGTTCCACACGCCCGAGGTACTGCGCAGCGTGCCCTACCACCGGGCGGGCGAGGACCTGAAGGACACCGAGGCCGAGGCGCTGCGCTGCCGGTTCCCGATGCCGCGCTCGTACGCGGACTTCCAGGAGCGCGAGGGCGAGTTCACCAACCGTCAGCCCTCGGTGGACGCGGCCGTCGACTGGCACGAGGGCCGGCTGACCCTCTTCCTGGACGGCGAACCCTCGTTCGGCCTGGTCCACATGGGCGAGCACGAGTTCCGTTTCGCCGGCTGGGTCCAGGAGCGCACACTCCAGATCGTCACCACGGCGGACGGCACCCCGCGCGTCGTCCTGCGCACCCACCGCGGCGCCGAGACCCGCACCCTCGAACTCCCCGCCGAACCCCTGCCCGCTTGAGCCGGCCGGGACGCCGCACCCCTCCCGCGACAAAGGACCGCGTTGGCTTCCTCCCCCGCTTAAAGGCAAGGGATTCCAGCGGTCGCCCGCTGGGGTTCCTGCTTCACCGACGACCGCCCCGTCCGGGAGGACTCCCGTTGAGGTCTTACACCGTCTCCACAGGCAGACACCGCCAGCCCGGCGGCGAGAATGTTGCGTGCCGCGTTCACGTCACGGTCATGCACAGCGCCGCAGTCGCACGTCCATTCGCGGACGTTCAGCGGCATTTTCGCCGCGACCGTGCCGCAGACCCCGCACAGCTTGCTGGACGGGAACCAGCGGTCGATCACGACGAGTTCGCGCCCGTACCAGGTGCACTTGTACTCCAGCATGGAGCGGAGTTCCGTCCACGACGCGTCGGAGATGGCGCGTGCGAGCTTGCTGTTCTTCAGCAGGTTGCGGACGGTGAGGTCCTCGATCACGACCGTTTGGTTCTCGCGGACGAGACGAGTCGACAGCTTGTGCAGGAAGTCCCGGCGCCGGTCGGCGATCCGGGCATGGACGCGGGCGACCTTCACACGAGCCTTGGCCCGGTTGTCGGAGCCCTCGGCCTTGCGGGACAGCTCCCGCTGAGCGCGGGCGAGACGGGTGCGGTCCCGGCGCTCATGCTTCGGGTTGGCGATCTTCTCCCCGGTGGACAGGGTCACCAGGGAGGTGATCCCGGCGTCCAGACCGACCGCTGCGTCGGTGGCGGGGCCCGGAGCGACGGTGTCCTCGACGAGCATCGAGACGAACCAGCGCCCGGCACTGTCACGGGACACGGTCACCGTCGTCGGCTCCGCCCCCTCGGGCAGCGGACGCGACCAGCGGATGTCCAGCGGCTCCGCCATTTTGGCCAGAGTCAGTTGCCCGTCGCGCCACTTGAAGGCGCTGCGGGTGTACTCGGCCGACGCCCGGGACTTCTTCCGGCTCTTGTGGCGCGGGTACTTCGCACGCTTGGCGAAGAAGTTCCCGAACGCCGTCTGAAGATGGCGCAGCGCCTGCTGGAGCGGGACGGAGGACACCTTCGTCAGGAAGGCCAGCTCCTCAGTCTTCTTCCACTCCGTCAGCGCGGCCGACGACTGCACATAGGAGACACGGCGCTGCTCGCCGTACCAGGCCCGCGTCCGCTCCTCCAGCGCCTTGTTGTAGACGAGACGGACGCAGCCGAACGTGCGCGACAGCTCGGCTGCCTGCTCGTCCGTGGGATGGAAGCGGTACTTGAAAGCCCGCTTGACCTGCCGCATCACATCTCACACGTTACCAACTCCCGTGTAAGCCATGGCAGTCGGCCGGCAGCCGGCGAACACCGGTCCGCCCGGACCGCCTGACAACTTACGGAGACCCGATGACCCACGCACAGCACGCCGATCCCCGGCACCTCGGTGTCCTGCAGAACGGCCACATCACCACCCAGCTCATCGCGGCGGCGGTGCGGCTCGGGATCCACGACCGGCTCGGGGACGACCTGGTCGCCGACCGGCGGCTCAGTGAGCTGACCGGCATCGAGCTGCCGTTGTTGCGCCGGTTCCTGCCGGCGCTGGTGGGGCTCGATCTGGTGGAGGAGGCGGAGCCGCACCGCTACCGGAACACCGCGCTCGGGGCCCTGTTGCGCCGGGACACCGGGTCCGCCTACGGCCATGGGCTCATGGCCGGGGGTGTCTACTACGAGGCGTGGGCGGGTCTCGACTACTCGCTGCGCACCGGGAAGTCGGCGTTCGAGCACCGGCTCGGGGAGTCGCTGTGGGACCGGTTCGCCTCCGACGAGGAGGTGGGCGCGGCGTACGCCCGCACCACGCGCTGGAACACCCAGCGCGAGATGGACGAGATCCTGGCCCACTACGCGTTCCCGGAGACCGGCGTCATCGCGGATCTCGGCGCGGGCGACGGCTCCCTGACCGCCGCCCTGCTTGAACGCCATCCCGGGCTGCGCGCGATCGTGATGGAGCAGCCGGCCGTCATCGACCACACCCGGGAGTCCCTGACCGAGCGGGGTTTCGCGGACCGCTGCGAGTTCGTCGGCGGTGACATCGGCGCCGGGGTGCCGGCCGGCGCGGACCTCTACCTCATGAAGTCGGTGCTCCACCACTTCACGGACGACGAGGTCGTCAACGCGCTGCGCGTCTGCGGCGCCGAACTGACCGGCCGGGCCAAGGCGTTGGTCCTGGAGCGCACCTTCGACACCTCGGACATGCTGCGCTCGGCGATCCGGGACCTCACCATGCTCGTGCTCCTCGGCTCCCGGGACCGCGAACCCGAGGCGTACACCGAACTCGTCGAGAAGGCGGGCCTGAAGGTGCTCGTCAACGAGGTCGGGCCGAACGGCCTGGTCGTCCTCGAAGTGGGCCCGTGAACCCCTTCGACGACGAGACCTCCGCCTTCCTGGTGCTCGTCAACCACGAGGCCCAGTACTCCCTGTGGCCGTTCTTCGCCGCCGTGCCGCCGGGCTGGGACGTCGTGCTCGGACCGGCCGGCCGGGACAACTGCCTCGACCACATAGAGGCCCGCTGGAGCGACATGCGGCCCGCGAGTCTCGTACGCGAAACGGAGTGACGCGCCGTGCACGACCACCTGACGCACCCGCCCGCTCGGGCCACCGGGCCGCACGAGCCGTGTCCTCCGGCGCCTGAGGGCTCCGGGACCGAGGTGTCCTCGGTGTCCGAGCGCGTCCGGGTGGTGCCGTCGGCCCGGCTGACGGAGGTGGCGCGCCGGCGTGGCCTGGGCGTGGAGTCGGTGGCGCGCGGGATGTGGGCGCTGCTGCTGGGGGCCCTGCTGGGACGCCGGGACGTGGTGTTCGGCGACGTGTCGCCCGAGGGGACGGTGCCGGTCCGGGTGCGGCTGGACCCGGCGGAGCCGCTGGCCGCGCTGGTGCGGCGGGTCGAGGAGGATCGGGAGCGGGCACACCGCACCTCAGGAGCTGACCTGGAGCCGGAAGCGGGGTACCTCTTCGCCACGTGCGTCGAGGCGGGCGATGCCTCACCGCAGTTCGAGCTGACCTACCGGCCCGGCCCCCTCGAAGGCCACGCCGTCGAAGCGCTCGGCGACCGGCTGCGGCAGGTGCTCGACGCGTTCGCGCACGACCCCGACCTGCCGACGGGACGGCTGGACGTGCTGTCGGCCCGGGAGCGGCAACGCGTCCTGCGCACCTGGAACGACACGGCGGTGGACGTCGTGACGAGCACGCTGCCGGAGCTGTTCGAGGCGCAGGCCCGGCGGACCCCCGACGCGGTCGCGCTGGTCTCCGGGGACGAGCGGCTGACCTACGCCCAGGTCGACGCACGGGCGAACCGGCTCGCCGGGCACCTGATCGCGCTGGGCGTCACCCCGGACACCGCCGTCGCCGTCCTCATGCGGCGCTCCCCCGACCTGGTGGTGGCGCTGCTCGGCGTGGTGAAGGCCGGCGGCCACTACGTGCCCCTGGACTCGCGCGCGCCCCTCGCCCGGCACCGGATGGTCGTCGAGGACACCGCGAGCCGGGTCCTGCTGACCGACTCGGGTCACGCCGCGCGGGCCGCCGACGTCACGGACGGCTCGCCCGTGCCCGTCCTGGTCGTGGACCGCGCGGCCGACGGGACAGGCACGGCACCTGAGGTGCGTCACCACCCGGACCGGCTCGCCTACGTCATGTTCACCTCCGGCTCCACCGGCCGCCCCAAGGGCGTGGCCGTCACCCACCGCAACGTGGTCGCGCTGGTCAGGGACCGCCGCTTCGACGCCGAGACCTACGCCCGCGTCCTCTTCCAGTCGCCGCACTCCTTCGACGCCTCCACCGTCGAGCTGTGGGTGCCGCTGCTGACCGGCGGCCAGGTGATCGTCGCTCCCGACGGCGTGCCCTCCGCCCACGACATCGAGGCGCTGCACCGCCGCCACGCGGTGACGGCCACCGTCCTTCCCTCCGGGCTGTTCCGGATGCTCGCCCAGGAGCGTCCGCAGTGCTTCACCGGCACCCGGCAGATCCTGACCGGCGGTGACGTCGTCTCACCGGCGGCCGTGGCCCGCGTCCTGGACCACCACCCGGACGCCCGGGTGCTCACCACGTACGGGCCCACCGAGGCGACGGTGCTGGCCACGGCCCAGATCATCGACCGGGACGTCCTCGGCCGGGGCGGCGCCCTGCCCGTCGGCGCGCCGATGGACAACACCCGGCTCTACGTCCTGGACGCGTTCCTGCGGCCGGTGCCGCCCGGGGTGACCGGCGAGCTGTACATCGCCGGGGCGGGCCTGGCCCGCGGCTACCTGAACCGGCCCGGACTGACCGCCGAGCGCTTCGTGGCCTGCCCGTACTCCCCGGCGGGCGGGCGCATGTACCGCACCGGTGACCTCGTGCGGTGGAACCCGGACGGCACCCTCGCCTTCGCCGGCCGCGCCGACCAGCAGGTCAAGATCCGTGGGTTCCGGATCGAGCCCGGCGAGATCGAGAGCGCGCTCACCGGCTGTCCCGGCGTCCGGGAAGCGGTCGTCACCGTGCACACGGACACATCGGGCGTCAAGCACCTCACCGCCTACGTCACGGCCGAACCGGGTGGGGTGGTGGAGCCGGGTGAGGTACAGAAGTTCGTGGCGGGGGTGTTGCCCGAGTACATGGTCCCGGCGGCGGTCGTGGTCCTGGAGTCGCTGCCGCTGACGGTGAACGGCAAGGTCGACCGGAGTGCGCTGCCGGTCCCCGACTTCGGTGCGGCGGTCTCGGGCGGCGAACCCCGCTCGGAACGCGAACGCACCCTGTGCGCCCTGTTCGCCGACGTACTGGCCCTGCCCCGCGTCGGCATCGACGACAGCTTCTTCGACCTCGGCGGAGACTCCATCGTCTCCATCCAACTCGTCGCACGCGCACGCCGGGCCGGGCTGGTCTTCACCCCGAGGGACGTCTTCCACTGCCGCACCGTCGCCGCGCTCGCCGACACCGCGCGGGACTTGGAGGACCCGACGAGCGACGGGGAGCCCGCCGCCCCTGGCCTGCTGGCCGATGTGGAGTTGGAGGCGGGCTGGGAGGGCGTCGAGGAGGTGTGGCCGTTGACGCCCTTGCAGGAGGGGCTGCTGTTCCACGCGCTGTACGACGAGCGGGCGGGCGTGGACGTGTATGTGATCCAGACGGCCTTCGCTGTGGAGGGGGTCGTCGACACCGGCCGGCTGAGGGCGGCCTGCGCGAGCCTGCTGGCGCGGCACGCGAACGTGCGGGCGGGGTTCGGCCGTCTGGCGTCGGGGCGGGCGGTACAGGTGATCGCCTCGGCGGTCGAGGTACCGCTGACGGAACACGACCTCACGGGGCTGCCGGAGAGCCGGCGGGAGGCGGAGGTGCGGCGGCTGCTGGAGGAGGACCGCTCGCGCCGGTTCGACATGGCGTCCGCTCCCCTGCTGCGACTGACGGTGATCCACCTGACCCCGGAGCGGAGCGTGCTGGTGTTGAGCGCGCATCACATCCTGTGGGACGGCTGGTCGATGCCCTTGGTGCTGGGCGAGTTGTTCGAGCTGTACGCGCGCGGCGGGGACGCGGGCGGGCTCGCGCCGGTGGTGCCGTTCCGCGGGTTCCTGGAGTGGCTGCGGGACGCGGATCACGCGGGCGCCACGCAGGCGTGGCGGGAGGCTCTGGCCGGGCTGGAGGAGCCGTGTCTGCTGGCCCCGGAAGGAGCCGGCGCGGACATCGCGGCCGTCCCCGCGCGCGTGCACGTGAGCTTGTCCGCCGAGGCGACGGGCCGGCTGGTCGCGGCGGCACGCGAGCGGGACCTGACGCTCAACTCTGTCGTGCGCGGCGTGTGGGGCGTGCTGCTGGGCGCGGTGCTGGGGCGCTCGGACGTGGTCTTCGGCGCCACCGTGTCCGGGCGCCCGCCGGAGGTGGCGGGCGTGGAGTCCGTGATCGGGCTGTGCGTCAACACGGTGCCGGTGCGGGTGCGGCTGGATCCCGCCGAGTCGCTGACGGCGCTGGCCGCGCGGGTCCAGGAGGAGCAGTCCCGGCTGCAGCCTCACCAGTTCCTGGGCCTCACCGACATCCAGCGCGAGACCGGCGTGGGGGACCTGTTCGACACCACCGTCGTCTTCCAGAACCTGCCGGGGTTCGCGCGCGGCGTCAGCGGGGTCTTCGGCGACGTACGGGTGACGCCCCTCGACGGCGACGGGTACACGGCCGCCGGATCCCACTATCCGCTGACCCTGGTGGTGACACCGGGCGAGCGGCTAGGCATCGAGCTGATCCACCGGCCCGACGTGCTGGACGAGGAGACGGCCGGCCGGCTCGGCGCGCGGCTGCTCCTGCTGCTGGAGGCGTTCGCGGCGGCCCCGGACACCCTGGTGAGCCGGCTCGACGTCCTGCTGGCGGGCGAGCGCGCCCAGGTCCTCACGGAGTGGAACGACACCGCGACGGATCTGCCCTCGACCACGCTCACCGCGCTGTTCGAGGCCCAGGTGGCGCGGACCCCGGACGCGGAGGCGGTCCTGTCGGGAGCGCGGCGGGTGACCTACGCCGAGTTGAACGCGCGGGCGAACCGGCTGGCCCGCCATCTGGCGGACGGCGGTGTGGGGTGCGAGGACCGTGTGGCGGTGGCCGTGCCGCGCACGGTGGACCTGCTGGTCGCGATCCTCGGCGTGCTGAAGTCCGGGGCCGCGTACGTGCCGTTGGACCTGGAGCACCCCGACGAGCGCATCGCGTACACGCTGGCGGACTCCGCGCCCACCGTGATCGTCACCACCACACGGGCGGCCGGCCGTTTCGGTGACCTGCCGGTGCTGTCGCTGGACGACATGGCGGATCTGCGCGGCCGGCCGGCGGAAGACCTGCGGGACGCCGAACGCGTCCGGCCCTTCGGGTCCGCGCACCCCGCGTACGTCATCTACACCTCCGGCTCCACCGGCCGTCCCAAGGGCGTGGTCGTCACCCACGACTCGGCCTGCCGGATCAACCTCGATGTCGCCGCGCGCTACCGCATCGGCCTGGGTGACCGCTGTCTGGCGGCCCTGTCGGTCGGGTTCGACGTGTCGGTCTTCGAGCTGTTCAGCCCGCTGGTGCGGGGGGCGACGGTGGTGCTGGCCGACGAGGAGGACCGGCAGGACCCCGAACGCCTCCAGGGTCTGCTGCGTCGTCACGCCGTGACGGTCGCCTACCTCTCCCCCGCGCTGCTGCCGTACTTCGACACCGGCCGGCTGCCCGCCCTGCGGCTGGTGTCCACGGGCAGCGAGGCGTTCTCGGGCGACCTCGTGGACCAATGGGCGGGCCCACACCGGGAGTTCTGGAACAGCTACGGCCCGGCCGAGACGACGGTCACCTCCACGGTCATGCGCTGCCTGCCGCCCTCCCGGGGCCTGCGCCCCCCGATCGGCACTCCGATCGCCGACACCCGGGTGTACGTGCTGGACGGGTTCCTGCGGCCGGTGCCGCCCGGCACGACCGGCGAGCTGTACATCGCGGGACGCGGCCTCGCACGCGGGTTCTGGCGCCGTCCCGCGCTCACCGCCCAGCGGTTCGTGGCCTGCCCTTTCGGCGACGGTGAGCGCATGTACCGCACGGGCGACGTGGTGCGCCAACGCGCCGACGGCGCCCTGGAGTTCGTGGGCCGGACCGACGACCAGGTCAAGATCCGGGGCTACCGGATCGAGCCGGGCGAGGTCGAGGCGGCCCTGGCCCGGCATCCGTCGGTGGCCCGCGCGCTGGTCGTGGTCCGCGAGGACACCCCTGGGGTGAAGCGGCTGGTGGGTTATGTGGTTCCGGGGGCGGTGGTGGAGCCGGGTGAGCTGCGGACGTTCGTGGCGGGGGTGTTGCCCGAGTACATGGTCCCGGCGGCGGTCGTGGTCGTGGAGTCGTTGCCGTTGACGGTGAACGGCAAGGTCGACCGGAGTGCGCTGCCGGTTCCGGACTTCGGTGCGGCGGTCTCGGGCGGCGAACCCCGCTCGGAACGCGAACGCACCCTGTGCGCCCTGTTCGCCGACGTACTGGCCCTGCCCCGCGTCGGCATCGACGACAGCTTCTTCGACCTCGGCGGAGACTCCATCGTCTCCATCCAACTCGTCGCACGCGCACGCCGGGCCGGGCTGGTCTTCACCCCGAGGGACGTCTTCCACTGCCGCACCGTCGCCGCACTCGCCGACACCGCGCGCTCGTCGTCCGCGCTCGTCGCCGAGGACGCCGAGGCCGCTGTCGGCACCGTGCCGGCCTCACCGATCATGCACTGGCTGCGGGAGCAGGGCGGCCCGCTGGACGGGTTCAACCAGTCGAAGCTGGTGGAGGTGCCGCCCGCGCCGGGACCGGCACCGCTCGTCACCGCCGTGCGGGCCGTGCTGGACCGGCACGACGCCCTGCGGGCCCGGCTGGAGACGGACGCCGACGGGGCGTGGACGCTGCGCGTGCCGCCCAGGGGCGCCGGGTCCGCCGGGGAACTGGTGCGCCGGATCCCCACGGCCGGGCTGTCCGGCGCGGACGTGGAACGGCTCGTGGCGAGCGAGTCCCTTGCCGCGCGGGATCGCCTTGCGCCGCTCGACGGGGTGATGCTCCAGGTGGTGTGGTTCGACGCCGGCCCTGCCCGGCCCGGACTCCTGCTGGTGATGGCGCACCATCTCGTCGTCGACGGGGTGTCCTGGCGGATCCTGCTCCCGGACCTGCGGAGCGCCTGGCAGGCCGCGACGCGGGGCGAGCCCGTGGTCCTCGACCCCGTCCCCACCTCGCTCCGCACGTGGAACCGGGCCCTCGCACGCGCCGCGACGGATCCCGGGCGCACCGGCGAACTGCCGCTGTGGACCGGCGTCCTCGACAAGGGCGGCGAGCTGCTGCCCGCCCTGGCGCTCGACCCGGCCGTGGACACCGTCGCCACCTCGACGACCTTGACGCTGACCCTGCCGCCGGAGGTGACGGCGGACGTCCTCACCACCGTCCCGGCGGCCTTCCACGCCGAGGTGAACGACGTCCTGCTCGCCGCGCTGTGCCTCGCGGCGACCCGGTGGCGGCGCACTCGTCCCGGCGGTACGCCGGGTACCGGTCTCCTGATCGATCTGGAGGGGCACGGCCGTGAGCAGCAGTTCGTGGAGGGCGTCGATCTGTCGCGCACGGTGGGCTGGTTCACCAGTCAGTACCCGGTGCTGATCGACGCGGGGCTGCCGGACGGGGACGCGGCCGGCCCTCGGGCGCTGGGCCGGGCGGTCAAGACCGTCAAGGAGCAGTTGCGGGCGATCCCCGATCACGGCATCGGCTACGGCCTGCTGCGCCACCTCAACCCGGAGACGGCGGGCGCCTTCACCGGCCTGGCGGCTCCCCAGCTCGCCTTCAACTACCTGGGCCGGTTCACCACGGGCGAGCAGGGCGACGACGGGAGCTGGCGGGAGGCCGCCGAGTCGGCCGCGGTGGTGGGCGGTACCGAGCCCGGACGGCCGCTCTCGCATCCGGTCACCGTCACCGCGCTCGCCCAGGAGACCCCCGAGGGCCCGTGCCTGACGGCGATCTGGACGTGGTCGGCGGGGCTGCGGGAGGCCGGGATCGATGAGCTGGCCACGGCCTGGTTCGAGGCCCTGGGCGCCCTGGCCGCCTGCGCGGCCGAGCCCGGTGCCGGCGGGCTGACCCCGTCCGACGTCCCGCTGGTGGAGGTCGGCCTGGACGAGCTGGAGGAGTTGGAGGCGCGGTGGGCGGGGGTGGCGGACGTGTGGCCGCTGACCCCGTTGCAGGAGGGGCTGTTGTTCCACGCGCTGTACGACGAGCGGGCGGGCGTGGACGTGTACGCGGTGCAGACGACGTTCGTGGTGGAGGGCGGTGTCGACACGGGGGCGCTGCGGGCCGCGTGCGCGGCGCTGCTCGCCCGGCACGCGAGTCTGCGGGTGGGCTTCGGCCGGCTGCGGTCGGGGCGGGCCGTGCAGGTGGTGGTGGAGTCGGCCGAGGTGCCGTTGACGGAGTGGGATCTGCGCGGCCGGCCAGGGGCCGAGCGGTGGGGCGAGGTGGAGCGGCTGCTGGAGCGGGACCGGTCGCGCCGGTTCGACATGGCGGACGCGCCACTGATCCGGCTGATGGCGATCCGGCTGGACGAGGAGCGCAGTGTGCTGGTGCTGAGCGCCCATCACATCCTGTGGGACGGGTGGTCGATGCCGTTGGTGCTGGGCGAGTTGTTCGAGCTGTACGCGCGCGGCGGGGACGGCTCCGGGCTCGCGCCGGTGGTGCCGTTCCGTGGGTTCCTGGAGTGGCTGCGGGGCGCGGACCGCGCGGGCGCCGCACAGGCGTGGCGGCAGGCCCTGAGCGGGCTCGAACCTTGTCTGCTGGTGCCCGGTGGGGCCGGTGCGGACATCGCGGTGATTCCGGGGTGCGTGAGGATGAGCTTGCCGGTCGAGGTGTCGGGTCGGCTGGCCGACGTGGCGCGTGGTCGTGGTCTGACCCTGAACTCGGTGGTGCAGGGTGCCTGGGGCGTGGTGCTGGGGGCGGTGCTGGGGCGCCGGGACGTGGTGTTCGGCGCGACGGTGTCGGGGCGTCCGCCGGAGCTGGCGGGGGTGGAGTCGATCGTCGGGCTGTGCATCACCGCCGTCCCGGTCCGGGTGCGGGTGGATCCGGCGGGGTCGCTCGTGGACCTCGCGGCCCGGGTGCAGGAGGAGCAGGCCGCCTTGCAGGCGAACCAGTTCCTCGGGCTGCCCGGCGTCCAGCGCGCCCTCGGCGCCCGGGAGCTGTTCGACACCATGACCGTCTTCCAGAACTACCCGGGTGCCTCGGACGCCCTCGACGAGGAGCGGACTGGGCTGCGGATCTCCTCGGTCCGTACGCACGACGTGTACCACCACTCGGTCACGTTGCGGGCCTTGCCGGGTGACGCGCTGCGCTTCGAACTGGCCTACCGCGCCGACCTGTTGGAGCGGCGGACGGCCGAGGCGCTGGGCGAGCGGCTGACGTCGCTGCTCACCGCCTTCGCGGCCGACCCGGACGCCCCGCTGGGAGGGTTCGCCCCTTCTGGGGCCCTCCCCTTGCGGCCGGCCGGCCGTGCGCGGCCCGCGCCGGATCCGACGCCCGCCGCGCCGGACGACGACACCGTGGCCCGGCTGGAGAGCCTGCTGAGCGCGTACGTCGACGAACTCCTCGGCCCGGGAACGGCGCTGACGGACGACCTGTTCGCGCGGGGCCTGGACTCCCTGCTCGCCCTCCGCCTCGCGGGACGTGTCCGCGCCGGCACCGGAGCGGAGGTCAGCGTCCGTGAGCTGTTCGAGAACCCCACCGTCGCGGGGCTGGCACGCCACCTCGGCGCGCGGAAGCCGACCACCTGAAGCCGCCCCCCTTGGAGGACAGTTGTTCACGCACGACGGCTCGGCTCTCGCGGCCAGGAGCCCGAGAATCGCCGGAGTCGGCACCGCGGTCCCGCCCGACTCCTACACGCAGCGGGACATCCTCGACCGCTACGGCGTCGACGACCCGCGTATCACCTCGCTGTTCCTCAACAGCGCGATCGAGCGGCGGCACCTCACCCTGCCGCCGCCCGCGCCCGGCGGCGGACCCGGCGCCGAGAGCCAGGGGGAACTGCTGGCCAAACACCGCGCGACCGGGCTGCGGATGGGGGTGCGGGCCCTGCGCGAGTGCCTGGAGAGCGCTGGTCTGAGCACGGACGACGTCGGCTACCTGTGCTGTGTCACCACGACCGGGTTCCTCACGCCCGGCTTCTCGGCCCTGCTGATCAAGGAGGCCGGTCTGTCCCGCAGTTGCTCCCGGGTCGACGTGGTCGGCATGGGGTGCAACGCGGGGCTGAACGGGCTGACCGCGGTCGCCGGCTGGGCGAGTACGCATCCCGGGCAGCTCGCGGTGATGATCTGCATCGAGGCGTGCTCGGCGGCGTACGTGTTCGACAGCAGCATGCGCAGCGCCGTCGTGAACAGCCTCTTCGGGGACGGCGCGGCGGCGGTGGCGGTCGTCGCGGACACTCCTGGCACGGGTACGGCGGCCGGTCCGCGCATCGTGCGGTTCGCGAGCCGGGTCATCCCGGAGGCGGTCGACGCGATGCGCTACGACTGGGACGACCGGCACGGGAAGTTCAGCTTCCACCTCGACCGCGACATCCCCTATGTGGTGGGGAGCTGTGTCGAGGAGGTGACGGACCGGCTGCTCGCCGGGACGGGCGTCCGGCGTTCCGACGTGGCCCACTGGCTGATCCACTCGGGCGGCAGGAAGGTCATCGACTCGGTGCGGGTGAACCTCGGTCTGACCCGCCACGACGTGCGCCACACCGTCAGCGTGCTGAGGGACTTCGGGAATCTCTCCAGCGGCTCGTTCCTCTTCTCCTACCGGCGCCTGGCCGAGGAGGCCGTGGCGCGTCCGGGCGACGTGGGGGTGCTGATGACGATGGGCCCCGGATCGACCATCGAGACCGCGCTGGTGCGCTGGTGAGACACGCGGTCCTGGGCCGACGATTCCATGAGACGACGGAGACAACCATGCAGCGTTCCCCGGCCCTGTTCCGAGCCGACCTGTCCCTCGATCTTCCCTACAGCGACCTGGCCAAGGCCGTCGTCGACGCCTGTGAGCGCGCGGAGGACGCCGGCGCCCGCGTCGCGGCGCTGTCCCTCGGCGGCGGCCGCGACTGGCCGGGCGCGTCCGAGGTGCACGAGGTGAACACCTGGGAGCGGGCGTTGCGCCGCTGGGAGCGCCTGCCCGCCGTCACGGTGACGGTGGCCGACGGCGCCTGCTCCGGGCCGGCCCTGGAAGTGCTCAGCGCCTCCGACCTCCGGGTGGCCGGGCGGAACCTGCGGCTCGGGCTGCCCGGCACGGCGGCCACCGGGTTCTGGCCCGGCACGGTCCTGCACCGGCTGACGCGGCGCATCGGCGCGTCAGCGACCCGCCGGCTGTGCCTGTTCGCCCACCCGCGCACCCCGCTCGACGCCGGCGAGGCGTGCCTGCTCGGTCTCGTGGACGAGGTGGTGGACAGCGGCGGGATCCAGCGCCGCCTCGACGAGCTGGCCCGCGACCTGCCCGCCGGGCTGGAACCCGCTCTGCTGCGCCAGCTCGTCGACGACGCCGCGCACACCTCGTTCGAGGAAGCCCTCGGCGTCCATCTGGCCGCGTGCGACCGCCTGTTGAGGAACGGAGGGGCACGGCCGTGACCACGACCCACACGCTCACCGCACTGGCCACCGCGGCCCGGCGCGAGGAAGCGCTGCTGGCCGCCCTTCCGCCCCGCCCCGATCGCGGCGCGGCCCAGCAGCGGGACCTCGACGACGCCACGGCCGAGGCACGCCGGCTGCGCACCGCCCTGATGGCCGGGCACGCCGAGCAGGTCTACGACGAGCTGACCGAGGGAGGCACGGTCCGCCACCGGCTGACGCCCCTGGTGCACCGGGCGGCCGAGCGGTTTCCCGGGCTCGTGCCGGGCAGGGACCGGATGGCCGCCGAGGAGCGGCGCGCGCAGCGCGACAAGGACGGGCTGGAGATCGACCAGGCGATCTTCGTCCACGGCGTGCTCGCCGCGCCCCGGTGCGGCGGCCATCTCCTGGACACCATGCGTCTGCCGACGCCGGCCGCGCTCGCGCTGCTGGAGGAGTTCCGGCGCACGGGGCGGGCCGACCTGGGGCCGGTCGTGCTGGAGCGCAGGCCGCCCGCCTGCCATCTGACCATGACGGACCCGGCGACCCTGAACGCGGAGACGAATGAGCTGGTCGCCGCGATGGAGACCGCCGTCGACCTGGCGCTCCTGGACCCTGAGGTCCGGGTGGGCGTGCTGCGGGGCGGCGCGGTGTCGCACCGGCGGTATGCGGGCCGCAGGGTCTTCAGCTCGGGCATCAACCTCGTCCATCTGCACCAGGGCCGCATCTCGTACCTGGACTTCCTGATCGGGCGTGAACTGGGCCTGGTGAACAAGCTGTTGCGGGGCCTGTACGTTCCCGGGGCCGTGAGTCCGGCGCGGGACGTGGCGCAGAAGCCGTGGATCGGCGCGGTGGACACCTTCGCCATCGGGGGCGGCATGCAACTGCTGTTCGTCATGGACCGGGTGATCGCCGCGCACGACGCCTCCTTCTCCCTCCCGGCCGCCCGCGAGGGCATCGTGCCCGGCGCCGGGAATCTGCGGCTGCCGCGGTTCGTCGGCAACCGGATCGCGCGGCAGGTCGTCCTCACCGGCCGCGCGATCCGGGCGGACGAACCGGCGGCGCGGCTGATCTGCGACGACGTCGTCGAGCCCGGCGCCGTGGACGCCGCCGTGGAGACGGCCGTGGAGGAGCTGGCCGCGCCCGCCGTGGCCGCGAACCGGGCGATGCTGACCGCCGCCGAGGAGCCGCCGGACGTCTTCCGCGCGTACATGGCCGAGTTCGCGCTGCACCAGGGGGCGCGGCTGTACGCGCCGGACGTCCTGGACAAGGTCTCGGCGTTCAGCGCCGCCCGTCCCGGCCAGGAGGTCCGATGACTCCCCTCGTCCTCGACGCCGGCGGGCTGCACCCGGCGATCACCGATCCGGCGGTCGAGTCCGTCGGGTTCCTCAACGAGGCGCTGGCGCGTTATCCCGACGCGATCTCCTTCGCCCCGGGCGCGCCGCACGCCTCCTTCGTCGACGCGGTCGACCTGGACGCGTGCGTCCGGCGTTTCGTCGCGCATCTGGAGCGTGACCGGGGGCTGGACGCGGTGCGGGCGCGGCGCCGGGTGCGCGAGTACGGGCCGAGCCGGGGGATCATCGGCCATCTGGTCGCCGAGGCGCTGACCCGTGACCACGGTTTTCCGGTGGACGAGTCGGCGGTGCTGATCACCGCGGGCTGTCAGGAGGGCATGCTGCTCGCGGTGCGCGCCCTGTGCGCGGGGCCCGGGGATCTGCTGGCGGTCGTCGATCCGTCGTTCGTGGGCATCCTGGGTGCCGCCCGGCTGCTGGGCGTGCCGGTGGTGCCGGTGCCGGAGACGGCGGGCGGGCTCGACCTCGACGAGCTGCGGCGGCTGTGCCGGACGGCGCGGGATGCCGGGCGGCGTGTGCGGGCGCTGTATGTCGCTCCGGACCACGCCAACCCTTCCGGGACCGTCCTGGACCACGCGACCCGGCTCGCGCTGCTGGAGCTGGCGGCGCGGGAGGATCTGGTGCTGCTGGAGGACATCGCCTACGGGTTCACCGGGGTGCCCGGCGCGGCGCCGCCGTCGCTGAAGGCCCTCGACCGGGACGGGCGTGTGGTGGTGCTCGGTACCTTCGCGAAGGTCTGTCTGCCCGGGGCGCGGGTCGGGTTCGTCGTCGCCGACCAGCGGGTGCGTGACGCCCGGACGGGGCGTGTGACGTCGCTGGCCGGGACGATGGCGGCGCTCAAGACGATGGTGACCGTGAGCACGTCGGCGATCGCCCAGGCGGTGATCGGGGGGCTGCTGCTCCAGCACGGCGGTTCGCTGGCCGAACTCGGCAGGCTGAAGGCCGAGGTGTACCGCCGCAACCTCGCTCTGCTGCTCGGCGCCCTCGACCGTCACCTGGACGACGCCGGGCCGGGGGTGTCGTGGAACCGGCCGACGGGCGGCTTCTTCGTGCGGATGCGGATTCCCGTCAGGGCGGACATGGGGCTTCTGGAGCGCTGTGCGCGGGAGCACCGGGTGCTGTGGACGCCCATGGCCCCCTTCTACCTCGGTGCCACGGGTGACAACGAGCTGCGTCTCGCGTGCAGTTACCTCGATCCGCCCGAGATCGAGGAGGGCGCGCGGAGGCTGGCTGGTTTCCTGAGGGAAGTGCGGACCGCATGATCTACGACAGCGCTTCCGACATCGTCCTGGACAACGTCTTCGTGCGCCTTCCCGGTTTCGTCCCGCGGGTGGACGTGCTCCTCAAGCTGGAGGGGCTGAACCCTGCCGGGTCGATCAAGCTCAAGACGGCGCTCGCGCTGATCGAGTCGGCGGAGTCGACGGGCCTGCTGCGGCCGGGCCGGCGGGTGATCGAGTCGTCCTCGGGGAACCTCGGCGTGGCCCTGGCCACGGTGTGCGCGGCGCGCGGCTATCCGCTGTCCGTGGTCACCGACCCCAACGCGGCCCGGCAGGCCATCCGGTTGATGGAGTGTCTGGGCGCGGAGGTCGTCGAGGTGAACGTCCGGGATCCGCACGGCGGTTATCTGCACACCCGGCTGGACTACATCCGGCGCAGGCTCGCCGAGGATGCGGGCCTGGTGTGGCTCAACCAGTACGCCAGCCCGGCCAACGTCCGTGTGCACCGCGAGCGGACCGCCCGTGCCGTGCACCACGAACTGGGGGACGTCGACGCGCTGTTCGTCGGCGCGGGCACCACCGGCACCCTGATGGGCTGCGTGGAGTACTTCGCCCGGCACAGCCCGCGCACGCGGGTCGTCGGGGTGGACGCGGTGGGGTCGGTGACCTTCGGCGGGCTTCCCGGGCCGCGCCGGATCCCGGGGATCGGCGCGAGCCGCCGGCCGGAGATCTGGGCCGACCGGGACGGTCTGGAGAAGGTGCAGGTCAGTGAAGCCGACACGATCGCCGTGTGCCGCATGGTGGCCGCCCGGTACGGCCTGCTGGTCGGCGGCTCCACGGGGACGGTGCTGTCCGCCGTGCGCCGGCTCGCCCCGGTGCTGGCGCCCGGCGGCACGGTCGTCGCCGTCTCCCCGGACCTGGGCGACAAGTACGTGGACACCGTGTACTGCGACGCCTGGGTGCGCGACCACTACCCCGAGACATCCGATCTGACCGCCGCGCAGCCGGTCAGCGCACCATGAGAGCAGGAGAGATTCCCGTGGCCCCCTTCTCGGTCGTTCCCGGACCGGTCGTCTCCGGCATCCTCGGCGCCTCCCACGCCGCGATCCTGGACATCGTCGCCCGTACCTATCTGGCCCACGAGCAGGGGCAGTCGGTCAATCCCGACAGTTACTTCCTGCGTTTCCCCGACAAGCCCGACGCCCGTGTCATCGCGCTGCCCTCCTATCTCGGCGGTGACGTGGACGCGATCGGCATCAAGTGGATCGCCAGCTTCCCCGGCAATATCGCGCGGGGGCTGCCGCGTGCGTCGGCCGTCCTCCTGCTGAACGACTACGCGACGGGGTATCCGCTGGCCTGTCTGGAGGCGGCGGGGATCAGCGCCGCGCGCACCGCGGCGTCGGCGGCGATCGCGGCCCGCGCCCTGGCGCCCGGCGCCGGGCCGGTGAGCGCGGCCTTCGTCGGCGCCGGGGTGATCGCCCGCACCGTACTGGACTACCTCACGGCCCATGGCGTGGCCCTGTCCGACGTCCTCGTCCACGACCTGGACGCGGCGAGCGCCGGGCATCTCGTCCGGCACGCCGGGCAGCGGCTCGGGGTGCCCGGCGCGGTGGGGTCGCTGGAGCAGGCGCTCGCCCGGGACCTGGTGGTGTTCGCGACCACGGCGGCCACGCCCTACGTGCCCGCCGGGACCTTGTTGCGTCCTGGGCAGCTCCTGCTGAACATCTCGCTGCGCGACCTCGCTCCGGAGGTCCTGCTGGGCTGCGACAACGTCGTCGACGACGTCGACCACTGCCTGAAGGCCCAGACCTCGCCCCATCTGGCCGAACAGCTCACCGGCGGGCGGGAGTTCGTCACCGGGACGCTGGGCGGTGTGCTGGCGGGCGAGGTGGTCCCGGATCCGGCGAGGCCGACCGTGTTCTCCCCGTTCGGGCTCGGCATCCTGGACCTGGCGGTGGGCCATCACGTCCTGCGCGAGGCGCGCCGGCGAGGGGCCACGGTGGAGATCGCCGAGTTCTTCGGGGAGACGGCCCGCTGGTGATGTGACGGGGTGTCAGGTCCGGGCCCTGACGCCCTCCGGGACCGGGGCGTGGCTGTTCCAGATGAGCGCCAGTTGGACACGGGAGGAGATGTTCAGCTTGCGGAAGATGCTCCGCAGGTGATGCGCGACGGTGTGCGGCGAGATGAAGAGCCGCTTGCCGACCTCGGTGTTCGTCAGCCCCTGGCTGGTGAGGTCGGCGACCGCCGACTCCGCGCTGGTCAGCGGCAACGCCGTGTCCGGTCCGGACTCCGCGCAGGCGGCCCGGCAGCGCACACCGAAGGCGCGCAGCCGGTTCGCCACCCGGGAGACGTCGCGCACGGCTCCCGTCGCGGCGTAGCCCTGGGACGCCTCCTTGAAGAAGCCGACGGCCGACGCGTGGTCCGAACGCCGGGCCGAGAGGAGCACGGCGACGTCCTCCAGGGCGGACGCCTTCAGCCACGGATCGGCGTACAGCTCCGCGGCGCCGCACAGCTGGGCGGGGTCCTTGTCGGTCAGTCCCGCCGCGTGCAGGGCCGACGCGCGGAAGACCCGGAACTGGGGGTGCCCGGCGGCGAGTTCCCCGGCCGACGACACCGTCCTGCGGGAGATCTGCTCGTTCCCCAGCCGGTTCGCGGTGCGCACCAGCCAGGACGTGACGTCCGGCTGCCTCGTGATCAGGCTGTGGAGCTGCGCGGTGTCCGAGGCCAGCCCTTCAAGGAGGTATTCCGCCGCTGTGGGACCGATGGCGATCTCCGTGATCTGGGCGACCATGCACGCGGTCGAGAGCCGGGCGACCCCCGTGTTGCCCAGGAGAGCGTCGTCCCGCATGTCTTTATCGATCCGGAAGGCGGTCTTCGTGTCTCCTTTCCGCAGCGCGCAGGTGGAAAGGACGATGTGCGCGGTCGCGCGCAGGCATCCCCTGCCGTTCGGCCGATTGGCGCGCAGGCAGTCCGTGGCGGCGGCCACGGCTTCGTCGAGCCGCCCACGTGTGAGGTCCAGACGTGCCTGGGTCGCGTACGCCAGGGCGCGCAGCCGGGCGGCGGGGGCCGCGTCGAGGGGCCCGGCGGCGTCGAGGACGCGCTGGCCGGAGCAGGGCATCTGGAGTGTCGCGAGGCGCGAGGCCAGCCAGACATGGGCCAGTTGACGGCAGTCCTCGGGGCACCGGCCGCGGCCGACGTGCGTGGCCTTGGCGACGGCTTCCATGCTGAGGCTGATCTGTCCTTCGTACCAGAGCCGGTACGCCTGCTCGAAGAACCTGGCGGAATCACAGGATCCGGGTGCGCATCGGGTGAGCGTGCACTGAATTTCTGACCAGGAGTGTGCCACAGGCCACCAACCTTGTTCTGCGTGCCGTGTGAATGGTTGCCTTCTTGTGGACCTGCTACGGATCAGCGCCGTCCGGCGCACCATTCCAGTACGGCCATCGCCGCGTACAGCTTGTTCTCCGCCTGGTCGAAGGCGAGGCTGCGGGGGCCGTCCAGCACCTCGGCGGTGACGTCCTCCCCGCGGTGCGCCGGCAGGTCGTGCAGGAAGACGGCCTGCGGGCTGTCCTCCCACAGGGCGGAGGTGACCTGGAAGGGCGCGAAGGCGCGCCGCCAGTCGGGGTCCGCCTTGCTCGTCCCCGTGGTCTGCCACCGGGTGGTGTAGAGGACGTCGAAGCCGGCCGGCCGTTCGTCCATGGAGTGGCGTTCCACCAGGGTCGCGCCGCTGCGCGCGGCGTTCTCCGTCGCGCGGCGCAGTGTCGCGGGGCTGAGGCCGTAGCCGGGCGGGGTGCGCAGTTCGAGGTGGACGCCCTTGAACCTGGTCAGGGTGAGGGCCAGGGCGGCGGCGGTGTTGTTGCCCTCGCCGAGGTAGCAGATCCGCAGTCCTTCGATCCGCCCGAAGTGCCTGAGCAGCGTGGCGAGGTCGGCCACCGCCTGGGTGGGGTGCTCGTCGGCCGTCATGGCGTTGACGACGGCCATCCTCCGCTGGCCGGCCAGCGTGCGCAGGTCGGCGGGGTCGCCCGCGGTGCGGGCGACGAGGAGGTCCAGCATGCGGGAGAGCACGTCGGCCGTGTCGGCCAGGGTCTCGCCGGTGTTGGTCTGCAGGTCTCCCGGGCCGAAGGTGACGATCTGCGCGCCGAGCCGCAGGGCCGCCGTCGAGAACGACGTCCGGGTGCGGGTGGAGGTCTTGAGGAAGTAGATGCCCGCGACCAGACCGTCGAGTTGACGGCCGCCGCGTACCGATCCCGCCGAGAACTCGGCGCCGCGTTCGGCGAGGGCGGCCAGTTCGGTGTCCGTCAGGTCGGACGTCGAGATGAGATGTCGAACTGCACCAATACTCATGGGATCACTCCGTTGTGCTGGGCACGGCTCCGGCGTCTGCGGGTCGGCCTGGTGGGGGATTCATGGGTGACATGAGGCGGCCGGGGCGGCCGGGCGTGGGACATGGTGATCCGGAGTCTCAAAACGTCTCCGAGCTGGGGCGATACCCCTCCGGAGGGAAGTCATGCTGCCACAAGCCCTGCGGCCTCCGGAAGTGAATCTTGCCTTTCTCTCAAATGAACCGCGCGGGCCAGACGTCGTTACTCGGAGTAATAGGTGGGATGTATGTGGCGTCCGGCGAAAACGTCAAGGTTGACGATGGGAAGCCCCTCGCGGGTGCGGAAAGCTGTGGGTGCCCGGCATGCGCGCGGGCAGCCTGCACCTTCCGAAAGAGGAGTCCATGGCCACCGTTCTGTCGGTCTCCGGCAGTCCCTCCGCTTCCTCCCGCACGGGCAGGCTGCTGCGCCACCTCGACGCCCGCCTCACCGCGCAGGGGCACGAGGTGATCCCCCTCGACGTGCGCGCCGTGCCGGCCGAGGCCCTGTGCGGCGCCGACGCGCGGCACCCCGCCGTCGTCGCGGTGAGCGAACTCTTCGAGCGCGCCGACGGCGTCGTCATCGGCACCCCCGTCTACAAGGCCGCCTACGCCGGTGTCCTCAAGGCCCTGCTCGACCTGCTTCCGCAGCACGCGCTCAGCGGCAAGAGCGTCCTGCCGCTGGCCACGGGCGGCACGCTCGCCCATGTGCTGGTCATCGACTACGCGTTGCGCCCGGTGCTGGCCTCCATGGGCGCGGCCCACATCGCGCAGGGCTGGTTCACGCTCGACCAGGACATCACCGCGCACGAGGACGGCTCCCTCGTCCTCGCCCCGGCCGCGGCCGAGAGCCTGCGTCACGTCGTGGACGTCTTCTCCGCCGGTCTGCACCGGATCCCCCGGCCCGCCCTGGCGAGTTGACCACCCCGGGTCCGCACGCCACAGCACGGCCGCGCACGACTTTCCAGAACGGAGCCCCGCCATGTCCCTCACCTTCCACTGGTTCATCCCCACCAACGGCGACAGCCGGCATCTCGTCGGCGGGCCCGCGGCCGGTGCCTTCGCCCGGGACCGGCCGGCGTCGATCCCCTACCTCGGCATGATCGCCCGCGCGGCGGAGGACATGGGCTTCACCGGCGCGCTCAGCCCCACGGGCCCCTGGTGCGAGGACGCCTGGCTGACCACCGCGATGGTCGCCCAGCACAGCGAGCGGCTGAAGTTCCTGGTGGCGTTCCGGCCCGGCATCATCTCGCCGATGCTCGCCGCGCAGATGGCGTCCACCTACCAGCGGCACACCCAGGGCCGGCTGCTGCTGAACGTGGTGACCGGCGGCGAGAGCCACGAGCAGCGCGCCTACGGCGACTTCCTCGGCAAGGACGACCGCTACCGGCGCAGCGGGGAGTTCCTGGAGATCGCCAAGCGCCTGTGGCAGGGCGAGGCCGTCACCTTCCAGGGCGAGCACATCCAGGTCGAGAACGCCGAACTCGCCCGGCTGCCCGACCCCGTCCCGGACGTCTACTTCGGCGGCTCCTCGCCGGTCGCGGGCGAGATCGCCGCCCGCCACGCCGACGTGTACCTGACCTGGGGCGAACCGCCCCACCAGGTCGCCGAAAAAATCAACTGGGTGAAGGGGCTCGCGGAGAAGGAGGGCCGCACACTGCGCTTCGGCATCCGGCTGCACTGCATCACCCGCGACACCTCCGCCCAGGCGTGGGCCGAGGCGGACCGCCTGCTCAGCGGCTTCGACGAGGAGACCCTGCGCGAGATGCGGGAAGGACTCCGCCAGACCGAATCCCTGGGCCAGCAGCGCATGTTCGCCCTGCACAACGGCAACCGCGAAGGGCTGGAGATCTACCCCAACCTCTGGGCCGGCATCGGCCTCGTCCGCGGTGGCGCGGGAACAGCGCTGGTCGGCAGCCACGACGAAGTCGTGGACCGCATCAAGGAGTACGCCGCCCTCGGCATCGACGAGTTCATCTTCTCCGGCTTCCCGCTCCTGGAGGAGGTCTACACCTTCGGCGAGGGGGTCCTGCCCCGGCTGGCCGCACAGGGCCTGTGGCAGAACCCCTACACGAAGGCGACGGCATGAGGAACTGAACGCGCGCGGGCCTTGAAGAGACGTGGCCACGACTCGCCCGCCCCGACCGCGTCGTCCGGCCTACGGCATGACGGCGAACTGTGAAGAAGGTCTTGCTGCCCTCCCGCAGCCCGTCGAGCGCGATCTCCAGCCACGTCGTGCCCGGTGGGACGGTCACGACGTACGAGGTGAACGTGGTGCGCCGCACCGGACCCGAGGCGCTGAAGGTATGGCGGAGCGGCGTGGAGACGACGACGGTGTCGAGGATCCGCTTGTCGACGCCCGGCGTGCGGAGGTCGTCGACCACCAGGAGCACGCTCTTGATGCCCGTGCTCTTCGGGGCAGCCCGGAGTTTCACGGTGACCAGGCTCAGTCTCGGCGGCGGCGACGGCCGCCCGCGCCTAGCCGGTCGGGACGGTCGCGCGGAGGTACCCGAGCTTGTCGTAGAAGCGGCCGACCGTGCCGCCCTCGACCGCGTCCAGTTCCCTGGCGACCCGCTCGGTCTGTCCCGGAGCGGTCACGATCATCAGCGTGACGGTCCGGGGGCATGTCCCCGGATGATCGTCAGCCTTGCACACGTGGCCGATGTTTGTTGAGAGTTCACGCGCGGGCCCCCGCCGTCCAACAGCCTGAAGGCGTGTGGACGGCGGGGGCCCGAAGGGGCGAGCAGGGTGTCAGGGCGCCATCATCGAGACCTCGAACGGCCTGGCCTGCGGGGCGGATTCGGTGCCGTCGGCGGCCACGGCGGTGACGACGTAGTAGTAATACGCGCGAGCCAGACCGGGATCCGTGTAGGTCGGCCGCGTCACGCCGGAGGCGATGCGGCGCTCAGGGGTGAAGACGTCGGAGGCGGAGGTGGACCGGTAGACGTTGTAGGAGACGGTGGCCCCCTGGTCGCACGCTCCGGCCTCCCAGTTGAGCTGGACGAAGTCCGCTCCCCGGCCGCCTCCGGTGATCCGGGGTGTGGGCGGCCCGGTCAGTGCCGGGCAGGGCACGGTGACCTCGGCCACCGGCGAGAAGTCGGACCACGTGCTGTGCTTGCTGACGACGCGTACGACGTAGAACCACGTCTTGCCGGCGGGGACGTTCTCGTTCGTGAACGTCGTCCCGGTGAGGAGCGGGGAGACGGAGTAGGCGGACGTGGGGTCCGGGGAGGTCGTGCGGTAGACGTAGTAGCCGGCGATGTCGGCCGAGGTGCTGGCGGTCCACTCCACGGTGACGTTGCCGTTCGCGGCCGTCGCGGTCACCGAGGCGGGCGCGGCCGGCTTCTCACGGACCGGCAGGCGCTTGCCGTAGACGGTGCCGTAGCCGGGCTCGGGCATCGGGGAGACGTTGCCGGCCGCGTCGACGGCGCGGACGGTGTAGCCGAACCGCACGTCGGCGGGGACGGCGGCGTCCAGGTAGGCGGCGCCGCGCACCACGGCGATCTGCTCCCACGCGCCGAACATCGGCTTACGCAGGACGAGGTAGTGGTCCGTGTCGTCGGTGTTGGCCGTCCAGGAGAGGTGTACGCCGTCGGTGCCGTCCCACGCGTCCAGGCCGTAGGGCATGTGCGGCGGGGTGACGTCGCCGGTGCGGGTCGCCGAGGCCGTCGCCGACGGGTCCGACTCCGTGCCGCGCGCCGTGACCGCCCGGACCTGGTAGTGGCGCACCTGGCGGACGGGGGCCGTGAAGTCGTCGTAGACGCGGCCGGTGACCGGGGTCTCGGTCAGCCGGGTCCAGGGGCCGGTGGCCGACTCGGCGGCGTAGACGTGGAACCGGTGGGCGTCGTCGCCGTCGTACCGCCAGCCGACGGTGTTGCGGTCGACCCACCCGTTCGCGGAGACGCCGGCCGGCGCCAGGGGCTTGGGGTCGGGTGTGTCGAGGCGGACGGGCGCGGAGTACGGGGAGGTGTTGCCCGCGTCGTCCAGGGCCCGCACGCGGTAGTGATAGGTCGTGCTCACGGTGGCACCGGGGTCGGTCAGCGCCGTGCTCTGGGTGGGGACGGCGATGGAGGCGAACGGTCCCTCCGGCGCGAGGGAGCGCTGCACCTCGTAGGCGCTCGCGCCGCTCACCTCGGACCAGGACAAGCGGGCGCCGAAATCGTCGTAGGTGGCCGTGAGTCCGGTCGGGGCGGCGGGGGCCGTCCGGTCGGCGCTGACGACGCGTGCCGGGGCGGACAGCGGGGAGAGGTTGCCGGCGCGGTCGACGGCGCGCAGGGCGTACTCGTAGCCCGCGCCGGTGGCCGGGGGCGTGTCGGTGAACGCGGCGGCCGTGGTCGGGGCGCTGCCCAGGGTGCTCCAGGCGCCAGTGCTCCCGGTGCGGCGGTAGACGCGGTAACCGGCCAGGTCCAGCTCCTGGTTGCGGGCCCACGCCAGGCTCGCCCTCAGGGTGCCCGCCGCGTAGCCGGCCTTCACGCCGGACGGGGCCAGGGGCGCGGTCTTGTCGAGGGCAGCGCCGGTGACGGGCCGGTAGCCGAAGGCGATGTCGGCGGCGCCGGTGAACGCCGCGAAGTCCACGCGCAGGGTGTGGGTTCCGCGCGGGACGGTGAGCCGGACGGTCTTCTTCTGCGTCCGGCTGACGTCATGCCACAGGTCGATCTTGCGGGAGTTGTCGAGGTAGACACGGACGCCGTCCTGGGCGGCCACGGTCAGGTCGAAGGGGCCGCCGGAGCCGAAGTTCCGCGTGGTGGTCCAGCGGACACCGAACCTGTCCCTCGGCAAGGTGACGCCGGCGGGGTCGCCGAGGCCGTAGTTCTCGGCGATGGCGGCGTCGCAGACAGTGCCCTTCGGGGTGCCGGTGAGTGCGGTGTTGGCGTAGTACTGGGCCTTCCACACGCCGGCCGCGCAGGTCACGGCCGCCTGCGCGGTGGCGGGGAAGGCGAGTCCGGTCAGGGCGGTGGCCAGGGAGAGCACGGCAGCGCCGGCGGTCCGGCGTGTGACGCCGAGGGATATACGCATGTGCTGACGGTCACGCTTTCGGTCAGGAGATGTGAACAAGCTGTGTATGCCGCCCTGATGGTGCCATTCACAAGATCACTCCCGAAAGGGGTTTTGTGCGGAATCACGTCACCCACTTCTCCACCGGGCCGCCCAGCGGCCCAAGGTCAGCCGGCCAGTCGGTTCATCCTGCGGATCCGCCTGCCGAAGCCCCCGGCGGGAGCGAGGCACCGCAGCCCGCGGGCGCGGCCGGCCCACGGGCCTGCGGCGCAGCGCGGCTTCGGCTTCGCGTCGGTCGCCGCCGCGAGGGTCGCCCAGTCGACGACGGCCGGGGCGTCGCCGCTCCCGACCGCCTCCGCCATCACGCGGTCGACGGTCTGCCGGTGACGAAGAGCCGCACAGGACGTTCGCTCTCTCCACTCATCGCAGGCCGAGCGCCCCGGCCAGTTCGGCGAGCGCGGGGACGAGTCGGTCGGGGGGCGTCAGGACCTGGACCGGCACGTGGTCCGCGCCTGCGTCGAGGTGCTGCCGCAGTCTCGCCGCGATGGCCTCGGGGGTGCCGTGGACGATGATGGCGTCCAGGAGGCGGTCGCTGCCGGGCGCGGTGATGTCCTCGTCGGTGAAGCCCATCCGTTTCCAGCTCTTGAGGGCGTTCGCGCGGTTGAAGTACATCGCGAGCAGGTCGCGGCCGACGGCGCGCGCCTCGCCGGTGTCGCCGGTCAGCACGACCTTGTGCTCCGGTGCGAGGAACGCGTCGGGCCCGATCGCCTCGCGGGCCTGAGCGGTGTGCTGCGGGATCGTCGAGTACGGGTGCGCGCCCGTACTGCGGCGTGCGGCGAGCCTCAGCAGTTGCGGCCCGATCGCGGCGACGATCCGGCGGCTGTCCGGCACGCCGTACTCGTCCAGCTTGTCGAGGTAGTCGTTCAGCGCGTCGACCGGCTTGCGGTACTGCTGATTGGTTTCGGGGTTGCCGACGCCGATGCCCAGGAGGAAGCGGCCGGGGTAGGCGCTCTCGATACGGTGGAAGGACTCCGCGGCGAGCCCGGCGTCCCCTTTCCAGATGTTCACGATGCCGCTGGCCACCTTCAGCGTGCTGGTCCTCTCCAGCATCGGTTCGGCCCACTTCAGATCGGCGGACGGTGAATTCCCCACCCATACGGCGCCGTACCCCAGCGCCTCGATCTCCTTCGCCTGTTCGGGAGTCACCGCGTGCCCGAAGGTCCCGAAGCGTCCTACCGGTAGTTCGTTAAATCCGGCGGTGATGTGGGTTGACGACGGGGCGGGTCGCCCGTAGGCCGGTGGTAGGAGTCAACTGCTCTGTTGGGGGCTGGAGATGACTGCTCGCCGTCCGTGTCCGCCTGCGCCGGGGCCGTTGGAGGAGTACGCGGCCCGGTTCGACGACCTCTTCTTCAGCTTGGCTCAGCGGCGAGGTTTTCGTGAGTATCTGACCGGGTTGCTGGCGCCGCGGGAGCGGAACAAGACGATCACCTGCCTGGCCGGGGCGGAGCCGGTGGCAGGTGCGGGCACGCCGGGGGTGCAGCGGCTGCAGTTCTTCCTCTCGGAGTCGCCCTGGGAGGCCGAGGAGGTCAACGACCGGCGGCTTGAGCTGCTGCGCGAGCAGCCGGCGACCGCTCCGCATGACGGCGGGGTCATCGTGATCGACGACTCAGGGGACCGCAAGGACGGCACGGCTACCGCCAACGTGGGCCGGCAGTGGCTGGGTCGGCTGGGCAAGACGGACAACGGCATCGTCACGGTGACCACGGTGTGGACCGACGGCCGCGTGTACTACCCGCTGCACGCCCGGCCCTACACGCCCGCCCATCGCTTCGCCCGCGGCCGGTCCGACCCGGCTTTCCGCACGAAACCGCAGCTGTCCGCCGCCCTCGCGGCCCGAGCCAAAGAGGCGGGCTTCGCCTGCCGGGCGGTGGTCGCCGACTGCGCCTACTCCGTGAGCGACGACTGGTACCTCGCGCTGCGCGACGCGGGCCTTCCCTACGTCGTGGCACTCAGGCCGCACCGCGGCACCTGGGCCCGCTCCGACCAGCCGCACACCCCCATCGATGCCGCCCGCGCCCTGGCCGGTACCGACCCGGAACATCCGGGTGACTGGACACGAGTTGAGCGCCACTTCCGCGACGGGCACACCGAGACCTGGTGGGCCGCGGATACCCGCCTGGGCGGCTACGGACCCGACTCCCCGTGCCGCCTGGTGGTGGCCACCACCGATCCGGGTGTGCTGCCGGAGAAGGCCACCTGGTTCCTGGCCACCAACCTGCCCCACCCCGACGCCCCGCACGCCGACACCAGCCCACACCCGTCGGCCGACCTCGCCGAAATCGTGCGGCTCTACGGGCTGCGGCCGTGGATCGAGCAGAGCTACAAGCAGATCAAGGACGAACTCGGCTGGGCCGACTTCCAAGTCCGCTCCGACCGCGCCATCCGCCGCCACCAGACCCTGGTCAACTGCGCCTTCTCCTTCTGCTGGGACCAGTGGTTCGCACCGCCCGGACCACTTGATGCCACCGCGCCGGATCCGTGCCCTGATGACGGGCCAGAGAGGGGGCCCAGCCGCACCCCACCAGCACCAACAGCCTTGCTGGCCCAGGGCCTTACGGGCCGTCCGTTCCTGGCTCACCCCCGCCGTCACCCTCCACCGGTGGTGGCAAGCCTGGACGGACAAGGACCCACCCTCCGAGCTCCAGGCCCTGATCGACGCAGTCACGGCCGGACACGGCCTTGACCTCTACTACCGGATTTAACGAACTACCGCTACTGACTTCCTCGGGGTGTTGTCGGGGGTGGTGACGGGTGGTGATCCCTGCGGTAGGCCGGTGGTATGCGGTACGCGCAGGGTGGCGGGCTGACCGCCGAGAGGCGGCGGCTTCGTGAGCGGATCCGGTACGAGGCAGGTGAGCGGTTCGGCCGTAGTGAGAGCACTGCGGTGATCGCGAAAGACCTGCGGGTGAGTGAGCGGTCGGTGGAGCGCTGGCGTCGTGCCTGGCGAGAGGGCGGAATGGACGCGCTCGCCTCTGCTGGGCCGCCGAAACTGCCCAAGCTGTCCGATGAGCAGTTCACCGAGTTGGAGAAGGAACTGGCGCTGGGGCCAGCTGTGCATGGCTGGGAGGACCAGCGCTGGACCCTGGCCCGAATCAGAGCGTTGATCGCCTGGAAGTTCTCACTGGATTGCTCGTCGGCGGGGGTGTGGCGGCTGCTGCACCGGCACGGCTGGTCCTGGCAGTCGCCGGCCCGCCGGGCACTTGAGCGTGACGAGCAGGCGGTGGGCCTGTGGAAGAAGGATGTGTGGCCGCAGGCGGAATGACTGCGGCGGCGCTGGGGGCATACATCGTCTTCGAGGACGAGGCCGGGTTCTCGATGACGCCGCCGCGCGCTCGCACCTGGGGCCGGCGTGGACACACGCCGGTGGTGCGGGTGCGGGGCCGCTCCTGGCGCCGCTGGTCGATCGCCGCGATGTGCTGTTACAAGCCGGGCGAGAACTCCCGGCTGATCTACCGGCCGCGGCGCCACCGCAAGCACAAGGGCAAGGGACGCGACACCTTTGCCTGGAGCGACTACCGTGATCTGGTTGTCCGTGCTCACATCCAACTCCAGGCGCCTATCGTGCTGATCTGGGACAATCTCAACACCCACCGGGCAGCCGGGATGCGTGAGTACGCGGCCGCACACGACTGGCTCACCATCATCCAACTGCCCTCCTATGCACCGGATTTGAATCCGGTCGAGGGTGTTTGGTCGCTGTTACAGCGCGGGCCGCTGGCCAACACCGCCTTCACCGACGACGAGCACCTCGAACGCACCCTCCGCCGAGGCTTACGTCATATCCAGCTCCAGCCCGACCTCATCGACGGCTGCCTGGCCGGCACCAGACTGACCCTCACCCAGCAGCCGACAACAACCCGAGGAAGTCAGTAGACAAGCTAAGGAGGTCGATTCGTGGGACCGGAGATGGCGGCGGGGCTATTCGTTCTCGGCGGTGCCCTCGTGGGTGCGGTGGTCTCCACGGGAGCCGTGATCTGGCAGCAGCGGAAGACGGCCCACGAGGCGGAGCGGACACACCTGCTCGGCCTGTCGGAGGCGGCTGCCAACGAGGTGATCCGGCTGAGCTACGAGCTTCAGGACCACTTCGCCGAGGACGTAGACGTGGACCCCTTCAATAGCAGGTATTGGGCCTGGGCTTCCCGCCTCGCGGAGCTGAACCGCTCCCTTGAACAGCAGGCCCTCAGGTTCGCGGATCCGGAGGTGCGATGCTTCCTGGAGCGGATTCACGCCGAGATCCACCGTAATCCGGTGAGGCTTCGCCGGCCAAAGACGACGCACGACTGTGCCTCGCCGCACCTCACCGGCCTCAGGCACGCTGGGGGTGTCGTCGACCAGAGAAGCCGCAGCTGCTGGCCGCTACTGACTACCCCACTACGTAGGGCCAGGTGACACGCTTTCCAACTGTCCGCGCGGCCGTCCGGGGGCGTTCGTAGGGTACGCCGGGCAGGTCAGACGGGGTGCGCGTACGGCGGTGAACGGTGTCGGCCGTCGGCGTGCTGGACAAAGACCAGGACAACAAGCGGTCGGAGTCGAGGGCTCGGGGCCGTTCATCACGTCGGCGGTAGGTGCTGGTCCAGGCCACGTCCGCGTAGAGCGACGAACGAGATGGGTGCGGCCTCCCCTGCGGTAGAGACGCACGCACTGTCGCTTCGTCAGCGAGGCACCTGAGTTCAAAACGGGGGGACAGGGGGCAGCCAGCAATGCGACCATCTCATACATCATCCTCTATTCGACGCACGCCCCGAACAAGTGACCGGCCAGCATGTTCAAACATTCTGAAAGACGCTGTCATGTCGAACACAGAAAACGTACCGGAATTCGCACAACTGAATAATGGCATGAAGCCAGAAGATTTGAAGGACGCTATCAGTCGCTCGGGGTACCCATTTCAGGCCATAACGGCCGCATCCTTGCGCAGTCTACTCGCAAAGTACTTTAACGATGTCAGTATTCAAGAAGAATGGGAATACATTGATTCCGAGACGCAACAGGCGAGATCCGTGGATATTCTTGCAGATATGGGGACTCTGGATTTCGACCAGCGAGTTTATAAATCCCCCGCCATGCCGCTCTTCTGCCGATTGAATTTGGTCATCGAGTGTAAGCAGAGCGAGAACCCGTATATATTCTTCCTTCGGGATGCACCGCCGGAGGGGGCGCCATCCTTCCCGGAAATGATCGGGCCCGTAAAGGGGGCAGTCAAGGTATTTGAAAGAACCGAAGAGGGTGAGATCTCGGATCGTGCGGCGATACTCAGTGTTCGAGATCTGCTCGGGTTCTACGAGTTTGACTTTGTGCTGCCTCCCTTGCCTTACGCGGTGTCCCTAGCGAAAGCATTGCGGAGTAAATCGAAGGTGGAGGTCACGGGAGAGGAGACGTACAGAGCCCTAACCTACCCGCTCTTGAAGGCCGTAGATCACCTCAAAGCTACAGTGCAATCGGGCCCCCAGCCCTCGCAGGAGCGATTCATTGTTCCTATTGCTGTGGTAAGAGCGCCAATGGTAGGCAGTATTTTTTCGCCAGAAGGGGAGCAGAGGTTGATTTCTCTGCCATGGGTCAGAGTGAGTAGGCTTGAACCCGTTCGAAATGCTGCCGACGGGAAAAGTGCGGGCACCTTGGTTCGATATTATGACGTGGTTCATGAATCTTACCTCGACACCTATATGGGCGCTCTTGCTGCGGCGATCATCAATATTTCCAAGAGGATCATGGAGCATCCGGACGAGCTTCGTTCTGGCGCCGGATCTAGTAGGTCCTTCGTGCAGCCATATAGATCGCTTGAGGTGCTACCAGAGGATTTTAGGGAGAGCAGTGAAAAGCTGCCCACGTACATGAAGGCCATATATCCAAGTGTCACCTTGGAAGAGGGTCAGGAGCGTGATCACGAATCCATGGGAGCAATCAACTTTATCGACTGGACGTTTCCCAACCTCAGCATGTGATCTCGGCACGTTCAACGGCGTCTGCTTTCGCACAGACGTTGCGCCCACTCGGGTGGAGTAAGGTTTCCGTGATCAGCCTGCCGGAAACAGAAGACAGGGGTGGCCTCACTTCGATAAATTGAGGCAATGACATCCGCAGCTTTTGATGGCAGGACAGATCAGAGTGATGGGCGGAGTTCCTCTGCCGCGACGATGATCGTTGCAGTGTTCGAGTTGATCACGGTTGTTCTAGCGAGCGTTCGAGCGTTGATCAACGAAGCGGCACGCACCGTAAAGGCTTGGAAGTCTTTCCGCCGAGCATGGGCGAGTGGGTAGTGAGCGCCAGGCCTGACACTGGCCCACCTCGTTCGAGGTGGGCCACAGCCATGTCAGGGATCAGGAGGGAAGGAATCTTGGCTTCTCCCTGCCTAGATCTTGCAGGTGTTCAGGTAGTCCTGCGCAGCCGGTTCAGTGCTCTAGCGCTGCCTCATGACGGCCGGCCAGCTCTCGACTGGTCATGATCAGGGACGGGACAGATTGACGCTCGCCCTGTAGCGCGCGCTCGCCGTGGATGAGAGCTTGTGCGAGGTTGCCCTGTCTCGCGGCGGTGGCCCCACGGTGACCCGCGCTTCGGGGTTCCGCATACGACAAAGGCGAAGCCGTGTCCATCACTGCATGTGAGGTCAACGCGCACGTTGCCGCAGTGGGCCTCAGCGGGCGGTTTGGAGGAAGGCGGGGAGGTCTTCCCTCCGACGACTCATGGCTGGTCGCCCAATTTGAAGAAGACATGTATGCCTTCTGGTATTGTAGAACTAGACTGGCATCGGTGCTTGGCTGGGGTGGGACGCAGGCAGCACGGCATGAGACATGCACATTAGAGCAGGGGGCCTTCTCGTGACTGCGCAGTCGACCCATGACGCAATCCTGAGTGAGGGAGTAATCTATTTCATTTTCTCGTTTGATGCGGGGCGCCCCCTGGATGTTCGTAAGGCTGCAGATCGACTTCTTAAAACAGGAATTGCTGAAACAGTCGTATCCCCCCGCGACGGCCAGGTTCGCGTTGCGCATAGATATCAAGGTCTAGTGCGGCTAATGCGTCGCGCCAATCTCCTTCGCGAGATGTCAAATGCACTCCAAGAGCGCCGGTTGTTTAGATGGATGCGCCGCCACCCAATTTGGGCTATGCGAATCCTTGCAAGCCCTCTCTCTGGAGGGGTGCAGGCGGCAGCTAGTTCGCCTGAATCATCATTGTCTGAGTCTCTTACGGAGACTCTTTCTTTCATTGAGCGGGCTGTCGCTGAATATCAGGTTATCAATGCAATTCAGCATCATATCGAGGCGGACTTGCTGCGTGCTCCTTACCTCGCTAGCGAGCCGTACTTGCGTCTACGTCTTCGAAGTGCTGGACAGTGGCTTACGCGTTTGAATGGTGGCGGTGTCCGCGCGCCCGGGAACCTGGATGAGGGCACTCGGGCGGATATCCTGCTGTTGATTCACCGTTCTGGTGTAATGCAATTGACCATAGCGTTGAAGCTACCTGACAACATTACGGTTGACCAGTATCGCGAAATGGCCTTTGGGTCGTCCGAAGTTGTATGCGCTTCGCGAGTTTCGGAGCCAGTTCTCAGAGCTGCATACGGAAGGCGTGCCGAACCTTACCTGGAAGGTGAATGGGAGTCAGAGCTAGAGGAGGGGGTGAGATGGAGGCTGGCCCAACACGAATCTCCCGCGGCAGTATCTGATCTATTCCTCTTGTATCTAGAGGCCGTTACAAGAGTCATCAGGAGTGAACCTGTGGGTGATTGGTTCTGCTATCCAGCCGCCTTCATTGACAGGGTGGGCTGTTGTGCCTCTGAGGATTCATTTAAGGATACTCATGAAAACGAACTGAAGAACGCTATTTCTCGGTCCATAGATGTGTCTGAAGTTCGTTCAGAAGCCCTGCCGAGCATGCTCCCTGAAGACTGCTCCCTTACCAGGGGAACCTCACTGTACTGCAACATGTCTTCATCGCTGGAAATGCGATGGCCGGGGTCGCAGGAAGGGGAGTTTGCCCAGCACTTGCAGCGACTAGTCATCCTTGAAAGCGCACTGCTTCAGTATTGGCAGATTCGCTTGCTGGATCGGCGAGTGGGGGTTACGGATGGCAGAATTCGCCAGGTCCGTGAACTTCAGCGTGAAGCGATCTTCGGGTTGCGTGAATATCGCGATTCATCCATGTCCTTCGGTACGGCCATGGATTTGGTAGAGAGGCTACTTGGGGAGTGGCGTGCGGATAGGCTTTATGGGCATGTGCTTGAGAGTATTGACCAGCTTCAGCAACTAGTTGTGGCGGCCGAATCGAAGCGATCTGCTAGGCGGGCTAACGTCCTGGCGGGAATTGCTCTTATCGTGGCCATCTTTCTCGGCCTCCCGGCTATTGACGACACGCTCGAAATCGCCAAGGGTGTCAAGGTTGATGGCCTCCTAGGAATTCCCTTGAAGCCGTTCAGTGCTCTCGCTTCTCGCGGCGAGCAGGGGACATGGATTGGCTACCTGGTCTTCTTGGGTGCTGTGTTGGTTTGCTTGTTGACTCTCACGCTAAAGCGAGGATGGCCCCGTACTCGAAGTCGGCGCAGGGAACCTGGTATTGCCTGGCCTCTCGGTACGGTGAGGATCGTGCGCCGGGACGATAGCCAGGATGATTGACGCTGGATGGCGCTCGGGGCGGAGTAGCAGGGCACTTGGGACGGCGACCGTTGGCCGAGCGGGTGATTGACCTGCTGTGCGCCGGCGGAGGAGGGCTGCGACCGCTTCTCTGCCGGGGAGCTGTGCGCGCGGCTCAGTGCGTTCCGAACAGCCGTGTGTTCCGCCACCGCATAGGCCGTGTCTGGCCTATGGGCGCTTAACCAAGTTGTGAGCGGACCGTCCGCGCCCGGCTGCAGGTCTGCGGTGCTGTTGGCGTACGCCCTGCAAACGGCTCAGGCGGATTCCAGGAGGTGGCGCCCATCATGGGCGCGCACGTGGGGCGTGACCGTGGAGCCCAGGGCATCCAGCACGCGTACGGCGTAGACCTCACCCATCGACTTCTCGACTTCATCGGGAGTCAGCCACTCCACGGCCGTCGACTCGCTCGACGTGCGCTCCACACCGTCGACCGGGCGGCATCGAAAGACGAGAGCCACGATGCCCTGGCTCATGTTTTTGTAGACGCCGGTCAGGCGCTCGACTGAGACACGGATGCCCGTCTCTTCCAGCACTTCCCGCACGGCGCCGTCCTCGGGGGCGTTCGTCCAGTTCGAGGCCCCCAGAGGGCTCCCACGTGCCGTTGTCCGCGCGGCGGATCGCGACACGCGGCCGTCATCGCGCACAACCACCCAGCGACCGAGACCGAGTGAAGCGGCATTGACGCACCCTCCGGGTAGCGTTGCTTATGTACAGGAGCTGCCACCAGGTCGCGGAGATCGCGAAGGCGTCTGAAGGCGACCTCTGATGCTTCGAAGGCCGCTTCTGAGGCGGTGATCGATATTTGGTATCGCATGCCGTAGCAGGGGCTGAAGCTGTCCCGGGCGATTCGCTGCCGTTCGGAGGCCGGTGCTTCCAGGTCGCGTGCGAGGCTGCGGAAGGTGTTGCGGGCCTGCGAGAGGCATTCGAGGTAGCCGCCGTACAGTGCACGGCGGACACCGATGAGATGGTCGTGTCGATCTCGTCGCCACCGGACTCGATCAAGCAGGGCTGCGGACGAGGTAGCGATGCCTGCGCCAACAACTGCGCTGAGCAGGGTTACTGACTTCCTCGGGTTGTTGTCGGCTGCTGGGTGAGGGTCAGTCTGGTGCCGGCCAGGCAGCCGTCGATGAGGTCGGGCTGGAGCTGGATATGACGTAAGCCTCGGCGGAGGGTGCGTTCGAGGTGCTCGTCGTCGGTGAAGGCGGTGTTGGCCAGCGGCCCGCGCTGTAACAGCGACCAAACACCCTCGACCGGATTCAAATCCGGTGCATAGGAGGGCAGTTGGATGATGGTGAGCCAGTCGTGTGCGGCCGCGTACTCACGCATCCCGGCTGCCCGGTGGGTGTTGAGATTGTCCCAGATCAGCACGATAGGCGCCTGGAGTTGGATGTGAGCACGGACAACCAGATCACGGTAGTCGCTCCAGGCAAAGGTGTCGCGTCCCTTGCCCTTGTGCTTGCGGTGGCGCCGCGGCCGGTAGATCAGCCGGGAGTTCTCGCCCGGCTTGTAACAGCACATCGCGGCGATCGACCAGCGGCGCCAGGAGCGGCCCCGCACCCGCACCACCGGCGTGTGTCCACGCCGGCCCCAGGTGCGAGCGCGCGGCGGCGTCATCGAGAACCCGGCCTCGTCCTCGAAGACGATGTATGCCCCCAGCGCCGCCGCAGTCATTCCGCCTGCGGCCACACATCCTTCTTCCACAGGCCCACCGCCTGCTCGTCACGCTCAAGTGCCCGGCGGGCCGGCGACTGCCAGGACCAGCCGTGCCGGTGCAGCAGCCGCCACACCCCCGCCGACGAGCAATCCAGTGAGAACTTCCAGGCGATCAACGCTCTGATTCGGGCCAGGGTCCAGCGCTGGTCCTCCCAGCCATGCACAGCTGGCCCCAGCGCCAGTTCCTTCTCCAACTCGGTGAACTGCTCATCGGACAGCTTGGGCAGTTTCGGCGGCCCAGCAGAGGCGAGCGCGTCCATTCCGCCCTCTCGCCAGGCACGACGCCAGCGCTCCACCGACCGCTCACTCACCCGCAGGTCTTTCGCGATCACCGCAGTGCTCTCACTACGGCCGAACCGCTCACCTGCCTCGTACCGGATCCGCTCACGAAGCCGCCGCCTCTCGGCGGTCAGCCCGCCACCCTGCGCGTACCGCATACCACCGGCCTACCGCAGGGATCACCACCCGTCACCACCCCCGACAACACCCCGAGGAAGTCAGTAACTCTGGTTTCTGAGCGACATGGGTCATGGTTGGCCCAACTCGGGGCCACGCGACGGTTATTCCGCCGGCAGTACCGCCTCCGGCGATTCGGGCAGGGTCTGGCCGCCGTCGACGGTGATGACCTGCCCGGTGATGAAGGAGGCGCGGTCGCTCGCGAGGAATGCGACGGCGTCGGCGATCTCCTGGGGCCGGCCGAGGCGGCCCAGTGGGATCGTCGCGGCCATCTGGGCGAGGTAGGCGTCCCCCAGGCCGTCGAGGCCGTCGGTCGCTACGTTGCCGGGGGCCACCGCGTTCACGGTGATCCCGTACGGCGCGACCTCGAGCGCGGCGGTGCGCATGAAACCGAGCTGCGCGGCCTTGCTCGCCCCGTAGTGGCTCCACCCGGGGAAGCCGGTGACCGGCCCCGTGATCGAGGACGTCAGCACGATCCGGCCGCGCCCGGATCGCCTCAGCAGCGGCAGACAGGCCGCGACGGCGAGCATCTGGCTCTCGACGTTGGTGGCGAAGACCTCGCGGATGTCGGCGTGCGTCAGCTCCGCCAGCGCCTTGTTCGGGAAGACCCCCGCGTTCAGGCACAGCACGTCGAGGCCGCCGAGCAACGACGAGGCGGACGAGGCGAGTTGGACGCCCGAGTCGGGGCCGGCGCAGTCGAGCGCGACCGCCTCCACGACCTGCCCGGGACGAAGGGCGCCCGCCCGGAAGGACGTGAGGGCGGCCTCCGGGTTGCCGCGCCCGGTCAGCAGGACGTCGTCGCCCGCGCCGACGAACGTGGCGGTGATGGCGGCGCCGATGCCGCGTGTGCCGCCGACGACCGCGACCTTCCGGGGGCTCTGGTTGCTCATGGTGTGCTCTCTCCTGTGGTGTGTGTCGGTCTCTGGGATGTGGCCGCACCGCGCGCGGCACTCCCACGGTGAACGACGGCGCCACGGTGGCGGTACTCCCCCGCGCGTGGCGGTCATGCCGGTTCTTGCGGGGCCGGGCCGGCGTCCCCGGGGCGGTTCACCGAGGAGATGCGCAGTTCGGTGCGGTCGGCGCGGAACAGGTCGTAGGAGAACTCCAGCGGCGCGCCGTCCTGGTCGTAGGCGGTGCGGGTGATGGCCAGCAGGGGCTGGCCGGCCGAGACGTCGAGGTGGGTGTGGTGGTGGGGTTCGGCGAGGCGCAGGCGGACGCGTTCGCGGACCTCGTGGGCGACGGCGCCGTACTCCTCGGCGAACACCTGGGAAAGGGAGCCGGTGAGGTCGTGCCCGAGGAGCCCGGGAAAACGCCGGGCCGCGACGTACAGCCGTTCCCAGGACAGCGGGAAGCCGTCCGCCATGCGGACCCGTTCGACGGCGGTCACGTCGTCGCCGGGGGCGAGTCCCAGGGCCGTGCGGACGTCGGCCTCGCCGGGTCCGGTCCTGGTGGCGACGACCCGGGTGGAGACCTCGAAGCGCTGGTGGCGCAGGAACGCCGGGACGCTGACGCCGACCGGCCGCTCGACCACGCGGTCACGCTCCCCGCTGAGCCGGCTCCAGCTGTAGGCGGGCCAGTTGGGGTTGGGGCGCAGGGCGAAGGCACCGCCCGCCCTGCCCCGCGCCCGGCGTACCTCGCCCGCCTCCTCCAGCCGGGCCAGCGCACGGCGCACGGTCTCGCGGCTGACGCCGAACACCTCGCTCAGGCGGCGCTCGGACGGCAGCCGGCCGCCCATGCGGACCTGGCCGCGCTCGATCATCAGCCGCAGGCCCTCGACAACGCCGGAGGCGGTGCGCCCCAGGTCGGTGCCGGTCACGCCGTCTCCCGCCGTACGCCGGTGAGGTAGGCGTCGGCGAGGAAGCGCCGGGCGAGTGCCACGGAGGCGGCGGCGAATCCCGGACGGGTCGCGGCGGCGAACTCGGTGTCCCCGCGCTTGTGCAGCCAGGCGACGAGCATCAGCCGCCGCAGCATGACCAGCGCCGGGACGGCCCTGAGGTCCGCCGTCCCCAGGGGCCGCGACCGCTCGTAGCCGCGCAGCCAGGCCGCGACCCACTCCTCGGCGCGGGGGTCGTCCTCGACGAACGACAGCGTGCAGGCCAGGTCGTAGAGGAACCAGCCGGTGCCGCAGTCGTCGAAGTCGATCAGGCTGACCCGGCCGGGGGCGACGAGCAGGTTGGCGGCGCGCAGGTCGCCGTGGATGAGGCCGAAGACGTCCGCGCCGGTGCCGTAGGCGGCCAGTTCGGCGGTGAGCTTGTGCTCGGCGCGGGCGAGGACCGCTTCGCCGTCGGGGACGGCGCGCACGTCGGGGTTGTCGCGCCACACGCCCCACAGGGAGGCCGCGCCGATCAGGTTGCCGAGGTCCCAGACGGGGCGGGTGAAGGAGTCCGGCGGGGTCCAGCGCAGGGCGTGCGTGTGCAGGGCCGCGGTCTCCCGGCCGACGGTCTCCATGACGGCGGCGAAGTCGGTCTCGTCCGGTTCGGTGCCGGGGGCGAACGCGAAGAGGGCCGCGTGCTGCTCGCCCCCGGCGCCGGGGAACGTCGCCGCGAGGTCGCCCGAGGGGGTGCGGATCACCGCGGGCGTGGCGACGGCGCCGTCCGTGCGCAGCCGTTCGATCCAGGTCAGCTCGCTGCGGATCTGCGGCAGCGTGCGGAATCCCGGCCGGTGCAGGCGCAGGACGAGTGGATCGGCGGTGTGCGTGAAGGCGCACAGGTGGGTGGCGTTCTCCGACAGGCTCAGCAGCCGGGTGCCGGACAGGCGGTCCGCGAGTCCGTAGACGGCGAGCGCGGCGGCGACCTGCCGCTCCCAGGCCGGGTCAGACACCGCCGGCCGCCTTCCGCACGGCGTGGCGCAGACGGGTCAGGATCTCGTCGGCCTCGTCCTCGGCGAGCAGCAGTCCCGGCTTGAACTGCAGGACTGCCGGGTCGAGGGTGGAGAAGATCGCCCAGACGCCCTGCCGGTACAGCTCGGCCATGACCGGCTTAGCCCCCGTGGTGGCGAACTCCAGCCCGATGACCAGCCCTTTCTGCCGTACTCCGGTGAGGGCGCGCGGCAGTTCGGCGCGCAGGTCCGCGAGGCCGGCGGTGAACTGGCCGATCCGGCGCCGGACGGTGTCCCGGGTGGCCTCGCGCCGGGTGATCTCCAGGACCTTCGCGGCCACCGCGCAGCCGAGTTCGGCGCCGCCGAACGTCGCCATGTGCGCGAAGCCGTCCTCGTCCAGCCAGCCGCTCGCCGCGGGCCCCAGAAGCGCGGCGCTGATCGGGTAGAGGCCGCCGCCGAGGCCCTTGCCGGTGACGAGGATGTCCGGGACGACGCCCTCCGCGTACACCCCCCACAGCTCGCCGGTGCGGCCGAGGCCGGTCTGGACCTCGTCGGCGATGTAGAGGGTTCCCGTCTCGCGGCAGGCCCGCTGCACGGCGGCGAGGTAGCCTGGCGCCGGCATCGGGAAGCCGTAGGTGGCGGGGACCGTCTCCATGATGACGGCGGCGACGTCCTCCCCGGCGAGCGCGGCGGTCATCGCGTCGGCGTCGTTGAACGGCACCTGCGTGAACTCGGCGGGGTTGTCGGCGTGGAACAGCCGCGAGAAGCGGGTGTCGCCGGTGGCCACGGCCAGTCCCGTGTGCCCGTGGTACGCCTTGGCGACCGACACGACCTTCCGCCGTCCGGTGGCGTGGCGCGCGCTCTTCAGCGCCACGTCGACCACTTCTCCCCCGCTGGAGCCGAAGACGGCCTTGTCCGCGCCGGGTGTCGCCTCGACGAGCGCGCGGGCGAGGGCCGCGCGGCCGGGCGTCGGGAAGTGGTGGTTGCCGATGTCGACGTGCTGGACCGCGCCGACGAGGGCGTCCACCAGCTCGGGGTTGCGGTGCCCCAGGTTGTAGGTGCCCCCATTGAGATGGACGTCGATGACCTCGTGCCCGTCGACATCCGTCAACCGGTATCCCGCGCGCTCGCCGATGACGAGCGGCACGCCCTCCTCCTGCCAGAAGGCCGTCTTGCCGGGGTTCCAGTACCGCTTCGCGTCGGCTATGACCTCGTCCTTCGACGCGTATCCGTACATGGACAACTGCTCAGGGGGCACGGCCCGGCCTCCTCGCTCCTGCGGCTGGTGGGAGGTCCCACGCTCGGCCGGTGCTGTTTCACCCCCGTACGGCGGGCGGGTCGCGGCCGTAACTCTTGTGGTCCGGTTCTGGTCCGGTCCCCGTCAGGCCGGGACCACGGGCAGGACGATCGGGAAGGGCCGGTCGGGGGTGGTTCGACCTGCTGCCGGGCCACCCGGGACACCGTGGCGGTGTCCTCGGGTTCGCCTGCGGACGGCGGGTCGAGGGTCAGGCGTCCGTCCCGCGGGCCGCTGGACATCGGCGCGCAGCACCGTGCCGTCGCGCTGTCGCGTCCGGCGGGTCCGCGAGGAGTTACTTCGCCAGGTCGGGGTAGAGGCCGGCCAGGTCTCCGGCGAGGCCCACCTTGACCTGCCGGGAGATGTCGTCGGCCAGGACCTCGTGGGCGTCGGTCTCGATGCCGTCGAGGGCGAGGGCGGCGATGTGGCGGGGGTCGGACTTGGGGGCGTCGACGCCGGCCGCGAGGTCCGTGTCGACGTAGCCGACGTGCAGTCCGGTGACCGTGATGCCGCGCGGCTTGAGTTCCAGGCGCAGGGAGTTGGTCTGGGACCACAGGGCCGCCTTGGAGGCGCTGTAGGAGCCGCCCAGGGCCAGCCAGGACAGCACGGAGTGCACGTTCAGGAGGTGGCCGCCGCCGTTGCGCTCGATGACCGGCACGAAGGCCCGGGTGACCAGGAGCGGTCCGTAGAAGTTGGTCTCGAACTCCCGGCGCACGTCGTCGACCGGTGAGCCGAGGAAGGACGCGGCGACCGATGCGCCGGCGTTGTTGATCAGCACGGTGATGTCCTGCGCCCGTTCGGCGGCCGCCGCCACGGACGCCGGGTCCGTCACCTCCAGGGCCACCGGGACCGCGTCCGGGTGTGTCACCGTGCGCGGGTCGCGGGCCGTGGCGTAGACCGTGCCGGCGCCGCGTGCGTACAGCTCCTCCACCAGTGCCTTGCCGATGCCTCGGCTGCCGCCGGTGACGAGGACGTTGGCGCCCTTCAGAGCGGTCATGACTGCCTCCACAGAGCTTGAAAACCGATCAGTTTCCACCACCGTAAACCGTTCGGTTTCCGTGCGCAAGTGAGGGCGGGTGCCGATGCGGGTTGCACCTTCCGTAGCGGCATGTGGTCCGCTGGACGCGCGTCCCGATGCTTCGAGGAGAGGTCCCCCGCTCATGCTTTCGTCCTTCACGCCGCCCCGCCGGGTCAAGATCGGTGACGCGGCGGCCTTCGTCGGCAGCACGCCACGGGCGATCCGCCACTACCACGAGATCGGCCTGCTCCCCGAGCCCGAGCGGGGCGGCGACGGCCGCCGCCGCTACGGGTACGAGGACATGATCCGCCTGCTGTGGATCCGCAAGATGGCCGACGCCGGGATCGCCCTGGACGACATCCGTGCCGCCTTCACCACCGGCGCGGACAGCGACGAAGGCATCGCGGGCACCCTGGAGCGGCTGGAGGAAACCCTCGCCGAGCAGGAGGCCGAACTGCGCCGGCAGCGGGCCGCCGTGCGGCGGATGCGCGCCGAAGGCAGCCGGATGGGCCTGCTCTCCGACTTCGTCACCGAACGCCTCAAGGACCTCCCCGAGGGCTCCCTGCGCCAGTCCGACCTGGACACCCTCCTGGTCACCGAGCGCATCTTCGGCCCGCTCGGCGCGGCCGTCCAGGCCACCCGCTTCATCGCCCTCGCCACGCATCCCGCCCTGCGCGAGGAGTCCGACCGCGTCGACGACGCCGAGGAAGCACTCGACGACAGCATCGCCGTCGACGATCCACGCGTCGCCCAGGTCGCCGCCGAGCGGCACGCCTTCGAGAACGCCCTCAACGCCACCATCGAGGAGTCCGGCCTGGACGAGGACGACGACGCCCTCTTCGACACCTGGGACGCCTTGCACCCCGACGACGAGGGCGAGGCCGACCCCGGCTCCGGCAGCCACAAGGCCCGCTCCATGAGCGTGCTCGAAGCCGTCGGCAAGATGCCCTACGACTTCTCCCCCGCCCGCCTGCGCTGCATGGAACTGGCCCTGGAACTCTCCCTCCAGGACTCCCCCGCCACCTAGAAGCCACCGGCCGCGGCGACCGGGCCTTGTCGGGGAGTTCGCGGCGCGGTTCCCCGAAGCGGTGCATTCGCTTGAGGAACCGCATTTCGGCCGGGCCCCGGAACGGCTCGGGCTCGCGCGGCCACCCTTGTCGAGGGCGACACCGGCACCAGATCGACGCCGTGCGCGCCGGCGTGCGTGCCAGGGGAGGGTGGTCAGACGGTGATCGGGTGTGCGGTGCCGCAGGGCAGCCAGGTGAATGCCTTGCCGCGCTCGGAGGGGACGGTCTCCAGTTCCGCGGCGAGGGTTTCGCGGCCTTCGCGGAAGTGCTGCCAGCCTTCGTAGTGGACGGGGCACACCGTCCTGGGGTGGATGGTTTCGCACAGGTCGAGGGCGTCGGCGGCTGTCATGGTGTAGCGAGCGGGACCGGTGAGGGGGAACTGGACGCCGCCCAGGTGGAGCAGGACGGTTCCCGGGCGCAGGGCGGCGGCGGTCTTGCGGAGGGCGCGGTACAGGACGGTGTCGCCGGTGATCCACAGTGGTCCGTGGTGTTGTCCGGGCCAGGTGAGGGCGAACCCGACGACCTCGCCGGTGATGGGGCGGCTGAGCGGCGGGCCGTGTCGGCAGGGGGTGGCGGTGATGTCGATGGACGGCCGGCCGGGCGCCTCCAACCGGCTGCTCTGTCCGGCCTTCAGGCCCCGTACGGTCGTGCCGCCCAGTCGGCGTGCTCCCGTACGCGTGGTGACCACGGTGGCGATGTCGGTGAGCAGGGCGCGGCCGGCGTCGTCGAGGTTGTCGCTGTGATGATCGTGGGTGAGCAGTACCGCGTCGACCGGGCCGATGTCCTCGGGTGGCAGGGCGGGGCCGGTGAGTTTGCGGGAGGACGTGCCCCAGCCGAAGGCGTAGGCGCGGCCGGGTGGATCGAAGGTCGGGTCGGTCAGCAGCCGCCAGCCGGCGAACTCGATGAGGACCGTGGGGCCGCCGATGTGCGTGAACCGGACTTCCGTCATGGGCTCTTCCTGTCCCTCGGTGCCCGGCGTTGCGGGCACCGAGGTGGTGAGCGGGTGTCTGTCAGGTGTGGTCGAGGGCCCAGGCCAGGGCGTGGTCGGCGATCTCTTCCCAGCCCTGCTGGGCGGGCATCAGGTGGGATCGTCCGGGATACTCGACGACCTCGGTGACGGTGTGCGACGTGTAGTGCTTGGCGTTGGAGCGCTGGATCCTCGGTGGCATCAGGTGGTCGTTCTCGCCCGCGACGAACAGCAGCGGCGCGCGGTCGTCGTTGCGGTAGTTCACGTACGTATCGGCATGGCCGGGGTGGATGTTGGCCAGCGCGCTGCCCCAGAACACATGGCCGGAGGCCGGGATGTGGTAGCGGTCGTACGAGGCGCGGGCCTCGTCCTCGGGGAAGGTGTTGGTGAAGGCGTAGCGCCACTGGTCGTAGGTGAAGCCGACGGCCCGGTGCCGGTTGGCGGGGTTCTTCAGCACCGGGAAGGTCGCCTTCAGCTGCGACAGCGGGACCGTTGCCACGCCCTCGGTGGGAGCGGAGTTGATGGCTACTCCGGCGCTGCCGTATCCGTGGTCGAGCAGGATCTGGGTGAACACTCCGCCGGCGGAGTGGCCCATGATGATCGGCCGGGTGTCGAGGCCGTCGATCAGCTTCTCCAGCGATGCGACGACCGCGGGGACCGTGAGTTCTTCGATCGGGGTGGGGTCGGCGTTGAGTGCTTCGACCTCCACCTCGAAGCCGGGGTAGGCCGGGGCCAGGACCCGGAATCCCTGGGACTGGTAGTGGGTGATCCAGTGCTCCCAGCTGCGGGGGGTCACCCAGAAGCCGTGGATGAGGACGATGGTGTCCGGTTTCATGAGCGTTCGCTCCTTCAACGGGTGGCGGCGTAGGCCGCCTTGATGGTCTTGGCGGCGGCTTCCGGGTGGGAGATCATGACCACGTGCGACGACCGGATCTCGGTCACCTTGCTGCCTGCGCGCCGGGCCATGAACCGCTGGGCGGCGGGCGGGATGACTTTGTCCTCGGTCGGGATCAGGTACCAGGACGGGACGGTCTTCCAAGCGGGCGCACCGCTGGGGCCGCCGAGGCCCTGGACGCTGCCGGGGCGCTGGGTGACTGCCATGAGACGAGTCCGGGAGGCGGGTAGATCGGCGGCGAACACGGCCCGGAACTTCGCGGCGTCGATGTAGCCGTCGGTGCCCGGGGTGCTGCCGGGCACCGGGTAGTCGCGGGGGATCAGGGCGGTGGCCAGTTCACTGCCGGGGAACCGGCCCGCCAGTTGGAGCGCGCTCTCGCCCTCGTCGGGCGCGAACGCCCCCATGTACACCAGGGCCTTGACGTTGGCGTGGCCACGGGCGGCGTTGGTGATGACGATGCCGCCGTAGGAGTGGGCCGCCAGGATGACCGGGCCGGGGATGGTGTCCACCACGCTGGAGATGTAGGCGGCATCGCCCGCCGTGTCCCGCAGCGGGTTGGCCGGCGCGATGACCGGGAAGCCGGCCTTCTGCAGCAGCGCGATGGTGTCGTCGAAGCCGGAGGCGTCGGCGAACGCGCCGTGCACGAGCACCACGGTCGGTTTCGGCCCCTTCTCGGCCTGCCCGGGACGGTGAGAAGTCGCCTGGGCGGACACCGCGCCGACGACGAGGAGAACGGCGGCGGCCAGTACCGCCGGCAGACGACGCGCAACGGGAACACGCATGACGAACCCTTTCGGTCAGGAGGGTTGGACGGTGCGGAGGTGCCGGCGAGCGGTGCGGACGCGGGCCGGTGGGGTTCAGGAGGCGAGGAACGCCAGCAGGTCGGCGTTGAACTCGTCCTTGAACGCGCCCACGAGACCGTGCGGGGCACCCGGATAGACTTTCAGCGTCGCGTCTTTGACGAGCTTGGCCGACTCCGGGCCGGCCGCGACGATCGGGACGATCTGGTCGTCGTCGCTGTGGGCGATGAAGGTGGGGATGTCGAAGCGCCCCAGGTCCTCGGTGAAGTCGGTCTCGGAGAACGCGCGGACGCAGTCCAGCGCGCCCTTGAGCCCGACCTGCATGCTCTGCAGCCAAAACGCGTCCGACACACCCTGCGAGACCTGCGCACCGGGCCGGTTGAAGCCGTAGAAGGGCAGGCTGAGTTCCTTGTAGAACTGTGCACGGTCGGCTGCGACACCCGCGCGGATGGCGTCGAACGCCTCGATCGGCAGACCGTCGGGGTTGTCGTCGGTCCTCAGCATCAACGGCGGTACGGCGCCCAGCAGTACGGCCTTGGCGGTGCGCCCGGTGCCGTGCCGGCCGATGTAGCGGGTCACCTCGCCGCCGCCCGTCGAGTGCCCGACCAGTACGGCGTCGCGCAGGTCGAGGGTCTCGATCAGCTGGGCGAGGTCGTCGGCGTAGGTGTCCATGTCGTTGCCGTTCCACGGCTGGCCGGAGCGGCCGTGACCGCGCCGGTCGTGCGCGATGGCGCGGTAGCCGTGCGAGGCGACCAGGTGCAGCTGGTCGTCCCAGGCGTCGGCGTTCAGCGGCCAGCCGTGGCTGAACACCACCGGTTGTCCGCTGCCCCAGTCCTTGTAGAAGATCTCGGTGCCGTCGCTCGTGGTGATGGTGTTCCGCATGGGAGCGCTCCCGTCATGAGGCGATGTGCGACTCGGATGACGGCGATGGTGGCAGCGCATCGGGCGGGGGCTTTTACCGTGCGCGCCGGAAACTGTTCCCTGCCTGCCGCACGAGGACCCTCTACCGATCAGGTGAAGGTTCGGTGGAGAATTCGGGGGCTGGTTTCGCGGCGGAGGGGTACCGGCGCGCCGGCTCTGGGGGGCACTGTGCTGGTCCTGGACACGAAGGACATTCCGGCCGCTGACCGGATCGAAGCGTTTCACGCGGTGGCTGCCGGGGAGAGCGGCAGTTGCTCGATCGAGCAGGAACATCCCGAGGCCGGTATCTGGAAAAGGCTGGAGGTCTGGCGTTTCGGCCCGCTGACCCTGTTCGCCACGCACGGCACGGGCATGCGTATCTGGCGCACTCGGCAGCACGCCCGGTTCGACTCGATGAACTCCGTCTCCGTCATCACCCAGAGCCGGGGAACGGGTGCCTTCACCTGGAACGGCCACCAGCAGCACGTAGGGTCCGACGGCCTGGCCCTCGCGCACAAGACCGCGGGCTACGGGTACGGATGGTCGGGGACAGGAGTGTCCGTGGCGTTCATGGTCGACGCCGACCGTCTCGGCCTGCCTGAGCACCTGGTTCGCGCCGCGGTTCCCCTCCTGCACCAGAGCGGGATCGGCCCCTTGCTGCTGCACCACATCCGCGGCCTGCACCGAGACGCCGACCGGCTGAGCGCGGACGCCGGCGCCGAAGCGCTCGCCTCTGCCACTTTGGAACTCACCCGTGCCCTCATCGTGTCGGTGGCCGCCGACGACCGCACCCGCCGGTCAGTCGCGGAAGCCACCCTCCTCACCCGTGTCCTCGCCTACGTCCGCGCGCATCTGACCGACCCCGGCCTCACCCCCCAGCGCATCGCCTGGGCCCACAACATCTCCCTGCGGACCCTCTACCGGCTGTGTGAGGAAGGCGGCCTCAGCCTGGAAAAATGGATCATCCGTCGACGTCTGGAAGGCACCCGCCGCGACCTGATCGCGCCCGAACACGCCCACCGCACGATCGAGGCCGTCGCCCGCTCCTGGGGCTTCACCAACCCCGCCTTCTTCTCCCGCCGATTCCGTCAGACCTACGGCGCCACGCCCCGCGAATGGCGACAGTTCGCCCACCGACGTGCCACCTCGTTGTCCCGTGACGAACTCCAGTAGGGCCGGGACTGGAAACGGGGCATCAGCCACCGCGCCGATCACCGGCCCTACCAGGGGTCAGTGGGCATGCCAGGCACAGGCAGACCTGCGTGAGACCCGTGACCGGCGTGCGACCTGCGGCGGCGTCACCCCTTGCCGGACTGCCGCCTCCCGGACCGGCACCCCGCCGGTATGGGGAGACCACCCCGCTGGAGCCGCCCGAGGAGGCCCTTTCAGAGGTGAAGGAGACGGCCTCCGGACCAACCGAACCATCGATCGATCGCCACGTGGACCGTCACGAGCGGGTCCTCCCTGGCGGGGTAGTCCTTGCCGAGGAAGTGCCTGGAGAGCCGGTCGATGTCGGCGAATCCCTCATCCGGCTTGATCGACACGACGTGTCCCTGGACGGACACATGCGTGCCGAAGTCGTCCGCTCCGAGCACGGTCAGCGACACGTGGCCGTTGTTCCGCAGGTGTTTCAGGCGGGCGCGGTCGGCGTTCATGCACAGCATGAGGAGTCCGTCGTCCTCGATGAGGTACCAGGTCCCTACCGATACAGGGCGGCCTTTCGACGTGACCGTCGCCATGACGGCCGGGTTCGGCTTCCGGAGAAAGGCCAGGGCGGCCTCCGGCAGCGGAGTGTCAGACATCAGATTCTTCCTTCCAGGACACGGGTCCACACTGTGTTGTCACGCCGCCGCGCGTTCGAGCGGCGGCCGGCGGCGCAGTTCCCGCTGGAGGACGGCCGGCGGCTGGTGGGCCACGTCGAGGGTGCCCGTGTCCGTGCCGGGCGGCACGATGGCGTCGATCCGGTCCAGGACGTCGTCCGGGAGCGTGACCTCGGCGCCCGCGAGCAGGTCGTCCAGTTGGGCCATGGACCGCGGTCCGAGGAGCGCGGAGGTGACGCCGGGGTGAGCGAGCACGAAGCCCAGGGCCAGATGGGTCAGCGGCAGGCCCGCCTCTTCGGCGAGCGGGATGAGCTGTTCGACGGCGTCGAGCCGCCGTTCGTCCTTGAGGTGCGCGAAGTCGTATGTCGAGGTGCGGTGCGTCGCGGCCTGCCGGCCCTTGCGGTAGCGCCCGGTCAGCAGCCCGCCGCCGAGCGGCGACCAGACCAGGGTTCCCATGCCGAACTCCCGCGCGACCGGGAGCACTTCGCGCTCGATGCCCCGGTCGAGGATCGAGTACACCGGCTGCTCGGTCCGCGGCCGGGCGAGCCCGCGCCGCTCGGCGACCCAGTGGGCGCGGACGAGGTCGGAGGCCGGCATGCACGAGGTGCCGAAGGTGCGGATCTTCCCGGCTCGCTGCAGGTCGGTGAGCGCCCCGAGCGTCTCCTCGATGTCCGTGTCGGGGTCCGGGCGGTGGATCTGGTAGATGTCCACATGGTCGGTGTCCAGGCGGCGCAGCGAGTCCTCCAGCGCGCGAACCAGCCAGCGCCGGGACGCGCCCTGGTGGTTCGGCTCGTCGCTCATCGGCCTGCGGGCCTTGGTCGCGAGCACGACGTCGTCGCGTCGGCCCTTCAGCGCCCGGCCGACGATCTCCTCCGACTCGCCGTGCCCGTACACGTCGGAGGTGTCGATGAGGTTGATGCCGGCGTCCAGAGCCCGGTGGACGATGCGGACGCAGTCGTCGTGGTCGGGGTTGCCGAGGGCACCGAACATCATGGCGCCGAGAGCGTAGGGGCTCACCCTGATCCCGGTCCTGCCGAGGACGCGGTAACGCATGTTCTCTCCTGAGGTACGTCTGCGAGCTGCTGCCACCAGCCTGCCGGGAGGGAGCCGGACGATGAATAGTTGAGAGTCCCGATTTTTTGAGCGAGAGTACGGGTATGACCACCGACCGACTCTCCGAAGCACTCGATCTGGTCGAGATCCGCGGCGTCCTCACGGGCGGCATCGCGGCTCGCGGCGGATGGCGGCTGCGCGCATCGCTCTCCGCCCCGGTCAAGTTCTTCGCAGTCGTCAGCGGTCGGGCCCGCCTGACCACCGACGGGATCGACGAACCGGTCGACCTCGTGGCGGGTGACGTGGCGATCCTCACCGGGCGCTCCTGGCTCGCGTTCGAGGCCGGCGCGGAACCCCGCCGGGAGGTACGGCCGGAAACCGACTTCTCCACCGACCACTTCGCGTCCGCGGACCGCGACGCCGACGACATCGTGATCGGCGGCAGCGTCGGTCTGAACTCGGCCGGAAGCACGCTCCTCCTGGAATCGCTGCCGCCGCTGGCACACGTCAGGTCGGCCGGTGACGACGACCGGCTGTTCGCCGCCCTGTTGCGCCTGTTCGACGAGGCGACCACGCAGCGGCCCGGCTCTGCCTTCGCGGCCCGGCAGTACAGTCAGCTCTTCCTGCTGGAGCTGTTGCGGTCCTATGTCGACCAGACCCCGCTGCCCTCCGGCTGGCTGCGGCTGCTCGTCGACGAACGTCTGCGCCCCGCCCTCGACCTGCTGCACGGCCGCCCCGGGTGCCCCTGGGGGCTGGAGGAGTTGGCGCGAGCCGCCGCGATGTCCCGGACGACCTTCGCCGAGCGGTTCCGGGAGGCGGCCGGTGTGCCACCGCTGACCTACCTGGGACAGTGGCGCATGCTGCTCGCCCAGCGCGCGCTCCGGGACGGTGACGCCCGCGTCGCGGCGCTCGCCGAGGAGTTGGGCTACAGCTCGGAGAGCGCATTCAGCACGGCGTTCAAACGGGTCGTCGGCGAGTCGCCGCTGCGCTACCGGGCCCGCGTGCGCCAGGACGTCACCGAGCGCGTCCGAATCGAGACGCCGTGACGCCTCGGCCCCGTTCGGCTGCCTGCGCGGCCCGGCCGATGCGGGCGCCGTTGTGAAAGCCCGAGGCTAGCGCGCCCCGGGCCCCGCATAGCAGTGCACGGTGACCGTCTGGGCCCGGCTCCAGTGCTGTTCGACGGTGGCCAGGTGCTGCCAGCCCAGGCGTTCGTAGAGGGCCGCCGCGGCGGTGTCGGAGGTGACGACGTCGAGGACGGGGTGCAGGCCGCGGTGGTGGGCCTCGGCGGCGGCGCGGTCGAGGAGGAGCGCGCCGATGCCGTGGCCCCGGGCCCGCGGGGTGACGAAGAGACGGCTGACGACGGCTGTGGCGCGCGGGTCGCCCCACAGGGCCGGGGCCGCGTCGCCCTCGCCGCTCGGAGTCAGGGCGACGTGGCCGACGAGGTGACCGTCGAGCTCGGCGGTCCAGGCACCGAGTCCGGACGCCGCGCACAGCCAGTCGCCGGGGTCGGCGGGCCAGTTGACGGGGTAGCCGTCGCGGTGGTGGACCTCGGCGAGGGCCTGGACACAGGCGGCGGTGTCGGCGGGGGTGCGGGGGCGGATCGTGGGGGCGTTCTCGGTGGTCACCGGGGCATCGAAGCACAGGCGTCGGCCCTGGACCACGGCTTTTGCGAGGGGGCGGGCGGCGCTCTGGTTGACTGGTCCGAGCAGGCCGACACGAACGGGAACAGCATGGACACCACGCCGACGACGTACCGCAAACCGCGTACCGATGCCGCGCGCAACCGGGCCCGGATCCTCGACACGGCGCTGCGTCACTTCGCTGAGCGCGGTGCCGGGACCTCGCTGGAGGCGATCGCCAAGGACGCCGGCGTCGGGCCGGCGACGCTCTACCGTCACTTCCCGAACCGGGAGGCGCTGCTCGCGGCGGCGCTGGAGACACCGGCCGGGGAACTGCTGTCCGGCCTTGAGGAGTTGCGGGCCGTCGAGGATCCCGACGAGGGGCTGCGGCAGTGGCTGCTGGCCCTGGAGAAGTACCTCAGCACCTTCACCGGTCTGCCCGCGCCCGTGCTCGCGGCGCTGAGCTGCGACGACTCACCGCTCGCGGTGTCCTGTCAGGAACTCGTCGCCGTCACCGACGAATTCCTCGCCGCCGCGCAACGGGACGGGACCGCGCGGGCCACGGTCCAGGGCCGGGACCTCTTCCTCGCCGCCCTCTTCCTCGCCTGGACCGGCAGCGTGCCCGTCGAGGACGCAGCCCTGCCCACCCTGCGCCAGCTCGTGGAGACCGGGTACAGCACGCGGTGAGCTACTGGTGGTCGGCCCAGCCCTCGTCGTGATCCACGGGGGCACGGTCTCCCGGGCGGGGTGAGGGGTGCACGTGGTCGAACGGGGCGGGTGTGGTCGTAGGTTGTGGCGGTGACTCTGCTCTCGCCTGCGCGGCTGCTCCCCCGTTCCTATCAACCCCTGTTCGCCCACGTCGAGTTCAGGCGGTTGCTGCCCGCGCTCGCGGTGTCGGATCTCGGGGACGGGATGAGTATGGTCGCCGTCGCGTGGCTGGCGGTGGTGATCGCGCCGGAGGGGCAGGCGGGGTTCGTGGTGGGGGCGGCGGTGGCCGCGTACACGCTGCCCGGGGCCGTCGGGGCGCTGGTGTTCGGGCGGTGGCTGCGGCGGTTGGCACCGCGTCGGCTGCTGGTGGTGGACAGTTGGCTGCGGGCGGTGATGCTGGGGTGTGTGCCGGTGGCCTGGGTGGCGGGGGTGCTGCATCCGGTGCTGTACGTGGCGCTGCTCGCCGGGTCGTCCGTGCTGCACGCGTGGGGCGGTGCCGGGCGGTACTCGTTGATATCCCAACTGCTGCCGCCCGAGCGGCGGTTGGCCGCCAACGCGCTGGTCAGTTCCAGCACCTCCGCCTCGATCATCGCGGGGCCCGCGCTGGCCGGGCTGCTGGTGACCTTCGTCGCGCCCGCCTGGCTGATCGGGGTGGACGCGGTGTCGTTCGCGGTGCTCGCGGTCCAGGTGGGGCGGTCGGGGGCCGGGGGCGGGGTGGCCGATGCGCCGGTCGACGCCGGGCGGGCCCGGGACGGGCTGCGGTTGCTGCGCGGGCAGCCCGAGTTGATGGGGGTGCTGGCGCTGACCTGGCTGTTCAACTTCCTGTACGGGCCCGTGGAGGTGGCGTTGCCCCTGCACGTCACCGACGACCTCAGTGCCGGGGGCGGTTTGCTCGGGTTGTACTGGATGCTGTTCGGGGTGGGGGCCGTGCTGGGGGCGCTCGCCGTGGGTGCGCTTCGGCGGCTGCCGCTGTGGCCGGTGACGCTGGGGATCGTCGTCGGGTGGGGCGCGATGCTGCTGCCGTTCGGGCTGGGGGTGCCCGTGGGGGTGACCCTGTTGTGCTTCGCGCTCGGCGGGGTCATCTACGGTCCGTTCACCGCCCTGTCGTTCACGTTGTTCCAGGAACGGACACCGGCTGCCTGGTTGACGACCGTCCTGGCCGCCCGGGGCGCCGCGTTGCTGACCGCGGCGCCGGTGGGCACGGCCCTCGGAGGGCCGTTGACCGCCGCCGTGGGGGCTCGGGGCGTGCTGGCGGGTTCGGGCGGTGTGACCGTGTTGCTGGGGGTGGCAGCCTGCGGGGTCTGGCTGCGGGGGAAGCGGAAGCGGTGAGGGGGCTCGGGGGTCAGCGCCTGCCGCCGAACTCCCAGGCGTGGACCTCCGTTTCGGCATAGGTGTGCGGGGCAAGCACGCCGCGCGCGGTGGCCGGGTCGGGGGCGCGCAGGAGGGCGGCTGTGCCGAGCCATATCGTCGCGTCGTCCGACAACAGAGGGCCGAACGCGATCAGTTCGTCCGTGTCGCCGGGCAGAGTGAGGTCCTTGTCCTCGACGGGGCCCAGGGCCAGGACCAGGTACCGGTCGCCGCCGGTCCTGCCTCCCGGGAAGTCCCACATCGTGCGGCCCAGGAGGTTGCGCCAGCGCCGGAGCAACACGTCCCTGTAGACGCCCGCCTGCTGATTGGGTTCCTCGAAGGCGAACTCCCTCGCCGCGGCGGGGGTGGGGAGGTCGACGATGTGCACACTGCCGGTGGGCGTTTCGCCGTCGGGGGCGAAGGTAGGGCCCCGGGCGATCAGTTCATCCGCGTAACCGTCCATGTAGGACCAGTGGGCCTCGGTCAGCCGGCTGCGGAGGGGGAGGGAGCCGGAGCGGTCACGGTGAAGACAGAAGAATTCCATTAAAGGTGATCATCGCGGGGGTGGGGTGGGATCTCAAGTGACTTTGGGCGTCGGGGGGTTGCCAGGAGGAGAGGGGGTGGAGTGGGCTCGGGAGGGTACGACTCGGGGCGCCGGGGAGGGAGTTGGTCGTCGTGCGGGGCAGGTTCGAGGAGGGGGCAGGGGTCGCGCGTATGGCGCGGCATGACTGGTGGGGTGTCGGCCTTGAGGCGCCCGATACCCGGGAACTCGCCCGGTTCTACTGGGCGTTGCTCGGCTGGGAGGTCGCGCACGAGGACGATGACGGGGCGGCGGTCGTGCCGCCCGAGGGGGCCGTGTATCTCGACTTCGAGGTCTCCGACCTGCGGGCCGCCGTCGCGCATGCGGTGGAACTCGGGGCGCGGGAAAGCGGGTTCCAGCCGCAGGATCATGTGCGTGTGCTGCTCGATCCGGCGGGGCATCCCTTCTGCCTCTACAAGGACGGGAGTTGAGGTGGGTGGGGATTAGGGTGGGGTGATGCCGCTTGTGGAGATCACTTATGCGCCGGGGGTTTCGGAGGATGTGCTGCGTCGGCTCGGGGTGGTGTTGCCGCACCTCGTCTCCGTCGCGGTGGAGTGTCCCGAGGAGCCGTATGACGGGGATCTGGGGCCGGGGGACGTGGAGTTGAGGTTCCGGGAGCTTGGGCCGTTCGACCGGAGTGGGCTGGATGTGGTGATCGAGGTGCGGTCGAAGTGGTTCGAGAGCCGGGCGGGGAATCGGCAGGAGCGGGTGGACGGGCTGCACGAGGGGATCGCGGAGGCCACGGGGTTGGAGGAGTTCGGGGTGTACCTGTCGCTGCCGGTGGCCGCTTGGGCCCAGGGGGAATGACGCGTGGAGCCGGCAGAGCAGCTGAGGCACGTGTACTGGATCGGGGGCGGGAGCGGGGCGGGGAAGTCGACCGTGGCACGGCGGTTGGCCAAGCGGGAGGGATGGCGGCTCTACGTCACCGATGACGTGATGCACGAGCACGCGGGGCGGGTCGGTGCCGACGAGGCGCCGTTTCTGCACGCGTTCATGGGCATGAGCATGGACGAGCGGTGGGTGGAGCGGTCGCCGCGGGTCATGTTCGAGACGTTCCACTGGTTCCGGGGTGAGGGGTTCGGGCTGATCGTCGAGGATCTGTTGCGGCTGCCCCGGGACCGGCCGGTCGTGGTCGAGGGATTCCGGCTGCTCCCCCATCTCGTGCGGCCGTTGCTCGCGGATCCTCGACACGCGGTGTGGCTGCTGCCCACGCCGGAGTTCCGGCACGCGGCGGTGACGGGGCGGGCGGCGCCCGGTGAGGGGTTCGTGTGGCGGACGAGCGATCCGGAGCGGGCCGGGCGGAATCTCGCCGAGCGGGAGCGGATGTTCGTCGACCGGATCGGGCCGGAGGTCGAGCGGCTGGGGCTGGCGGCCGTCCGTGTGGACCTTCCGCTGTCCGAGGACGAACTCGTACTGCGGGTGGGCGCGTTGTTCGGGGTGTGAGTCGTCGGTCCGGCTCTCCGTCCAGTAGGACTGGATCTGACCTACTGCGCTCCTACCGTCGTGCGTATCGCATCCGACGGAAGGAACTTCCATGCCCAGTCAGCCCCAGGGCTACACCACCGTCGCCCCTTGGGTCGTCACCGACGACACCGGTGGCCTGCTCGACTTCGTCGTCCGCGCGTTCGGCGGTGAGGAGCTTGCGCGGGTGGTCACCGAGGACGGGGCGATCGGGCACGCCGAGGTGCGGGTCGGCGACACCGTCGTCCTGGCGTTCGACCGGCGGGACGACTGGCCGGTGATGCCGAGCCTGCTGCGCGTGTTCGTGGCGGACGCGGACGTCGCCGTCGAGCGGGCTGTGGAGGCCGGTGGGCGGGTCGTGACGCCGGTGCGGGACAGCGCGTTCGGGCAGCGGGGCGGACGGGTGCGGGATCCGTTCGGGAACGTGTGGTGGGTGGTGGCGCACGTCGAGGACGTCGCCGAGGACGAGATGTGGGCGCGGCTGCGGGAGCCCGTCCATGTGGAGGGGATGCGGGTGGCGCAGGAGACGTTGGACGCCGAGTTGAGCGGGCGGGACCGGGGGCGCAGCAGTGCGCCGGTCAGGGGGTCTCGCTGACGGGGGTGGGTGGGAGCGCGGCGTCGAGCAGGGGGCCGAGTTCGCGGGCCGCGTTGGTGAGGGCCCGGGTGCTGTGTTCGGCGCGGGCGATGAGGAGGGCGCCTTCGAGGGTGCTGATCATGAGGGTGGCGAGGGGTGTGGCGCGGTTGGTCGGGACGCCCATGCCGGTGAGGGCGGTGGCGACCGCGCCGGTCCAGGTGGCGAAGGCGTCGGAGGCGGCCTGGCGGGTGGCGGGGGCGGTCGTCGCGCGGTCGACGGTGGCGGCGGCGACGGGGCAGCCGCCCGCGTAGCCGGACGTCTCGTACTCGTCGGTCCATTGGCGGACCATCTCGGTGAACAGGCCGCTGGGGGTGGGTTCGGGGAGGGCGGCCAGGAAGCGGGCGACGCGGTTGCCGGCGTAGCGGCCGGCCCAGTGCACGGCCTCGTTGACCAGTTGTTCCTTGCCGCCGGGGAAGTAGTGCTGGAGGGAGCCGCGGGGTGCTCCGGCGTGGGCGGCGACCTCGCGCATGCCGGTGGCTGCGACGCCGTCGCGCCGGATGAGCTGGGCCGCGCTGAAGACCATCCGCTCGCGTGGTCCGCGTTCCGTCACTCCGGCGTCTCCTCGTGGTGCGTCCCGGGCTGTTGCCCGACGAGTTTATGACCGCTGTCATAGCGAGGGCTACTATGACAGCGGTCATAGTCCTCGGCGAGGGGTGGTGCGGCATGGCGTCCGTCGGCTTTATCGGTCTCGGGGTCATGGGGCGTCCCATGGCGCTCAACCTCGCGCGCGCGGGCGCGCCGCTGGTGGTGTGGAACCGTTCGCCCGCGCCGTGCGAGGCGCTGCGCGCGGCCGGGGCCGAGGTCGCGGACAGCCCCGGTGAGGTGTTCGAACGGGCCGGCACGGTCGTCCTCATGCTGGCCGACGAGGCGGCCGTGGACGCCGTGCTCGGGCGGGGGACGCCGGAGTTCGCCGCGCGTGTCGCGGGGCGCACGCTCGTCCACATGGGCACCACCGCGCCCGAGTACTCCGGGAGCCTCCAGGACGACGTCCGTGCGGCGGGCGGGCGGTACGTCGAGGCGCCGGTCTCCGGGTCGCGCGGGCCCGCCGAGCAGGGGCAGTTGGTGGCGATGCTGGCGGGGGACGACGAGGCCGTGGCGGACGTGCGGCCGCTGCTCGCGCCGATGTGCCGCGAGGTGTTCGGGTGCGGGGCCGTGCCGGGGGCGCTGCTCATGAAGCTGTCGGTGAACCTGTTCCTGATCACGCTGGTGACGGGGCTCGGGGAGGCGTTCCACTTCGCCGAGCGCAACGGGGTCGACGCGGGGTTGCTGCGGGACGTGCTGGACGCGGGGCCGATGGCGAGCGCGGTGTCGCGGGCGAAGGCGGCGAAGCTGGTGGAGGGGGATTTCGGGGTGCAGGCGGGGCTCGTGGACGTGCTGAAGAACACGCGGCTGATCGCCGAGGCGGCGCGGAAGGCGGGGGTGGCGTCGCCGTTGCTCGACGTGTGTCACGCGTTGTTCGGGGAGGCGGCGGCTTCGGGGTATGGCGGGGAGGACATGGTGGCGGTGGTGCGGGCGATCGAGGGGCGGACGGTGGGGGTGTGAGCAAAGGGGTGTGAGCAGGGGGTGGGTGGGTCGGCGTGCTGCCCGGCGGGGGTGGTGCTCAGCACGGGTCGGGGCGTCGTGCCTCGGCCGAACGGCCGGTTCTGGGGGTGGTCCGGGGCCTGCGGGGTGGCTGTTCGGCCGATGTGCGGGGTGAGGGGTGTGGTCGAGACTGGTAGCGACGGAAGTGGCCTCGCTGTCCGGCGGGGTCACGGTGGTTCACCGGCCCTCGAACGGAGACATGCCCTTCACTCCCACTACGATCCGACGGTCGCCCTTGGGGAGTCCTCGCGCCGGGCCGGGTGCCGGTGGGGTCCTCGGGCGGTGGACAGTCGATGAGCGAACGGAAGTGAGTGGCAGATGCGCCGTCATGGGCGACCCGGTGGAGCGTCGGAGCGTACGGCACGTGTCCGGCAGGGGCTGGAGCGGGAGTTGCAGCAGCTCGACGGGGCGCCGTACGGGCGGTACCGGGGGCTGACCGGGCAGTGGGAGCTGGGCGGGGGTGTGGTGCTGGAGGTCGTGCGGGGGCAGGCGGATCCGTACGCGCCGCCGGCCCGGGTCGCCGTGCGGGTGCCGGGTGAACGGGCGGGGTTTCCGCGGGAGTTGTGGGACTCGCCGGTGCGGCGGCGGGCGCTCGCCGGGTATCTGGTGCGGGAGGCGGCCCGGGAGGTGTCGGCGGAGCGGGCGTTGCAGGTGGACGCGGGCGGGCAGGAGGTGCTGGACCGCAACTCGTGCACGGTGGACGCCGGGGACGGGGCGGTGACGTTGCGGCTCGGGGTGGCGTTGCCGGGGCCGCACCGGAGGATCGACGGGCGGGCGGCGCGGCGGCTGCTGTGCGAGGTGCTGCCGGAGGTCGCGGAGCGGGCGCTGTGCCTGGCGGCGCTGGACGGCGGGCGGGTGCGGGAGTTCGTGGCGGCGGTGGAGGACTCGGCGGCGTTGCGGGCGGCGTTGCCGGGGCTGGGGCTGGTCGGGTTCGTGGCCGACGGGGCGTCGCTGCCCCGGCGCAGCGGGGCGGACGACCGGCCGGCGCGGGGTGAGGGGGTGGTGGCGTTCCGGTCGCCGGAGGAGTTGCGGGTGAGTGTGGAGCTGCCGCACGCGGGGGTGGTGAGCGGGATGGGGATTCCCGAGGGGGTGACGTTGATCGTGGGCGGTGGGTTCCACGGGAAGTCGACGTTGCTGCGGGCGCTGGAGACGGGGGTGTGGGACCACGTTCCCGGGGACGGGCGGGAGCTGGCCGTGTCACTCGCGGACACGGTGAAGATCCGGGCGGAGGACGGGCGTCCGGTGGAGCGGGTGGACGTGCACGCGTTCGTCGATCACCTGCCGGGCGGGGCGGACACCACGGACTTCTCCACGGCCAACGCGTCCGGGTCGACCTCGCAGGCGGCGTCGCTGTGCGAGGCGGTGGAGAGCGGGGCGCGGGTGCTGCTGATCGACGAGGACACGGCGGCGACGAACCTGATGATCCGGGACGCGCGGATGCAGGCGCTGGTGGCGAAGGAGCGGGAGCCGCTGACGCCGCTGGTGGACTCGGTGCGCTCGCTGCACCGGGATCACGGGGTGTCGACCGTGCTGGTGATGGGCGGCAGCGGGGACTATCTCGAAGTCGCCGACCGGGTGGTGATGATGGACGCGTACCGGCCGTACGACGTGACCGGGCGGGCCCGGGAGATCGCGGCGGTGCCGACGGGGCGGCGGGCCGAGGCCGACTCGTTCCCCTCGCTCGTCGCACGGCGCGTCGACCCCGCGTCGGTCGACTCCACCGCCAAGGGGCGGACCCGCGTGCGCGCCCGGGGTACCGACTACCTCGTCTTCGGGGAGCACGACATCGACCTGCGCGCCGTCGCACCCCTCGCCGACGCGTCCCACGTCACCGGCATCGGCCTCGCCCTCGAACTCCTCGTCCGCCACGGCCACCTGACCCGGGACCGGACCCTCGCCGAAGCCCTCGACCTCCTCGACACCGACTTCACCACCGCCGACCCCGTCGCCGCCCTGCGCACCGTCCACGACGACGACTTCGCCGTCCCCCGCCGCCACGAGATCGCCGCCGCGCTGAACCGGCTGCGGGGGATGAGGGTGGTGCGGTGAGGGGGCGCTGTCGGCGCGGTCGCTCCGAGCCGGTGCCGGACGGCCACCGCGGTCCTGTCGGACAGCATCCAAGGCTCGTACATGGCCGAGGAAGCGAATTTCGGGTCATTCGACCCGCTATTTTCGCAGCACTTGACGAACCGCACAGGGGTTCACGGCGCGAAGGTTCAGGACACATCAGCCATGGCCGGGTGCCGGCTCATTCGATCAGCGCCGTGTACTGCTCGGCCTCCTGTGGCGAGCAGTAGGTGGCGCGGCCCTCGGAGTACCGCGTACCGGGGATGTCGGCCAACACGATCGTGTAGCTGTGCGGCACCCAGTACTGCGGGTCGAGGGCCTCGAAGGTGGTGATCTGTGAGGTGTCCTCGGGCCGGACGCCGCCGGCCGGGCAGATGACCCCGATCGGCGCCGGGTTGTGCTTGCCGTACGGCGATCAGCTGATCGGGGGGGGGCCGCGGGTTCCTCGTTGTCCGGCCGGTACACGTCGACGTAGACGTGTCACCCGGTGAGACCTCGACGGCGATGTCACGCTTGATCGGTCATGCCGACTCCGCGACGAAAGGTCCCTGCGACTCGCCGCGGGGCGCCAGGTCGATGCGGTTGATGCGCCCGTCATGCAGGCGGTAGTGGATGAAGTAGTCGTTCTCGACACTCTCGCCCTGCCTCAGGGGCCCGCCGGGGAAGTCCGGCGCGTCCACGACGGCCGTGAGGCGCGTGGTCGCCTCCAGCGCGATGCCGTGCTCGTCGATGACCACCGCGTGCGCGGTGACGTTCTCCCGGACGGTCTGGAACATCTTCCCGTAGAACGCGGCCACGGCGTCCAGTCCGCGCAGCACGCCCACGGAGGGCACCGTCAGCTCGATGTCGTCGGTGAAGAAGAGGAGGAACCGTTCGGTGTTCGCGGTGCTGAGCGAGATGAGGTAGTCCAGGAAGGCACGCCGTCCGGCGGCGGTCGGCGTGATCCGGGTCGGTGCGGGGCTCACCCCCTGTCCGGCCTTCCAGGTCGCGGCCCGCAGCGCGGCGATCTTCTCCCCCGCGGCGTCGAGCTCGTAGGTGACGAAGAACTTGACCGTGGTCAGCTCGCCACGGGCGAGCGGCCCGAACACGAAGTCCGGCCGGTCCTCGGTCGCCTGGAAATCCGTGTCGATCTCGGCGGCGACGTGTGTACCGCTGCGGGTGACCACCTGCGGCCGCATCGTCTCGCGGATGCCGTCATGGGCCTGATGGAGGAACGCCCGGATCTCCTCACGGCCACGCAGGTCCACGCTCGGCCCGCAGAACCGGGCGTCCTCGGTGAAGTAGCGCTCCACCAGGGCATCGTCGTCCCCGGCGTTGAACGCCTCCTCGTAGGCGGCATGATCGAACGGCATCACAGCGTCCCTCCGGCAGCCGCGGGGACGAGCTCGTCGGTGCCGGCCCGAAAGAGGATCCCGGGGGCGTGGAATTCGCGGCCCGGGGGAACAGGGGGAAATTGCACCATGGCAAACTCCTCGTAGGGTTTCCTTGCGTGATCAGTGTTGTCGCGGCAGCCGTTGAGCCGCGCATGACGGATCTCGTCGAGCGGTTGGTACCGCACGAGTTGTGGGTGCTGGTCCCGCCGACGGAGAGGAAGCGTCCGCAGGGCGGAGGCAGACGGCGGGCGGGAGACCGCGAATGCCTGACCGCAGTCGCCCCCGGTGTTCGGCCCGGCCCGGCCGACGGCCCACCGGCGCTTCGCCCGGTGGGGCTCACACAGTTTTTCCCGCATGCCGCACCGCGGACCGCGGCGTTGACCTCGTCGTCGGGCCGTGGCGAGACGACGAGGTCGGGTGCGCGGTCGGACCGCAGCTCGTTGACACCAGCCGGTGCAGGTGCTCGGCGGCACCCGCTTCCCCGCGTGGCGGCTGCAAAACTCCCGCACTCGTGGTCGTGCTCTCACCCGGCGACGAGCTGGCGCGACTCGTGCCAGTGGATGAATCGCCAGCCGTCGTCAGTCCGGCGCAGAGCGGCCGAGAGCCGTGAGTCGCCGGCGATCGGCTCGCTGGAGTCCTTGAACTCGACCGTGGTGTGGCCCCGCCAGTAGACGAGCGCGACATCGCCGAGCACGGCGACGTGGCTGCTGTGCTCACGCCCTTCGACCCGGTCGACGAATCCCGGGAGCCGGCGCCAGTGGTCGACGATCGCGTCCCACGTCGTGAGGGCGGCTTCGATCTCCTCCGGCTGGAAGACCAGGTGTTCGTAGCCGTCGTCCCACAGATCCTTCATCGCCTCGGGATCCACCACCTGCATCGCCTGGCCGAAGGCCGCGTACACGGCGCGGACCGCCGTCTCGTCGTCAGTCATCAGTGTCCTCGTCGTGTCAGTCATCGGTGTCCTTGTCGTGATGGAAGGTCCGGCTATCGGTACCCGTGCCGGAACAGTCACCGCCGTCCCCCCAGGGGCCCCGGCCGATGCGGAGGCTTCCGGCTCCGGTGCACGAAAAGTAGCAGTACCACTCGGTTAGCACAACCAGTTGGTACACTTAACCGACCAGGCAACCGGAGTGAGGACGGCAGATGATGAGTTCCGAGCGCGTCGACGGGCGGACCCTCCGGTTTCAGCACCGGCGGCCGGAACTGCTGGCCGCGGCGACCGAGTACGTCCTCGACCACGGCGTCACCGGCCTGTCGCTGCGCCCGGTGGCCCAGGCGCTGGGGGTGACCCATGCGACGCTGCTGCGCCACTTCTCGTCGAAGGACGAGCTGATCAAGTGCGTGGTGGAGAAGATGCGCACCGATCTCTTCGCCCAGGTGACCGCCGACAGGGAACTGAAGGAAGCCGGGTCGACGGCAGAGCTGCTGAGGATCACCTGGCGACGGCTGTGCGAGCCGAAGGAGCAGCGGCAGTTCCTGCTCCTGTTCGAAACGGTCGCCGGCGAGGGGTGGCGGTCCGGCGACGGCGGAGAGCTGGCGCGGTCGATGGACGACTACGTCGATTTCATCTCCGGGTGGCTCAGGCAGGACGGATGGGCCCCCGAGGACGCGTCAACCCTGGCCACCCTCCTCCTGGCGCAGATCCGGGGGCTTCAGCTCGACCTTCTCGTCTCGGGAGACCGCGCGCGGGCCGATCGGGCGTTCGAGTTCGCCCTCACCCTCCTCGAACCCCGGACGGGGCCCAGCGCGCCCTGACAGCGCCTGGACCACGGCCGACACGGATACGGTCGGCACGCCCGGAGACGACAGGACACCGTTCCAGTCGGCGAGCCCGCGGTAGCCGATCAGGGCTGCGGCGACACCGACGAAGGCCAGGAAGTGCTCGGCCTCGCGCTCACAGCGGCGGTGCAGCCGGCGAGCCAGGACACCGTCCCCTCGACCACCCAGCGGTGGCCGCCCAGCCGCTGCGAGCACTCGATGCCTTCGCGGACGATCCAGTGGCAGCTGCCCCGCTCGCGCAGCCACCGGCAGGCGGCCACGACCCCCACCGGCTGACCGAGCAACACATGCTGGACTTCGTCGCCGACCAGCGTCATCGGACCCGCAACGGGCTACCGCCCCTCGGCCTGCACAGCAACCCCGGGGGGCCGGGGCCGCAAGCAGCCCCGATCGACGCCGGACGCGGTCGCCCGGACCTTCGAGGGCGCCAGGCGGTCGCTCAGGTTCGGCATGGCCGAGGGCCTGACCACCGCAGTCGGCCTCGACCGCCGTTTCGTCATTGCTGTCCCACACGGCGGAGGCTCGCGCGGCGGCCGACGCCAGCCGTTCTCCGACGAGGTCGCCCGGGCACTCGCCGACGACGACAACCTCAAACTCCTCGACCAGCACGATGTCGAAGACCGCGGCCTGCGGGACATCTGGGAGACCCTGGTCTTCACCGGCCGCCGCGCGAACGAGGTGATCAAACTCCGGCTCGAATGCCTCGGGCGGATCAACGGCCTGCCCGTGCTCTGGCACGACCAGACCAAAGGCGGAGCGTCAGCTACACCTTCTTCCAGAGCGGTTTCTCCACCTGGGTCGACGAACTCGACATCCGAGGCGTCCCCCACCAGGCCCGTCACACTCTGGCCACCAACTGCTCAAGGCCAGCGGGATGCCGTCACGGACGGTCTCCGTCCACATGCACCTCCTCGGCCCCCACCGCTCTCGCCAGGCCGTCCTCGCCAGGACACCGGACGGCACGAGCTGTGCGAGGCCGTGCGCACTGCCGCCCGGGGAGGAGCCGTACTGTCCCCCTCGGTGGCCGCCAAGGTCCTCGCCCATATGCGCGGCGACCGCAGTACCGCCCTGTCCGGCCGGGAACTCGAAGTTCTGTCCGCCGTGTCCCGCGGGCAGAGCAACAAGCAGATCGCCCGCGCCCTGCGCCTGTCCGAGGCAACGGTGAAAGCCCAGCTGCTGCACATCCGCACCAACCTCGACATCGCCGACCGCACCTCCGCCGTCACCGCCGCCCTGGGCCACGGAATCATCCGCATCGACTGAGGAAACGGGGCTGACCGGCGCCATCGCCCGTACCTTCGGACATACGCCGGCCCCAAGATCAGCTCTTCTTCCTCGGGTCCTGTGAGGTGGCGCATGGTGGGCTGGCGCGGAGCATGGCCTTGTAGAGGGCACGAGGTTCGGGTGAGTCGGGCAGAGGCCCGCGGGCGGGGGCCTGGAAGGACTGGAGCAACATGGCGACGACTCGGCGCCAGGCGTCGGGGGCGGCGTCGCCGGTGGCGTTGACGACGCCGGCGTTGGCCATGTAGATCAGTACCAGATCCTCGGGGGTGAAGTCTTCACGCAGACGGCCCGCGGTCTTGGCTCGGTTGATGAGCTGCACCATCGCCTCGTACGCCTCGTCTCGACTTTTCTCCAGAGCTTTGGCGGTGGGAAAGGTCATGGTCAGCACGTCGGCGAAGCCGTAGTCGGCGGCCTGCATCGCGCAGACGGTCTCGATGAACCCGGCGAGCCCGGTCCAGGGGTCGGGGTCGTCGAGGGCGACGGCGACCGCGTCGGCGTAGGCATCCATGCGGTCGGCGAAGACGGCGGCGACCAGATCCTCCTTCGTGGGGAAGCGACGGAAAAGGGTGGCGATCCCCACGCCCGCCTCGCGGGCCACGGATGACATGGAGGCACCCAGGCCGTCGCGCCTGAACACCGTGCGCGCAGCGGACACGATTCGCGCGCGGTTGCGCTCGGCATCGCTGCGCAGCGGCGGAACAGCAGTGTCATCGGTGTTCTGCCCAGGGCTCATGTCACTCATTCTAACCGAACTGGAATGCCCCATCCAGTTTTGGTGTTACGCTGGGCAAGCAGAACCGGATGGGCCTTTCCGAATCGGAAACCGGAAAGGCCGTCCCAGATTGATTGGTCGGACTGTCAGGAGTTGATGATCAGAGGCCGGTGAGCTGCTGGTGAAGGTGGCTGCGGCCTCGGTGAATGGGTTCGACCTGGAGCGCGCCCCCGAGACCTTCGCCGCGTTCGGCGGCGGCACCCTCGGCAAGATCGCCATCACCATCGCCTGACCCCCGCCGTACCCCCAAGACCCACCCCCGCAAAGGACAGCAACCATGCCCAGCATCGCCATCGTCGGAGCCGGCCCCGGAATGGGCCTCGCCATCGCCCGCACCTTCGGCTCCCGCGGCTACGACGTCGCCCTCATCGCCCGCAACCGCGCCAAGCTCGACGACCTCGTCGCCCAGCTCACCGCCGAGGGCATCAGCACCGCCGCGTTCCCGGCAGACGTGCTCGACCACGACGCGCTGACCCAGGCCCTCAAGGACGCCGCCAGCCGGTTCGGCGGCATCGACGTCCTGGAGCACTCCCCCGCTCCGGCCATCGACTCCGTGAACCTCACCTCCCCGTCCCAGATCGGCCCCTCCGATGTGCAGGGATGGTTCGACCTCCTGCTCTACAGCGCCATCACCGCCACCCAGGCCGTCCTGCCCGCGATGCGCGAGGCCGGCGCGGGCACCCTGCTCTTCACCAACGGCGCCGGCTCGATCGATCCCGTCCCGATGCTCGGCAACGTCAACCCCGCCCAGGCGGGGCTGCGCAACTGGGTGCTCAACCTGCACAAGGAGCTGGCCGGCAGCGGTATCCAGGCCGCGCACGTCGCCATCGGCGCGTGGATCGGCGCGGGCGGCCCTCCCGGAGTCCCGACCGCCGAGGCCGAGGACATCGCCCCGCTCTACTGGGACCTGCACACCCAACGCGACGAAGCCGAGCGCGTCTTCCCCGTCTGACGCCCAGGGCTCCCTCCGCCCAATGCTGAACCGCCGCGGCGTTCTCCGCCCCGGCGCCACCGAAGAAGAAGGTTCCCGCTCCGATAAACGTGTTCCTGTGGATCCCGCAGGGCGTCCTCTCCGCGATGTTCGTGGCTGCGGGCGTCCTGAGGGCCACCCAGCCCCGGGACAAGCTCATATCCCAGCCGCCCTGGGTCAGTGACGTCCCCACACCCGCGGTGCGTCTGATCGGCGTCGCCGAATTCGCCAGCGGCCTGGGGATGATCCTGCCGGGTGCCTTCGCCATCGCCACTGTGCTCACGCCGCTTGCCGCCACCGGCCCGGCTGTGATCATTGTCCTGGCCATGGGACTCCACGCCCGCCGCAAGGAACCACAGGCAATCGGGTTCAACGCGATCCTGCTCGTCGTCGCCGCGGTCATCATGTGGGGCCGGTTCGGGCCCTACTCCTTCTGACCCGGCTCCTTCCCCTCACAGCGGCCCGGCCCGCGACCGCGCCAGCCGGGCCGCTGCTCAATCCTGTCGCCCGGAACCGACCCCGGCCCACGCGTCCTGTCCCACACGCACCACGTTGCAGACCCGCGAGCAGACCAAGCAGGCCGAGAGAATCTTCTGAAACCGCAGCGCTCGGTGACGCGGTGCGAAGGCTACGCCGTTCTTGAGCCGTCGCTGCACCGTACCGCCTGAGCCACGCAAGGAGCCTCGCACAAACGGTCCTTTGCGCGAGCAAGATCAGAAACGGGCCGCCAGGCCGCCGCCGCATCCGGATTCATTCGCAGAACCCGTTCTCGCTCAAAAGAGTGTGGTGCACAGCCCGGCTCACCCTGCCGCTCGCGCGGCGGCGCGGTCGCCTCCGCCTACCGCACCGGCCGCTTCACCCTGGTGCCCCGGCTGAAGAAGGCGCTGCGGGTGCCCACGCCCGCCGACCGCGGACCGGGCCGATCCTGACGGCCCGGCACCTCGCCGCCGGCGCCGATCGACCCGGACCTGCCGAGTGCGGACATCCGCATCGGGTACGCCCGCTGCTCGACGCCCGGGCAGGAACTCGACTCCCAGCTCGACGCGCTCAGCAAGCACGGCATCCCCCGCGACAAGATCTTCAGCGAGAAGATCAGCACCCGGGTACGGGGCCGCCCGAAGTTCGAGGAGGCGCTGAGGACGGCGCAGGAGGTCAAAGCGCACGCCCCGCACTGCCGGGTCATCTTCACCGTCCACGAGTTGAAGCGGCTCGGCCGCGACGCCGCCGAGCTGACGGCGCTCGCCGACCACCTCACCGCCCACGGCTTGGTCCTGGAGATGCTCACCGGGCCCCTGCCCGGGATCTACGACTCCACCGGTCCCGGCAAGCTGCTGTTCTCGTTCTTCGCGGCGATGGCGAAGACCGAGCGGGAGAACATCCGCGAATCCACGCTCGAATACCTCGACACCGCGGCCCGCAAGGGCAAGCACGGCGGCCGACCGCCGGTCATCACCGAGGACATGCTGCACACTGTGCTCCGCAGACGGGCGAACGGCGAGTCCGTCGAGCAGATACAGCCCGACCTGATCATCCCCACCGGCAAGCGCAAGGGACAGCACCCCTCCGTCGCCAGCATCTACCGGGCGCTCGCCGAGCATGCCGAGCGCGAGGCGTACCCCGAAGCCGTCAAGGCCGCGCACGCCGACTTCGCCGCCCTCAAGGCCGGTGAGCTCCCCAGCCCCCGCCCGGCCCGCGCCCTCACCGCCGAAGAGACCGTGTAACCCGGGGCACTCCGGCTGCCCGTCAGGGCTTCAAGATCAACTCATTGCCCCTTTGACGCGTATCTGGGTCACACCCCCCGCACAGTCGCCGCCTCGTTCGCCGCCGTCACGACCCTCGGCTCGGCGTTCTGCTTCGCGAACCCGCGCCGACCCGGCAGGACCGCGAGGACGATCAGTGTTCCGGCGGCCATGATGATCCCGCCGATGAGGCTGGTCTGGGCGACGCCGTGGGCGAATGCCTGGTGGACGGCGTCCACGGCGGCCTGGGCCTGCTGGGGCCCGGCGGAGGGATCCTGCGCGACCCGCTGCGCGACGGCCAGGCCGGCGCCGACCGAGTCCTTGGCGGTCTCCATCGCCTCGGCCGGGAGCCGGTTGCCCACCAGGTCGGTCAGCTCGTCCCGGTAGGCGGTGCCCAGCAGCGAGCCCAGCACCGCGATGCCCAGCGCGCCACCCAGTTCGAGCGCGGTGTCGTTGACACCGCCGCCGACGCCCAGCTCGGATTCGGGGAAGGAGCCCATGATGGTGTCGGTCGCCGGGGAGATAGCCAGTCCGAGCGCGAGGCCCAGCATCATCAGCGGCACCAGGAAGTCCCCGTACGTCGACCCCTGGTCGATCTGGGTGAGCAGGAACATGCCCGCCGTGCCGATGGCCAGGCCGGTCACGACCATCACCTTCACCCCCAGCTTCGGGGTGAGCATCCCGGTCAGCGCGGACCCGAGGAACACCGCACCGCCCAGCGGCAGCAGCCGTACACCCGTGTCCAGGGCGCCGTAGCCGAGGACGAACTGCAGGAACTGCGTCGCGTAGTAGATCACGGCGAACATACCGAAGAAGAAGAACATCACCGCGAGCATCGAGCCGGTGAAGGGCCGCAGCGCGAACTTGCGGACGTCCAGCATCGGGTGCGGGTGCCGCAGTTCCCAGGTGACGAAGGCGACCAGACCCACCCCGGCGACCACGGCGGCGGTGACAGGTCCGACGCCCCAGCCGGAGTGCGGGCCCTCGATAGCGGCGTAGATCAGGGAGCCGACGGTGACGATCGACAGCAGACCGCCGACGTAGTCGATCCGGCCCATGCCCTCCGCCTTGGACGGCGGTACCAGGGCGAGCGCGCCGACCACGGCGAGGAGGGCGATCGGCACGTTGATCAGGAAGGTCGAGCCCCAGGCGTGGTCCTCCAGCAGCCAGCCGGAGACCAGCGGGCCGACGGCCACCGCCACCCCGGACGTCGCGGCCCAGGCGGTGATGGCCTTGGCCCGCTCGCTCCGGGGGAAGGTCGCGACCACCAGCGACAGCGTGGCCGGCATCACGACCGCGGCACCGACACCCATGATCGCGCGGGCCACGATGACCAGCGAGGTCTCGTCGACCACGCTCCCCATCACCGAACCGCCGGCGAAGACCAGCAGACCCAGCACCAGCGCGCCGCGCCGGCTGTACTTGTCGCCGATCGCGCCCAGCACCAGCATCAGCGCCGCGTACGGAACGGTGTAGCTGTCGACGACCCACTGCAGATCACTGCTGCTCAGGCCCAGGTCGGTGGTCATGTCGGGGGCGGCGACGATCAGCGACGTGTTCGCCATCACCGTGATCAGCAGGCTCAGACACAGCACGAGCAGCGCCCACCAGCGCCGCGCGTAAGGCCCGGACATTTTCTCCACGGGGGTGTTCGCAAGGAAGGACATCAATAGCTCCGGAGAGGGACGGGGCGGACGAGCGGAATCACTCAACTGCCCGTGAGGCGAGGATGACGGGCTGAGATATCAGGGCTTCGAGATCATCGTGTGGCCGCTTTGGGGCTTGCCTCGGCGATCTTTTGGAGGGCGGCGTCGGTGTCCGCGATGGCCAGCATCCTGTTGATGTCGGCGCCGGCCAGTGCGCCGGCCGCTGCGGAGGCCCCGACCTGGGCGACCGGATCGGTGACATTGCCGGCCACCCACACACCCGGCACCTCGGTGACGCCGGCGATACCGGAGGCGAAACCGCGGGCCATGTTCGGCAGGTCCTGCACCGGCAGGCCCAGACCCTCCAGGCCCTGGGTGCGGGCCTGCATCTGCGGGGCGACCGCGAGAACGCGGCGGGCCACGACCTGCCCGTCGGCCAGGCGCACTCCGGCGAGGGCACCGTCCTCGTCGTCGACGACCTCGGCGACAGGGGTGTCGATGACGCGGATGCCGCGGGCGGCGAAGCGGGCGCGGCTGTCCTGATCGAGGTCGGTGCCGTGGGTGAAGTAGATCAGGTCCTCGGTCAGCTGGCGGAACAGATACGCGTGGCCGATGGAGGCCGGACCGGTGGCGAGGATGCCGATGGGCTCATCGCGCACTTCCCAGCCGTGGCAGTACGGGCAGTGCACCACACTGTCCCCCCAGTGCCCGGCCAGCCCGGGCACCTCCGGGAGCACATCCTTCAGGCCGGTGGCCACCAGGACGCGGCGGGCGGTGATGCGGCGGCCGTCGGCCAGGGTGACGGTGAACCGCAGGTCCCCGTCTGCCGACGGGGCGGCAGGCTCGGCCGAGACCACATCGCCGTGGACGACGCGTCCACCGTACTGGCGCACCTGCTCCCGGCCCCGCCGGAGGATCTCGGACGGCGGGGTGCCGTCCAGGGCGATGAGGCCGTGCACGGCCTCCGCAGGCGCGTTGCGCGGGGCGCCGCTGTCGATCACGACGACCGAACGGCGGGAGCGGGCGAGGATCAGTGCACCGTTCAGCCCTGCGGCGCCCCCGCCGATCACCACCGCGTCGGCGGTCCCCTCGGCCAGTGCGTCGCTCGCGTACGGAGGAGTGGTCACAGCCATGGCCTCCTGCTTTTCCTTGTCAGTCATGGTTCGGTCAACCCTTCGAGTTCTGGGTGGTTGCAGGGGGGCAGCTGTTCAGACAGCCCAGAAAGTGGTCGGCGACCGTCGTGGGCTGTTGTGGAGAGTCCGGCCCCGGTTTGCTCGGGACGGCCTGGAAGGCGTCGCAATGCCGGGCGGCGCGGAGGAGCGCAAAGGCATGGATTGCCCTCAACCGCGCCAGGCGTGCACGCAGCCTGTCCGGCGAGCTCAGGACCGTTATGGACTGAACAGTAAGAAACCTAGGCTGTTCTGTACTGAGTTGTCAAGAAGGGTGGGTCGGCTTTACCTTCGATGTATGGCGAGACCACGAAGCTTCGACCGCGACCATGTCCTGCATGCCGCCGAGCGGCAGTTCCGTGCCTCGGGCTACAACGGCACGAGTGTCGACGACATCAGCGCCGCCACCGGCCTGGGCCGCGGCAGCCTCTACGGCGCGTTCGACGGCAAGCACGGCGTGCTGCTGGAGGCGATGACCGGCTACTTCGCCCGGCTGGCGCAGGGTCCGCGCCAGATGCTCGCCGGACCGGACGAGGGCGCCCTGGAACGACTGCACGCATACCTGCTCCGCGCCGTCCACGGGGTGCCACTCGCCGCCGACGTACCCCCCGCCTCCGACCGGGCGGGGGCGGCCTGCTTCGCCGCCAAGATGGCCCTGGAGATAGGCGCCTCCGACGCCGAGGTGAAACGCCTGGCCAACGACTGTTTCTCCGTGGTCCGGGCGGCGGTGGCCGAGTGTGTGCGAGCGGCGCAGCGCAACGGCGACATCGACCCCGACGCGGATCCCGACGACCTCGCCTACCTTCTGCTGACCGTCATCCGCGGGACCGATGTCGTAGGCGCGTACGGCCACAGCCCCGACCGCCTGACCTCGATCGCAGAGAGCGCGTTCGCCTTGCTGCCCCGCCCCCGCCACCACTGAGCAGGGCACGGCCGACCTCGCCGCACAGGCATCCGATGCTGTCGGCCACTTCGACGCCACGCAGACACGGCCCGCAGGTTCACGCGCCAGCGGGCTTGAACTGCACAGTCAGTCGCCGAAGGACTCACCGCCAGCAGACGGCCGTACTTCGGCCGCCGCCTGGAGGCACGTGGCAGTTACAGAAACTCCGACCAATCGATCACGGACTCCTACCGGTGTCACACCCCTACTGGCCTTGACCGCGGTCGGGCCCGCTCGGCAACCTCACCGAACGCTCAACCATTCCGCAGGTTCGCATAGCCGCGTTCGCCAGTACTCCTGGCAGGCGCAAGCCGACTCCGCGAGGGGCCGATAATAATAATGACGCACCATGGGTGATGCACTATTACGTCGCCGCCCCGAGTGCGGGGCAGCGACGGTCGGACCGGGGAGCCGACTCGCCGCTGTGCCGCTCAGGTTCACCGCTCTCGTTTGACCACCACGCTTGGGAAGCAGCCCAGTGTTCAAGGCGGCGCCGAGCGGCTACCAGTGGGTCAGGTCGAAGACCTGTGAGCAGTACGGGTCGGTGGCGTCCGAGGGGTTGTACCGCGCGCAGGGACACATCCAGGCCGACCACTGCCGCGTGGAGGGCGTCGGTGAGATCGAATGCCGGGCCACTGTCCAGGTACCGCTCCACTGCATCCGGGGCCATGACGGGAATGCCGTGCCCGTCATGACCCCCGACCGGCGCTGCCCCCGGATCATCGGACACCTGCTGTACGGCCTGCCGTAGCGCGGCCGCCAGCGCGAAGGGGGAAGGTTGTCTGATGTCCTGGACTAGCGCGGCCTGGAGCCGTGTCAACCCCGCGTCGTCCCAGTGCTGCACCGGCACCGGCTCCTTTGTCTCGTCCGAGGTTGGGACGTCATGTCTGGTTGACCGCGTCGGGGCATTTGTCGCGCGGGACGCGTTCGCAGTACGCCGTGATGGTGCCGATCTTCTGGCTGTCGTCGGCGAGTTCGTAGACGCCGTCCGCGGTCTTGTGGTCGTACTGGACGATCACCTTGATCCGGGCCAGGAGCGCCCCGAGACGGTTGGTGAGCACACCGCCGTAGACGCGGCGCGCCCCCTTCTTCTGCTCGGGGCGCTCGCTGGTCACGATCTTGACCACTTTGGGGTCGTGGATGTTGTGCGGCCCCGAGAAGTACCGTCGGCCGAACTTGCTGTTGCCTTCCCGGGGCGGGTCCACGAGCAGCTTCTCCGCTGCGGCACGGGGTGTGCCGAAGGTCCGCGTGTACTCCTCGTCGGACATCACTCGCAGCCCCTGGCCGTCCGACGGGTCTGTGCGCGCCGAGGCGGGTGCGGCGATCGGAGCCGCCAGAAGCAGGCCGGCGGCCAGAGCCGAACCGAGCGCGGTGCCGGTGAAGATGCGCGATGAATCCCCTTGTGCGCGGTGGTTCCGGAGACCGATACGAGCGGCCCACCGGGGGCGGATGCGTCTCACGGACCGCACGGCTGACCTGGCAACTGCACGGGGACCGACCGGGAGTCGCCGACTGGTTCACCGGCCACCACGGCTCCGTGACGTCGTACGGAACTTTTCCCGACGGGACTTCCCACCCTCAAACCCCACTTGTGACCTGCGAGAACAGAGTGAACTGCCCACGCTGGTGAGGCGCGTGGGAAAAAAGTTCGCTCTGGGCATCCGGATCCGGGCCCTGTGGAGCGTGTAAGGGGGTGAGGGCGCTACGCCGCAGGACGGAACCGCCCCTCCACCACAAGCCTCCCGACAGGGAACCGCTGGTCAGCCCCGCAATCTGGAAGTCGGGGGGCGACGCGGTCGAGGCCGGAGGCGGTCCTGAGGCTGTCGGCGCCACCGACGACGAGCCGGCGGACGTCGGACGCCCGCAGGCCCTCGACGAGGGAGCGGTGGACGGCGAGGAGGGGGCCGGCTGGGTCGGAGCCGTCGCGGAGCGGGTCGCGGCGGTGACCTCGTGGCCTCGGGAGCGTGCCTCGGCCGCGACGCGGGAGCCGATCATGCCGGTGGCGCCGATCAGGAGGATCTTCATCGGGGTGGGTCCGTTCGTGAGGTGCAAGTAATCGTGAAGTGCGGGGGTTACCGAGTGACGGTTCCCCGCGCGGAGCGGATCAGCGGCTTGGTGACCAGTTCGCGCGGGATCAGGTGTTCGACCGGGGTGAGCGGGTCGGCCAGGTCGGCGGTGATCTTCGGGACGTGTGCGACGAGGGCGCGCTCCAGCAGGTCACGGCCCTGCGGTCGTCGGGGTGGGGGTGGCGGGCGGTGAGGCCGGCCTCCTCCATGCGGGCGGTGAGCCGGGGCAGGCTGCCGGAATGGAAGGAAAGCTCCTCGGCGAGGCTGGCGGCGGTCGTCCGGTGCTCGGGGTGGTGCGCGAGGCGCAGCAGCGCCTCGGACTCGGGGCCGCCGAGTCCGCTCGCCTCACGGATCGTGCGTCCGGCGCGGCCTCCCACGGCGTGGGTCAGGCGCGGGACGGCGCCGAACGGGACGAACGCTGCCCCGGCGGCTTTCTTCAGACGGTCATCCAGTCCAGGACCGGCGTCGACTGGAGGTAGACGATCAGCGCGAACCCGGCGAGGAGTCCGAGGCTCCAGCCGAGCACCTTGCGGAAGATGACGCTCTCGCTGCCGGCCATGCCGATGGACGCGGCGGCGACCGCGAGGTTCTGCGGGGAGAGCATCTTGCCGAGGACACCGCCGGTGGAGTTCGCGGCGGCGAGCAGCACGGGATCGAGGCCGGTCTCGTGCGCGGCGGTCACCTGGAGGACGCCGAAGAGCGAGTTCGACGAGGTGTCCGAGCCGGTGACCGCGACGCCGAGCCAGCCCACGATCGGTGAGAAGAACGCGAACGCCGCGCCGGTCTGGGCGAGCGCGGTGCCCAGGGTCGCGGTCTGGCCGGACAGGTTCATCACCCACGCCAGCGCGAGGACCGAGGTGACGGTGACGACGGTCCAGCGCAGTTGGTGCAGCGTCGCCCCGTACGCCCTCACGGCGGGGCCGGGGGCGAGCCGGTACAGGGCCATCGTCAGGAGCCCGGCGAGCAGCAGGATCGTGCCGGCCGCCTTGAGGTGTTCGAGCTTGAAGGTGACGGCTCCGGCCTGTTGACCCGCGGCGGTCTGGACGTCGAGTCCCGGCCAGCCGAACTCGATGACCCCGTGGGCGGCCAACCAGTCCTTGACAGGCCCGAGTTGGGTAAGCGCGAAGAGCGCGACGATGACGAGGTACGGGGCGAAGGCCATCAGGGCTCCGCCCTTCCCGGATTCACCGGAGTCGGAACTCTCCCCCACCCCGCCACCCCCATACGCGTCGATCCCCCCACCCACCGTCACCATCGCCGGCGTCCACACCCGCAGGAACCCCAGCACCGCCGCCAACGCCACCACCCCCGCCACGATGTCGGTCACCTCGACGCTGATGTAGTTCGCGGCGGCGAACTGGGCCACCCCGAAGCTCACCCCCGCGACCACCGCGACCGGCCACGTCTCGCGCACCCCGCGCCGCCCGTCGAGCAGGAACACCAGCACCAGCGGGACGAACGCCGCGATCAGCGGCGTCTGGCGGCCGGCCATCGCGCCGAGGTCGTCCAGCGGCAGCCCCGTCACCCCGGCGAGCGTGGTCAGCGGTACGGCCATGCTCCCGAAGGCGACCGGCGCGGTGTTGGCGACCAGCGCGACGGTCGCCGCCTTCAGCGGGGCGATCCCGACGGCGACGAGCATCACGGCGGTGATGGCGACGGGCGCCCCGAACCCGGCCAGCGCCTCGATGAGCGCGCCGAAGCAGAACGCGATGAGGATGCCCTGCACGCGCTGGTCCGTGGAGACCGTGCGGAAGGACCGCCGCAGGACCGCGAACCAGCCCGTGATCTCCGTCATGCGGTAGATCCACAGGGCGTTGACGAGGATCCACAGCACGGGGAACAGCCCGTAGAAGCCGCCCTCGACCGCGCCGGACAGGGCCTGCCCGGCCGGCATGCCCCACACGGCGACCGCCAGCAGCAGGGCGAGCACGAGTGCGGCGAGCGCCGCGACCTGGGCGCGGACGCGGAAGAGGCCGAGCAGGACGAAGAGGGTCAGCAGGGGGAGTGCGGCGAGGAGGGCGGACCAGTAGAGGGATCCGGCGAGCGGGTCCAGGACCTGACGGTACAAGTGGGCCTCCCGGTGCGGCGGTTGCAGCCGTTAAGCGTGTTCTCAGACTTGTAGGGCACATGATCGGGGCCGTCAATGGCGCGTTCGCCGGCCGCGCTCACCTGCGGGTCCGCAGGCCGCCGAAGTCGACGGCGGGATCGTCACGCACGCGCTCGGGGTGAGCACCGGTCAGGGCAGGGGGGCGCCGGGTTCCAGGCCCCGGGCCCTGAGGCGTTCGGCGGTGGCCTCGCGGCCGTGGCGGGCGAGGAAGTCGGCCAGGAGCCAGGGCGCGCCGCTCTCCCCCGCGTCGACGGCCTCCCTCAACACCCGTACGGCTTCGTCGACTTGCCCCTGGCCGGCCAGGAGGTCGGCGAGCAGTCCGGCGAGGTCGGTCGCGAGGTGGAGGCGGGGACGCAGGGCGGCGATCGCCGCGTCGACGTCGCCGTGCCCGGCCAGGAGCTGGGCCTGGAGTCCGGCGGCGTACGCGTCACCGGCGTCCGCGCGGGTGCCGAGTTCCGCTGCCGCGTCCCGGCGGGCGAGGAGGCCGGCGACGCGGTGTCCGGGGCCGTCCGGGTCGGCGGTGAGGCGCAAGCGGCCCGGATGCTGCCGCCTGCCCTCCCGCACATCGATTTTCCGATCAGCTTCGAGCAGGGGGTGCCCCCTGGTCGAGCGAAGTCGAGAGCTTGGGGGAGGAGTCACGTGGGCGGTTCGGCAACGCCGCTGGGGGCACCCCCCTGCTCGCAGAGCTCGGGGGAGTGCGTGCCAGGCGGCGGGCGCCCGGCCGGGGATGCGACACAGGCTCTCAACTCTTCCGGGACGTCGAAGACGTCGGCGAGTTCGAGGAGTTGGCGGTGGCCGGCGTAGGGGTCGCGGCGCGGGTCGGCCGGGCGGGCCGTGCGGCGGGTGTACTCGTCGGGCCAGAGCGTGCCGGCGCGGGAGGCGAGGCCGGTGCCGGAGGGGCCCAGGTGGCGCTGGAGTTCGTCCAGCCAGACGGCGGTGCGGCGGCCGGGGTTCGCGGCCAGCCGGTCGATCGCCTCGGGGCTCTCGGGGTGGACGAGCCACCAGTCGGGGAGGCTCGCGAGCAGCGCCTCGTACAGGGTGCGGGTCTTGCCGACGGAGGAGCCGCCGACGAGCAGGACGAAGCGGCCCGCGTCGAGGGTGGCGCGCAGGCGGTCGTCGAGGTCGCGTGGGACGTAGGCGGGGAGGTCGCCCAGGGCTCCGGTCACGTGGATGGCGGCGTGCACGCCGAGGCGTCTCGGGGAGGCGTCGTGGACGCGGACGGCGTCGCGGTGGGCCGGGGTGGTGCCGGCCCTGGTGCGTTCGAACGCGGTGAGCCAGGGGGGCCACGCCTCTTTGGGGAGGCGGCATCCGGTGAGGAAGGCGCGCAGGTTGGCGGTCGTCCACGCCCGGCCCTTGACGAGGTCGGCGGCGGTGCTCTTCGGCATGTCGAGATCGCGGAAGGAGAGGCCGCGGTGGACGCGCAACGCGTCGAGGCGGGCGCCGAGTTGTTCCGGGGTGTCGACGTCGTCCAGGTCTGCGGCCGGGCCGGTGGGCGGTTCCGCCATCAGCGCCCTCCCCGTTCGCCGTGCCGTCTCTCCAGCATGCCCGCGGGCGGGTGGGGCGAAAGCCGCTCGGCCGGGTTCGTCCGGGTGTGTCCGGGGGCGTGGCCGGACGGGCGGCGGGGGCGCTGAACTGGGGTTGTCCGTAAGGGAACCGGCCGGTCCCGCCTGTGTCGTCGGAGGTTGTCATGGAATGGTTCAGCGTCGTTCAGGCGGCCGGCAGTCTGCTCGCGTTCACGGCGGGGGCCGTGTCGCTGGTGAAGGCGATCGTGGAGCGGTCCCGGAAGGAGTGATGTCGTCGGGTGCCGCCCGGTGCCGGTTCCGCCGTGGCGGGGCCGGCACCGGGCGGTGCGCGCCGGGGAGTTCAGTCGGGGAGGGCGACCTGGCCCAGGAGGTCGTGCCAGGTGCTCATCGGGAGGACGATGATGTGGCGGCGGTCGGAGGACAGGCGGACCATCACCTCGTCCTTGCCGGGGACGAGGGCGAACTCGACGTGTTCCTCGTTCCATTGGCCCATGGGGTAGTACCACTCGATGCCGCCGGAGTCCTCGACCATGGCGGCCATGCCGACCTGGAGGGCCGCGACGAAGGGTTCCAGGGCCTCCTTGGGGATCCTGACGGTGGCCAGTTCCGGCTCGCGGTGCTCGGTCACGGTGGGTCCGCCCTTCGTTTCGGCGCGTTGTCGCGTGTGTCGCGCGGAGCCTACCCAGGGGGTGGGGGTGGCCACCCTGGGTGACGGGGGCGTGGGGTGGTGATTTTGGTCAACTCCGTTGCATGGCTGGGTAGTTGAACGGGGTACTGCCAGTAGCATCGGCGCATGCGATCACGTCATGAGCATGACGAACTAGCGCGGTTACCGCGCGACGCCCGAGCCGACGCGTATCCGATGCCGAGCGTGCCGTACGGGTGGTACGCGGTGCTGCGCAGCGGGCGGCTCCGGGCGGGACGGGTGGTGAGCCTGCACTACTTCGGTCGAGCGCTGGTCGCGTTCCGCGGGGCGGACGGTCGGGCCGCCGTGCTGGACGCGCACTGCCCGCACTACGGGGCGCATCTGGGGGCGGGCGGGAAGGTCGTCGGCGGGACGGTGGAGTGCCCGTTCCACGGCTGGCGGTTCGGGACGGACGGGCGGTGCGTCGAGGCGCCGTTCGCGGTGCGGGTGCCGAAGGTGTCGCTGGGCGGGTTCCCGGTGCGCGAGCACAGCGGGCTGGTGTTCGTGTACGTCGGTCCGGGTGAGCCCGAGTGGGAGGTGCCGGAGATCCCCGAGACGGGCGACCGGGCGTACGCGGCGCCGATCGAGGACACCTGCCGGGCGCGGGTGCACGTGCAGGAGATGCGGGAGAACATCGTCGACGAGTCGCACTTCCACTTCATCCACGGCCAGCCCGAGCCGCTGGCGCAGGAGTGGCGGGAGGACGGGCCGTTCGCGGAGGCCCGGGGGCGGATCGGACGGCAGGTGCTGGGGCGGCGGATCGACAACACCTTCGACGCGTTCATGTACGGGCCCGGTGTCATGGTCGTGCGGACGCGGGGGCCCCTGCTGTCGCTGACGGCCGTCGCGCTGAGCACGCCGGTCGACGAGCGGACCAGTGAACTGCGGATGCTGTACTACCTGCGCAAGCCGCCCCGGCTGGCGCTCCTCACGCCGCTGCTGAAGCTGGTGTTCCGGTCCCAGGCGCTCGGCGAGGTGCGCGAGGAGGTGCGGATCTGGGACCACAAGGTGCATCTGACGCGGCCGGTGCTGCTGCCCCACGAGAAGGGGATCCGGGCACTGCGGCGCTGGTACGCCCAGTTCTATCCGCCGGCCTGAGGGTGCGCGCCGGCTCAGCCGTCCAGGGCCAGGGCGTTCTTGGCGCGGTCGACGGACTCCTCGGCGGCCGGGCCGCCGGGGTTCTCCGTGGCGAGGGCCTGGTTGAGGGCGACGAAGGGGCGCATCCGGGACTCGTAGTGGGCGAACGCCTCGGTGTGGCCGGGGTGTTCGGCGAGGGATTCGGCCAGGACGTAGGCGCCGGCGAGGGCGAGGCTGGTGCCCTGGCCGGAGAGCGGGGAGGGGCAGTGGGCAGCGTCGCCGAGGAGGGTGACCCTGCCGTGCGACCAGCTCGGCATGCGGATCTGGGCCATCGCGTCGCAGTAGAAGTCGGGGGCCTCCGCCGCGAGTCGGGCGAGGCGGGGGCCGTGCCAGGACAGGGTGGTCAGGTGCTTCACGACCTCCTCGCGCAGGTCGGTGTGCCCCTCCGGCACGGACTCGAAGCCGAAGGCCACGCGCAGTTCGGTGTTGTCCCTGACCGGCATGATCCCGAAGCCCTTGTCGCCGTCGCGCAGCCACACCTGCCAGTCGTCTAGGTCCAGGAAGTTGCCGGTCCCGAAGACCGCGAGGTGGCTGCCGAGGTGGTGGGCGTACCGGTGCTCGGGGCCGAAGGCCAGGCGGCGGACGGTGGAGTGGAGGCCGTCCGCGCCGACGACGAGGTCGAAGGTGCGGGGTGCGGCGTGGGCGAACTCGACGTGGACGCCGTCCCCTCGGTCGGTGAGGCGGGTGATCGTGTCGCCGAAGAGGTGTTCGACGTCCGTGCGGGTGCGGTCGTACAGCATGCGGACGAGGTCTTCGCGCAGGAGCTCGATGTCGCCGTTGTCGAGCCGGCCGCTGCTGTAGGTGGCCTCCTCGGTGCGGTGGGTCTCGGTGCCGTCGGAGGCGAGGACGGACATGCCGCGCATGCGGGTGCGGACGGCGCGGGCCTCCTCCAGCAGGCCCAGGCGGGCCATGACGTCCAGGGCCACGCCCCGGATATCCACGGCCTGGCCGCCGGGGCGGAGGGTCCGGGCGCGCTCCACGATCGTGGGGGTGAAGCCGTGGTGGTGGAGGCGGAGGGCGAGCGCGGGGCCGGCGATGCCTGCGCCGGAGATCAGGACGGTCTTCATCGGGGTCTCCTCTGTACGGTGTACGCGGGCTGAACGTACGGCGTACGCGGGAGGGGTTCAAGCGGGGCTGTGCTAGGGCAGTTGGGGCGCTGGGCGGGGGGTTCGCTGCTAGCCTCTGTGCTAGTACAGGTGAGAGAGGTCGTGGGGTGTGACGAAGGCCACTGAGGTGCCGCCGTATCTGCGGATCGTCGCGGGGATACGGCGGCGGATCGCGGAGGGGGAGCTGGGCATCGGGGATCCGGTGCCGTCCACGCGGCGGATCGCCCGGGAGTGGGGGGTGGCGTTGGCGACCGCGACCAAGGCGTTGACGGTGTTGCGGCTTGAGGGGGTGGTGGAGACGCGGCCTCGGGTGGGGACGGTGGTCGCCGGGGGTGGTCGGGTCGAGGGGCGGGACGCTGGGGCTTCGGGGGCGTTCGCGGCTTCGTCGGGCCCTGCGCCCGTGTCTTCGTCCACGCCTTCGTCCGCGCCGGAGTTGAGCCTTGAGCGGATCGTGCGGGCCGGGATCGAGATCGCCGATGCGGAGGGGCTGGCGGCGTTGTCGATGCGGGGGGTCGCGGCTCGGCTGGGGGTCGGGGCCATGTCGACGTACCGGTATGTGCCGAGCAAGGACGATCTCGTGCAGCTCATGGCGGACGCGGCGTTCGCCGAGGAGGGGTATCCGGCGCCCGGCGAGGGGCCGGAGGGGTGGCGGGCGCGGGTGGAGTTGGGGGCCCGGACGTTGTGGGTGTTGCACCGGCGGCATCCGTGGCTGGCTCAACTCGCCTCGCTGACGCGGCCGTTGCTCGTGCCAGGGCTGATGGTCCACGCGGAGTGGGTGCTCGGCGCGCTCGACGGGCACGGGCTCGATCCCGTGACGCTGTTCGACATCCACGTCCTCGTCTACAGCCATGTGCAGGGGCTGGCGGCGCATCTGGAACGGGAGGCGCACGCACAGGGGGACACCGGGCAGTCGGATCAGGAGTGGATGGATCAACGGGCGTCCGCTGTACGGGCGTTGGCGGAGAGTGGGCGGTTTCCGACGTTCGCGGGGCTGGTGCGGGAGTTCGAGGCCCTGGAGGGCGGGTACGACCTGCGGCTCGACGCGTTGTTCGAGTCGGGGCTGACAGCGTTGCTGGACGGGCTCGCGCCCGTCGTCGAGAGGAGAAGGAAGCTGTGACCGACGTTTCTGGGCCGCTGGCCGGGCGGGTCGCTCTCGTCACCGGGGCGAGCGGGGGTATCGGGCGGGGGATCGCCCGTCAACTCGCCGCCGCCGGAGCCTCGGTGGTCGTGCACTGCCACAACGGGGCCGAGCGGGCCGAGGAGTTGGCGCGGGAGATCGGGGACGCGCTGGTGGTGAGCGGGGATCTCACGCGGGAGGAGGAGTGCCGGCGGGTCGTCGAGGAGGCGGCTTCGTGGCGGGGGCGGCTGGACGTGCTCGTCAACAACGCCGGGATCCAGCCGGTGCGGGAGCTCTCGGCGCTCGGCGTCGCCGACTGGCAGGCGGTCCAACAGGCCAACGTCGTCAGCGCGTTCGCCTGTACGCAGGCCGCGGTGGACGTCATGTCCGCGCAGGGCGCCGGGAGCGTCGTCCACATCGCCTCCGTCGAAGGCACCCGGCCCTCCCCCGGGCACGCCCACTACAGCGCCTCCAAGGCCGCCCTCATCATGCACGCGCGCGCCGCGGCCCTCGAATACGGGGCCCTCGGCATCCGCGTCAACACCGTCTCCCCCGGCCTCATCGACCGACCCGGCCTCAGCGACGACTGGCCCTCCGGCGTCCGACGCTGGCTCGACTCCGCGCCCTTGGCCCGCCTCGGCCGCCCCGAGGACGTCGGCGCGGCCTGCGTCTTCCTCGCCTCCGACGCGGCGTCCTGGATCACGGGCGTGGATCTGCCCGTGGACGGGGGTGTGGGGGTGCGCCCCGGGTGGTGAAGGGCGTCGCCGGGCTGGGGGGTAGGGGTAACCCCCCGTTCCGGTCGGTGGTGGGCCTCAGTGTGGGGTGGGGTGGGGGTGCGGGAGGGTGAGGGCGTTCGTGTGGGCGGAGTTTGGGGATCGTCTTGTCCAGTAGTGCGGTTGTTTCCTTGTCGGCCGGGCGTGTGCGGGCTCGGGTGCTTGCCGGGTTGGCGCTTCTGCTGGGGCCCGCGGTGTTCTTCGGGCCGCATCTGCTCGCGGCGGACGGGTCGTCGCAGAGCGGGTTCGGGGATCAGGGGGTGCTCATCGGGGCCGTCAAGAAGGGGTTCGTCGAGTACTGGGGGGCCGGGAGCGCCGACTACTCGCCGGCGATGGGGAGTGTCGTCGACTACTGGTTCCGGTTCCATGTGGCCAAGGCGGTGATCTCCTCGGCGTGGCTGGTCGTGCTGGTGGCGCTGGGGGTCGTGGTGTGGCGGGGCTTCGTCCGCGGTGACGGGGTGCGGCGGGCGTGGCTCGCGGTCGCCGGGGCCGGGATCACCGTCGGCGGGTTGTTCTCCCTCGTCGTCGCGCTGGCCAACGTCCAAGGCGCGGTGGCGCCGTTCACGTCCGCCCTGACGATGCTGCCGGTCGGGCAGCGCGGCGGGGCGCTCGGCGGGACGCTGGCCCAGGTCCGGGAGGGGCTGGCCGGGGACCCCGCGAGCGCTCCGCCCGCCCTCGGCGTGATGATCGACGACAACGTCCGCTACCACGTGACGATGGCCGTCGTCGCCGGGGTCGCCACCCTCGCGTTCGTCGTCGTGAGCGTCGTGTTGTGGCGGCGGTTCGCGGGGACCGGGGATCGCCGGGCCCGGACGGTGCTGGCGGGGTTCGGCGCGCTGTGCGTGGTGCTGGCGCTCGCCATGGCCGTGGTGGGCGTGGCCAACGTGAGCGTCGCGGAGCACTCGGCACGGGGACTGTCCGACTTCTTCCAGGCGTGAGCCGGCAATCCAGTGGTCAGGCCGAGCAGGGGCTCGTAGGGTCCTCGCATGGTTCTCCGTGATCAAATGCGCCGTGCCCTGCCCGAAGCGATGCGTGCCCGCGACAAGGTGGCGGTGAGTGCCCTCCGGGCGACCTTGGCCGCCCTCGACAACGCGGAGGCGGTGCCCGTGGAGGCCGGGGCGCTGCGGGGGCAGGCGATCGAGGAGGCCGCTGTGGGGGTCGGGGCCACGGAGGTGGAGCGGCGGGTGCTCGGGGAGAGCGACGTCGAGCGGATCGTGCGGGAGGAGGTCGACGAGCGGTTGCGGGCGGCTCGGCAGGTCGAGGGGACGGCGCACGCCGAGCGGTTGCGGGGCGAGGCCGAGGTGCTGGTGCGGTTTCTGGGGTCGGGTGGGGAGAGTGGTTTCCGGGCGTCGTGAGGAATCCGTCCGGGCCGAACGCGCTCGCCGCGTTGGCGCGGGCGTGCGGGGCGGCATTGGTTGGGGGTGAATCCCCCGCCAGGGAGGAGGAGTTGCCCCCCTTCTCTCGGGTGGCGTCCCGCCCAGTGGTGCAGCCGCTCGACTGTCGCGGCTTCGCAGGTCGCGGCCGAGTTCCGCCCGTCGGTCCAGGGTCGGGCGGCCCCCGCTGCGCCGACCGGCTCACGCGGCGGCGCGGGCTTCGGCCGAGCCGGCGATCGCGGGGCGCTCGGCGAGCCCGGTCCGGAGGGCTCTACACCACTCGGCGGGACGCCACCCTCTCTCTCGCCGTCGCGCGGACGCCGTACGGTCCCTCGTCGCCGCGTGCGCGGTGCCGCTGCTCGGGCCTGGCCGTGTGGCGGCCGCTGTCCGACGGAGACGGTCACCGGTCCCGGGTGACGAGCAGCGCGTCGGAACGACGCTGCGGGGACTCGCCGGAACAGCGGTTCCCGGTCCGCCGGGGCCGAGGGCGACGGTGTGCGCGCAGTCGCCCCGCACCGCACGCCGCCGGGACGGGAGTTCAGCCGCCCGGCAGCTTGCGGCGCCGGGACGGACGCTCGAACACCCCGGCAGCGGGCCCCGGGTTCACACGTCCCCGACACCCACCGCCAGACCCCGAGTTCCGGCCACGTGTGGGGGGTGTAGACGGGCATCGCAGGTCACGGTTCGCACACTCTGCCGAACTGCGCGACGACGGTCGCGAAACTCCCGGCGGCATTCATCACAGCGCCGCCCCCACGCTCCCCCACCACGTCGCGGGACACGGCCCGAGTTCACGTACTTTCACCGCCCAACCCCCGCCGCCAGGCCGCGAGGTGAGACCCCTCGCGGCCCAGCCGCCGGCTCAGGGCTGCAGTCGCTCGTGCGTCCAGGCCCCCGCGTCCACCCCGTCCCGCTCGTACCGCAACCGGCGGTGCAGCCGGTCCGGGCTGCCGTACCAGAACTCGACCGCGGTGGGGCGCAGCCGGTAGCCGGTCCACTCGGCGGGGCGGGGCACATCGGAGGCGGCGGCGACGAGGGACTTCGCCTGGTCGCGCAGGGCGGTTTCGTCGGTGAGGGGGCGGCTTTGGCGGGAGACGGCGGTGGTGGCGCGCGCGGCGAGGGGGCGGCGGGCGAAGAGGGAGTCGGACTCGGCGGCGCTCACCTGCTCGACGGGGCCGGAGACGGTGAGCTGCTGAAGGGTCTCGCGCCAGTAGAAGGTGAGCGATCCCCAGGGGCGGGCGGCGAGTTCGAGACCCTTGCGGCTGCCGGTGAAGCTGGTGAAGACGAGCCCGTCGGCGTCGACGTCCTTGACGAGCAGGACGCGCGTCGAGGGGCGGCCGTCGGCGTCGGCGGTGGCGAGGACGGCGGCGTACGGCTCGCGCACCTCGCGCTGGACGGCGCTCGCGAGCCAGTCGAGGAGCAGGGGGACGGGGTCGGCGGGCGGGGTGTCGAACTCGGGGAGGTCGAGGTCGGTGGCTCCGCTCAGGGTCTGGGTCCGGGAGGTCACGTGGGGGGTGCTCCTTGCGTGGGGCCGATGGTGTCTCGTGGCTCATCCTGCCCGATCGCGCGGTCCGCCCCGCCGGCCAGCGGCAGCAGGCTCGCCAGGCACAGCGGCGCCAGCGCCAGGAGGATCCCGGCGGCGGGGAGGGTGCGGTCGAGGAGGTCGAAGAGGAAGGGCGCGGTGAAGCCGGCGTAGGCGAGCGCCCAGTAGGCGGCGGTGCGGGCGGCGAGTCGGCCGGGGCCGGCGAGCTGAGCGGTGCGGGTCAGCCCGTACACGGCGCACAGGCCGTACCCGCAGCCGAGGACGGCGGAGGCGGCGAGGGCGGTGCGGGGGTCGGCGCGCTGGACGGCGCAGGCGCCGAGGAGCAGTCCGGCGGCGACGGTCGCCATGCCGGTGACGCCGGGGGCCAGCGGGCTGCGGGCGGCGAGGCGGCGGGCGAGGGGGGTCGTGAGGGCGCCGGCGCCGGGCGTGACGAGGATCGCGAGGCCGCTGTAGAGGAGGACGTGCTCGCCGAGGGCGTCGGCGACGAGGTGGGGCAGGACGACGTAGCCGAGGGTGGGCGCCGCGAACACCCAGGGCGCGACCGGCAGGACGTACCGCAGGAACGGCCGGACGCTCCCGCCGGTCCCGGCGGTGCGGCTGCGCCCGACGGGCCCGACGTTGTGGCTGCGCCCGACGGGCCCCGCCGTCTCCGGGAGACGGACGACGCCCGCCAACGCCAGCGCGGTCAGGGCGAGTTGGGGGACGTAGGCGAGCAGCAGCGGATGCGGCAGCCACTGGGCGATCAGCGCCGAGCACAGCCCACTGAGGGCGAACCCGGCGGAGAGGCAGACGCTGGCGAGGCGGGCGGGCCGGTCGGGATCGCCCGCCGACTCCGGTGCGCGTTCGTGGAGTTCGCGCGCCCAGACGGCGGCGGAGGTCATCGCCGCCCCGATGGCGAGCCCGGCGAGCATGCGGCCGGCGAAGAGCAGGGCGGTGACCTCGGAGCCGGCCATGAGGGTGAGGGAGGAGAGTCCAGAGGTCACGATCGCGCCGACGACGACCTTCTTGCGGCCGAGGCGGTCGGTGACGGGCCCGCCGAGCAGGATGCCGGGAACGATGCCGAGGACGTACACGGCGAACGCGCCGATGACGAGGGCCTGGGAGAGGCCGAGGAGTTGCCGGTAGACGTCGAGGAGTACGGTGAACTCGTTGGCGGTCCAGCCGATCGCGACGAGGGCGAGTGCGGCCCTGCGCCATTCTCCCCTGCCCCGGGGTGCCTCTGGCGTCTTCTCCGGCGGCGGGGCGAGTGCGGTATTCGGCAGCCGGCCAAGGGCCCGGCCTTTCTCACCCATGCCGAAACCACGCCCGCCCGCGCTTTCCGATCCTTGGCATCTGCAAGGTTATTCGACCTTTCCAAGTTTTTAGCCCGTCATCACCAATGCGCCGCTTGTTGTATACAACGGGAAGCTTTAATATCCCGGACATGGATCTTCGGCGCCTGAATTCTTTCGTGGCAGTCGCGGAGGAGGGCCATTTCGGCAACGCTGCCAAGAGGCTCTACCTCTCCCCGCCCTCGGTCACCTTGCACATCAAGCAGTTGGAGGCCGATTTCGGAGTGCGGTTACTCCATCGCACGCCTGTCGCGCTCACCCCGGCGGGACAGCGTCTGCTGCGGCACGCACGCCGGCTGCTCGGCGCGCTGGACGCGGCCCGGCAGGACCTCGCCGAGCTGACGGAGCCGGAGGGCTCCCGGCCGGCCCGGCTGCGGGTGGGGGTGATGAGTCACGGCGCGGGGGAGGTGACCTCCTCCGCGCTGTCGGCTTTTCAGCACCTGCGGCCCGACGTGGCGCTGTCCGTCGTCCAACTGGACTTCCAGGCGCACCAGTCGGCGCTGCTGGAGGGGGACGTGGACGTCGCCTTCATCCGGCCGGCGCCCACGGACGACCGGATCCGCTACGACGTGCTGGACAGCGAGCCACGGGTGGCGATCGTGCCCGCCGCCTCGCCGCTGGCCGACGCGCGCGGCGAGGGCGTGCCCGTGGACGAGTTGCTCGACGAGCCGTTCCTGCCGGTCGCGCAGGTGCCGAGGGAGTTCGCCGACTACTTCTACTTCGTGCCGGCGCGCGGTGGCATCCCGGTCCGCCGGGGTTTCCCGGCGGTGGTGCGCACCCCGTACGACGCCCTGCGCTCGGTCGCGGGCGGGGCGGGCATCGCCACCTCGGTGGAATCGTTCACGCATTATCACTCCTGGCCGGGAACGGCGTTCGTGCCGATACTCGACGCCCCCTGGGAAAAATGTGTGCTGGCCCGGCGTGGGGACGACGACAGTCCGAGCGTGCAGACGTTCCGGGCACTGACCGCGGCTCTCGCAAAGAATCAGCCGCTCCGACCGGAAGGCAATAAATCTCCGGATCCAGCAACATTGCGGAATTCCGCAAAGAGAATTCGACGCGACCGGGCGGCGTGACGAACAGTGTGACGAAGGGTATGCCGAACGGCGTCCGAAAATGCCCGAACGGACATCGATTTCGAGTTCTCCGGACATCGGTGCGGGCTTTGCCGGCCTTCCGGACCGGAAGGCCGACACGGCGTCAGACGCCCGCGCGGATCACGCGCCGAGCCGCTGCCATTCCTTGAGCCGCTGGAGCTGGAAGATGTCGGCCACGGAAGCGATCTTCGGCTCCAGGGCGACGGTGTCGCCGGAGTCCCGGATGGAGCGGTAGGTCTCCCGCAGGGAGGCGATCGTGGCCCGCATGCCCTGGTTCGCGTAGATCACCACCTGGACGCCCATGGCCTCGGCCTCGGCGATGTTCCAGTCCGGGTAGGTGGTCGGGACGACGACCACCGGGAGCCGGCCCTGCCAGCGCTTGACGAACTCGACGACCTCGGCGTTGGTGCTCTTCTTGGAGTGGATGAGGACGGCGTCGGCTCCCCCGTCGGCGTAGGCGTGGGCGCGTTCCAGGGCCACGTCGACGCCGAGGCCGTTGATCAGGGCCTCGGTGCGGGCGATGACGAAGAACTCGTCGTCGCGCTGGGCGTTCTTGGCGGTCTCGATCTTGGCGACGAACGCCTCGGTCGACAGCAGGCTCTGGTCGCCGTCGGCGAAGCTGTTGATCTTCGGGAAGAGCTTGTCCTCGATGGCGACGGCGGTGATGCCCATGTCCTCGAACTCGTGGACCATGTGGGCCACGTTGAGGTTGTTGCCGTAGCCGGTGTCGGCGTCCGCCACGACGGGGATGCCGAGCGCCTTCTGCATGTGCGCGGCGGCCTCCAGGTATTCGGTCATCGTCAGGATGCTGGCGTCCGGCAGGCAGCGGGCCGCCGAGATCTCCAGGCTCGACGACCAGATCGCGTCGAACCCCGCCTGCTCCGCGAGGACGGCACCGAGGGCGCTGTGCGCGCCGGCCACCCGCAGAGCCCGGCCGGGGCGCAGGAGGGACCGGAAAGAGGGGGACGAGGGGGGTTTCAGGGACATGGGAACACCTTCTGTCAGTGATTCGCCAAAGCAACATGCACACTCCGGCCCGGCTAGGCGGGCAGCGTGCGGTCGCGTCGTTCGCCGCGTGCGAGGTTCAGCCTCTGGTCACCAGAAGTTGGCTTTCCGGCTTCCTCTCGGACACCTTTCGTATCTTCCTCGCCAGGGGCAGCCGCTGGCGAGGGTCTTCAGAAATCTTGAAGACGGCAGGGGTGACGTTGACAGAAGTGACGGGCGGTAAAGACGATTGGACGCATCGCGACACCGGCCCGATCCCCTCCTAATGCGTCGCATTAGCGAATCGAGTGCGTCTCTCCGTGTCGCCGCCGCCCGCACCGATCCGGGAGCTGACCTCGCATGAACACCCCCACCCGTCCAGCCGTCCCCTGCACCAAGGAGATGCGCGCGGGACTGCTGACCGCGCCGCGCGTCCTCGACCCGCACGCCCTGCTCGACGTGCCCGAGCCGGGCCCCGGCGAGCTGCTGGTGCGGGTGCTGGCGTCGGGCGTCTGCGGCTCCGACCTCGCCGCCTGGCGCGGCACCCACCCCTACAAGGTCGCGCCGGTCGTGCTCGGCCACGAGTTCTGCGGCACGGTGACCCGGCTCGGCCTCCAACTCCCTTATGACCAGGGCGAGTTCGCGGTGGGCGACCTGGTCTGCTCGGCAGCTTTCTCGCCCTGCGACGGATGCGCCGAGTGCCGGCGCGGCGCGCCCCACCTGTGCGCGGACCGCCGCAACCTCAGCCACGAGGGGTGGCAGGGCTCCTTCGCCGAGTACGTCCTGCTGCGCCGCAACATGACGCACCGCCTCCCGCCGGGCACCGACCCGGTCGCGGGCGCGCTGGTGGAACCGCTGTCCATCGGCCTGCACGCGGTCCGCCTCGCCGGACCCGGCGCCGGGCGCGCGCTCGCCGTGCTGGGGTCGGGGACAATCGGGCTGAGCTGTCTGCTCTCCGCACGCCGGCTCGGCTTCGGCCCCGCCGTGTGCGTGGACGCCGGACCCGCGAAGGCGGCGCTGGCCGCAGCAGCGGGCGCGGACGGGTACGTCGACGCGCGCACCGGGTCACCCTCGCCCGGCGAGGTCGCCGACCTGATCGTCCGTCAACTCGCGGGCGAGCGGCCGGAGGTGGTGTTCGTGGCGGCCGGTTACCCCGGCGTGCTCGACCAGGCCGTGGCCGCCGTCCGGCCCGGCGGGACGATCGTCGTCGTCAGCTACTTCGACGCACCCGTCCCCGTGGATCTCAACGCGCTCGTCGGGCGCGAGGCGCGGCTGCTTTTCTCCTCGCTGTCGGTGCCCGACGACTTCCGCCGGATCATCTCCTGGCTCGCGGACGGCAGCCTCGACCCGCTGCCGCTGGTCACCCACCACTTCCCGCTGGAGCGGATCGAGGAGGCCATGGCCGTGCTGGACCGCCCCGCACCGCCCGGCGCGGCGCCGACCGGCAAGGTGATGCTGCGTATCGGCGGTGCCGCGTGAACACCGCGCCCCACCACCGTCTCCTGCGCGCGCTCGCCTGCCTCGCCCCGGACGCCGGCCATGTCCGCGCCCTCGCCGCCGATCCCGCCCTCGACGCGGCGGCCTTCCTCGACGCCGCCGCCCGCCACAAGCTGCTCCCGCTCGCCGGACGCCACGTCCACCGCCACCACCTCGACCGGGGCCCCGGCGCCCTCCCCCACCCCTGGGTCCTGACGTCCGCGTACGTCGCGAACCGGGCCCGCAACACCGCGCTCGCCGACGAATTCTCCGGCGTACAGCGTGAGTTGACGGAACATCAGGTGCGGTGGGCGCTGCGCAAGGGGTTCGCGCTCGCCGAGGGCGTGTACGGCGATCCCGGGGTGCGGCGCATCGGCGACCTCGACCTCGCGCTGCACCCCGACGACACCGCGCGGGCGCACACCACGCTCACCCGACTCGGTTACGTCCAGGGCGAGTTGGCCACCGACGGCGACCATGTCGTGCCGTACGCCGCCGCGCTCAAGGCGGACGGGCCCGCGCGCGGGGACGACGGGGAGTTCCTGCCGTACCGCAAGGCCGGACTGCGGCCCGGCGTACCCGAGTTCTACGTCGACCTGTGCCCCGCCCTGCCCGAGCCGCCGCTCGGACTGTCCGAGATCCCGATGGCCGACGTCCTGGAGCGCTCCCGCGCCGCCGTGCGCTGCGGCTCGCCCGCCCGGGAGCTGCACCCCGCCGATCAACTCATCGACCTGTGGGCCCAGTTGAGGGGCCCCGCCCGCGCGCTGCTGGAGGGGAGGCCGGACGGCGGGTTCCTTCCGCTGGCCAAGCTGCTCGACGTCGCGCTGCTGTCGGCGTCCCTCGGCGACGCGGACTGGGCGCTCACCGAGGCGCTGCTCGCCCGGCCGGGGCTGTGGCCCGCGCTGGACTCCGTGCCGAGGCTGACCGCGCTGGTGTTCCCCGGCTCCACGCCGGCGGCGTTCGCCGGCGCGGCGGACGCGGCGCCCGGTCTCACCGCCCGCCTGACCTCCTAGGAGTCCCCATGCTCATCGCCCTCGTCGGTTCCGACGGTGCGGGCAAGTCCACCGTCACCCGGCTCCTCACCGAGTCCGGCGCGGCCTCGGGGCCGCCCGTGCGGCGCTCCGACCGCTGGGACATCGTCGCCGAGCCCCAGCGCTATCCCTCGGCCCGGCTCCTGCGTCCCGACGTGCGGTTGGGGCGGACCGTCGCCGCCGAGATGCCCAACCCCGCCCGGTTCCTGTTCTTCCTGTGGTCGTCCTGCCTGGCCCTCCAGGGGCGCGAGCCCGCACCCGCGCCGGGCACGGTCACCCTGCTCGACGGGTACTGGATGAAGCACGCCGCCGTCGAGGTCGTCCACGGGCTCGACCGGGCCTGGGTCGAAGCCGTCGGCGCCGGGCTGCCCGCCTGCGACCAGGTGATCTACCTCCGGATCGCGCCCGAGGTCGCGTGGGAGCGCAAGCAGGGCGAGGAGATCCTGCCGTACGAGTGCGGGGGCGATCCGCTGTGCTCCCGCGCCTCGTTCCTCCGGCATCAGGGGCGGGTGCGGGAGGTGCTGGACGACTGGGCCGCGCGGTTCGGATGGCGGACGGTGGAGGCGGACCGGCCGGTGGAGGAGATCGCCGGGATCGTACGGACGGCGGCCGGACAGGCCGGGGTCTGCGCCGGGGTGACCCGGTGAGGGGCGGCGGCAGCGCGGAGGCGCGGGCCGTTCAGGGCGACACCCTCTCCGCACAAGGCGGCGCCCCCGACCTCCTCGTCCTCAAAGTCGGTGGCAGTCTCGTCTCCGACAAGCGCGCGGACGACGGGATCGACGCCGCCGCGCTCGCCGGGTACGCGCGGCAGATCGCCGCGCTGGTGCGGGCGCGGCCGGGGCGGGTCGTGTTCGTCGCCGGGGGCGGGGCCTTCGGGCACGGCGCCGTACGGGAGTTGCGGCCCGACGACCCGTTCACCGCGCTGGAGCTGACGCGGGCGACGTTCACCGTGAAGTGGGCGTGGGTGGACGCGCTGCGGGGTGCCGGGGTGGCCGCGATGCCGTTGCAGGTGGCGGCGCTCGCCTGGGACCGGCGGCCGGCGGGGCGGGTCGGGGACGCCGACCCCCGGACCGTGGGCGCCGGGACCGGTGAGGAGGTCCAGGCGGACCGGACGGTGCTGCGCAAGGTGCTGGCCGCCGGCGCCGTCCCCGTCCTGTCCGGCGACTGCGTCCTCGCGGCGGACGGACGGCTGCGGATCCTCGGCAGCGACCACGTCCCCGGGCTGCTGCTCGGCGCCGGGTTCGGGCGGGTGCGGATCGTCACGCTGACGGACGTCGCCGGGGTCCTCGCCGACGGTCCGGACGGCACCGAGGTCGTCCCCTTCGTCGACCCGGACGCCCCGGACGCCGCCCACGACCTGGTCTGGGAGTCCGCGAGCTGGGACACCAGCGACGCGATGCACGGCAAGCTCCGCGCGCTGACCAGTCACGCCCGCCGGGGCGGCGAGTGCCTGATCCTGCGCGGCGACCCCGACGGCACCGACCTCACCCACCTCCTCGCCCCGCTCACCGACTGGCCCCCGACCCTCCCCCACACCCTCATCACCCGCCGCACCCCGGCCGGCGCGGCCACCTACCCCTGACGCACACCGCCGGCCCGGCACGCTCTCGCCGGACACGACGCACACCGCCCGCCCGGCACGGTTTCGCCGGCCCCACGGCCGCGCCCCGGCCCACCCCTGAGCCCCCCGCCCCCACTACCAGACCCCCCCACCCCCGTCCCCACCCCCATCGTCCCCGTCCCCAGAAAGGCCCCCCATGACCACCACCCCCCTCCCCCAGCTCACCCTCCTCAACCCCGGCCCCGTCAACGTCCACCCCGACGTCCGCGCCGGTATGACCTCCCCCGACCAGTGCCACCGCGAGGCCGAACCCCTCGCCCTGCTGGCCCGCACCCGGCGTAAGGCGGCGCAGATAGCGGGCGGCAACCCGGACGACCACACGGCGGCGATCTTCACCGGCTCCGGCACAGCCGCCCTGGAAGCCGCGTTCGCCTCGATCGTCCCGCCCACGGGCCGCATCCTGATCCTGGACAACGGCCACTACGGCGAGCGCCTGTGGCGGATCGTCAGCGCGAACGGCGTCCCGCACCGGCGTCTGGAGTTCGGCTGGACGAACCCGATCGACCTGGACGTCCTGGACCGCACGCTCGCCGAGGACCCGGGCCTCACGCACGTCGGCCTGGTGCAGCACGAGACCAGCACGGGTCAGCTGAACCCGCTGCGGGAGATCGGCGAGGTCGTGGCCCGGCACGGCAGGCAGCTCGCGGTGGACGCGATCAGCAGCCTCGGCTCGGAGCGGTTCGACCTGGTCGCCGACCACGTCGACTGGGTCGTGGCGACGGCGAACAAGTGCCTGGAGGGCCTGCCCGGCGTCAGCTTCGTCGCGGGCCGCAGGGACCGTTTCGAGGAGCTGAAGGACGTCCCCGCGCGCGGCTTCTACCTGGACCTGTACGGCAACTGGTCCTCGCAGGAGGGCAAGGGCGTGCCGGCGTTCACCCCGGCCGTGCAGGTGCTGACCGCGTTCGAGGTGGCCCTGGACCGCTCGCTCGCGGAGGGCGCCGAGGCGCGCGGCGCGCGGTATCTGCGGCTGGCGGAGCTGATCCGCGCGGGGCTCGCCGAGCGCGGCTGCGCGTTCCTGCTGCCGCCGGAGCACCGCGCGAACTCCTGCACCAACGTCCACATCCCGCACGGCATCGCGTACGCGGACCTGCACGACCTGATCAAGGCGGAGGGCTACGTCATCTACGCCACCCAGGAGCAGCTGCCCGGTGTGTTCCGCGTCGCGAACATGGGCCAGCTCAGCGAGGCCGACGTCGCCGGTTTCCTGGAGGCGTTCGACCGCGCGGTCGCGAAGCTGACGTCCGACCAGCTCTGATCCCCCCACACCCTTTCCGGAGGTTCACCATGTCCTTCGTCTCCCTCGCCATCGTCGGCGCGGGCCCGAGCTGCACGTACGCCCTGGAGCGGCTGGCCGCGCTCGCGCAGGCCGCCGACGGGCGGGTGCCGCTGGCCGTCCACATCTTCGACGCGTCGGGCCAGTTCGGCGCCGGCCAGGTGCACAGCCCGCGCCAGCCCGTCACGAGTTTCCTCAACCGGATCGTCGGTCAGGTGTCGTTCGCGGCGGACGAGACCGTCGAGGAGGCCGGTCCGCTGCTGCCGGCGAAGCTGCGGCCCACGCTGCTGGAGTGGTGCCAGGAGCGGTTCGCGGCGACCGGCGATCCGTTGTACGACGTGAGCGCCGAGGACTGGCCGAAGCGGTACGTCCACGGGCAGGCGCTCCAGGACCAGTTCGAGACGTACCTGCGGCTGCTGCGGTCGGCGGGGGTGCGGGTCGACCTGTATCACGCGGAGGTCGTCGACATCCACGAGGCCGACGACGGCGGTGGGCGGCTGACCGTGGTGACGGACACGGCGGACGCGGCGGGTGCCTCGTACGACGTGGACAGTGTCCTGATGGTCACCGGGCACTCGTGGAACGACCCTGACCGGTATCCGAAGCAGGCGCGGTGGAACGCGTTCGCGAAGGAGCACGGCGCGGTGTTCGTGCCGTCCGCGTATCCGATGGAGCTGCACATCCCGGAGGAGTCGACCGGGCCCGGTGCGGTGGTGGGGTGCCTGGGGATGGGGCTGACCAGCATCGACATCATTCTGCACCTGACCGAGGGGCGGGGCGGGCGGTATGCCGAGCGCGGTGACGGGCAGTTGGTGTACGAGCCGTCGGGCAAGGAGCCGGCGTCGATCGCGGTGTTCAGCCGGTCGGGTCTGTTCACGTTCGCGCGGCCCTACAACGCGAAGGAGCGCGATCTCGACGCGCTGGAGCACCGGGGTGTGTTCCTGACGGAGGCGGCGGTGGACGCGCTGCGGGAGGCCGAGGGCTCCGCGCCGGTCTCGATCGGCGGGCTCGCGCGGGTGCAGCTGGACTTCGAGCGGCACGTCCTGCCGATCGTGGTGCTGGAGATGGCGGCGCTGTACTACCGGACGCTGTTCGGCCCGGAGTTCGGGGACGCGCTGGAGGCGGCGGTGCGCCCGGAGTACGAGGCGTTCCTCGCCGACGCGGGCGCGGGCGCGTCGTCGGCCGAGGCGGTGGCGCGGCTGTCGGACGCCGTCGAGCGGTACGTCGATCCGGTCGCGGAGGCGCTGGACGCGGTGTTGCGGGGTGCGGACGCGCCGGTGCCGAAGGGGCTGCTGCCGCGCTATCTGGAGGTGGTGTTCGGTCCGGACGAGGGGGCGCGGCTCGCGTCGCTCGCCGAGTCGGACCGGGCGCGGTTCGCGCGGGCGGTGGCGCTGACGCCGTCGCCGTACCGGCACGGCACGTTTCCGGCGGCCAACCGGTTCTCGTGGGAGCGCACGCTGTGGCCGATCCCGCGCGAGGGGCACCGGGACCCGGAGGAGTACCGGGCGGCGTTGCTGGACTTCCTGGACGTCGACCACCGCTGGGCGGCGCAGGACAACCTGACGAACCCGGCGAAGGCGGCGGCCGACGGCGTGTGGCGCGACCTGCGCGACACCCTCGCGTACGCGGTGGACTTCGGGGGTCTGACGGCGGCCTCGCACCAGAACTTCCTGGACGTCTACATGCGTCACCACAACCGGCTGTGCAACGGGGCGGCGCTGGAGGTCATGGAGAAGGTGCGGGCGGCGATCCGCGCGGGCCTGGTCGACGTGTCGGTGGGTCCCGGCGCCGAGCTGTCGACGGACGCGGCGTCGGGGCGGTTCCGGGTGCAGGGGCCGACGACGGGCGCGGATCTGGAGCTGGACGTGCTGGTGGACTCGCGGGTGCATCCGTTCGACGCGGAGAACGACGTCCGTCCGGTGTATCCGGCGCTGCTGCGGCACGGGCTGGTCAGCAAGTGGGTGAACCCGGGCCAGGGCGGGGCGCCGGACTTCGGTCCCGGTGGTCTGGAGCTGACGGCGGACTTCCATCCGGTGCGCGCGGACGGCACGGCGGACCGGCGGCTGACGTTCCTCGGCCCGCCGAGCGAGGGCGTGATGTTCTTCCAGCTCGGGGCGTTGCGCCCGAACCGCAACCACCACGTGATGCAGGACGTGCTGCGCTGGGTGCGGGAGTTCTGGCCGCGTGTCCAGGACCTCCCGGTGCCGGCCGGCGCCTGACCGCTCCCCCGCCCGGGACGGTCCCCGTCCCGGGCCCCCTCTTCCACTCCCCCCACTCGAAGGAGGCCACGCCGTGGCCCGAACACCGCGTCTGCTGGTCCTGGATCCCGTCCACCCTGAGGCCCTGGCCGAACTCGGCCTGGTTCTGGAGGTGGTGGTGCGGCTGAAGCCGCCGCAGTCGGAGCTCGCCGCCCTGGTCGAGGAGGTGGACCCGGACGCCGTCGTGGTCCGCAGCGGGGTGCGGCTGACCGGTGAGGTGATCCGCTCGGCGCCCCGGCTGAGGGTGATCGGCCGGGCCGGCAGCGGTACCGACAACATCGATGTCGGCGTCGCCCGTGAACTCGGCGTCCGGGTCTTCACGCTGCACGGCGTGTCCGCGAACGCGGTCGCCGAACTCGCCCTGGGGCTCGCCCTGTCGGTGACCCGGAACGTGGCGCTCGCGGACCGGCAGATCCGGGCCGGGCTGTGGCGCAAGCCGGAGCTGGCGGGGCCCGAACTCGGCGGGCACACGCTGGGCGTGGTCGGTCTCGGGCCGATCGGGTCGCGGCTCGCGGAGCTGGCCCGCCCGCTGCGGATGCGGGTCCTGGCGACGGTGGCCTCGCCGACGCCGGAGCGGGCCCGGGACCTCGCCGCCGAGGACATCACGCTCCTCCCGCTCAAGACGCTGCTGAGCGAGTCGGACGTCGTGTGTCTGGCGCTGCCCCTCAATGACGCGACCCGGCACCTGATCTCGGGTCCCGAGCTGGCGCTGATGGGTCCGCGCGCGTATCTCGTGAACGTCGCGCGCGGCGGGGTCGTCGACGAACAGGCCCTGTACGAGGCCCTGTCGGCGGGGGTGATCGCGGGGGCGGCGCTGGACGTGCACGCCGTCGAGGGCGGCCTCTCGCCGCTGGCGGAGCTGGACAACGTCGTGCTGACCCCGCACATCGGCGCGACCACGCACGACGCGCAGGCCCGGATCGGGACGCTGCTGGTGTCCCGGCTGCAGGAGGAACTGGCCGCCGCGGGCGTGCTGGAGCGCCCGCTGACCTCGGAGGTCGTCAAGTGACCGCGTCCCGTGTCCGTGCCGCCGTGATCGGCGCCTCCGGGTTCACCGGCGGCGAGACGCTGCGGCTGCTGCTGAACCATCCGGACGTCGTCGAGGTCGCGGCGGCGGCCCGCTCGGCCGGCGAGCCGCTGGAGTCCGTCCACCCCCATCTCCTGGGCAGCGGCCTGGAGTTCACCACGCCGGACGAGGTGACGGCCCGCGCGGGCGACTTCGACGTGGTGTTCCTGTGCACGCCGAGCGGCGAGGCCATGCGCCGCGCGGACGGTCTGCTGGCGGCCGGGACGCGGGTGGTCGACCTGAGCGCCGACTTCCGGTTCGCCGACCCCGAGCGGTACGCGCGGGCGTACGGGAGGGAGCACACGGCGCGGGAGGCGCTGGCCGAAGCGGTGTACGGGGTCAGCGAGTTCCACCGCAAGGAGATCGCGGGGGCCCGGCTGATCGCCAACCCCGGCTGCTACGTCATCACCGCGCTGCTGGGGGTCGTCCCCCTCTACGAGGACGGCATCGCGGACCCCTCGTCGCCGCTCAACCTGGTGGGGATCAACGGGACTTCGGGCGCGGGGAACAAGCCGCGCGCGGAGGTCATGCACCCGAACGCGTTCGCGGCTCTGCTGCCGTACAGCCTCCAGGGGCACCGGCACGCCCACGAGTTGGAGGACCGGATCGGACGGGGTGTGGTGGTGGACCTGTCGACCGCGCACGGCAACTTCGCGCGGGGCATCCACCTCCAGGCGACGGTGCCCGTACGGGCGGACGTGCGGGGGGAGTTGAGCCGGGAGGCGCTGCTCGACCTGTACCGGGCGCGGTACGCGGACGAGTTCTTCGTCCGGGTGAACGCGCGGCCCGCGCACGGCGGGCTCACCGACAAGGACTACCGGCGGTATCCGACGCTCGCGGGGGTGACGGGGTCGAACTTCTGTCACATCGGGCTGGACTACGACGCGCACCGGGGTGCGGTGAAGGTGGTGGCCGTGACGGACAACCTCGTGAAGGGGGCGGCGGGTTCGGCGGTCCAGAACATGAACCTGATGCTGGGGCTCGACGAGACGGCGGGGTTGCGGGCGTATGGGTTCTGACGCCAGGTGTTGTGACGCTGGGGGTTCTGACGGGCCGCTGGCCGGTGTCCCCCGGCTCGCCGACCACCCCGTGGCCCCCGGGGAGCGGTGGATCCTGTCGGCCGGGTTCAACACCGGGCCCGAACTGGCCGACACGGGGCGGATCGACTGTGAGCTGGCGGACCTCGCGGCGCTCGCGGACGCCGGCGCGCGGGTCGCCGTCCTGTCCCATCAGGGCAGTCACCGCGACGGCAGCGCGCGGGGCCTGTCGCACATCGCCGCGTATCTGGGCCGCAGGCTCGGGCGGGTGGTGGCGTATCACCCGCACAGCGCGGACGAGGAGGCGCCGAGGGTCGCGGAGGCGATGGCACCGGGTGCGGTGGTGCTGTTCGGGAACACGCGGGAATACGCGGGTGAGGAGCGCGGTGACGTGGGGCTCGCGCGGGCGTTCGCGCGGCTCGGGGACCGGGTCGCGGTGGGCGGGTTCTCCAAGGCGCACCGGGCGCACGCCTCCAACACCGGGCTGCTGGGCCTGATGCCGGGGGTGGCGGCGCGCAGTCTGGTGCGGGACGTCGCGGAGCTGGCGCCGTGGGCGGCGCGCGACGGCCGTCGGTCGGTGGCGGTGCTGGGCGGGCGCAAGCCGGAGAAGGTGCTGGCCGGGCTCGCGGGGCTGAGCGGCTCCTACGACCTGATCGTGCCGGGCGGCGTCGTCCTCAACACCCTTCTCGCGGCGCTCGGTCACCGGGTGGGCGCGTCCTGGCTGGGCAGCGACCCCGAGCGGTGTGTGCGGGTTGCCCGCGAGGTCCTTCAGGGGCCGCGCAGGGCCGTCATCCACCTCCCGGCGACGGTGTACGTCGCCCCGGCGGACGCCGCCGGCAACCCCGTCGGGCCCGCCCGGCCGCTCGCGCTGCCCGGTGACGTGCCCGCGGGGCACGCGGTGGTCGACTTCGACCTCCAGCCGTGGGCCGCCGCCGAACTGACGTACACCGAGCGGGCGTTGGTGGCGGGGACGCCGTGCCAGTACCGGTTCGGGCACACGCGGGCGGTGGACGCGGTGCTGCCGGTGCTGGCCGGGACGGACACGCTGCTGCTCGGCGGGGACACGGTCGCCGAACTGCCCTGGCGGGGGCGGACGTCCACGGGGGGCGGGTCCGCGCTGACGCTGCTGGCCTCGGGGGACTGCGCGGTGCTGCGGGCGCTGCGCGCGCAGACCGCGTCTCTTCTGTGAGGCCGCGGTTCTTCTGTGAACGTGACGGTGAAAGGCGATCTCATGCATTTCGATCTCGACATCCCGACCAGGATCGTGTTCGGGGCCGGTTCGCTGGACCGGCTGGGTGCGCTCACCCGGGAGCTGGGTGAGCGTCCGCTGCTGGTGACCGGGCGGTCGGCCGGGCGGCGGTACGGGTATCTGGAGCGGGCGCTGGCCTCGCTCGGCGGGGCGGTCCACTTCGACGGGGTGTCGCCCAACCCGGCCTGCGTGGAGGTGGACCGGGCCGCCGAGGTGGCCCGCGCGCACGGGTGCGACGTGGTCGTGGGGCTCGGCGGGGGCAGTCCGCTGGACGCCGCCAAGGCGGTGGCCGCCGTCCTGGGGACCGGGCGGGGGGCGAGCGAGCTGATCGGCACCACCCTGTCGCCGGCCGACCCGGTGGTGCCGGTCGTGGCGGTGCCGACGACCGCCGGGAGCGGCAGCGAGGTGACCAAGGGGGCCATCGTCACCGACACCGTCCGCCGGTTCCGCTCCGGCATCCGGGGGGACGCGCTGACGCCCCGGGTCGCGGTGATCGACCCGGCGCTGACCGCGACGGTGCCTCAGCACGTGCGCACGGAGACCGCGTTCGACGCGTTCGCGCACGCCGTCGAGGGGTGCGTGGCCCGGCGTTCCGACCCGCTCGCGCAGGCCCTGTCCGTCCGGGCGCTGGGGCTGATCACCGAGCAGACGGACGCCCTCGCCAAGGACGCGCTGTCCCCGGCGGGCCGGGAGGCGCTGTCGCTCGCGGCGCTGCTCGGCGGGATCAACGTGGCCCGCGCCAGCACCTGTCTGCCGCACCGGCTCCAGCAGGCCATGGGCGCGCTGCCGCACCTCGACATCTCCCACGGCCGGGGTCTCGCCGTCGTCTACCCGGCCTGGCTGCGGCACACCGAACGGCACGCCCCGGACGGCTTCGGCCGCCTCGCCGCCGCACTGGGGGCGTCGAGCGTGGGCGAGGCGGCCGGTGACTTCCTCGACCGCACCGGCCTCGCCTCCCGGCTGCGCGACCACGGAGTGTCCCGCACCGACCTGGGCGCGCTCCTCGACGGCGTGAGCGGCAACCTCGACAACGACCCCCGGCCGGGGGTGGACGCCGGGTATCTGCGGCTGCTGTACGAGGAGTCGTACTAACAGGTGAGCGGGACCCGGGCGGGCGCGGTCCAGTCGTCCGGGGCCCGCCAGCCGCTCCACTTGTCCCACCAGCGGTCGCCGCTCTCGACCAGGGCGACGACCTCGGCGGCTGCCGCGCGCACCGCGTCGGCCTCGCCGGGGGCGAAACCGCCGGTGGCGGCGCGGTGTTGGAACTCGTCCTCGTCCTTCCAGGTGTACGGCGGGTCCTGGGGCGTCGGCGGGATCAGGAGGTCGAGTTCCTGGTCGAGGGTGTCGAAGCCACGGGGGGTGAGGCGCATGGGGCGCTGGAAGTTGACGTACCAGCCGCCCGTGGGCCTGCTCCACACGGAGTAGCCGTCGCCGGGGCGCACGAGTTGCAGGACGCCGTCGGAGAGCCAGGTGTCGCCGATGGCCGTCCAGGGGTGCGGGCCGAGGCTGAAGTCGCCCCGCCCGAACGTGAGGGGGGTGCCGTGTGCCGTGTGGACGGCGAGGCCGTCCGCGTCGTGCGCCACCACCCGCACCGGGTAGACCAGCCACTCCCGCCCGTCCAGGATCTCCCGCCGGACGATCACCTCGCCCGCGGCGAAGAACGTGTTCACCATGCACCGACCCTACCCGGAGACCCCATGTCCCTTGTCGTCATGGCCCGTTGGCGTACCACCGCCGAGTCCCAGGACCACATCGCCGCCCTTCTCCCCGCCTTCGCCGCCACCGCCCTCACCGACCCCGGCTGCCTCTCCTTCGAAGCCCTCCGCTCCGCCTCCGACCCCCGCTCCTTCGTCCTCGTCGAGCACTACACCGACCACGCCGCCTTCACCCGTCGCCAAGCGGACGGGAAGTACCGGCGGATGCTGGAGGAGTCGTTCCTGCCGCATCTGGTGCTGAGAGAACGGGACACCTACGTGCCGCTCGCGCGCTGAGACGCCGCCGGTGGCGCAGATAGCCGAGCGCGCCGACCGTGACGGCCAGCGGCCAGATCAGGTACCGCCTGGTCAGGGCGAGGAGCAGGGCGACCGCGACGAGGGAGACGAGGGCGCAGCGGTGGGCCGTGGTGCCCCGGGGCAGCAGGCGCAGGGCGGCGGCGGTGCCGAGGGCGTACACGGTGACGAACGAGCCGGTGGTGAGCAGCACGAGCGGCCGCGGGCCGACTCCGGCGGCCGTGGTGGCGGTCAGGGAGAGGGCGGACAGCACGACGACGACCGCGAGGCTGCGGCGCGGGACCCGGCCGGGTCCGTCGCCGCGGGCGAGCGGGGCGGGCAGCGCGCCGTCGCGGGCGAGGGCGGCGCCGAGGCGTGCCGCGCCCGTGAAGTAGGCGTTCATCGTGCCGAGGGTGAGCAGCAGCGCGGCGACGGTGGCCAGGACGTGGGCCTCGCCGCCGGTGCCGAGGGCGAGGAGTCCGGCGGCCCGGGGCAGGTCACGGGCGGGGTTGCGGCTGTCGCCCGGGGTGTTCGCGCGGTTGCCGGATCTGGTGGAGCCCGTGGTGTGCCGGGCGGCTCGCGTGAGTGCCGGGGAGCCGGAGGCCGACGGGTGGGTGCGGGTCGTCGTGCCCGTGGAGTCGGCGCGCCGGGCTGTCGAGATGGTGCTGCGGTTCGGTACCGGGGCGGAGGTCGTGGGGCCGGCCGAGGTGCGGGAGCGGATGGCGCGGACAGTGGCGGAGCTGGCCGGCCGGTACGGGCGGTGATCTCTTTCGAGTGAATCCGGGGCCTCTTTTCGTCCATGTGGCCGACAGGGCAGGCACGCTGGTGAACGGGCTTCGAGGCGGGAGGGGTTGATGTGACAGCGGGGACCGGGGTGCCTCGGCACGTCGCGTGTGTGATGGACGGGAACGGGAGGTGGGCGGCGCGCCGGGCGTTGCCGAGGACGTCGGGGCATCGGGCGGCCGAGGTGACGGTGATCGATGTGATCGAGGCGGCGCGCAAGGCGGGGGTGCAGTGGCTGAGTCTGTACGCGTTCTCCACGGAGAACTGGCGCAGGCCGGGGGGCGAGGTGGATTTCCTGATGGGGCTGGTGCGGCGGGTGGTGCGCAAGCACGCGCCGCTGCTGCACGCGCGGGGGATCCGGTGCCGGTTCCTGGGGGTGCGGGATCCACGGATCCCGTCCGGGCTGGCGCGGGATTTCGAGGATCTGATGACGTTGACCGAGGCGAACCGGGGGATGACGTTGACCGTGGCGTTCGATCACGGCGGGCGGCGGGACATCGTGGAGGCGGCCCGGTCGCTGATCCGCAGCGGGGTGACGGCCGACGCCGTGGACGAGGAGAGTTTCGCGGCGCATCTGCCGTTCCCGGACACGCCGGACGTGGATCTGGTGATCCGGACGTCGGGTGAGCAGCGGATCTCGAACTTCATGCTCTGGCAGGTCGCCTACGCGGAGTGGACGTTCCCGCCGGTGCTGTGGCCCGACTTCCGGGCGCCGCACTTCCTGGAGTGCCTGCACGCCTACCAGCGCCGTGACCGCCGCTTCGGCGGTGTCGAAGCCCAGCCGATCGGAGGGTCCCGACCGTGACCGACACCACCGCTGCCGGGACCCCGCTGTTCGGGCCGGGTTCGAAGTTCGACACGTTCGTCAACGATCCCCGGTGGGCGCTGGCCCTGGTCCGGGCGCTCGTCCTGGAGGCCGCGCATCCGCAGGTCGGCGCGGCGCTGCTGGACAACTCGACGTTCGTGGCGCATCCGTGGCGTCGGCTGTGGAACACCTACCGGAGCCTGCGGCGCATGTTCGGCGCCGACGAGGCCGTCCGCGCCCGGGAGGCGGCACGCCTGAACCGGATGCACGCGCGGCTGGCCGGCACGGACACGCGGGAGCGGCCGTACGACGCGATGGACCCCGAGGTCCGGGCGTGGGTGGTGGCGACGCTGTTCGAGAGCACGGTCACGATGTGCCGGCTGAGCGGACAGCCCCTGGACCCGGCCGAGATGGAGCGCGTGTACGCCGAGTACCGGGCGTTCCTGGGGGCGTTGGACGGCGACGAGGGCCGACTGCCGGAGACGGTACGGGAGTTCTGGCCGTACTTCGACCGGATCGTCGAGGAGGAGCTGGAGAACACCGAGGCCGTCCGGATCATCCTCTACCAGATGTTCGACCACGTGCCCGCGCCGCCGCTGCTGCACGGTCTGCCGACCCTGTGGGCGGCCGGGCGGACCCTCGCGGGGCCGGTGATCGGCGCGGTCACCGTGGCGTCCCTGCCGGAGTCGTTCCGGCACCGGGCGGGCCTGCCCGACACCCCGGGCGCCGGTCTCCTGTTGCAGAGCGCCTACTTCGCGGCGGGCCTCGCGCGGTTCCTGCCGCCGGGGTGGGTCGAGGCGGACGCGGTGGTCGGCCTGCTGTCGATGTCGCCGGACAGCGACGACCCCCGCCTCAGGGCGGTGCGCGACACGGTGAAACGGGCCGGTGCCTTCGTCCGGCTGGTGACTCCGCTGCCCGCCGAGAGTCCCGAACCCTCCCCCGGCGCCGGGGAGTTCTTCGACCAGGTCCTCGACCAGACCGGCGACGGCCGCCTCACCTGGCCCGACCTCGCCGCGATGGCCCGCGAGCTGTCCACCCGCCTCGACCTGGACGAGCCGCGGGAGACGCGGCTCTACGCGGCGTACGCCGACTGGTGGCGCGAACTCCAGTCGGCCCTCGACACCGACGGCGACGGCCGCGTCAGCCGCGCCGAGTACGCGGCGGCCGCCCCCACGCTCGCCGGGCCCGCGCTGATCAGGGTCGCCGAAGTCCTCTTCGACGCCACCGACACCAACGGCGACGGGACGATCGACGCGGACGAGTTCCGGGCGCTGTTCCGCCGGGCGTTCCACCGTGACCCGTTCGGCACGGACGGGGCGTACTCGCGCGCCGACTTCGTGCGGGACTTCCTGGAGTTCATGGCGGGACGACGGCGCACGACGCCGTTCGACCCCCTGCTCGCCGAGGCGTGACCGGACGGGCCCCAGGGTCTCCGGGGCCCGTCTCACGCACGGCTCAGGGCACGGTGGAGCAGTAGGTGCTGGGGATGATGCCCGAGAGGGTCATGCAGATCTCGTCGCCCCTGACCAGCGGGGGCGAGGGGAAGAACCAGCCCTGGACGTAGGTGGGCTGCGTCACGACCCGGTAACCGCCGGTCGCCGGGAGGCCGTTGACGGTGAAGCGGAACGTCAGGGACGACGGCGGCTGGTGGATCGTGAACACGTACTGGTAGCCCTGCGTGGCGTTGCCGTCGAGGCCGGCGCACACGCGCGCCTCCGGAATGCAGTACGGCCCCGCCTGGGTGGCCGGGACAGTGGTGGCCGGGGCGGCGGTGGCGGTCGTCGGTGCGAGGAGCGCCGCGAGCGCGGCGCCCGCGCTCAGCCAGCTTGCGATGAGTCTCGTTCGCATGGGATTGGCCGTCTCCTTCTTCTCCGTGGACGTCGGTGGACAACCCGACCATGCGTTCGGTCGTCCTCGATGGTGGTGCGTGCGAAACGCGGGAGTCAAGAGACGTCGACGGACGCCTTCCCCGGGGTGGTCCGGGCCTGCGGATCCGTGAAATACCGGACGCCGGGAATTCCGTAACCGCTCACGTTGTGGTGTCCGGCGCACTACGCTCAGTGGGCGAGGTGGTGTATGAGGCAGTCGGAGAAGCGGGTCGCGTTGCTCCAGGAGCTGCGCGAGGGCTGGCGGTCGGAGCGGCAGGGCTGGGTGCTGGACGACGAGTTGTCCGACGTCGTGTGGAACGCCGTGCGGACCGCTCTGCGGGAGGGCATCGTCGAGGCGGCGGACGCGCGGGCCCGTGCGGAACTCGGCGCGCTGCTGGGCCGGTCGGTCTCCCGGGCGCTGCGGATCACCGACTACGGCAGGGACGTCCTCGTCTACGCGCTCGCTCCCGTGGCGCCGGTGCCCGCGCAGCGTGAACCCGCGCCCGGGGAGCGGCTGGTGAGGCTGCTGCCGGCCCAGATGGAGACGCTGCGGGTCTTCGTCGGCATCGGTCACAAGCTGTCCCGGCCGCCGGTGAAGGGGCTCGCGGAGCGGGTCGCGGCGGCCCAGTTCAGCCTCGCCGACAAACGCTGGCTGCTGACGCTGACGCCCGAGCAGATCGACTCGGCGGCGTACGCGCTGTCGCTGCGCACCACGGTGTTCTCGTGCGCGGAGGCCAACCGGTTCAGCCGGGAGTACGGGGTGCGTTACCACCCGGACAGCGGGACGGTACGCGGGCTCGCGTGGGGCGTGCGGGACTGATCACGGGGGCACACCGGTGCGGGACCTGCCCCGGGGGCCCGGTGTGCGGCCCTCACCTGCGTCGACGTTCTTCAAACCACCTGATCGAGTAGGTTCCCCGCGCCCGCGACCGTCGACGGCTCTACTCGGTTGGGTGGTGACGCCGCGCGCCGCCCGCACCGACGCTGAAGGCCACGACTGAGGTCGGCCCGCCCGCGCAAGCGCCCGGCACGCGCCAGGGCCGCTCCCCCGCCGTCCCGCGTCCGCAGCCGAGCACACCCGCACACGAACAGGGGAGATCGCGCCAGTGAGCAGCCACGAGGTCCAGGCGGCCGAGACGGATGTCGCGATCATCGGGATGGCCGGGCGGTTCCCCGGCGCCGACGACCTCGACTCCTTCTGGCGTCTGCTGAAGGAGGGTCGCGAGGGCATCACCCGCTTCGGCCGCGACGAACTGGCGGCGGCCGGCGTCCCGGCGCGTCTGCTGGACGACCCCGCCTACGTCCCGGCCCACGGGATCATCCCGGACGTCGACCTCTTCGACACGGGCTACTTCGAGTTCACCCCGGCCGAGGCGGCGATCACCGACCCGCAGCACCGCGTCCTGCTGACGGCGGGCCACGCCGCGCTGGAGCACGCCGGCTACGACCCGGCCCGCTACGACGGCCTGATCAGCGTGTACGTGGGCGCGGCCGTCAACACCTACCTCCAGCGGCACGTGCTGCCCAACGTCGACCAGACGACGACGTCGAACCACTTCGCGGTCATGGTCGGCAACGACAAGGACTACCTGGCGACGCGGCTGTCGTACAAGCTCGACCTCAAGGGCCCCAGCTACGCCGTGCAGACGGCCTGTTCGACGTCGCTGGTAGCCGTCCACCTGGCCTGCCAGGGACTGGTGAACGGGGAGTGCGACATCGCGCTCGCGGGCGGCGTCACCGTCAAAGTGCCCCAGGAGAAGGGGTACTTGTACGAGGAGGGGGCGATCCTCTCCCGGGACGGGCACGTGCGGACGTTCGACGCGGACGCGAGCGGCACCGTTCTCGGCAACGGCGTCGGAGTCGTCGTCCTCAAGCCGCTGCGGGACGCGCTCGCCGACCGGGACACGGTGTACGCGGTCATCAAGGGCACGGCGACGAACAACGACGGCTCGGGCAAGGTGAGTTTCGCGGCTCCCGGCGCGGCCGGTCAGGCGGCGGTGATCCGCGAGGCGCACACCGTGTCCGGCGTCGACCCGCGCACGATCGGGTACGTCGAGGCGCACGGCACCGCGACCCGGCTCGGCGACCCCGTCGAAGTGTCGGCGCTGACGAGGGCGTTCAGGGACACGACCGCCGACACCGGGTTCTGCGCGATCGGTTCGGTGAAGTCGAACGTCGGTCACCTGGACGCGGCGGCCGGGGTCGCGGGGCTGATCAAGACGGCGCTGATGCTGAGGCACCGCACGCTGGTGCCGACGCTCCACCACACGTCCGCGAACCCGGCGATCGACTTCGCGGCGGGCCCGTTCAAGGTGAGCTCGGACACCGTCCCGTGGACGGGTGACGGGCCGCTGCGCGCGGGCGTCAGCTCGTTCGGCATCGGCGGCACCAACGCGCACGCCGTTGTGGAGGAGGCCCCGCCGCTCCCGGCGACGGGCGCCTCACGGCCGTCGCAGGTCCTCGTGGTGTCGGCGCGGACGCCGACCGCGCTGGCCACGGCCGCCGCGAACCTCGCCGGCCATCTCGACGGCGACGACGGTGCCCCGCTCGCCGACGTCGCGTACACGCTGGCGGTGGGCCGGCGCGCGCACGAGTACCGGCTCGCGGTCACCGGCTCCGACCGGGCCGCGCTCGCCGAGGCGCTGCGGACAGCGCCCGCTCCGGAGCGGCCCGGCGGCGGTGAGGTGTCGTTCGTGTTCGCCGAGGAGGTGCCCGGCGCGGCGGAGCTGGCGCGGAAGTGGGGTGCCGTGGAGCCCGCGTTCACCGGGTACCACGAGGCCGCGCGCGATGCGGGGGCGGGCGAGGCGTTCGCCGTGCAGTACGCGCTGGGCAAGCTGTGGCTGGACTGGGGTGTCACGCCGGTCGCGGTGCACGGCGACGGGGGCGCGGCGCGGCTGGCCGCCTGTGTCACGGGCGCGCTGTCCCTCGAGGACGCGGTGAGCGGGACGGGTGAGGCGCGGCGTGCGCGGATTCCGGTGCGGGGTGCGCTCGACGAGGTGCGCGGGGTCGCGCTCGGGGTGGGCGACGGGCCGTGGGAGGGGGTGGCGCGGGCCTGGCAGGCGGGCGCGGGAGTCGACTGGGCGGCCTGGTTCGAGGGGGAGGAGCGCGGGCGGGTTCCGCTGCCGACGTATCCGTTCGAGGGGCGACGCTGCTGGCTGGAGGCGCCGGGGGGCGAGGGTGCGGGGTCTGTCAACTCCGGGTCTTCTGCGGCTGGTTCGGCTGGCGCCGGTTCGGCTGCCGTTCCTGCCGGGCCGCATCCGATGCTCGACGAGAACGTGTCGACGCTCGACACCCTCGCCTACCGCAGCTCCCGTACCGGTGCCGAGTTCTATCTCGCCGATCACCTGGTGGGCGGGGAGCCGGTCATGCCGGCCGCCGGGCAGGTCGAGCTGGTGCGGGCGGCGGGGCAGCTCGCGCTCGGTGGGCCCGTGCGGCTGCGCGGGGTCTCCTTCGAGCGGCTGCTGTCGTACGCGGAGGGGGCACGGACGGCGATCGTGCGGATGTGGGACGAGAACAACGCTGTCGGCTTCGAACTCGCCGACGGGGACACGGTGGTGACGTCTGGTCAGGTTCTCGCGGGGCCCGTCGACGCGGGCGCGCCGGTCGATCTGACGCCGGTCGCGGACCGGTGCGCGGACGTGGTCGGGCACGCCGAGTGCTACGACGTGCTGCGCGGGCTCGGTCTCGAATACGGGGCCCGGATGCGGGCGTTGGCTGAGGTGCGGGTCGGGGACGGGGAGGCGCTGGGCGTTCTGGAGCTGCACGAGGGGGCCGCGCTGGAGGGGGTGGTGCTCAATCCGGCGTTGCTGGACGGGGCGTTGCACGCGGTGGTCGTGCTGCTGGCGCGGGCCTACGGGGAGTCGGCGGCGGGGTTCTTGCCGTTGGCGCTGGACGGGCTCGTCGTGCACGCGCCGGTCACCGAGGGGTGCCGGGTTCACGTGGTGGCCGGGGAGTTGGGCGAGCGGGCCGCGCGGGTGCGGGTGACGTTGGTGGACGGGCACGGGCGGGTGCTGGCCCGGCTCGACGATCTCGCGGTGCGGGTGCTGGGGCGGGGCGATGCCCTCGCACCGGTGCCGGGCGGGGCTCGGGAGTCCGCGTTGCTGGCGCGGCGGTGGGCCGAGACGCCCTTGCCCGCTAAGGGAGTTGAGATCGGCGGCACCGCACGGGTCGTCGCCCCCGTCGAACGTGCCGAGGAGTTGAGCGCGCTCCTGACCGGCCTCGGGTTCGAGACGGCCGCGCCCGGATCGGTGCCGGACGTCGTCCTCGTCGACTTGACCGACGGCTCCGGCCCCGAGCAGGCCCTGCGCGTCGTCCGGGACCTCCTCAGTGATCGGCCGGCTCGCCCCGTCCGCGTGCTGCTGGCGCACCGGGACGATCCCGCGCTCGGCGCGTTCGCGCGGACCGTGCGCGCGGAGAACCCGCTGCTGGAGGTCCAGGCGATCGAGCTGGGCGAGGACGCCGATCTCGCGGGCGAACTCGCCGGGCACGGGCGGGACGTGGAGGTCTCCTACCGCACCGGAACCCGTCGGGTGCCGGTGGTCGAGGCCGCGTCCGAGGGGGAGCCGGTCGCCGTGCGCGACGGTGGCACGTATCTGGTGACGGGCGGTGCGGGCGGGCTCGGGCGGATCGTCGGCGCGTGGCTGCTCGACCGGGCGGCGGACGTCCGGGTCGTGGCGGTCGGGCGCGGGGAGCGGCCCGCCGGGCTGGACGAGCGGGTGGTGTACCGGAGCGCGGACGTCGCCGACCTGGATCAACTCATCGCCGTGCACAGCGAGTTCGGGCCGTTCAGCGGTGTCGTCCACGCGGCCGGTGTGCTGCGGGACGGGTTCGCGCTGACCAAGTCGGACGAGGACTTCGCGGCCGTCGTGACGCCGAAGCTCGGCGGGCTCGAAGCCCTCGACGCCGTGACCGCCGACGACGGGCTCGACTTCTTCGTCGCCTTCTCGTCGATCGCCGCGCACATCGGCAACCCCGGCCAGAGCGACTACGCGTACGCCAACGCCGCCTTGGAGGCGTACGCCGAGCGTCACGGCCGGATCACCGCGATCGCCTGGCCGCTGTGGGCCGACGGCGGGATGCGGCAGAGCGCCGAGGACACGGCGGACGTCGCCGCGCGCACCGGGTTCGGGGTGCTGGCGACAGAGGCTGGACTCGCCTTGTTCGAGCGGGCGTTGGGGGTGTGGGGTGCTGTGGTCGCCGCGCACGGTGACGTGCGGCGGATCACGGCCGCGCTCGTCGAGCCCGCGCCTTCGCTTGAACGCCGGCCGGCCGTCTCGGGGGACACGTCCAGGGGCCGTGCCGTCGAGCTGCTGCGTGAACTCATCGCCGCCGAGACCGGGTTGGACGCGGCGGAGCTGGACGAGGACGCGCCGTTCGAGCGGTACGGCATCGACTCGCTGATGATCACGAAGCTGAACCGGGAGCTGGAGCGGCACTTCGCGAACCTGTCGAAGACGCTGTTCTTCGAGTACACGAACCTCGGGGAGCTGGCGGACTACTTCGCCGAGCGGCATGCGGGCGAGCTGAGCGAGGAGAGCACCCCTGAGCCCCCACCTGCCGCTGCGACACGCATAGTTCGCCGCACCAGGCCGACCACCCCCGCTGAAACCACCGATCCGGCCGACTCCGACGACGCCATCGCCGTCGTCGGTCTCGCCGGCCGCTACCCCGGCGCCGACGACCTCGACGAGTTCTGGGCGAACCTCTCCGAGGGCCGCGACAGCATCACCGAGATCCCCAAGGACCGCTGGGACAGCGCCCGTTGGTACGACCCCGACCCGTCGGCCCCCGGCCTCGCGCACACCAGGTGGGGCGGATTCCTGCGGGATGTCGACCGGTTCGACCCGCTGTTCTTCGGGATCTCGCCCCGCCAGGCGGAGTTGATGGACCCTCAGGAGCGGCTGTTCCTCCAGAACGCCTGGCATCTGCTGGAGGACGCGGGCTACCGGCGGGCGGAGCTGGCCGGGCGTCCGGTGGGTGTGTACGTCGGGGTGATGTACGGCGAGTACCAGTTCCACGGCGCGCTGGACGCGCTGCGCGGCGGACGTCCGCTCACGGGTTCGTCGTTCGCGACGATCGCCAACCGGGTGAGCCACGCCCTGGACCTGTCGGGCCCGAGCATGGCTTTGGACACGATGTGCTCGTCGTCGCTGACCGCGATCCACCTGGCGTGCGAGAGCCTGCGCAAGGGCGAGAGCGAGCTGGCGATCGCCGGGGGCGTCAACGTGTCGGTGCACCCGTACAAGTTCGCGTTCCTCAGTCAGGGCCGTTTCCTGTCGGACGACGGCCGCTGCCGGGCCTTCGGCGCGGGCGGCACCGGGTACGTGCCCGGCGAGGGCGTCGGCGCGGTGCTGCTCAAGCCGTACCGCCGGGCGCTGGCGGACGGTGACCGGATCCACGGGGTGATCCTGGGCAGCGCGATCAACCACGGTGCCCGCACGAACGGTTACAGCGTCCCGAACCCGCGCGCCCAGCAGCGGGTCGTCTCGACGGCGCTGCGCGCGGCCGGGGTCACGCCCCGGGAGATCGGCTACGTCGAGGCGCACGGCACCGGGACGAGTCTCGGCGACCCGATCGAGCTGACGGGGCTGACGAACGCGTACGCGTCGGCCGGCGCGGCGCCCGGTACCTGGCCGATCGGGTCGGCGAAGTCGAACATCGGGCACCTGGAGTCGGCGGCCGGGGTCGCCGGGCTGACAAAGGTGCTGCTCCAGTTCCGGCACCGGACGCTCGTCCCGTCCCTGCACGCCGGGGAGTTGAACCCCAACATCGACTTCGGGCGCTCGCCGTTCCGGGTCCAGCGCGAACTGTCCGCCTGGCCCGGGGGCGAGGGGCCGCGCCGGGCGGGGCTCAGCTCCTTCGGGGCGGGCGGCGCGAACGCGCACCTGGTGCTGGAGGAGTCGCCGCGCCCCGACGCGGTGACGGAGCTGCCGGCGGGTGAACAGCGTGTCGGTGAGCCGGTGTCGTTCCTGCTGTCGGCGCGGGACGAGGAGCGGCTGCGCGTGTACGCCGACCGGGCCGCCGACTTCGTCGCGACCGAGCGGGTCCCCCTCGCCGACCTGTGCTTCACGACCCAGGTCGGCCGTGAGGCGTTCGACGCGCGATTCGCGGTGACGGTGACCGACGGCGCCGAACTCGTCGCCGCGCTACGGAGGTTCGCGGACGGCGGGGCCGCTCCCGACGCCGTCGACGACTCGGTCCGCCGCTGGCTGGCCGGTGAGGACGTCGACTGGGCGGCCCTGCACTCCGGCCGGCTCCGGAGGACGCGGGCGCCGCTGTATCCGTTCGCCGACGAGACGTACTGGATCCCGCTCGACGCCGAGTTCGGCTCGCCCGCGCCGCATCCGCTGGTCGACGCGAACGAGTCGACCGTCACCGGGGTGCGGTTCCGCAAGACGCTGCGGGCGTCCGACGCGCTGCTGCTCGACCATGTCATCGCGGGGCGGCCGCTGTTCGCCGGGGCGGCGACGCTGGAGTTCGTGCGGGCCGCCGCCGGGCTGGCCGAGCCGGGTGTGCGGCACGCGTTGCGGGACGTGGTGTGGGGGCGGGCCGTCGAACTCGCCGAGGGTTCCCTCGAGTTGTTCGTGTCGTTCCGGCCGGAGGGCGGTCATCTCGCGTTCGAGGTGCACAGCGAGGGCGGGACGCACGCGCGGGGGATCGCGGTCGCGGGTGCCGGGTCGCCGGACGCCGCCCACGAACTCGCCTCCGTGCGCGACCGGTTGGCCGTGGTACGGGACCGGGGCGCCGCCTACCGTGACTATGCCGAGGCCGGGTTCGGCTATGGGCCGTCGTTCCAGGTCGTCGAGGAGATCCGGGCCGGTGCCGGGGAGGCGTTGGTGCGGTTGGGGGCGGGGCAGCCGTGGGCGTTGCTCGACGGGGCGTTGCGGGCGTGCCACTGGGCCGCGCCCTGGCCGTCGGACTCGGGTGAGTTGGCCGTTCCGTTCAGCATGGGGTCCCTGGACGTCTTCGGCGTACTGTCCGAAGGGTGTTCGGCTCATGCGCGGCTGGTGGGTGAGTCGGCGGGAGTGCGGCGGTTCGATGTGACGGTGTACGGCGAGCGGGGCGAAGTGCTGCTGACTGTCAGGGACTTCGCGGGACGGACGGCGTCGATGTCTCCTTCGGAGGAGCCCCGGCTCTACGAGCCGTACTGGCGTCCCTCTTCCGACCCCGAGCCCGGCGAGGTCGCCCCTGTGCTGGCGGTGCTGGGTGAACGCCCGGCGCTGCGCGGCGAGTTGACGGACGCCGGCGTGTGGGCGAGCGTCGTCGGCGCCGAAGCGCTCGGTGACGCTTCCGGTGACGGGCTCGACGTCGTCGTCATGAGCGAGCCGGACGACGCCCTCTCCCCCGCCGAACTCCTCGACCGGCTGAGCGCGTTGGTCCTCGATGTGCTGGACGCCGTGCGGACCGGCGTGCGGTCGGGGCGGGTTCGGTGTGTGGTCGTGTATCGGGAGGGGCGTCCCGAGGGGGCGGCGTTCGCGGGGTTCGCGCGGTCCACGGCGCCGGTCGCGCCCCGGCTGGAGCTGCTGACGCTGGAGGTGCCGGAGGGCGCGTCGGCGGGCGAGGTCGCGCGGGCCGTGGTGGTGGAGCTGCGGGGTGCGCCTCGGGCCGCCGGGCTCGATGTGCGCCGAACTGCCGCCGGGGGCCGGGAGGTTCGGGCTCTGCGCGCTTTCGCCGGGGAGGGCGGCGCCGGGGTTTCCGTGCGGGACGGGGGCGTGTACGTCGTCACGGGTGGCGCCGGGGCCGTCGGGCGGGTGCTCGTCGAGGAGTTGGCGTGTGCGCATGGGGCCCGGCTGGTGCTGGTCGGCCGTTCGGAGCCGGACGAGGAGACCCGGGCCTGGCATCGGGCGCTCGGCACCGAGGTGCTGGCGCTGCGGGCGGACGTGACCGAACCGGCCTCGCTGGACGCCGCGTTGGGGGCCGCGCGGGAGCGGTTCGGTGTGCTGCACGGGGTGTTCCATCTCGCCGGGGTCGCCGACGACGGGCGGGCCGACGGGGACCGGGGGCGGTTCGCGCGGGTGCTGGCGGCCAAGACGCACGGGCTGGTGCATCTCGACCGGCTGACACGCGGGGACGGCCTCGAACTGTTCGTCGTGTTCTCCTCCGTCTCCTCCCTGGTCGGCGACTTCGGCGCGGCGAGCTACGCGACCGCCAACCGGTTCGCGGACGCCTACACCGCCCGCCGGGGCGGGATCTCGCTGGCCTGGCCCCTGTGGTCGGTCGGCGGCGTGGACGAAATGGTCGGCGCGCAGGAGCTGGCGGCGTACACGCGGCGCAGCGGGATGCGGGCGCTGGACGCGGCGCAGGGCGTCGAACTGTTCCGGCGGGCGCTCGCCGCAGGGGCGCCGTGGCTGGTGCCGGCGTGGGGTGAACCGGCGGTGCTGGACGCGGCGTTGGCGGGTTCGGCGGCACCGGCCCCGTCCCCGGCATCGGCAGGCGCGGCGCCCCGGTCGCCCGCGCGGACCACCGCTCCCGCCCGCCGGGAGCGCCTGGTCGAGCACCTGCGCGGCGTGCTGGCCGGCGTGCTCAAGCTGTCCACGGGCCGTCTCGACAGCCGCGTCCCCCTGGACGACTACGGCCTCGACTCGGTGCTCGTGATGGAGTCCAACTCCCTGCTGGGCAAGGACTTTCCGGGCCTGCGCGGCACGGTGTTCTTCGAGTGCCGGACGGTCGACGAACTCGCGGACCACATCCTCACGGAGCATCCGGACGCGGTGGAACGTCTGTTCCCGGCGACCGTCGCGGAACCCGCAACCGTCGAGCAACCTCAACCGAAGCCCACAACTTCCCCTGTTCCGGCCCCCGTTCACCGTCCCGACGACGACCCGATCGCCGTCATCGGCATCAGCGGCCGTTACCCCCAGGCCGACACCCTCGACCAGTTCTGGCGCAACCTCGCCGAGGGCCGGGACTGTGTGACCGAGGTCCCCGCCGACCGCTGGGACGCCTCGGCCCTGGCCGACTCCGGCCTGACCAACAGCCGTTGGGGCGGCTTCCTCTCGGACGTCGACTGCTTCGACTCCCTCTTCTTCCAGATCTCACCCAAACAGGCCCGCACGATGGACCCCCAGGAGCGGCTGTTCCTCCAGACCGCGTGGGCGGCGCTGGAGAACGCGGGCTATCCGCCGTCCCGGATCCCGGCGCCGCGCTTCGGCGGGCAGGGGCACGACGTCGGGGTGTTCGTCGGGGTGATGTGGGACGACTACGCGATCCTCGGCGCCGCCGAGACCGCGCGCGGCAACCCCCAGACGGTGCTGGCGAACCGGTCGTCGATCGCCAACCAGGTGTCGTTCTTCGGGGACTTCAGGGGCCCGAGCGTGGTGGTCGACACCGCGTGCTCCGCGTCCCTCGTGGCCGTGCACCAGGCGTGCGAGAGCATCCGGCGCGGCGAGTGCGCGTACGCGCTCGCGGGCGGTGTGAACGTCGCCGTCCACCCGGACAGGTACGTGCACCTCGCGGCGAAGTCGATGCTGTCGGACGACGGCCGCTGCCGGGCCTTCGGCGCGGGCGGTACCGGGTACGTGCCCGGCGAGGGCGTCGGCGCGGTGCTGCTGAAGCGGCTGTCGGACGCGGTGCGCGACGGGGACACGGTGCACGCGGTGATCCGGGCGACCGGCGTCAACCACGGTGGCCGCACCAGCGGTTACACCGTGCCCAACCCGCAGGCCCAACAGGCGTTGGTGGAACAGGTGCTGGCCTCGGCCGGCATCGACGCCCGCACGGTCGGCTGCGTCGAGGCGCACGGCACCGGGACCGCGCTGGGCGACCCCGTCGAACACACCGCGCTGGCCCAGGCGTTCGGCAGGCACACCGCCGACACCGGGTTCTGCGCGCTTGGTTCGGTGAAGTCGAACATCGGCCATCTGGAGGGCGCGGCGGGCATCGCCGGGCTCACGAAGGCCGTGCTCCAGCTGCGGCACGGCACGTTGCTGCCGTCGCTGCACGCCGAGGAGTTGAACCCGGTCATCGACTTCGCGAGTTCTCCGTTCCGGGTCCAGCGCGAGCTGTCCGCCTGGCACTCGGGCGACGGGCCGCGCCGGGCCGCCGTGAGTTCCTTCGGCGCGGGCGGCACCAACGCGCACGTGATCCTGGAGGAGTACGTGGCCCCCGAACCCGCCGGTGCCGTCGACGGGCGTGAGCTGATCGTGCTCTCGGCCCGCGACGAGGAGCGACTGCGGGTCTACGCGGCCGAGTTGAGCCGCGCGGTCGCCGACGCCCCTCGCCTCGCCGACGTCGCCCACACCCTGCGCGTCGGGCGTGAACCGCTCGCGGAGCGGCTGGCGTTCGTCGCGGTGGACCTCGCCGACGCCGCCGAGAAGCTGGCGGCGGCCGGGCGCGGCGAGGGCGGGCAGTGGCTGCACCGCGGGCGCGTCGGTCAACACCCGCCGCTGGCCGACCTGTTGACGTCGGGCGCCGGCGCGGACGCGTTCCTCGCGGCGCAGATCGAGGCGGGCGCGGACGATCTGCTCGGGCGGATGTGGGTCTCCGGGGTCACCGTCGACTGGGACCTCCTGGAGCGGCTGCGGCCCGCCGCGCGCCGCCGGGTGCCGCTGCCGACGTACCCGTTCGCACGGGTGCGGCACTGGCTGGAGGTCGGGACGGACACGAGCACGGGCACGCCTGGACGCCTCTCCGTCGGCACACCCCATCACTCAACCCCCAGCGCCCCTTGGCGCCACCGCCTCTCCCCCGACGCCCCCGTCCTGCGCGACCACGTCGTGGACGGCCGCCCCATCCTCCCCGGCGTCGGCCACCTGAACCTCGTCGCAGAAGCGGTCGGCGATGGCGGACTCACCGGCCGCGCCTTCACGGACGTCCGCTGGGTCACCCCCCTGACGGTCACCGGCCCCGCCGAGAACGTGACCGTCGCCTTCGACGGCGCCCGCTACGACGTCCTGGGCGCCGACGGCACCGTCCGCTCCACCGGCCGCCTCACCGACGCCGCCGAGCGGCCCGCCCCACTCGACACCAACGCCCTGCGTACCCAACTCGACGTCAGCGCCGACGACTTCTACGGGGCACTCGCCCGACAGGGCCTCCCCTACGGCCCGTTCTTCCGCCGCGTGCGGCAGGTGTGGACCGGCGACAGCGAGGTCCTGGGCCGGATCGACGCCATGGACGACACCTCAACTCACGCCCTGCACCCGGGCGTTCTCGACGCCGCCCTGCACACCTACGCCGCCCTGCTGGTCCGGCGGGAGCGCCCGATGCTGCCGTTCGCGGCGGACCGGGTCGACGTGTTCGGGCCGGTGCCCGACAGCGGCTGGTCGTACGTCCGGGAGACCGGTCCCGACCGCTGCGAGGTGCTGCTGTGCGACGACTCGGGCGCGGTGCGCGTGCGTTTCGCGGGCCTGTCGTACCGGGAGGCGAAGCCGTCCGGCGTGATCGTGCACCGGCCGGTGTGGACGCCCCGGCCCGCCGAGGGCCGCGCGCGGGCGCCGCGCAGTGTGCTGTATGTCGGTGACCCCGTCGCCGAGTTGCATCCCGGCGCGGACGTCCGCCGTGTCCCGGTCGACTTCGCGGACGCCGAGATCGGCACCCCCGACCTCGTGTACTTCTTCGGGGCGGCGCCGGCGACCGAGCCCCAGGACCGGGCGCGGCTGCGGGAGTTGGCGGACCAGGGGCCCGTCGCCCTGTACCGGCTCGTGCGGGCGCTCGACCGGTCGGGGGCGCTGGAGCGGGGTGTGCGCCTGAAGGTCGTCACCACCGACACGTATCCGCTGGAGGACGGCGACGCGTCGTCGCCGTGGGGCGCGGGGCTGGCCGGGATCGCGGCCGTCGCGGCGAAGGAGTTCCCGGGGCTCGGCGTCGCGCTGGTCGACGTGCGGGCCGGGGAGGCGGGGCAGGTCGCGGACGCGATCGTCGCCGAGCCGTTCCCGGCGAAGCCGGTGCCGGTGTCCCTGCGGGGCGGGGTGCGCCGGGTGCGGACTCTGGAGCGGGTCGAACTGCCCGTGACGGGGCCGGTGTTGAGGCAGGGCGGTGTCTATCTGGTCGTCGGCGGGTTCGGCACGGTCGGCCGGGACCTGTGCCTGCACCTGGCCCGGTCGTACGGGGCGAAGCTGGTCGTCGTCGGGCGTTCCCCGCTCGACGAGGCCCGGCGGCAGGCGGTCGCGGAGTGGGAGAAGGCGGGCGGCGAGGTGCGCTACCTCGCGGTGGACGCCACCGATCCGGTCGCGCTCGGGGGCGCCGTCGATCTCGCCGTGCGGGAGTTCGGCGCGCTGCACGGGGTGTTCAACGCGGCGATGGTCCTCGTCGAACGGGTGCTGCGGGAGCTGTCGGAGGGCGAGTTGCGGGCCGCGCTGGAGGTGAAGACCGGTACGGCCTGGGCGTTGCTGCGCGCGGTGCGTGAACTGCCGCTGGACTTCGCCCTGTTCTTCTCCTCCGGCGTGACCTTCGAGGGCAATCACGGGCAGGCGGGGTACGCGGCGGGCTGCGCGTTCGCCGACGCGTACGTCCGGCACGCGGGCCGGGAGCTGCCGTTCCCGGTGCGGGTGCTCAACCTCGGGTACTGGCACGCGGGCGGGGACGCCGGGCGGGAGCGGGTCCTGCGCCGGTTCGAGGCCGCCGGGATCCGGCCGTTGAGCGCCGAGCGGGGCATGACGGTGGTGGAACGGACGCTCGGGGCCGGGCTCGCGCAGGTGTTCGCGCTGGACGCGGACCGGGCGATCCTGGACCACCTCGGGATCGACGCCGGCCGTACGCTGCGGCTACTGCCCGGCGAGGGGGCGGGCGCGCTGCCCGAGGTGCGGTTCCCGGCCGGGTCGGATCCCGAACTCGCCGCGCACCAGCGGGCGGTGGCCGAGGCCGAGGCGCTGGCGGAGCGGCTGCTAGCGGTGGTGCTGCGGCGCGCGGGGCTGACCGACGCGGGCCACGTGGTGGCGGAGCACCGGGAGTTGTTCGCGGTGCAGCTCGGGATCGTCGAGGCGGCGGGGCTTGATGGCCGTGCGGTCGAGTCGGAGGTGGAACTCCTCGCGGCGATGGCCCGTTTGACGGACCGTCACCCGGCTCTCGGGCCGGTCGTGACGCTGCTGGCCGACTGTCTCGCCGCGCTGCCGGACATCCTCACCGGGCGCCGGTCGGCCATGGAGGTCCTGTTCCCCGACGGTTCGACCGAGCGGGTGGCCGCCGTCTACCGGGGTGACCCGGTCACCGACCGGTGCAACGCCGAGGTGGCCCGGCTCGTCGTGGAGCAGGTGCAGGCCCGCCGGGGTGACGGCACGGTGCGTGTCCTGGAGGTGGGTGCGGGGACGGGCGGGACGACGGCCGCCGTGCTCGCCGCGCTCGCGCCGTACGGGGACGCGGTCGAGTACATGTTCACCGACGTGTCCCCGGCGTTCGTCCGCAAGGCCGCCGGCCGGTTCGGGGAGCGGTATCCGTTCGTCCGGTTCGAGGTGCTGGACATCGAGGCCGGGGAGCCGTCCGGCGCGTACGACGTCGTCCTCGGCACCAACGTGCTCCACGCGACCCGGCGCCTGTCCGACACGCTGACGCGGGCCAAGGGGCTGCTGCGGCGGGGCGGGGCGCTGCTCGCGGTCGAGGGGACACGGCCCCGCAGCCAGCTCGCGCTGATCTTCGGGCTGACGTCGGGGTGGTGGCTGTTCTCGGACGCCGAGCAGCGGATGCCGGGCTCGCCGCTGGCGAGCGAGCGGCAGTGGCGGGACGTGCTCGCCGCGTGCGGGTTCACGGGGATCAGCGTGGGGGCGCCGGTGAGTGAGGCGGGGCCGGCGTTCCAGAGCGTCATCGCGGCGGTGAGCGACGGGGTGGTGGAGCGCGGGGTGCCCGCGAACAAGGCACCCGCCGCGCAGGACGTCACCGCAGCAGCCGTCACGCCCGAGACCGCCACCGCCACCACCGAGACCACCGCCACCGACCAACTCCCCCAGGTCACCGCCGTGTTCGCCGCCGTCCTGGAGATGGCGCCGGAACACCTCGACCCCGACCTCACCTTCGAGCACTACGGCGTGGACTCCCTGGTCGTCCTGGAACTCACCCGCGCCCTGGAAGCGGTGTACGGCCCCCAGCCGGCGACGCTGCTGTTCGAGCGCATCACCATCCGCCAACTCGCCGACCACTTCCGGCCCGAGGCACCGCCCCTGGACGACGCCGAACGCCTCGTCGCGGGCCTCTCCGACGAAGCCGTTGACGAACTGCTGGCCGAACTCCTCGCCCAGCAGGGCGAGTCCGAAGGGGGCGCGCGATGAAGCCGTTCACCTGTGTGGTCGTCGGCGAGGAAGCCCTTCTCGTCGAGTGCACGCGCGTCCTGCTGGCCCGGGGCCACACTGTCGCCGCCGTCGTCTCCCCCACGCCCGACCTGCTGGCGTGGGCGGAGAACGAGGGCCTGCCCGCTGTGGAGTTCGGCCGGGATCTCGCGGACCGACTCCGGCCCCTCACCTTCGACTACCTGTTCAGCATCGCCAACCTCCGCATGCTCCCCGAGGAGATCCTGGCGCTGCCGGGCAGGCTCCCCGTCAACTTCCACGACGGCCCGCTCCCGAGGCACGCCGGTCTCTACGCGACGAGCTGGGCCGTCCTGGAGGGGGCGCGGGAACACGGCGTCACCTGGCACGTGATGAACCGCGAGGCCGACACGGGCGACCTGCTCAAGCAGCGCCCCGTCCCGGTGCCCCCGGCGGCCACCGTCCACGATCTGGACGTCGCCTGCTTCGACGCCGGCGTCGAGTCCTTCGCCGAGCTGGTCGACGAGCTGGCGGCGGGCACGGCCGTCCGCACCCCGCAGGACATGAGCCTGCGCACCTACCACGGCCGCTACGACGGCCCGCCGCGCGGCGGCGTCCTCGACTGGCGCCAACCTGCCGCACGAATCGACGCGTTGGTCCGCGCGACCGCGTTCGGCAGGCGCCGCAACGACTTCGGCACGGCCCTGCTGGCGACCGGCGAGGGCCTGGTGGCCGTCCGGGCGGTCGAGGTCACCGATCAGGAGTCGACGGCGTCCCCCGGCACGATCGTCGACGTCACCCCGGACGCCCTCACGGTCGCGGCCGGCGACCGCGACGTCCGCCTCACCGGCCTGGCCGCCCTGACCGGCGAACCCCTCGAACTCCCCGTCCTGGCCAGCGCGTTGGACGGCCGTTTCCCGCACCTGTCCGAGGACGCGGTGGCCGACCTGGTGCGGGCGTCGCGGGCCGCGCACCGGCGTGAGGCGCGCTGGCTGCGGGCGTGGGAGTCGCGGCAGCCCGTACTCCCGCCCAGGCTGGGCGAGTTGCGCCCGGCGAACCGTCCGGCGGGCCCGGTCCCGCTGCCCGCGAGCCTCACCGGCGACCCCCGGCGGACCGCCGTCGCCGCCGTCCTGGCGTTCCTCACCCGCCTCACCCGGGGCGGCGAACACACCGTGGCGGTCTCGGCCCCACCCGCCCCGAACCCGGCGGCGGCACTCGTCCTGGCCCCCGAACTCCCCCTGAACATCCCGGAGAACCCCCTTTCCGGGACCCTCTCCGACCTCACCGCGCGCGTCGGCGCCGAACTGGACCGCCTCCACTCGACGACCCCGCACCGCAGAGACCTCCCCCTGCGCCATCCGGGGCTCGCCGCGACGACGCTGCCCGTCGCGATCGCCCTCGACGACGACACCGACGCCGACCGCCCGCTGACCGTCCGTATCGACGCCACCGGCACCGTCCGCTTCGTGACCCGCGCCCACGCCGCGTGGCTCGCCGAGCGGTACGCCCTGTTCCTCGACGGGATCGCCGACGAGCCCCAACGCCCCCTGGCCACCGTCTCGTTGCTGGACGACGAGGAACGCCGTCTGGTGCACGGCAAGTGGAACGACACCGACGAGGAGTATCCGCGCCGCGCCACCGTGACCTCGCTCATCGGCAACGTCGCGGACGCCTCCCCGGACGCCGTCGCCGTCCGTTTCGAGGGCCGTGAGGTGACGTACGGCGAACTCGACGACGCGACCAGCAGGTTGGCGCAGCACCTGTGCGAACTCGGCGCCGGACCGGGCCGGTTGGTGGGCGTCTTCCTGGAGCGTTCGCCGGAGCTGCTGATCAGTCTGCTCGCGGTGCTGCGGTCGGGGGCCGCGTACGTCCCGATCGACCCGATCTACCCGCCGGCCCGTATCGGTCACATGCTGAAGGACTCCGGGGCCGAACTGGTGCTGACGGACGCGGCGTTGGGCGGCGCGCTCGCAGAGTTCCCGGTGACCCCGGTCCTGGTCGGCGAGGCGCCCGTCCGGTCCGAGGCGCCTCCCGTCGATCTTTCCTCCCCGGACGCCCCCGCCTACGTCATCTACACCTCCGGCTCGACCGGCCTCCCCAAGGGCGTCCAGGTCGGCCACCGCGCCCTGGTCAACTTCCTGTGGACGATGGCCCGCAGGCCCGGTTTCACCGCCGCCGACTCGCTGCTGGCCCTCACCACCGTCTGCTTCGACATCGCCGGCCTTGAGCTGTACCTCCCCCTGGTGCGGGGCGGCACCGTGGAGATCCTGCCCGCTGTGGTGGCCGCCGACGGGGTGGCCCTGCGTGAGCGCGTCGAGCGCGCGGCCCCGACCGTCCTCCAGGCCACCCCCACCACCTGGCAGATGCTGCTCGCGGCGGGCTGGCGGGGTGACCCGGCGCTGAAGGCCCTGTGCGGCGGCGAACCCCTCCCCGCCGAACTCGCCGCCCGGCTCGCCCCGTCGGTGGGCGCCCTGTTCAACATGTACGGCCCCACGGAGACCACGATCTGGTCGACCGTGGAGCGCGTCGAGCCCGGCGCCGAGGTCACCGTCGGCCGTCCGGTCGGCAACACCCGCGCCCACGTCCTGGACGAGCGCGGCACCCCCGTCCCGCCCGGTGTCCCCGGTGAACTCCTGCTCTCCGGCGACGGGGTGGCGGACGGCTACCTCCACCGCCCGGAGCTGACCACCGAGCGTTTCGTCCCGGCCCCTGAAGGCGGCAGGGGGCGCGCGTACCGCACCGGCGACCTGGTGCGGCACCTGCCCGACGGGCGGCTCGTGTACCTGGAGCGGATCGACGGTCTGGTGAAGCTGAACGGGTTCCGGATCGAGCTGGGCGAGGTCGAGTCGGCGCTGCGTCGACTCCCGGGCGTGCGGGGTGCGGTGGCGGTCGTGCGCGAGGACCGGCCCGGTGAGCGCAGGCTCATCGGGTATGTGACCGGCGTGCCCGACGGGGGTGTGCTGCGGGGCGCGCTCGCCGAGCGGCTGCCCGCGTACATGGTGCCGTCGGCCGTCGTCGCGCTGCCGGGGCTGCCGCTCACGCCGAACGGCAAGGTCGACCGGGGTGCGCTGCCGCGCCCCGACACCGCGAAGGGCCCGACAGCCGCCGTCCGCACGGATCTCGAGCGGCGGATCGCCGGGATCTGGTGCGAGGTGCTGGGGCTGGAGCGGGTCGGGGCCGAGGACAACTTCTTCGACGCGGGCGGGGACTCGCTGCGGCTGACGTCCGTGGTGGCGGCGCTGCGGGAGCGGCTGGGGCTGGCGGTGACCCGGCTCGACATGTTCGGCCGTCCGACGGTCCGGGCGATGGCCGCGCACGTCGCCGGGGAGGCGTCCGATGCGGTGCGGCCCCGGCGTCCGCGGGACGTGTCGGCGCTGGCCGGGCGCCGGGACCGCAAGCGGCGCCGGCCGTGACCTGCTCCGTCCGATCGTTCACGTCCATTGGTTCCACAGGGAGTTACGTGTCCAGTTGCCAGGTCTGTTCGCTGAAGGCCGACCACCCGGGGATCACCGTCGACGACCAGGGGGTGTGCAATCTGTGCAACCTGGATTTCGCCGGGGACCTGCTCGTCAACTACCGGTACACCAGTGAGGTGTTCGCCGAGTTCCAGCGGGCGCCCGCCGCGCGCGGCGAGTTCGACTGCCTGTTCATGTACAGCGGCGGCAAGGACAGCACCTACATGCTGGACAAGTTCGTCAACGACTACGGCAAGCGGGTGCTGGCGTTCACCTTCGACGTGCCGTTCGAGAGCGTGCACGCGGCGCAGAACATCGCGCTGGCGCGGGAGAGGATCCCGGCGACGTTCGTGCTGGACGCGGACGACGACAACATCAAGCTGATGATGCGCGAGGTGTTCAACCGGCCGGTGCCCAAGACGCCGGGCAAGTACCTGGACGAGAAACTGCCGTGCGTCTCGTGCCGGACGTTCTTCGTGCTGCGGGCGATCCTGATGGCGTACGAGCGGAAGATCCCGTACATCGCGCTGTGCGCGGACCCGCAGCAGATCCTGACGATGGAGTCGAACGTCCGTGAGGTGGTGCGCGGCTTCTACAAGACGTTCGGGGAGCGGCTGACGGACACGCTGTTCGCGGGCCGTCTCGAAGAGCTGCTGTTCGACGACGACGAGAACCTGCCGAAGATCGTGTTCCCGTTCATCGCGATGCGCCACGAGTACGACCCGGACCGGATCGTGGCGGAGCTGCGGGCGAAGGGGCTGTACGCGTCGTCGCCGATGGAGACGCACTGCACGCTGTTCCCGCTGCTGAACTACTACTCGTACAGCAATTTCGACTGCATGTTCTACAAGCTGAACGCGGCGAGTCACGTCCGGTCGGTGAAGCGGAACGCGTCCTACGACCGCAACACGTTCAGCATCAAGTTCCCGCGCTCGCTGGACCTGGCCGATGTGGAGGCGCGCCTCGGCTCGGTGGTGAAGGCGATCGCGGCCGGTGAGGGGGACTCCGCCGAGCACGAGCGGACCCTGATCGACCTGTTCCGGCGGATGGACGCGGGCGAGGACGCCGCCCGGTTCGTCGCGCGCGGTTTCCTCGACATGCGTTCCGTCGCCGCCGACCTCGGCATCCGTCTGAGCTGACCGACCCGCAGGAGTGCATCACCATGACCGTTTCCGACTCCGACGTCGCCATCATCGGGATGTCGTGCCGTTTCCCGGGGGCCGACTCCGTCGACCGGTTCTGGGAGGTCCTGAGCGAGGGCCAAGAGACCCTGACCCGCTACACGGACGACGAGCTGACCGCCGCCGGGGTGCCCGCCGAGCGGCTGGCCGACCCGCGCTATGTGAAGGCCGCGCAGACGATCGCGGGCACGGATCTGTTCGACTCGGAGCTGTTCCGGTTCACGCACGACGAGGCGGAGATCCTGGACCCGCAGCACCGGGTGTTCCTGGAGTGTGCGCTGGAGGCGCTGGAGAGCTCCGGGTACGACCCCGAGCGCACCGACGCGCAGATCGGGGTGTACGCGGGCGCCGGTATGAACACGTATCTGCTGCACAACCTGGGCGAGCGCTACCGGGGCGCGTCGTCGGTGGACCGGTACCGGCTGATGCTCGCCAACGACAAGGACTTCCTGTCGACGCGGGTGTCGTACAAGCTCGGGCTGACCGGGCCGAGCGTCACCCTCTCGACGGCGTGCTCGACGTCGCTGGTGGCGGTGCACACGGCGTGTCTGGCGCTGCTGGGCGGGGAGTGCGACATGGCGCTGGTGGGCGCGGTGCACCTGAATCCGCCGGGTGAGGGATATCAGTACCAGGAGGGCATGATCTTCTCGCCCGACGGGCACTGCCGGGCCTTCGACGCCGAGGCGCGGGGCACGGTCATCGGGAGCGGCGCCGGGGCCGTCGTCCTGAAGCGGCTCAAGGAGGCGCTGGCCGACGGGGACTGGATCCACGCGGTGATCAAGGGGTCGGCGATCAACAACGACGGGTCGGCGAAGACGGGGTACACCGCGCCGAGCGTGCCGGGTCAGGCGGCGGTGATCGCGGACGCGCACGAGGTCGCGGACGTCGATCCGGACACGATCGGCTATGTCGAGGCGCACGGCACGGGGACGCCGTTGGGTGATCCGATCGAGGTGGCCGCGCTGACGGAGGCGTTCCGGCACGGCACGGACCGTTCCGGGTACTGCGCGCTGGGGTCGGTGAAGACGAACGTGGGCCATCTGGACACGGCCGCCGGGATGGCGGGGCTGATCAAGACGGCGCTGATGCTGGAGCACCGGACGCTGGTGCCGAGCCTGCACTTCACCGCGCCGAACCCGGAGATCGACTTCGCGTCGAGCCCGTTCTTCGTCAACACGGCGACGACCGAGTGGTCGTCCGCGCGGGGTCCGCTGCGGGCGGGCGTCAGTTCGTTCGGGATCGGCGGGACGAACGCGCACGTGATCCTCCAGGAGGGTCCGGCGCGGCCCTCGCCTGTGCCCGGGGAGCGGCCCGAACTGCTGGTGCTGTCGGCGCGGTCCGATCAGGCCCTGAAGCAGGCGGCGGCCGCGCTCGCCCGGCATCTGCGGGCGCGCCGCGACCTCGACCTGTCGGCCGTCGCGCAGACGCTGGGGCTCGGGCGGCGGGCGCACGGGCACCGTCTCGCGCTGGTCGCCGACCGGACGCGGGGCGCGGCGATGGCGCTCGCGCTGGGGGACGGCGACGGGATCCTGCGGGGTGTCGCCGGGGACGTCGCGCCGGTGCTGGTCCTTGACGGTTCGGCGTCCGCCGACGCGGGTGCGCTGTACGCGGCGGTGCCCGCCTACCGGGAGGCCGTGGACGCGTGCGCCGAGGCCGTCGGCGGGACCGGGCCGCACGCCGGGTTCTGTCACACCTACGGGGTCGTGCGGGCGTTGCTGTCCTGGGGGGTCGCCCCGGGCGCGTTCGCGGGTGCGGGGGCCGGGCTCGCGGTGGCCGCCGCCGTGACCGGGGCGCTGACTCTGCCGGACGCGCTGGCGCTGGCGGCGGGGAGCGTGCCGGCGCGGGTCGGGGTGCCGAGCACGCCGGTGCTGGCGGCGGGGACGGGGGCGCGGCTCACACAGGAGCCGCAGGACTGGACGGGCGGTTCACCGGACGGTGTCCAGCCCGACTGGGTGCGCGTCGACGTCACCGGGCTCACCGATCTCCTCTCCCTCGCCGGGGAGTTGTGGGTGCGCGGTGCCCAACTCGACTTCGCCGCCCTGCATTCCGGGCGGGACGTCCGCCGAGTGCCGTTGCCCACACACCGGTTCGAGCGGCGCCGGCACTGGGTGGAACCCGGCGCCGCTCGCACCGGCCGGCCCGACGCGCCCGCCCGTGACCGGCTGCTGGCCCGCTTCGAGGCGGACGACCCCGCCCACAACGTCGGCCTCGTCACCGACTTCGTCACGGACGAGGTCGGGAAGGTCCTCGGCGGACGTCACCTGGCCGCACCCGACACCAACCTCTTCGACCTGGGCCTGGACTCGCTGGTCCTGATCGAGGTCGTGGCGAAGCTCGGCGAGGAACTGGACTTCGAGGTGCCGGCTACGGCGTTCGTGGAGTTCCCGACGATCCGGTCCTTCGTCGACAACCTGGCCGAGCAGATGGGGCTGACGCAGGCGGCGGCGCCGTCGTCGTCTGCGGCGGGGCGGACGTCCCGGCGGGCTCAGCGGGCGGAGGCGCGGCGGGCGGGGCAAGGGTGAGCCGACGGGCGTAGGGGCTCGCCGGGGCGGGGGCTCGACTCGGGTTCCCGTCCCGGCGGTTCACCGGCGGTGTGACAGTCCGGCCGGGTCGCGGCGCGACGTCGCGCGGCGGTCGCCTCTCGGCACGCCCCCTCAGTGGGGAGCCTCGTGACCAGCGCCGTCCCCCTGCCCCCACCCCGATCCACGTCCCCGACGACGTCCTGGACGACCTGCGCCACACGTTCCGGGGCGCAGGCCCTAGGTGTATTGCCCTGTGAGGTGAGGTTCAGTCCTCCATCAGGCCCCGCAGATGACACTCACCCCGGAGCCGTTCCACCTCCCCCAGCCTCATAAGGGGCCGCGGAACTCCGTGAGCGGGAATCGTCCCCGGCGTCGGTCACTCTCCGCCCCGGCCGCACCGGCAGGCGCGGTTCGTTTCCTCCCGCTCGTCACACGGTCTCAGCAGCGGGTCGACGGCCTTCCTGACGTAGGGAAGGACGGCGCTGTCCGGTACTGAGCTCAGGGCCGGTGTCTGGACGGCGAGCCGCATCAGGGTCATGCCCAGGGCCCACGCCGCGAGCAGTTCGGCGCGTACCTGGGCGTCGGGGCCGTCGAGGCGTCGGGCGAAGTGCTCGGAGAAGATCTCGGTGACGTCGGAGCGGAGGCGGGCGACGGCTTCCTCCCGGCTGGGTGAGCGGAGCATCGTCAGCACCGGATGCGGGATCTCGTCCTCCCCGGGGCCGTCGAAGGCGAGGCGGAGAATCCAGTCCGGCACGTCCTCCAGCGGCAGGTGGCGCAGCGGTTCGAACAGGGCGCTCGCGTGGTGCGCGACCGCTTCGAAGAGGCCCTGTTTTGAGCCGAAGTACCGGTAGACGAGAGCGGCGTCGACATCGGCCGCCTTGGCGATGTCGCGGATGCTCGTGCCGTCGTAGCCGTACTTCCCGAAGCACCGGGCGGCGGCGCTCATCAAAGCCGCTCGGGAGCCCGCCGAGTCGTATTTACGGGGCGTGATGCGGTCGCTACCGCTCCGTTTCGCTGCGTCCGGGCTGTCCATCTGGTGCTCCTCGACTCGGGTGTCCGGTCCATGCTCCCCGGTCCCGGCTCGCCTGTCCAAAAGCCGTCGATCAAATGTCATCGATCGTTGACAACTGTCGCGGCGGTCGACGTAGCTTGTGGCCGCGGGCAGTTGATCTCCGGCTGCCCGCCTTCCACGCTCGGGCCCGACAGCGTTGTCGGGCCTGCGCCGGTGCCCGGTCCCGACGACAGCGTCAGGTCGTGGGAGATCACGCGCCGGCACCCGAACGAGCAGAACTGGTGATCCCTTGACTCTTCGAAACGTCACTGTCATAGGAACCGGCTACGTCGGCCTGACCACCGGCGCTTGCCTCGCCTCCCTCGGACACCGGGTGGTGTGCGCGGACGCCGACCCGGGCAAGGTCGAACGGCTGCGGCGGGCGGAGGTCGACATCCTCGAACCGGACCTGCCGGACGTCGTCCGCGCCGGTCTGGCCTCCGGCCGTCTGGAGTTCACGCAGGACACCCGGGCGGCCGTCGAGAAGGCCGAGGTGGTCTTCCTGTGCCTGCCCACCCCGATGGGTGTCGGCGGCGCCGCCGACCTGGCCGCCGTCGAGGCGGTCGCCGACGAGATCCGCGACCGGCTGCCGCGGGGCTGCACGGTGGTCAACAAGTCGACCGTGCCGGTCGGTACCGCCGAGCGCGTCGCGGCCCTGCTCGACCGCCCCGACGTGACCGTGGCCAGCAACCCGGAGTTCCTCCGCGAGGGCCGCGCGGTCCACGACTTCCTCCACCCCGACCGCATCGTGGTGGGCGCCGCCGACCCCGATGCCGCCCGGCAGGTGGCCGACCTGTACGTCGGCATCGACGCGCCGCGCGTGCTCACCGACACCGCCGGCGCCGAACTCGCCAAGTACGCGGCGAACTTCTTCCTGGCGATGAAACTGTCGTTCGCCAACAACCTGGCCACCCTCTGCGAACGGCTCGACGCCGACGTCGACGACGTGATCGCCGGCATCGGCCACGACCCGCGCATCGGCCGGGCCTTCCTCGACCCGGGCCCCGGCTGGGGCGGTTCCTGCCTGCCCAAGGACACGCACGCCCTGCTGAACGTCTGCGAGGAGTCCGGCGTCGAGTTCCCGCTGCTGCGGGCCACCATCGAAACCAACGTCGAGCACCAGCGCCGCCTCGTCGAGCGCGTGGTCGCCGGCTGCGCGGGACCGGACGGCTCGTTGCGCGGCGTCCGGCTCGCTCTGCTCGGCCTCGCCTTCAAGGCCGGCACCTCCGACCTGCGTGACTCGCCCGCCCTGGCCATCGCCCGCCTGCTGCGGGAGCGGGGCGCCGAGCTGTACGCCTACGACCCGGCCGTCAGCGAGCGGCGCCCCGACCTCAGCGATCTCCTCACGATCGTCGACACGCCCCTCGACGCCGTCGACGGGGCCCGCGCCTGCGTCGTCCTGACCGAGTGGCCCCAGTTCCGCGACCTGGACTGGGCGGCCGTCGCCGGACGGCTCGGCACGCCGCTCGTCTTCGACTTCCGCAACATCCTCGACCCCGGACGGCTCGGCGAGGCCGCGCTGTCCTGGGAGGGCGTCGGCCGTACTCCGGCAATGGCGAGCTGACCCACGCCCGCCCATCCATCGATCCCCCACAGAAAGACTTGACGTGCGCGTACTGTTCACCACCCTCGGCAGCCCCTCCCACGGCCGCGCCCAGTTACCCCTGGCGCGAGCGCTCGCGGCGGCCGGTCACGACGTGCTCGTGGCCACCACCCCGAGCCTCGTCTCCGTCTTCGAGAAGGACGACGTCCGGGTGACCACCGCCATGGACGAGTTCACTCCGCACACCTTCATCCCCCCTGCACTGCTCGAACAGGCGGCCCGCCCCGGCCCGGACGGCGAGGTGCCGCAGGACGTCCTGGAGCGCGTCATGCCCCTGGCCATGTCCGGCCCGATGGCCAGGAAGCTCCGGGAGTGGATCCTTCCGGTGGCCCAGGAGTTCCGCCCCGACCTCATCCTGCGCGACGGCATGGACCTCGGCTCCTGCCTCACCGCGGAACAGCTCGGCGTCCCGCAGCTGCCCACCCCGTCCGGCAGCAGCAACATCCTCGACCCGGCCGAGGTGCTGCCCGGCCTCAACGCCCTGCGTGAGGAAGCGGGGCTGCCCCTCCAGGAGGACCCGCTGTCGGTCGTGCCGCACGGACGCATCGACTACGTGCCGGCGGCCTTCTCGTTCGCCCAGCACCTGCCGTCCTCCTGGTCCTACCGGCAGCCCGTGACCGTGGACCGCCGCCCGGTCCTGCCCCAGTGGATCGCGGACCTGCCCACCGACCGCCCCCTGGTGCTCGCCGCCCTCGGCACCGCACTCCCGATGGTCCGGGAGATGACGGCCGACGGCGAGGAGGAGCAGCCGCCGTTCCCGATGCCGGACCCCGTCCAAACGCTGCGGTCGATGATCGCGGCGGTGTCACGGCTGGAGGAGTGCACCGTCGTCGTCTCCACCTCGGGCATCCCGGCGGACACCGACGGTCTGCCCCCGCACGTGCACGTCACCGACCGGGTGCCGCAGCCCCTGCTGCTGGAGTCCGTCGACCTGTTCCTCACCCACGGCGGCTTCAACAGCATCCGGGAGTCGCTGCGCACGGCCACCCCCATGGCCGTACTCCCCCAGTTCGGCGACCAGTTCGGCAACGCGCGCCGCGTCCAGGAACTCGGACTCGGCCGGGAGGTCACCGACCCGACGCCGGACGGCATCACCGCGGCCGTACGCGCGGTACTGGCCGACCCGGACGTCGGCGCCAGGGCCCGCGCGGCCCGGCTGGCCATGCTGGCGCTGCCCGAGATCGACAGCGCCGTCACCGATCTGGAAAAGCTCGTCTGACGCCCCGCCGGTACCCCCGGGACCCGGGGGTACCGGCTTTTCCCCCCCACGCTCCTCACCGAAGAAGGTCCCCATGTCCTCTTGCCCGCCCTCCACCACCGTCACCAAGGCCGTGATACCGGCCGCCGGCCTGGGCACCCGTTTCCTCCCGGCGACGAAGGCCATGCCCAAGGAGATGCTGCCCGTCGTCGACCAGCCGGCCATCCAGTACGTCGTGGAGGAGGCCGTCGGCGCCGGCCTGTCCGATCTGCTGGTGGTCACCGGGCGGAACAAGCGCCCGCTGGAGGACCACTTCGACCACGCCTGGGAGCTGGAGGAGGCCCTGGTCCGCAAGGGCGACGAGCGCCGGCTGCGCAGCGTGCGCGAGTCCGCCGCGCTCGCCGCGATCCACTACGTCCGCCAGGGCGCCCCCGCGGGTCTGGGGCACGCCGTGCTGTGCGCGGAGCAGCACGTGGGGCAGGAGCCGTTCGCCGTCCTGCTCGGCGACGACCTCATCGACCCGCGCGATCCCCTGCTCACCCGGATGATCGAGATCCGGGAGCGGTTCGGCGGCAGCGTGGTCGCGCTGATGGAGACCGACCCCGCCTCGATCCACCTCTACGGCTGCGCGCGGGTCGAGCCCACCGGCCGGGACGGCGTCGTCCGGGTGACCGACCTGGTGGAGAAGCCCGCCCCCGGGCAGGCCCCGAGCTCGTACGCGGTCATCGGACGCTATCTGCTCGACCCGGCCGTCTTCGGCGTCCTGCGCCGCACCCCGCCCGGACGCGGCGGCGAGATCCAGCTCACCGACGCGCTGCGGGAGCTCGCGCACAGCGGCGACACCCCGGTCCACGGCGTGCTGTTCACCGGACGGCGCTACGACACCGGCGACCGCGCCGAGTACCTGCGCACGATCGTCCGGCTGGCGTACGAGCACGAGGAACTGGGCCCCGGGTTCCGCCAGTGGCTGGCGGAGTTCATGGACACCCGGCGCGCGGTCGCCACCGGTGGGCCGGGGGTCGCGGCGTGAGTGGGGGAAACGACATGACCGCCGCCGAGACCGCTCCCGCGCGGCTGGAGCACCGGCAGATCGTCACCGTCCTGTGGGGACTCATGCTCGGCATGTTCCTCGCGGCCCTCGACCAGACCGTGGTCTCGTCCGCGTTGCGCACCATCGCCGACGACCTGGACGGGCTGACCGCGCAGGCGTGGGTGACGACCGCGTACCTCGTCACCGGCACCATCGCGACCCCGCTGTACGGGAAGCTCTCCGACATCTACGGCCGCCGGCCGGTGTACCTGTGGGCGATCGTGCTGTTCGCCGTGGGGTCGCTGCTGTGCGGGTTCGCCACGTCGATCTACGAACTGGCGGCCTTCCGCGTGGTCCAGGGGCTCGGCGGCGGCGGGCTGATGTCGCTCGCCATGACGGTCATCGCCGACCTGACCTCGCCCCGGGAACGCGGCCGGTACCAGGGGTACATCACAGCGGTCTTCGCCGGTGCGAGCATCGCCGGGCCGCTCGTCGGCGGGGTGCTCGCGGGGCAGGAGACCCTGCTCGGGGCCGCCGGCTGGCGCTGGATCTTCCTGCTCAACGTGCCGCTGGCGGCGCTGGCCGTCGTGGTGGTCCTGCGTGTGCTGCACGTACCGCACCGGCCCGTGCGGCACCGGCTGGACTACGGGGGTGCGGTGGCGCTGGTCATCGGCATCGTCCCGCTGCTCGTCGTCGCCGAGCAGGGCCGGGTGTGGGGCTGGGGCTCCGGCCGCGCCCTGGCCGCATACGCCCTCGGGCTGGCCGGCCTGGTCCTCTTCGTCGTGGTGGAGCGCCGGACGGGCGACGCCGCCCTGCTGCCGATGCGGCTGTTCTCCATCCGGGCGTTCCGGCTGGGGAGCGTGCTGCACTTCGTCGTCGGCATCGCCATGTTCGGCGCCCTGACGACGCTTCCGCTCTACCTCCAGTTGGCGCGGGGCATGACCCCGGTGGAGGCGGGGCTGGCCACGCTGCCCACCGTGGTCGCTAACGTGACGGTGACGCTGCTGGTCGGGCGGCTGATGTCCCGTACGGGGAAGTTCAAGGTGTTCTTGGCGGCGGGCATCGGTTCGCTGACGCTCTCCATGGTGGTGTTCGCGACGCTACGGGCGGACAGCCCCCTGTGGTACGTGTTCGTCGGCATGCTGTTCATGGGGGCCGGCCTCGGCGCCGCGATGCAGACCATCACCACGCTCGCCCAGTCGGAGGTGCCCCGCGCCGACATGGGCGCGGCGACGGCGTCGGTCAACTTCTTCCGCTCCAACGGCGGTACGGTCGGCGCCGCCGCGTTCCTCTCCATCCTCTTCTCCCTGGCGGGCTCCCGGATCGCCGAACGCCTCAGCACGGCCCTGGCCGACCCGTCCTACCGCCACCTCGCCGCACAACCGCACAACGCCCACGCCCTCGACGGCGTACTCCGCGCCGACGGCAGCGTGAACCTGGAGGACTCCGCCTTCCTGCGCGCCCTGGACCCGCGCGTCGCGCAGCCCTTCCTCGACGGCTACGTCAGCGCCATGCAGGTCGTCTTCCTCACCGGCGCCGCCGTCGCCCTCACCGCCTTCGTCATCGCCGCCTGGCGGGTACCGGACACCATGCTGTCGGCGGACTGAGCCGGCCCGCGACAGAGTCGAGTGGAACGGGGGTTTTGGTTCTTGGCTGCCGGGCGGGCATGGCCGAGGGCGGTCCGGGCAGCCGGGCGCCGGGGTACGGGCGCTCGCGGCGGACGATGATCCGAGTGTCCTCGGGCAGGCCCGGCAGGTCGACCGGGCCGGTGAACTGGGCGAGTGCGGCGTCGGGCACGGTGATGTGATCCTCGGCGGGGGCGGCCGCGGCAGGCCGGCCAGGGCCTCGCCGGTGTGTGTTGTCGAGGAAGCCCGGCAGCGGGGGGTGGCCGAAGCCGTGTGGGCGGGTCGGCGCCGCGTGCTCCTTCTCGGAGCGGCAGGTGGCCAGGACGGCGTCGAAGCGCCGAGTGCGGCCGGATCGATGCCCGCCGGCGCTCGCCATGCGGTGGGATCGAATGCGACCGGGCCGAACACCTCGGCCTGATCGCGGAGCCGGGCCAGGCCGGCGATCGCCTCGCCCCCGTCGGCCGGCATCGCCGCCGGGTCCACGGCGGTCCGGCCGGGGGCGTGACCGGTGCCGCGCGGGCGCGGTCGGCGCAGCGCGTGCGTGAAGAGGGGAACGCGGAGGCTGGTGATGGGCCCGGCACCGCGTCATGCCGGCGGACCGGCCGGCTGCGGACGCGGGACGGCCGTCAGGATGACCTGCGGCTGCTCCGCCCCGTCGAGTCGGCCGGAATCCGTACCGGTACCGGGAATCAGGCCGCGACGAGTTCCCGCTCGCGGTCCGGGGCCTGGGACTTGGGCTTCTTGTTCGGCAGCGAGAGCCGGACGACCTTGTGCCAGGCGGAGAACACCTGCTTGGGCAGCGGCCCGGTGACGTACTCCAGCTCGTACTTCTCGAACAGCGCGCGCACCTTCACCGAGACCTCGGCGTACCGGTTGCTCGGCAGGTCGGGGAAGAGGTGGTGTTCGATCTGGTGGGAGAGGTTGCCGGTCATGAAGTGCATGGCCTTGCTGCCGCTGATGTTCGCGGACCCCATCATCTGGCGCAGGTACCACTGGCCGCGCGTCTCGCCCTTGATCGACCGGCGCTCGAAGACCTGCACGCCCTCGGGGAAGTGCCCGCACATGATCACCGAGTGGGACCAGAGGTTGCGGACGAGGTTCGCGGTGAACGTGGCGGCGAGCGTGGTGAGGAACGAGGGGCCCGACAGCAGCGGGTGGATCACGTAGTCCTTGAGCACCTGCTTCCGGATCTTGCGGCCCACGGCACGCACCCGCGCGCGGAACTCCGGGTCGTTTCGGCGGCGCTTGCGCAGGTTCTTGCCGAGTTCCAGGTCGTACGCCGCGATGCCGTACTCGAAGAAGCAGGCGTTGATGAAGTTCCACAGCGGCTGGCCGAGGTGGAAGGGGTACCACTTCTGGTCCTCGTCGACGCGCATGATGCCGTAGCCGAGGTCGTTGTCCTTGCCGATCACGTTGGTGTACGTGTGGTGCAGCTCGTTGTGCGAGTGCTTCCACTGGTCGGCCGGGGAGACGTGGTCCCACTCCCAGGTGGTGGAGTGGATCTTCGGGTCCCGCATCCAGTCCCACTGGCCGTGCAGGATGTTGTGGCCGATCTCCATGTTGTCCATGATCTTCGCCACGGAGAGACCGGCGGTGCCGATGATCCACGCGGGCGGGAAGAACGAGAACAACAGGACGCCCCGGCTGGCCAGTTCGAGCGTGCGCTGCGCCTTGATGACCTTGCGGATGTAGGCGGCGTCCTTCTCGCCCCGGTCGGCGATCACCTCGTCGCGGATCGCGTCCAGCTCGCGGCCGAGCTCCTCGATCTGCTCGGCGGTCAGGTGCGCGGTGGGGTCGATGGCGGTCAAGGTGTTCCTACCGTTCGATGTCGCAGGGGCCCGCCGCGGCGGACACGCAGGTCTGGATGAGGACGCCGGGCTCGGCCTCGGTGATCTCGCCGGTGCGCAGGTCGCGGACGGCGCCCGCCTTGAGCGGGGTGACGCAGCCGAAGCAGATGCCCATACGGCATCCGGACGGCATGAGCACGCCGGCCTCCTCGCCGACGTCCAGCAACGGCGTGGCGCCGTCCGCGTCGACCTTCTTGCCGGTGGCGCTGAAGGTGACCTCGCCGCCGTCGCCGGTGACGACGACGCCGGGGCGGAAGCGTTCGGTGTGCAGGCGCTCCGGGACGCCGTGCGCGCTCCAGTGCTCCTCGGCGGCATCCAGCAGGCCCGCGGGTCCGCAGGCCCAGGTCTCGCGCTCGGCCCAGTCGGGCACGAGTTCGCCGAGACGGGCGATGTCGAGCGTGCCGTCCGTGGCGGTGTGCACCTCGGTGAGCCGCAGCTTCCCAGCCGCGACCAGGTCGTGCAGTTCGCCCCGGAAGATCACGTCCTGCGGGCGGGGCGCGCAGTGGACCATGACGACGTCGTCGAACTCGGTGGCGCGCAACATGCCCATCACGGGCGTGATGCCGCTGCCGGCCGTCAGATACAGCACCTTGGCGGGCGTGACCGGCGGCAGCACGAAGTCACCGGCCGCCTGGTCGAGCTGGACCAGCGTGCCCGGCCTCGCCCTGCGCACCAGGTGGTTGCTGACCTTGCCGTCCGGGATCGCCTTCACGGTGATCGTGATCCGCCCGTCCCGGCGGCCGGCCGGCGAGGTGAGGGAGTAGGCCCGCCACAGGCGCACCCCGTCGACGTCGACGCCGACCCGCACGTACTGACCGGCGGTGTGGCCGCGCCAGCCGCGTCCCGGTCTGATGACGACGGTCGCGGCGTCGTCCGTCTCGGGGTGCACGGCCTCGATGCGCCCCCGCAGGTCGGCGCCGGCACGCAGGGGGCTGACCAGGTCGAGGTAGTCCGACGGGAGCAGCGGCGTCGTGACCATCTCCAGCAGTTTCCTCGCCCTGCCGCGGAGGGCTGTACTCGTCATGCCTCCAGCTTGCTGCGCTTCAGGGGGTAAAGTCCTGACCGCAGGACGTAAACCCGATCGGCAAAATTGTTCGCAGGGAACAAAGAATGAGCCATGTGACCCGGCGGGCCAGCGAACTGGCTCTGGACGAGACGACCGTCATCGCGCTGCGGGCCGCGCTGAGGGACACGGCCGACGAGGTCGTCGAGGCGATCATCGACGAGGTGCCGCCCTACGCCAACGCCCTCGCGGGCCGCATGGGCGCTTCCATCCGCCGGGCCGTCCGCACCACTCTGGGGCACTACCTGGACCTCGCGAGCGGGAACGCCACGGGCGGCGACGCCGGTGACGCGGCCTACGAACTGGGCCGCGGCGAGGTGCGCGACGGCCGTTCGATGGACGCCCTGCTCGGCGCCTACCGCGTCGGCGCCCGCGTGGCCTGGCGAAGCCTGGCAGCCGGTGCCGTGGCCGCAGGGCTGCCCGCCGCCGAGGTCGCCAAGTTCGCCGAACTGACCTTCGCCTACATCGACGAACTCTCCGCCGCGAGTGCCGCGGGCCACGCCGACGAACTGGCCGCCCGGGGCCGGGCCCGCGAACGCCACCTGGAGCACCTGGCCCGCGACCTCCTCGCCGGCGCGAGCCCGGACGTGCTGCTGGGCTCTGCCGGGCGGGCCGGGTGGCAGCCCCCGGTCTCCCTGACCGCCGTCCTGCTGCCCGCCGCCCAGGCCCGGCCGGCCTACCGGACGCTCGACCCGAGCACCCTCGTCCTCGACGATCTGCCGGACGCCACCGGTGTGCTGCTCGTCCCCGACGCCGACCGGCCACGTCTCCTGCGGCAGCTCACCGACCGCACCGCCGTGGCCGGCCCGGCCCGGCCATGGACCCGCGCGTCCGCCTCCTACGAACGCGCCGTCCGCGCGCGCCTGCTCTCCCCCGACATCCGCGACACCGAGAACCACCTGCCCGAGCTGGTGCTGACCGCCGACGCGGACGCGCTCGCGGACCTGCGCACCCGAGCCCTGGCTCCCTTGCGGACCCTCCCCGCCGCGACCGCCCACCGCCTGGAGGAGACGCTGCGGGCATGGCTGCTGCACCAGGGCCGACGGGACGAGGTCGCGGCGGCGCTGTTCGTCCATCCCCAGACGGTCCGGTACCGGATGTCGCAACTGCGCGAGCTGTTCCCGGATCTCGCATCGCCCCACCGCGTCCTCGAACTGACGCTGGCGGTCGGCCTCCGGGCCGGCTGAGACCGGGGGCGACGCGGTTGCGCGACGGCCCGGCAGATCGCGCGAGCAATGACGGAACGTGAGATCAGGAGTCTTCATGGCGAAGCTCCCGGCTCGGGGGATTCTCCGGAGGTTTCGGTGGGGTGGGGATGCGGCCGGTGTGGCGCCATCGCCTGAGGACGGCGCGGCCGTAGTTGTTGGTGCCGGCGATGCGGTCGAGGTCGGTTCCGGTGGGGGTGCGGCCGGCGGCGTGTTCGTGTTGGTAGTGGTCCCACATGATCTGTTCGGCGTTGTGCCGGCTCGCCGGGCGGCGGGAGGTGGGTGGGGTGCGGTGTCTCGGCCGGTTCCGGGTGGGGTGCTGGTCTCGTTGTCCGCTCTCCGTCTCGGCGGGGTGTGGGTGTGGGTCTCGGTGGGTGAGGAGTTCGACCGAGAGGAGGAGGGAGACGGGGGGCCAGCCGGCGACGAGGACGGGCTGCCAGGTGAGGGTGGGGGCGGCGGCGATGTTCGCGGCGAGGGAGACGGCGATGCCGAGGAGGAAGGCCGTCCAGACGACGGTGCGTTCTCGGCCGGTGTGAGGTGTGGGTTTGAGGAGGCCGACGGTGGCCAGGAGGAGGAGTCCGTCGACGGACAGGGGCCACAGGACGGCGCTGGTCTCGTCGGCTCCGCCGTGCAGGGCGAAGGCTCTCTGGTGGACGTAGGAGGCGTAGGCGGCCACCGCGGCCACGATCACCGCGCAGCCACGCCGTATCCACGTCTCGCCGCCCGCTCGGATGCGCGGAGTCTCGGTTCGCGAGACCTCCGTCTTCGTCCGGGGCCCGGTCATCGAGACCGCCGAGGCGTTCGTGCCGACGAGAAGGTCTCGGTGGTCTGCGCTCTCGGCGTCGTCGTCTCGGCGGAGCGTGTTCTCCTCCCGGAACGGGAGCCGGGCGAGAGCGAGAGCGGGCCTGGCTCGTCTCGGGTCCGGGTCGGGCTGTCGGTGCGGTGTGGGGCCATTCCGCCCTCCCTGCGGGCACAGCTTCGTCAACACCGAAAAGACCGGCATCCGACGCCGTTTTGGCCACGGGCAGAACAAGATTTTCAGCGCGGGCGGGCCTGGGCCACTATTAAAACGCGGCTAAATCCGCAGTACCGGCGGCAGTTCGTGAGCGGCCCGCTCCTCCTCGTGCCAAAAAACTGCTAACGGCTGCTTAGATCTTTCTGTTTGGCGGTTTCTTGTCGTCGGCGTGGCTTCGTGGGGACGTCCTCATCCCTCTCGTCGAGGAGGCGTCCGCCGATGCCCGCTCATCGCCGTTGTCAGGACCGTGCTGGCCGTGGTGCGGATCGTGTTCTGCCGCTGGACACGGCCCGGGAGTGTTTCGCCCGGCTGGTGTCGGGACCTCAGCCGCTGTCTGTGGACGGGCGGTCGTTTCACGGGCTGCCGCAGCGTCCGGTGCCCTTGGACGAGTTGCGGGGGCTGCTTCTGCGCCGGGGGTGTCCGCGGCTGACCCGGGACGCGGTGTGGGCGCAGTTGGTGCGGCGTTCGCGGCGGGAGGGGGCGGTGTGGACGCTGGCGTGTACGGGGATGGCGTTGCCGGCGTTGGCGGGGGTGGTGCGGCGGCTGGGTGAGGGGTGCGCCGGGGAGGCGTTCGATGTCCAGGCCGAGGTGGTGTCGGGGTTCCTGGACGGGCTGGCGCGGGTGGACGTGGTGCGTCCCCGGGTGTTGCCGAGGCTGCGGTGGGCGGCCTACCGGCAGGGGTTCGCCGCGCGGGCGCAGGCACTGGACGCGCCGACGCCGGTGGCTCCGGGGTTCTGGTCGACCGCGCCGCAGCCGCCGTGGGGGCATCCGGATCTGGTCCTGGCGCGGGCGGTTCGGGAAGGGGTGGTGACCCGGGCCGAGGCCGATCTGATCGGCTCCACCCGGCTCGACGACGTCACGGTCGCCGAGTGGGCGCAGGTGCACGGGGTGACGCCGAACGCGGTGTACAAGACGCGGCGGCGTGCGGAGACCCGGCTGGTCACGTTCCTCCTCAGCGAGGCCCGGGACGCGGCGCTGGACGACCCGGTCGCGGTCGCCGCGCTGGGGGCGGTGCCGTCCGCATCGCGGGTTCCGGCCCGCCGTCACGCGGTGCCCGCCCGCGCGGGTTTCTCCGCCGGCGCCGTGAATTCTTCCTCCGGCGTGGCCAAAAAGGGCCCGGATTCCGGCCTTTTGACATGCGGGAGCGACATACCCGCCCCACCGTCCACGCCAGTTGGGGAGGCAGAGTGATGAACCGGGTTCCCTTGCACCGCCGTCTCGTGCTCCACGCGCGTCGGGCCGTCGCCGCGCAGTCCCCGCTGGGCTGGTGGCTGCTGATCACCAGCGTCGTCGTGCTGGTGGTGTGTCTGCTGGGGGCGTCGTCCGCACAGGCCGCCACCGACCCGTCCCCGGCCCGGGTTCTGGCGCTGGCCGCCTCGGTGAACGAGGTCCTGACCAACATCCGCAACTGGATCATGGGCATCCTCGCCGGGCTCGCGACCGTGTTCCTGACCGTCGGCGGTCTGCGGTACGTCATGGCTGCAGGTGATCCCGGGGAGGTCGAGAAGGCCAAGTCCGCGTTCAAGAGCGCCGGTTGGGGATACGGGATGGCCGCGCTGGCGCCGCTGGTCGTGGAGATCCTCAAAGGGATCGTGGGCGAATGATGGTCGCCCCCGCGCTGCCGCAACGGCCGGTGGCGCGGCGTCGGGGCCGGTGGCGTCGTGTGCTGCTGCTCGGCGTGGTCGTCCTCGTGGTGTGTGCGTCGGTGGTCACCGCTTACGCCGACCCCGGCCCGAGCCCCGCCCCGACCACGACGGCCGAGCCGACGCCGTCGCCGTCCTGTTCCGGCCCCGACTGCCTCCCCCAGCCCAGCACCACGCCCTCCCCCGCCCCTTCGCCCAGCGCGACGCCGCCAGCCGAGGCTCCGGAGGGCGGGGGTGGTCCGGGCGGGATCTCCGGGTGGATCGCCAAGGGCGTCAACGCCGCCATCACGGGCTTCTTCAAGTCGGTCATCTCCTACGCCCTCGACCCGCTCCTGGACCTGCTCTCCAACACCCTGCTGACCACCCCGAACCCCGCGTCTCTGCCGAGGGTGGGGGAGCTGTGGACCAACTCGTGGCAGATCGCCGTCGCCTGCTACGGCCTGCTGGTCGCGGTGGCCGGAATCCTGGTGATGAGCCATCAGACGGTGCAGACCCGGACGTCCGCCAAGGAGATCGCCCCGCGTATCCCGCTCGCGTTCCTGGCCGCCGCCCTGTCCCTGTTCCTCGCGGGCAAGGCGGTGGAGCTGGCCAACGCCCTCTCCCTGGCCGCCCTCGGCAGCGGACCCGACGCCGACAGCGCCGGCTCCGCACTGCGCGACTTCGTGCTGAGCACCTACAACTCCGCCGCCGGAAGCGTCTTCCTGATCCTGATGTGGCTGGCGATCGTCGTCGTGCTGGTCGCGCTGCTGCTGACGTTCGTGATCCGCGTCGCCCTGACGGTCATCCTCGTCGTCGCCGCTCCCCTGGCTCTGATCTGTCATCTCCTGCCACAGACCGACGCCGTCGCCCGCTGGTGGTGGCGGGCCTTCGGCGGCGTCCTCGCCGTCCAGATTGCCCAGTCGCTCGCCCTGATCACGGGAGTGCACGTGTTCCTCACCCCCGGCGCCTTCGGCCCTCACGGCCTGTTCGGCCTCGATGACGACGGCCTCGTCAACGTCCTGACCACCCTGGCCCTCCTCTACATCGTCTTCAAGATCCCCTTCTGGATCCTCGGCTCCCTCCGCCTCGGCAACGGCCACTCGCTCGCCGGGAGCGTGGCCCGCAGCTACGTCATGTACAAGACGTTCGGACTCCTGCACGGTGGGCGGACGGCGGCCCGTGCCGCGTCGGCCGGGGGCTCGCGCCGGACGCCTCCGTCAGCGGTACGCGCTCCCCGCCCCTCCCCCGGCAGCGGGCCTTCCCAGCGCCAACTCGCGCCCCCGGGGCCACCGTTGTTCCTCTCCCCGAACCCGCCCTCCCCCAGCCGGAGCCAGGCACACGGACAAGCCGCCGGGCCGCCGCCGATGCCGGCCTTCCAGGCCCCCGGCACTCCCCCGCCATCCACCACACCGCCCTCCCGACCCCTCTTCCCGCCCGGACCGCCGGTGTTCCAGGCCCCCGGCCCCGCCGCCTCCACCCCGGCGGGCCGGACGGGCGGCAGGCCACCGGTGCCGAGCCGGCCCCTCTTCCAGTCGCCCACTCCACAGCCCCATGTTCCGCCCCGGCGCGCCTCCCAGGCCCCTGCGCCCGCTGTCTTCCGGCCGCCCGTACCTCCGCCTCCACCACCCCGACCGGCACGCACCAGCCCGCCGCCCCCGACGACCTTCGTCGCCCCGCCCCCGCCCCGCACCCACCGCAACCGAGGAGGTGCCCCGTCATGACCCAGCCCGTCCGTATCCCCGCCGACGTCGACCGCGACGACACCGTCCTCGCCGGCCTCACCGCCCGGCAGTTGGGGATCCTGTCCGCCACCGGGATCGTCCTGTACGGACTCTGGTCCGCCGTCCGCGCGTTCGTCCCCGTGGCGGTGTTCCTGGTCCTCGCGGTCCCAGTCGCGGCGACGGCCGTCTGCATAGCGCTCCTCAAGCGTGACGGGCTGTCCCTGGACCGGCTGCTGCTCGCCGCGTTCCGCCAGCGCACCACGCACCGTGTCCAGGTCGCCGCGCCCGAAGGAGTCCTCCCGCCCCCGGCCTGGCTCGCCCAGCACCAGGACTCCGCGCCCGCTCCACTCAAGCTTCCAGCCGAAGGGGTCGACGAGGCCGGGCTGGTCGACCTCGGCGCGGACGGCATCGCGGTGGTCACGGTCTGTGGCACCGTCAACTTCGCCCTGCGCACCCCCGACGAACAGGACGCGCTCATCACCGCGTTCGGCCGCTACCTCCACTCGCTCACGGCCCCCGTGCAGATCCTGGTGCGCGCCCAGTACCTGGACCTGTCCACTCAGACCGCCGAGCTGCGGCAACGGGCAACCTCCCTCCCGCATCCCGCGCTGGAGGCCGCCGCCCGCGAACACGCCGACTTCCTCGACCACCTCACCCACGGACGCAACCTGCTGTGCCGCCAGGTCCTGCTCGTCCTGCGCGAACCCGTGAGCGCTCCGGTCCCTGTCTCCCCGCTGGCCGCCCTCGTGCGGCGCCGGGGCGAGCAGGCGGTGGATCCCGCTGCCCGGCGTGCGGCGGAGGCCCGTCTGGTGCGCCGTGCCCAGGAAGCCGGCGCGCTGCTCGGTCCGCTCGGTGTTGCCGTCACCCTGCTGGACGCCGGGCAGGCGACCGCCGTCCTCACCTCCGCCTGCAACCCCGACACCCTCGTCTCGCCGTCCTCCCCGCTCGCCGGCGCCGACGAAGTCATCACCCTGGACGAGCGGGGGACACCATGAACCGGCCCCGCGTACGCCGAAACGCCTCGACAGCCGGGATGTTCGCGCCGGACTCCCTCGCCGTCGCGCCTCGGTATCTGGAGGTCGGCGGGGAGTGGGTGGCGTCCTTCGCGATCACCGGATACCCCCGCGAGGTCCAGCCCGGCTGGCTCCAGCCCCTCCTCACCCACCCCGCCCGCGTCGACGTCAGCCTGCACATCGAACCCGTCGACCCGGTCACCGCCGCCCAACGGCTGAAGCGCCAGCTCGCCCGCCTCGAATCAGGCCGACGGCACGACAGCGACCACGGACGGCTCGCCGACCCACAGGTGGAGGCGGCCACCGAGGACGCCTACGACCTCTCCGCCCGCGTCGCGCGCGGAGAAGGCCGCCTGTTCCGCCTCGGCCTGTACCTGACCGTCCACGCCGCCGACCGCGACCAGCTCACCGACGAAACAGCAGCCCTGCGCGCCCTGGCCGCAAGCCTCCTGATGGACGCCCAGCCCACCACCTACCGCACCCTCCAAGGCTGGATCACCTGCCTCCCCTTCGGCCTGGACCTCATCCGCACGCGCCGCACTCTCGACACCTCCGCCCTCTCGACGGCGTTCCCTTTCACCAGCCCCGACCTGCCCCCACCCTCCCCCGCCTCCACCGCCGCCCCGTCCGGGGTCCTCTACGGCCACAACCTCGGCTCCCAGGGGCTGGTCCACTGGGACCGCTTCGCCCTCGACAACCACAACTCCGTGATCCTCGGCCGCTCCGGCGCGGGCAAGTCCTACCTCGTCAAGCTGGAGTTGCTGCGCTCCCTGTACCGGGGCGTCGAGGCGTACGTCGTCGACCCCGAGGACGAGTACGCCCGCCTCGCCGCCACCGTCGGCGGCACGCACGTCGGGATCGGCGCGGAAGGGGTCCGGCTGAACCCCTTCGACCTGCCCCTCCACACCCGCCCCGACGGACGCCGCACCGCCCCCAAAGACACGTTGGTCCGGCGCTCCCTGTTCCTGCACACCGTCCTCTCCGTCCTCCTCGACACACCGTTGACGCCGGACGAGCGGGCCGTGCTGGACCAGGCGATCACCGCCACGTATCAGCGGGCCGGGATCACCGCCGACCCCCGCACCTGGACCCGGCCCGCCCCGCTCCTCGGCGACCTCACCACCGTCCTGCGCCGCTCGAAGAACCGCACGGCAGTCGATCTGGCGGCCCGGCTGCGACCGTTCACGAGCGGCGCGTACTCCGGGCTTTTCGCCGGGCCCACCACCACCCGCCCCGAGGGCCACCTCGTCATCTTCTCCCTGCGTGACCTCGCCGACGAACTCAAACCCGCCGGCACCCTCCTCACCCTGGACACCATCTGGAACCAGATCTCCCACCCCACCACCCGCCGCCCCCGCCTCGCGACCGTGGACGAGGCGTGGCTGCTGATGCAGTCACCGGCCGGAGCCGAGTACCTGTTCCGGATGGCCAAAGCGTTCCGCAAAAGGTGGGCGGGGCTCACGGTGGCCACCCAGGACACCGGCGACCTCCTGAATTCCGACCTCGGCAAAGCGATCGTCGCCAACGCCGCCACCCAGATCCTCCTGCGCCAGGCCCCACAGGCCATCGAGGACATCACCCGCACCTTCGACCTCTCCCAGGGCGAACGGCACTTCCTCCTCACCGCCGACCGAGGCCAAGGACTCCTCGCCGCCGGCACCCACCGCGTCGCCTTCGAAGCCGCCGCCTCCCCCACCGAGCACCACCTCATCACTACCGACCCGGCCGAACTCGCCGCCTACGCCCAGCAGACCGGGGAGAACGATCCGCTCCTCGACGCCGACGATCTCGTGACCGGGCCCGCCGAAGCCGACTCCAGCGACGAGGTCGACCTCGACTCCGGATGAGTTCCCCTCTCCGTAAGAGGACCGTGCCCTCGACCTGCGCAGGTCCGCCCACCTCTCAACTCCTTCATGTCACCTGCCAGTTCAGGGAGCCCTTCACCATGTCCGCTGAACGCGTCGTCCGTGCCTCTTTGGTCCACGACTACCTGCGCGACCCCACAGCCACCCTCCAGTCCCTCCTCCAGCAGATCACTCAACACGCCACCGCCTGGGCACCGTTCGGCGGCTCGGCCGCGGCAGCCGTCGGCGTGCTGCTGCTATGGGCGCGCTGGTGGTGGCACCGCCGCTGCCGGAGAACCCTCGCGCACGGCGCCCGTCTGGTCACCGTCCTGCCGCCGCCGACCGCCGACCCGGCGGGCGCCGAGGCGTTGTGGGCGAATCTGCTGGGCCTGCTGCGGCCCGCGTGGCGGCGGCGCCTCACCGGGCAGCCGCACGTGGCGTGGGAGTACGTGTTCGACCGGGAGACGATCCGGCTGCGTCTGTGGGTCCCCGGCACGGTCCCGCCCGGGACGGTGGAGCGGGCCGTCGAGGCCGCCTGGCCCGGTGCCCACACCCGCACCACTTCCGTCATCACCCCGCAGGCCGTTCCGGGACAGCGCATCGAGGCGGCGGGCGGGGAGATGCGGCTCGCCCGTCCCGAGGCGCTGCCTCTGCGTTCGGTTTTCCCGGCCGACCCGGTCCGTGCGCTGCTCGGCGCTCCGGCCGGTCTCGGTGCCGGGGAGGAGGCCGTCGTCCAGATCCTCGCCCGCCCCGTCACCGGCCACCGCGTCAGGAAGGCCCGGCATGCCGCGCGGCGGTTGAATGGGCAGCAGTCCGTCCGCCTGGCGGGCCGTCTCCTCGACCTGCTCACTCCCGGCCCGCACCACCGCGCCCGGCCCGCAGCCCCCGTGGTGGATCGTCAGACGGCGCTGAGCGCGGCGGCGGAGGACCGGGCGATCGTGGCCAAGGAGCGCGGCGCCTCGTACGAGACCCGTGTCCGCTACACCGTCACCGCCGCTGTCGCGGACGCCCTGGACGCGAAGAAGCGGACGGTGGTGCGGGACCGGCTGCGGGGGCGGTGTCATGCGATCGCGTCGGCGTTCTCGGCGTTCACCGAGCACAACCACTACCGCCGTACCCGTATCCGGCGCCCTGTGCGCCGGATGGTGGAACGGCGGCTGAGGCGGGGGGACTTGCTGTCGCTGCCCGAGCTGGCGGCGCTGGCGCACCTGCCGTGGGACGAGGCGATCCCCGCCCTCCCGCGCGCGGGGGCGCGTGCCGTTCCGCCCCCGCCGGGCATCGCGACGGCCGGGCCCGCCGTGCGCCCGGTCGGGGTGACCGACTCCGGCCGTCCCCGACCGGTCGGTCTTCACGTCCCCGATGCCCGTCAGCACCTGCACATCCTGGGCGCGACCGGTTCCGGGAAGTCGGAGCTGATGGGGAGGATGATCCTGTCCGACGCGGAGGCGGGGCGCGGTCTGGTCGTCGTCGACCCGAAGGGTGACCTGGTCACCGACATCCTCATGCGGCTGCCCGAACCCCTCGGGGAGAAGGTGGTGCTGTTCGATGCCGACAGCCGCGTCCGGCCGCCCGTCCTCAACCCGCTCGAAGGCGCGGACGCGGCCCGGACAGTCGACAACCTGGTGTCGATCTTCTCGCGGATCTATGCCTCCTCGTGGGGCCCGCGTACCGAGGACATCCTGCGCGCCGGCCTGCTCACACTGCGCGAGCTCCCCGGCGTCCCGCTGCTGACGGATCTCCCCCGTCTGCTGTCCGTCGACGCGTTCCGCCGGCGCGCGGCCGACCAGATCCACGACGAGGTCCTGAAGGGGTTCTGGGCCTGGTACGGCTCCCTGTCCCCCGCTTCACGGGCGCAGGTGATCGCCCCGCTGATGAACAAGCTGCGCGGGCTGCTTCTGCGGCCGTTCGTGCGCTCGGCGCTGGCTGCCGGGACGTCGACCGTCGACATGGAGCAGGTCCTGGACGGCGGGATCTGCCTGGTGCGGATCGCGAAGGACTCCCTGGGCACCGAGACCGCGCGGCTGATGGGGTCGATCGTGGTCGCCCGGACCTGGCAGGCCGCCACCCGCCGCGCCCGTCTCCCCCAGTCCCGCCGTCACGACGCCGGGCTCTACGTCGACGAGGCCCACAACTTCCTCAACCTGCCCTATCCGCTGGAGGACATGCTCGCCGAGGCCCGCGGCTACCGCCTCGCGATGACCCTCGCCCACCAGTACCTGCGCCAGCTCCCCAAGGACCTCGAAGAGGGCATCAGCACCAACGCCCGCACCAAGATCTACTTCAACGCCTCCCCCGAGGACGCCCAACGCCTCGCCCAGCACACCCATCCCCGCCTCGCCCCGCACGACCTCTCCCACCTCGACGCCTTCCACGCCGCCGTCCGCCCCGTCCTGCATGGCGCCGAGGCCCCCGCCTTCACCGTCCTCACCGAACCCCTCCCACCCCCGATCCCCGGGCGGGCCAAGCAGATCCGCGCCGCCGCCCGTCACAACACCCACCCCCAGCCCGCACCCACTCCTCAGGGGGCTGGAACTCGACGCACCACCGACCCCCGCCGCACCGCCTGATTGGAGGCGCCACGCATGTCCCTCTCCCCGCAACGTGCCCTGCGCGGACACCGCCCGGCCCGGCTCAGCGAGCGTGCCGCCGTGAGCGGCGCCTACGTGGCCCGGCTGTCCGAGCGTCTGACCGAACGCGACCGCTGGATCGCCCGCATGCTCCACGAACACCGCGTGCTGACGACTGCCCAGCTCGCCGAGATCGCCTTCACCTCCGCCCGCGCCGCCAACCAGCGCCTTCTCCAGCTCCACAAGTGGCGTCTGGTCGACCGCTTCCAGCCCTTCCTCACCTACGGCAGCGCCCCCATGCACTACGTCCTGGACGTCGCCGGCGCCGCCGTCCTCGCCTACGAGGACGGCCTCGACCCCCGCGACCTGAACTACCGCCACGACCGAGCCCTGGGCATCGCCCACTCCCTCCACCTCGCCCACACCGTCGGCACCAACGCCTTCTTCACCCACCTCATCGCCGCGTCCCGCCGACCTGACGCCACCGGCCGCCTCACCGCCTGGTGGTCCGAGGCCCGCTGCCGACGCCACTTCGGCGACATCGTCATCCCCGACGGCTACGGCCGCTGGCAAGAAGGCGACACCGTTCTCGAATGGTTCCTGGAGTACGACCTGGCCACCGAACGCCCCGACCGGGTCGCCGCGAAACTCCCCCGCTACCACCGCCTCGCCGCCACCACCGGCATCACCACCCCGATCCTCGTCCACCTCCCCACCACCCGCCGCGAAGCCCGCGTCCGCCACGCCCTCGTCTCCGCCCTCGCCACCCTCACCGACTCCGCCCTCGTCCCCGTCGCCACCACCAGCGCCGACCACACCGACGCCCGCTGGCAGCCCCTCGACCGACTCTCCCACCGCCGCCTCCCCCTCCACGACCTCCCCACCGTCTGGCCCCACTTGACACCCCCCAACCCTACCCAACCCGCTGTCCCCGACGACGACTCCCCCACCGACCTCCTCCCGCCCCCGCCCCTCGTCCCCGAACCGACGCCCCGCCGCCCCCACCGGTGACACCACCATGGGCAAAACCGTCGCCGCCGCCCTCACCGGCCTGCTCCTGATCGCCGTCCTGGCCTCGGCGGGCGCCGGGGGCATGCTCTCCTCCTTCGGCGGCAACCGGCTCCAGCCCAGCGCCACCGCGCTCACCGACATCCCCGCCGACTACCTCGCCCTCTACATGGACGCCGCCAGCACCTGCCCCGGCCTGCCGTGGACGGTCCTCGCGGCCGTCGGCAAGGTCGAGTCCGACCACGGCCGCTCCGCGCTCCCCGGTGTCACCAGCGGCAGCAACCACGCCGGGGCCCAAGGGCCCATGCAGTTCCTGCCGTCCACGTTCCGCTCCGTCGTCACCCGCCATCCAGCGCTGGGCAACAACCCCTACGACCCCCGCGACGCGGTTCATGCTGCCGCCGCGTACCTGTGCGACTCCGGCGCCCGAGGCGGCACGGACATCCCGCGCGCCGTCCACGCCTACAACCACTCCGATGCCTACGTCTCCCAGGTCCTCGCCCAGGCCCAGAGTTACGACGGAGGCACAACGTTCGCCGCCGACTCCGCCCCGTCGAGCGCAGCGCTGGAAGCGATCAACTACGCGCAGGGCCAACTCGGCCTCCCCTACGAATGGGGCGGCGACGGCCCAGGAGCAGGTGACGCCGGCTTCGACTGCTCGGGACTCACCATGGCCGCGTACTCCGCCGCCGGAATCACGCTCCCCCGCACCGCCCAGACCCAGTACGACCACGGTCCCCGCCTCCCCTCCGGGGAACAACTCCGCCCCGGAGACCTCGTCTTCTACGGCACCCCCAGCGCCATCCACCACGTCGGCATCTACATCGGCAGCGGACAAATGATCAACTCCCCCCGGCCGGGAGCCGTCATCCGCATCGCGCCGTACCGATACCCCGGAGACGACTACGCGGGAGCAACCAGGCCGTCCTGGACCACTTGATGTCACAGCGCAGATCTGTAGAACTTCTCTCCCGCAGGCATTCACCGATGCCGTACCCACACGTTCGGCTCCACCAGCACACCCTCATCCCTCTCGTAATCGATCACGACTGGAGCGAGGGCTCCAGGAACCACATAGCTACCGGAAGCCGGAAGAGCGAACCCGGCCCACTTCTGCCAGTCACCGACCGACCCCTCCATCGTCATGGACCGCTCCGCCGCACACAGCACGCGGGCGCCCATGCGTTGGTGAGTCCGCAGCCACGGATCCAACGGGGCACCGTCCGTACGGGTCCAGCTCATGAACTGGCCCATCGGAGTCAGCGGATAGCGCGCCTTCAAAGCCGGCCGCACCGGCGCGATCACCCGTTCCAATCCGGCCCGTTCTCCAGCCGACGCGAGAATTCGCAGCATTTCAGCGGCCAAGCCGCGACCCTGTAGATCCCCACGGACCTGTGCCGCGGCAATCACCAGCGTGTCGGCCTGGCCATCCGCCTCGCGCAGGGCGACCGCGCGCACCAGCGACTCGTCATAGCCGCCGGGCAGGTCAGCGAGCGAACCGTCCCACCGCATCGGCACACCCCACCCGCCGGCCACGATCTGGTCCTCGCCGTCGACCAGGAGCAGATTCAGACCACCGAACCACTGCCGGACCCTGCCCATCTGCCGCTCAGCGACCGGATCATGAAAGATGAACTCGGGCCAGCCCGCGCTGAAGATGTCTTCGGCCTGCCCATGCAGATCAGGCCGGTCACCGAAGGCAAAGGTCCGCAGATCCACGGCGCCGCAGCCTACGCCGCTCCATCGCGCGGTGCTCGGAATTCCGGACCACCGTTTCACTCGGCCACAGACTCATCGGAGTCAACGCCCATGAACACCCACCCAGAGACAACGACAGGGTCGAGATGTTGATCACGGAGTGGTCGGCGCAGAAGCAGGTCCAGGCGATGAGTTCCTGTTCCCCCCTCGCGCAGGACAAAGTTGGCGACGGCCCGGCTGTAGACGATGTCCGGACCCCAGAGCCAGGCCCGGGGACGACGAGGGCGACGCGGACGGCGTCGTTCTCCCGGGCCTTGTGCGCCGCGCGGTCCTCGAACGCGCGGGCTGTCTCGGGGTCCCGCAGGTAGTCGTAGTCGGAGAGGAGGAGTTTGTGTTCGCCCTGGAGTGCGGCGATGGCGGGCAGTCGCGTTCGAGGATCGCGCGTTCCAGCCGACGGGTCGCGTCCCGCAGGAGGTCGGCGGTGGCTTCGTTCACCGAGGAGCCCGTCTGCCGGTGGGGCCTTCAGCTGGTTGGCGCACCGTTTCGCGTGCCGTGCTCAGGTCGGTCTGCATCGCTGGCCTCCAGCCTCGTCGGCGTCACCGCGCACCGGGCGTCCGGCGTCGTCCTGGCCGTGATGTGGTCGGACAGTTGCTGTGCCAGGAGGTTAGCGGCCTCCACCGCAACACGCAGGACCGCCATCGCCGCCTCGACTCCGCGCACCTCCAAATCCCCGAGCCGGCTCATGCCTTCGGCGGGGGTGGCAAGCCGAAGCGGGGTGGGTTCGTGGATGTCCAGGAACCAGTGGAAGACCCACTCGTGCCCGCTGCCGATGGCTTCGAAGGTGAGGAGCGTGTCCGGCGGGCTGGTGATCATTCCGTTCTGCTGTGCCGCGCGGACCAGGAGGTGGACCGTGTCCGTCTCGCCGAGTTCCAGGGGGTTCCAGTCCGGGTCGATGCCGGGCAGGGTTTCGTCCCAGTCCTCGTCGAAGGACAGGGCGATCTCCCAGGAGACGACGAGGTCGATCAGCCAGTCGTACGCCTTCTTCTCGTGCAGGGTGAACGGTGTCATCGGTCTCCTCCCTCGAAGGAACAGCAGGCTGGAGGGCCGTCGGCCGGTCACAGCAGCGGGATGAATGGCGAGTTGTGTGCGCTGCCGGTCACCACGGCCTGCCAGACCGGCGGGGTGGTGCCGTAGACGGCGTGGATGATGCCGAGGTGTTCGGGGTGGTCGGCCGGGCGCAGGTGGAGGGTGAGGCCGTCGGGGAGGATCCCGTCGATCTCCAGTCCGTCGGCGGGGGCGAGGTCGTTGAAGGTGAGGACGTCGGCGAGGGTGGTGAGCAGGAAGGCCGAGGTGTGGGGTTCCAGGCCGGTGACGGCGAGTTCGTAGTCGCAGCCGGAGCGGGTGTGCAGGCCGACGGTGTAGGCGAGGGGGCGCAGGCCGAGGTACAGGTCACCGTAGACGTACTGCACGGCGTGGCCGTGCTGGGCGATGGTCTCCCGCACACGGCGGAGGTAGAGGTCGGCGTCGAGCATCGTGCAGCTCTCGCAGGAATGGTGAACGGGTGAATGGTCGAGGGCCCCCTCCCGGAGGGTGGGTTCCGGGAGGGGGCGGGGCCGGTGGCGGGGAATGCAGAAAAGCCGCCACCGGCGTCTGAGGGGAAGGGGTCCAGGTCGCCGCTACGCGTCGCCGCGAGCGGTTTGGTGGGCCTTGTGGGTGACGGGGCACAGGTACTCGCCCCATGTGTCGTGGGCGCGGGCGCCGGTGCGGTCCCAGATCAGCGGTCTGCCGCAGCTGGCGCAGACGCCCGCGTCCGTTCCCGGCCCGTGCCGGTCCCGCCCCGCCGTATGCGCTCCGTTGTGGAGCAGGCCGGTGATCAGGCGGCGGGTTGTTTCGGCGTACGTCGCACTCTCGTCGTCGTGGACCGGGTTGCCGCAGGCGCGGCAGGCCAGGTCGATCTCGTCGAGCGGGATGTTGTCGATGCCGACCGTGTGGGTGCCGTCGGCGCCGGTGCCGGTGTGCAGGTACAGGGTCGCGCAGACGGCGAGATCGGTGCTCCCGCAACCCTCCGCAGTGCATTTCATGCGCATGCCAATCCCGTGGGTGCGGGCGAGGTCAGGGTGCCGGCCGTTGGCGGGCGTCGGTCCAGGTGCCCCCGTCGAGGCCGGGAGGCGTGAGCGGGGCGCCGTCGCGGATCAGTGTGCGGCGGAAACCGTGCACGGCCCCGGTGGTCTTCCTCAGGTGGTCGCGGGCGCGCATCTCGGCGTCCTCGACGGTGTCGCCGTCGGCGACCACGTACCGGGGGCCGTCGAGGTCTTCGCGGTGGGGCTGGTCGAGGACAAAGGTGTAGGTGTGCATGGTGAACTCCCCTTCCTTTCCAGGAGGTTGGATTCATGGGTGAGGCGTGGGGTGATTCCCCCGCGGGGAGCCGCCCTCGCGAGTGTCGGCCGCGTCAGCGTGTGCGCAGGAGCAGGTAGCGGTGGGCCTTGGCCTTCAGGGCGGGTGGTCGGTGCCGCCCTCCAGAGCGTGTTGGGCACAGACGAGGTCGTCGCCGAGGGTGTGGCGGATGCAGAGCGTGAAGCGTTCGGTGTTGCCGCACACCGCCCGCCACGGGGCGACGATGACTCGGCCGACGTGGCTGGCCTACCGCCTGCTCAAACAGTCCGGTTTCGAACTGGAGGCTCGGACTGCCTGCTTGACCGCACTCCGGCGACAGCGTGCACCCCCTTCTCGGAGTGCGCGCTCGACTTCAGCGATCTTCTGTCAGCGCCTGGAGCAGGTGCTGTCCCGGGTACTTGGGGTAGGGCTGGACCGGTGCGGTGATGACTGTCTGTGCGTCATCGTCGAAGACCGGCTCGCCACTGGGGCGGCGCGAGTAGGGGAGGTAGCCGTAGTCGACTCCGTCGTCGGGGTCGAAGCTCATCCAGGCGATGAGTTCCACCTCGTTCTCCCGCAGGGGGAGGTTGGCGACCGCGCGGCTGTAGATGGCCTCGCCGGTGAAGAGCCACACCTGGGGGACGGCGATGGCGAAGCGCCCGGCGTCGATCTCGCGTGCCTTTTGCGCGGCGCGTTGTTCGAACGCCTGGGCGGTGGGCTCGTCGCGCAGGTAGTCGTAGTCGGAGAGCACCAGGGTCCGGGCCTCGCCCTGGAGTGCGACCACCGCCGGGCAGGTGCGCTCGTGGACGGCTCGCTCCAGCCGGCGCACGACATCGCTCACCAGGCGCTCGGTGGCGTTGTTCATCCGACGGCCCGCCTCCTTGCCGACTGCTCGGTGCGTTGCCGTGCTTCGTCGAAGGCGGTCTGCAAAGGGGCGGCCTCCGGGCTCATCGGAAGTTTCCCTCATCCTGGCCCCGCCGGGGTATGTGCGGGGAACGCCGGTCTCAGCGGAGTCGGGTGCGTGATGTCCAGAAGCCATCGGTACCGGTAGTTCGTCAACTCCGACGGTAGGCATATGGGCGAGCCTCAAGAACGCCCTGGGCAAGCTCGCCCCTGCACCGTCGACGCCCTCACCCGCACCCACACGTAGGGAACGCAGTTCCGGCCCGGCCATGCCAGGAGTTCCCCCCAGACGCTCTCCACCCCGCCATATTTCACTCGCGATGTCCGCCCAGGCACATCTACGGTTTCCGTGTGTCCGCTATCACAGCGCTGCCGCCGGCGATGGCCGAGGAACTCCTGCGTCCCGTCCTTCCCACCGTGTCCGTCGAGGAGAGCGTGCTGCGTACTGGCGGGGCGCTGAGCACGATCTTCGAGATCCGGTTCGTCGGGGCGGCCGAGCCGGTCGTCATCAAGATCTATGACGGTCAATGGCGCTGGAAGCAGGAGAAGGAGATCTACGTCTACCGGCTGCTTCAGCAGCACGGTGTCGGGCCCGTGCCTGTTGTGCTGCACCATGGGGACGCCGACAATGTACTCGGGCGCTGCTACACGGTGATGACGATGCTCAGGGGCCGGCCGTTGTCCGACGTCAGCCACGCCCTCGACAGGGCGTCGCTGCGGGAGATCTACCGCCAGATCGGGGGCTGCCTGGCTGCGGTCCACCAGATCCCGCGGGACGCGTACGGATACCTCACGACGCGGGTTCTGGATCCCGAGCCGACGAACACCGCCTACATGACACGGCAGTTCCACAAGAAGCTCGGGGAGTACGCCGGTCACGGGGGCGATGCGGCACTCGCGACGGCCGTCGAAGCGAAGGTCGCTCGGCGGGCGGAGCTGTTCGGCGCGTGCCACCACGCAGTGCTCTGCCACAACGACTTCCATGAGGGCAACGTCCTGGTCGTCGAGGACGGCGGCGGATGGCAGATCAGCGGCTTCATCGACGTGGAGAACGCGATCGCCGCGGATCCGCTGATGGACCTGGCCAAGACCGACTACTACTCCGTCCGCGACAACCAGGACAAACGCGAAGCACTCTGCAACGGCTACGGCACGCTGCCCGCCGACTGGAGCGAGCGGGTCGGCCTCTACCGCCTCTACCACGCTCTGGAGCTGTGGGACTGGTTCGCCTCCATCGGCAACACGGCTCCGCTGGAGAGCATCGCCGACGACATCCGGCGGATGGCGGCATGATCTTGAGTATTGAATGCGGATTCCGAACCACCGGCACCTTGCCGACGACCGCCCCATCGGGACACCCAACGGTGGGGCAGCGCCGTCACAGTTCGGCGACCAGTTTCCGGGGCTCCCTCTCAGGTGTGAGGGCTGGATGTGCTGTGTCACCGTGCGCGCAGCAGGAGTTGGCGGTGGGCCTGGGATTTGAGGTCGTCGGTGCCGCCTTCCAGGGCGCGTTGGGCGCGGGCGAGGTCGTCGCCGAGGTGGCGGGGGATGACGCGCAGGTGGTGGTCGAGGTAGTCGGTGAGGGTCCGTTCGGCCGTGTAGGCGGTGCGGCCGAGTTTGCGGGCCCGGTCGCGGAACATGCCGTCCAGGTGATCGTGGCGGGAACGGGCGGATGCCTTCGCGGCGTCGGTGGCGTCGTCGTCAAGGGTCCACAGGTTGTCGATCAGTTCGTGGAAGTCGTCGATCAGCAGGTCCGTGCGAACCAGTTGGTTCTCCTCGGCCTCCCACGCTTTCGCGTAGGCGAGGGTCAGGCCGAGGTTGCGGCGGGCCTCCTCCAGGTTGTCCAAGCCGCCCCTGGTGTGGCGGATGCCCCAGCGGTGCGGGGCGTCCCGCACCGCGAAGCGTTCGGTGTTGCCGCACACCACCCGCCATGGGGTGACGATGGACTCGGCCGACGTCGTCCCGTCGTGGGAATTGACCGCGGCGAGGTAGAGGACGATCTCGTCGTCGAGGCCGCCCCGGTCGATCACGATCGCCTTGGGTATCCGCATCGTCACGAACACCTTGCGGCCCCCGCGCAGCGCGCCGGCCGACTCCCAGACCGCGTCCCGCTGTTCCACCAGGTCCTGGAGGAAACGGAAGATGCGCGCGTTCTGGAAGACCTCGTAGCGGTCGCCCACCGTGCCGAGGGCCGCGCCGGTGTCGGAGCGGACCGTGATGTGGCGGCCCTTCGCGGTCCGGACGCCGTCGTCCCATTCGAACAGTGCGGGCTTCTTGACGACCTGCCAGTCGATCCGGGCGAGTTTCAGGACCTCGTCGATGTCCTCGGTGCCGCCGGGGATCACGGTGCCCAGGCCGTGCCAGGCCGGGGTGGTGGTGTAGAGGGCGGCGGTACCGGTCGTGGTGTCCAGGCCGTGCTGGGCCAAGATCTCCTCGGCCTCGCCTGCGGCATTCCGGCGCACGGTGAAGACCTCGCCCCTGTCCCAGCCGGTGAGGACCCGGTAACGGTCGTCACCGATCCGTTCGACCTCGTCCCGGTCGATCCGGTCCTGGAACGCGCGGGCCTGCGTGCGCGCGGCGTCGAGTTGGTCGGTCTTCTCCTGGGCGAAGGCGGTGTTGACGTCATTCATGGTCGTTGGGCTCCTTCGTGTCCGGTGTGCTGAAGATCAAGGTGAGGAGGAACGCCGCGAGGTCGACCTGCTCGGCCCTGTCCAGCAGGACGCACACGCTCCACCGGTGGTGGGCTCCGGGTTCGTCGATCATCGAATCGAGCATGACGTTGCCGGTCGTGGCGTCGTGCCGGTATGCGTGCAGGTGGCCGACCCAGAAGTTGTCATCTGTCATGCCGTCGCCTCCCCGGCCATCGTCCGCAGCAGCGCGGCGGCGCGGCTTCTGACCTGTTTCTCGTTGGGGTGGGTCACGGTGATGCCGGCCTCGATCCGGTCGGCCGCCTCGTGAAGGAGGCCGGCCTTGAGCACGGGGACCGCTGTGCGGGCTTCCTGGTGGAAGGCGATCAGGGCGATGGCGAACGGCTCGACCTTGCGGCCGTGCAGGTTCATGAAGAACTCGGCCGTCCAGCCGACGTGCTCCGCGCACGTCTCCAGGACGGTCGTCAGCCGGTCCGTCCGCAGCACGTGTGTGGGCGGTGCCGCGCAGCCGGGCCTGATGCATTCGTAGAGGTCGGTGGTTGCGGTCATGGATCGTTTCTCCTCTCGTCCGCGACGGGGTGGCGGTGGAAGGTGGTGTGGTTGCTGTAGTGGCCGTCGTGGGTGAGCCAGTAGGTGTTGCGGCCCACCTCGAAGCGCACCGGCCCGCGCGCGCCGATCACCCGCTCGTACGCCTCGTCGAGGCTGAGTCCCTGTCCGGCCGGGTGCGTGCCTGTGTCGGGCGCGGTGCGGTGCAGGTAGCCCAGCAGTTCGCGTTTCGCCTCGGCGGCGGGCAGCAGATACGTGCCGCCGCCGAGCGCGTTCACGGACGCGGCGCCGGTCCGTTCCCAGCTCGCCGCCATGTCCGGCACACCGTCCAGCGGGATCAGCGCGGCCAGGTACCGGCCGACGGCCTCCTGCACGCTCCGGTCGAAGGCGGCGTCCCACACCAGGGCCGAGCCCGCCACCTCGGTGTACGCGGCAAGAGCGCCACGCATGTTGCGGACGGCGGACCGCTCGGCCGACATGTAGTAATGGGAGTACCACCACGCGCCGTTCCCGTCGAATCCGTCGTTCATGGAGCGGCCCGTGAACATCCGGCCGGCCATCCATCGGACGCCGTCGACACCGAGGAAAACTCCCTCGAAGACACCGGGCTGCACTTCCGCCCGCGTGCGGTGGACGACCCTCCACTGCATCACCTTGTCCTTTTCATCGTTCATGCTTCCTCCGTGGCTTTCTCTCTTGCTGGAAATGGCGGTCCATTTTCACGTTCCGTGAGGTGGAGAGGAGGTGGTTGCGGCGGGATTCGGAACCGCGACCTCGCGGCTTATAAGACCGGCGCTCTACTGGCTGAGCTACGCAACCAGGAAAAGGGTCCGGGCAGTCCCGTCACCGGACGGAGAAGGACGGAACTGCCCGGGGGATTAAAACGCCCTTAAAGCCTGACAAGCTGTAAGGGGGCTCACTCAAATACGGCGGACGGAGACCGCCGATTACCGATCTCCACCAGAAAAAAAAAGGGGGGTGTTTTCACCGGCGGGGCGGGCGTGTGCCGGTGCCCGCGATGCGTTCGGTGTGGACGACCCAGGTGACGGACTGCACCGTGCTGGGCAACTCCCCCAGCCGCAGGGCTGCTTCGCGGTAGCAGTGGGCCAGCAGGGCGTACCGGCGGGCGTTTCCCAGGCCGCGTTCGCGGGTGCCGTAGATCTCGCCGACCGCGACGTCGTGGGCGTGGCGGTCGATGACCACCGCGTCCGGGTCGCAGGGGTCGGCGATGCAGCGGAAGAACATGCCGGTCTTGCGTTCCATCGGCAGGACGTCGGCGGGGTCCTCGCCGGACATGATCCGGGTGACCTTGGCCAGCGCGTCCCGCACGTGGCCGGAGGGCACGCCGGTTGCGTACGCGCGGCGGGCCAGCCGCGCGTTCTGCGGCCAGGACTTGTTCGCCGACAACGCAGCGATCACCCCGGCGCCGGCGCGGGCATCACCCTCGCTGATCATTGACGCCAGGTCGTGGGCGGTGCGGTACCAGGTGCGCCCGCGCTGGAGCTGGTCCGGGGTGGCGGCGCGCCACATGTCGATGATGTTCCGGACGTAGCGTTCGCGGGTCTCTTCGGATGCGGTGGCGGGGACCATGGCATGCCTGCCTCCTTCCGGATCGACGGGATCGGGGAGTTACGCAGGGTCGGGGAGTTACGCGGGGACGGTGGCTGTCGCCGATCGTTCGGCGGTCGGCCGCCGTCCCCGCGCGGAAAGGGAAGCGCCCTGCCAGCGGCTTGCTCTGGCGGGGCGGTGTGTCAGAGGAGTTCGGCGATGTCCGGGGACAACTCGTCGTCGGTCACGACGCGTTCGGGCTCCAGGTCCTCGACAGCCGTGTCCGGGCCCGTGATCCGGCGGTAGGTGATCGTTCCGGCGCGACGGCCGAAGCGTCCGTCCGGAGTCCGCCATTTCTCGATCACGACGCGTTCGCCCTGAAGATCGCCGGTCACATACGCCACGAGCCGCAGTACGCGCCCAGCGGTGGTGCTCACCTCGTGCACGGTGATCCGGCGGAACACCGGCGTGAGGTAGGCGGCGTTCTCCGTGGACTCCCGCCCCGTCGACTCCCACTCGACCCTCACCAACGGATAGGCGTAGACCGACTGATGACCGCCGGGGGCCGCCCGGGGCCGTCGACGTGGCGGACGCGCCGACCGGCCCTGATGTCGTGCTCCTCGCTCATGGTCATGACGTGCCGCGCGGAAGCACCTTGATCCACTTGCCTTTGGACAGCGGGCTCTCGCTGAGATCGACCGTTTTGCCCTCGCTGCCCTGTACCTGATCGCTCCACAACTCCTCGTGCGCGGCCAGGTATTCGGTCAGCGCCTGAGGGTCGTCGGCCACCGACACGGGCACCCGCACACGGGCGTCGAACGTGTAGACCAGCTCTTCGACCATCTTCAGGCTGGCCGTGATCTCGATCGTCTTCTCGTCGTTCATGACGTCGTCCTCGTTTCGTCGGATCGCGGGGATGGGCCGGGGGCGCCGCCATGAGCCAGGACGGCGCCCCCGGTGGGCCCACACCCCCAAGGCAGGGGAAAACCGAGGAGGTGCGGGGGTTTCGGAAGGTCAACTGCGCCTGTCCGCGCGGACATCGCGGCTACGCGGCCTCGCTGCGGGAAGGGAGTTGCACCCGTTCCAGCACTCGTTCGTTCACGCTGAGGCTGACGTCCTCGCCACCGGTGACCGGGAGATCGTCGATCCACAGGCTGTCGTCCCCGGCGAGGTGTTCGGTCAGCGCTTCCACGTCGTCGGCCACCTCGGCGGGCACATCCACGGTGAGCGGGAACTCGTAGGTGACTTCCTCGGTCACCGTCATCTCGACCCGGACCCTGGCCGTGCTGTCTGTGTCCACGGCATCGTGCTCCCCTCTCCCCCACTGCGGGAACGGACCGGGGACGCCGCCACCCGAGCATGGCTGCGGGTTCACGACGGCGCCCCCGGCGGCCCGTACCCCCTCCGTGGGGGGAGTTGAGGGGGTACGGGCGTATCGGACGGCGGACGCGCCTCAGCGCGTTCGCCCTGTTTTACGGAAGGAGGTTCAGCCGTCTTCCAGCGCGTGGAAGACGTCCGCGCGCTGTTGCGGGGACCAGTCGCCGGTCAGCCGGACGGTCATCTCGGTGACCCGGTTGTCGCCCTCGTAGGGGTCGTCGTACCGGCCGCTGAGCCAGGCACGTTCGGGCACGGCGTCGCCGACCGAGCACAGGCTCGGCTGTGTGGCCCCGGTCGGGTTGATCGTGTCGACGGCCCAGGCGGCCACGTCACCGTCCCACCACTCGGCGTCGTACTCGTCATAGACGGCGTGGGTGGTGGACGGCGGCTCGATCGTGCGGAAATCGCCGTCCAGCCACTCCCCTCCGCACGGGCGCCCCTCGCGGGTGAACCCCTCAGGAGTGCGGTAGCCGACCACGTGGCGGGTGATCTCGATCGTGAACTCCATCGCTCACGCCGCCTGTTCCACGCCGGACGCGGGGCCGATGTCGTACGATGTCGCCCAGCCCTGACGGACGCTGTAGCTCTCGCTGTACTCCATGCGCACCGGCGCGAAGTCATCCCGGACCGGTGTGAAGTCCTCCCGGACCGGCCTCCGCCGATTCCGGGGGCGGGCTCCGGAGCCGACGAGCCAATTCCAGCTTCCCGGTGCCTGAGTCGGCACGAACGGCCCTTCGTCCGGACCGTCCTGCGGGAAACTGCCGGGCTCCGAATCCAGCGCGTACAACAGCCCTTGATGGCCGCTGGTGGTGATCGAGTACCGCACGTGCGGGACGACGACCGTGCCGTCGTCGAGCACCCACGCGATCGGGGTGCTGTAGCTGAACACCTGGTAGATGATGCGTCCGGCGTCGGCGTCCGACCGGTACCGGTCGGCCCACGTCTCGGGAAGCCACCCGACACAGTAGGTACGTTCGGCGGTCGCGCTGAGCGCGCCGTGGGTGCGGAACGGCTGGCGGGACGCCAACGCCCTTCGCACCGCCCATGACTGCGTGGCAAGCTTGGGCACAGTCCGGTTCCTCTCCACAAAGAACGGGACGGTGAGGGCCCTCAAGGCGCCGTGCACCCCGCAGTTCCGGGGTGCGGCGGGGCGGCATCCCCGCAGGCTCCCTTTCCAGGGCCCTCATTCACAAGGCAGGGGCACACGTCGTTGCCGATGGCCCCTCGTGCGGCCACGGCGGACAAGCCTCAAGGGCTGTCGCCCGTGCCGCTTCTACAGGGTGATCTCCGTACCGGTTCCCAGGTCGAAGATCGCCCGCTGCTGGCGCTGTAATCCGGCGTCGACGGCACTCTGCTGATCGCTGATCACCTCGACGGGGTCGAGGTAGATCACGCCGTCGGACATCCAGCCGCCCAGAGCGTTCATGTCCCCGTACGCGTCCGTGACCTCGCGGACGAGGTCGGCGAACACATCGAACGGTGCGTCGGCGGGCATCGTGTGCTGGTTCGGCGTGACGCTCACCGCGTAGCCGTCGGTGGGGGTGTACGTGCTGCCGTCCAGGCGGGACATGATCGTGAACCCGCCGTTCAGGAACAGCGCGTCGTACAGCAAGGCCACTGCGGCCGTCGTCAGAACGGACATGGCCCGTTCCTCTCCTCAAAGGGGGTGTCCCGCCCGGCATGGCGGGGGCCGTACAGGGGCTGCACGGCCAGAAGGGCGCACGTCCCGGCATGGACGCGCGCCCCTCGTGGCCGGACAGTCACGCCCCGGCGTGCACCCCGAGCATGGCGAGCACGGGGCTCCGTTCGGCGTTGCCGTCGTGGATGAGCTGCATGATCTTCTCCTCGATCATGTGCCTGTTGCGGACGGGCGACGGCACCCCCGACGCACGGGGGTGCCGCACCCATGCCACGCCGCAGACCCGCTCACCAGCGGGTAAAGACAACGACCTGCCCCAACACGCACAGGGACAGGGCGCACCAGCCGATCAGGTAGCGCATGCGGCCGGACATCACGCCAGGCCGAACTGAAGATCGGCTTGCAGGTCGCTCCTGCCCGTGCGCGCCGCCCACCGGCGCATCCCCTTCACCCGGTGCGGGTGGAACGGCGCCCACTGGGTCGGCTCCACCCGCAGGAACTCACGTGCTTCGTGCTCCTCGATCGACATGATCACCTGAAGGATCTCCGCGTACAGGTCCTCGTCGTTGCAGTCCTTGACCACCAACGGGAAGGAGACGCGGTTGACGATCTCTTCCGGGTATCCGAACACTGCCCGGTCCCGGTTGCTGCTTCGCGCCGGGTACTCGACCCGCATCGTGATCGCACCCTCGAAACGGTTCGTGTGATCCCTGGCGATAAAACTCCAACCGGGCTTGTAGACCAGATCATTGACCAGCTTGATCGCGCTTTCGGCTTCCATGGTCCCTCTCCAAAAGGTCAGGGCATGGAGTGCTCCGGCATGAGCACCCCGATCAACGTGCGTACGAGACGCGCGCTGAGGTGGCGTTCAACCGGATCGTTCGAACCGTTATGCGCTCTCACATAAATACGCATCCTGATGGCCCTGGAATACCGATCTCCATCGTTTTAAGTGAAGATTTCCCAGCGCTTTCCGACTGACGAGGAGGCAGCTTGGGGCCCCGACCTTGACCGGTCGGGGCCCGAAAAAAGCGCCGCTCCTATTCTCCTTTCTGTTGCATGCTGCGGTAGATCAACTCATCCCTCGCGGCGTCAAGGTCAGCGGACAGCGCACGCCATTCCTTCCGTGCCACGTCACGAAGACGCTGCACTTTGGACGACGAGTTGAGGGGGCCGCCGTAGAGTTCTTGCGCCGCCTCTCCCATGATCCTCGCCCGTCCGATGTTGTCCGCCTCGTTCGCGTGGGCAAGCAGCACGCTGAGGGTCGGATACTCACTTCCGTCGCCCCATACGGAATCGAAGATCTCTTGGCTGAGTCCGGAGAAGTACGGAGCCGCTGCGAGCGTTGAGAGTTTTTCGGCGTGCGGGATCCGATTTCCCTGTGCGGCGTCGGGTTTCCCATCGATCCGGTACCCGTTGCGGGCGGCAGCGTCCCGCACCGCCCAGTACTGGATCTTCTTCCGGGTGACGACGGTCGTTTCGCCGTCCCGGCGGACGTACTGCCATGCGCACGGCTCGCGAGTGGCGACCCATACCGCCGCGACCTCGCAGGTCTCGATGATCTCGCGCAGTCGCTTCGCGAAGATCAGCACCGCTTCCTGCGTGACGTCGTCGCTCACGTCGTCGGTGCCGTACAGGGCACGTCCGCCCCGTGCGGCGGTCGCGCTGCCGTCCATCCGCTTGCGGGAGCGGGTGGCGTCGACGGTCCGGCAGTAGCCGCGCGCCATCCTCTGTAAGTCGGCGAAGTCGTCTTCCGATACGTGTTTCAGGTCTTCAGCCGTGACCGGTCCGGTCCGCCGAATTCCAGGGTTCCCACTCTCCGTCGGCTGCTTGTTCACGATCGTCTCCGATCATTCGAGGCGCCCACCATTTCGAATTGCGCCGGTAATTCAATTGTCTCGCCATTTCAGCGCAATGCAAGCGGGATTCGACATTTCCAGCGTTTTGACCAGAGAAATTCAGCGCGCCCGAATGACGAAACTTTGCCGTCCGGGAATCACGGAATCGGTCAGCCCCGAACGAATCAAATCCACCCGGCCGGCCAGAGCGAAGAATAGGGAGGTCGTTGAATTCAATCCTCAGAGGGTAAATTGAAATTGAATAGATACCCTGCGTCGCCCCGGCCACCAGCCGGCCTCAGGGTCCCACGCCCCACCACACGTCTACTCAGTCCCCCACCGGGGATTTAGTTGCGTCCCCGACGAGGCCACCCAAACACCCCTCACCTGCGACAAGGCTGCACCGGACGACTACCTCTCTAGGAGGTCGCGGGATCGGAACCCTGAAGGGAAGTGAGACCGGAAACCGAGCAGGTGACAAAAACGGGACCGTCCTGGAGCGGATAACCTTGAGAGGTACCGAAGAACCCACTCCCCGGCGTTTCTCCATTCCTCGACCCCTTCGGTAATTCGAGCTCCGAAATAAATAGGTTGCCAGCCGGCCGCTCTTCCGTTTGCGCGTCGCCGGGAGAGCCTGGAGCGCTGGAGGGCGTCATACGGCGAACGCCTCGCCTGTTGGGTGACTCTGCTCGAGGCCGGCACCGTCGCGGATGCCGCGCTGGCGCTGTGGTCATCAGGGCGGCTTGCCAAGGACGCGGTGGGGCGGGCGTCGTGGCCTTGATCGCCCGCTGTTCTCGGTCCTGTTTTCAGGCTGGCGGGAGGTAGGTGGTGTGGTCCTGCCGTGCTGCTGTGCCGAGCGCCGCGATGACGGCCGCGGTCGTCGGGTTGGTCGTTTCGGTGCGGCGGGTCGCGGCGAACAGGAGGCGTTGGATCGGGTGGTCCTCGATGGGAGCCGCGCTGATTCCGGGTGTGGCCGGGTCGATGGCCGTCCGGGGGACGAGCGCGGTGGCGAGGCCGGACCGGGCGAGGGCGAGCTGGGCGGCGATGTCGGCGGTGACGTAGCGCGTCGTGGGGGTGAAGCCGGCCTGCCGGCAGGCGTGCAGGATGGCCTGTCCGCAGTCCGTGGTCGCCGGCGGCACGACGAGGTGGTGCGTGGCCAGTTCGCGCAGGCCGAAGGACCGTTCGTCGGATCCGTCGGCGGCGGTGACGACGAGCAGCGGGTCGTCGAGCAGCGGCGAGACCGCGATGCCCTTGGGCATGGTCTCCGGCACGTGGTGGTAGCGCTGCCCCAGCACCACGTCGACGGTGCCGAGTGTGAGTTCGCGCAGTTGTGCCTGATCGGTGACGAGACAGGTCACGGCGAGCTGCGGATGGTCCGTGCCCAGCGCGGTCAGCGCGGGGGCCACGATCCGGGCGACGGTCGACGGCAGCGCGGCGAGCGTGGCGGTGGCGCCGACCGTGCCCTTGACCGCCGCGACGGCGCACTCGGCCTCCTCCATGGCGGCGAGGATCCGGTCGGCGTGTTCGAGGAGGACACGGCCGGCCTCCGTGAGCGCGACGGTTCGCCCGTCGGGACGCAGAAGATCAACCCCGACGTCGTGTCTCAGTGCGGCCAGCTGCTGGGACACGGCACCGGCGGACAACGCCAGGGACTGGGCGGCGGCGGTGATGGAGCCGCGGGCGGCGACGGTCTTCAGCATGTGCAGACGGCGGATATCCAGCATGACTCGATAGATTACCTAAAGGGTTCCATCAGAAATCATCCCCTTAACCTGCTGAGTCGAAGTGGGCGACCTTCTGCGCATGGAGATCTTCGACTGCATCGCCGCCGTGGCCAGGCCGGTCCACGACTTCGGCGACGAGTTCATGTCCGACGACGCGACCGCCGCCATCGGCCTGCGCGCCGGGTTCGCCCCCGGGCGCGGCTTCTACTGCCGCGGCCGGTTCGGGGTGCTCGGCGAGGCACCAGCCGCTGTGGTCCAAGCGGTACAGGGCTTCCTCGGCCCCGATCTCGTCGCCACCGGCTGGCGGGCCGGCCGGCCCGTGATGCCGGCGGAGGAGGCCGCCGCCTGTTACGCGCAGGCCGTCCGGACGTGGGGGCGCGCCCACATCCCCGCCGATGTCGATGTCGAGCACTTCAACAGCCTGGCACAGCGGCTGATCGACACCGCCGACGCCGACTCACTGCCCCTGTTCGCCGGCTGGCGCGCGCAGCCCGTACCCGCCGACGACCCGGTCGGCGCGGCCATGCAGCGCATCCACGTTCTGCGGGAACACCGCGGCGCCTGTCATCTCGCGGCGGTACGGCTGTCCGGGCTGAGCGCCCGGGAGGCGATGGTCGTCAACCTCGGCGTCGAGCAGGCGATCCACTACGGCTGGCGCGAGCCGCGCCCGGCCGCCGCGGCCCTGATCCCCCGATGGCAGCGCGCCGAGCGGCTCACCGACGAGCTGCAGGTGCCGCTCTACGCCACGCTGACCGCCCGGCAGCGTGCCGAGTTCACCCAGCTGGTCGACGCGTTGACCAGTACCCAGACCTCATGACCGGACGTCGCAGACACCGGCAGGTATACGAAAGGACGGCTGATCGCGGCCATGCTTCTCACTCATGAGGGCCGTTCGCCCTCCGTCCACCCCACGGCCTATGTCGCTCCGAACGCCACGCTGTGCGGAGACGTGCGCGTGGGGGCCGGGTGCCGGGTGCTGTTCGGCGCGGTGCTCACCGCCGAGGGCGGGCCGGTGGAGCTGGGCGAAGGCTGCATCGTCATGGAGAACGCGGTCCTGCGGGGCACCCGGCGGGATCCGCTGGTCCTGGGGCGACAGGTTCTGGTGGGCCCCACCTCCTACCTGACCGGCTGCCAGGTAGAGGACGAGGTCTTCCTCGCCACCGGCAGCCGCGTCTTCAACGGAGCACTGATCGGGACCCGCTCCGAGGTGCGGATCAACGGCATCGTGCACCTGCGCACGGTCCTGCCGGCCGACTCGACGGTGCCGATCGGCTGGGTCGCTGTCGGCGACCCAGCGCGCATTCTCCCTCCGGAGGACCACAACGGGATCTGGGCGGTGCAGAAGGAGCTGGACTTCCCCGGCTACGTCTTCGGCCTCGACCGGCCCGGCGAAGGCCAGAGCCTGATGCCGGCCATCTCCGAACGCTTCGGCCGCAGCCTCGGCCGCCACAGCGACGACCACCAGATCTGAGCCCCGCTTGGAGCCCGTGAGTCCACGGTGGGAGAACACCCGGTGAGCAGACTCCACGAGAAAGTCCCACGAGCGGCGAGACCCTGCATAACCTGACCGTGCCGGCCGCGTGCTGGACGGATCTGTGAAACGACCAAGCTCCTGGTAGACGGGTTCTCGACCAAGATCGCCCGCAGCCACCGGGAGTTTCGCGTGCTTGTCTCCCCGTCATCGATCGACTGACCGCCGGTCGTCAGGCTCTCCTGAGTCCTGGCCCATCTGTGATGCGGCGACACGTACGCCCGGCTCGCCACCGGGTTCGATGTCGGCATCGCGACCGTGTATCGCTCCATACGCGAAGCCGTCGAGGTCCTGGTGGCTCTCGCACCCGCCCTGGCAGACGCTGTGAACATCGGGCGGACAAAGGCGTTCATGATCCTGGACGGCACCCTCCTGCCGGTCGACTGGGGGCACCTCCCGGCCGAAGGCTGGGGGAGATCGCCGCCCGCGCCCACGGCATCGTCGAAGCGCTCGCCGAGGCTGACCTCAAGTGCTAGGCCGACGCGGCGGCACAACAGCACCACGCCAAGATCCGCTGCCTCGGTGAACAGGCCGTGGCCACCCTGAAGGACTGGCGTCTCCTGCGGAAGCTCCGCGGCGGCACCAACCGCATCACAGCGATCGTCAAGGCTGTCCTCGTCCTTCATCACGCGTCAGCGTGAGGTTGGAAAAGGCTCAGGGTTTCCGGGCTGGGGCGGGCGTCGATCTCGGCGAGGGTGGTGGTGAGGAGGGTGAGGGTGCGGGGGACGGCGTCGTGGTGGCCGAGGTGGGCCTGGAGGCGGCCGATGTCGCGGTAGACGGCTTCGTTGTAGGGGTCGAGGGTGCGGGTGTGTTCCAGGAGGGCGAGGGCTTGCTCGGGGGCGGCGGTGCGCAGGATGCGGACGAGGGAGCTGATCGCGTCCAGGACGTCGCGGCGGAGGGCTTCGCGGGGTGCTTCGGTCCATTCCGCGGTGAGGTCGGAGGCGAAGTCGCCCGTGTAGAGCGTGACGACGTGCTCCAGGGTGGTGCGGTGGTGCTGCTCGCCGGTGGTGTGGCGGGCGGTGTCGAGGGCGTCCTGAAGGTGCCAGAGGTCGACCGTCACCTGGTGGTGGTCGAGGCTGTAGTGGCCGTGGGCGTGGGTGGTGATGTCGGTGACCGCGTCGTGGGTGGCGGTGCGCAGGGCGCGCCGTAGTTGGCTGAGTGTGGCGTGGAACGCGTTGTAGGGGTGGTCCTGCGGAGCGTCCGGCCACAGAGCGGCGGCCAGGGTTTCTCGTCGGGTGCCGTCGCGGTGGAGAGCGAGATAGGTGAGGATCTCGCGTTGCTTGGGGACGAGGGCGGTGATGAGGTCGGTGTGTTCGTCGCTGTCCGGGGGACGGTGGGTGAGTCGGGTGGGGCCGAGGACGGTCAGGTGCAGGGGCTGTCGGGGTGGTGCGGGCCTGTCGGCGGTTTCGGGTAGCTCAGTGGGGGGCGAAGGGGGGCGGGGTGGTGCGTCTTGTTCGGTGTCGTGGGGGTCGGGGGGCTGGTCCGCGCGGGGGCCTGCGCCATTGGTGAGGGGGCGGCGGGGGCGTGCGGGTCCTTGGTCCGATGCGGGATGTTCGGCGACGTCGGCGTGGTGGTCGGCTGCTGCGGTGCGGGGTGGCTGGGCTTGGTGGAGGAGGGTGAGGAGGTCGCGGGTGTCGGGGGTGGGGAGGGTGAACAGGCAGGTGCCGGTGAGGTGTTGGGCGTCGGGGTTGGTGGTGGTGACGGTGCCGTCGGTGCGGACGTGGGCGGTGTCGCCGGGGTGCCAGGGGCCGAGGAGAATGCCGGCGAGGCCGAGGGCGGAGCCGTTGTCGAGGACGGATTGCAGGCGGCGCTCGGCGTGCGGGGCGGGGGTGGCGATGAGGATCAGGTCGGCGGCCGGCGGTCCGGCCGGGGCCGGGCGGGCGTCGGGATCGGAAGGGGTGCGGAGGAGGAGTTCGGCTTCCATCATGTCGAGCGCCGTGTCGAGGGTGTCGACGACGTGCAGGGCTGGGGGGCGTCTGGTCTCGTTGCCGAGGAGGGTGAGGATGTCGGGGGCGGGGACGAGGAGTTCGATGTGGCGGGTGGTCTGGTGTTCGGCGAGCAGGGTGACGAGGAGGGCGCGGGTGGCGTCGGGGGCTCCGGGGCCGGTGAGGCCGAGTCCTTTGGAGCGGGCGAGGTTCCAGGCGAGGGTCTGGCCGGCTTTGACGCCGATGACCTGGCCCTGTGTCTGCCGGGCGTCGTCCGGTGGTGGGGGCGGGGCGGTGTCGTGGGCGATGCGTAGGGCGCGGACGACGGGGGCGGGGGTGAGGTCGTCGCGTCGGCCGCTGCCGGGCTGGTAGTGGATGCGGTGGCGTCGGCGGGCGGTGAGGAGGGTGGCGGTGATGAGGGTGGCGAGGCCGATGCCGACGAAGGCTCCGCTGGGCAGGCTGATTCCGCCCGGCCGGTCGGGTGCCGGGGTGTCGTGGGCCGGTGGCGGGGAGGGGGTGGGCGGGGTGGTGTCGGGTGAAGGGCTCGGTGTGGCAGGGGTGTTGGTCCGGGGCGGCGGCTGCCGGGGCTTCGACGGGGGTAGGTGGAGGATCCAGCCGGGGCGGATGAGGTTGGGGTTGGTGAGGGTGCGGCCGTCGGGCTGGGGGCGGTTGTGGTTGAGGGTGTAGATCCGGGGCCAGAGGTTTCCGTCGCCGAGGGTGCGTTCGGCGATGCGCCACAGGCTGTCGTAGATCCCGTCGTGGGGCAGGCGGACGCGGACCGTTCCCTCCGGGGCGTCCAGCGGGGCGCCGGCCGGGCGGGCTGCTTCAACTCGCGGGTGTTCGAAGGGGGTTGAGGTGGCGGCCACGGCCGCGGGTGCGACGTCGGCGGGGTTCGGTGGTCGTTGGGTGAGCAGGGTGAGGGTGAGGGCGCCGACCAGCATCGCGGCGAGGGTGTGCAGCGGGCCGGCTCCGGTGGAGGGCGTTGGCGGGTGCGGGAGGGGGCGGGCTTCGTGCAGGGCGGTGCGGGTGACGTCGTAGGCGAAGGCTGCCCACACCGGCCAGAGCACGCAGGCCAGTGTGTTGAGGAGGAAGGTGGTGCTCATGGGGGTGAGCAGGACCGCTTCGGTCTCGGCCCAGGTGGGGAGGGTGTGCGGGAGGGGCCAGCCGATGTAGTGGATCAGCCCCCAGGGGATGCCCGCGAGCAGAACGGCGAGCAGGGCGGCGGCGAGCAGGCCGCGCAGGGCGTGGAGCAGACCGTGTGTGGGCATGGGGTGGGCCTTGTCAGGGGTCGGGGGTGGTGATGCCGTGGGCGGGGCGGGCGGTGCCGGTGGCGGTCACGGTGAGGGTGTCCAGGCCCAGCACGCGAAGGAGTTGGGTGCGCTGGTGGGCGGTGACGGTCACGGTGACCGTGTCGTCGGTGACCGTGACGGTGCCGATGTCGCCGGAGCCGGTGCCGGCGAGGTGGGTGCGGGCGCGGGTGCGGGCTTCGTCGGGCAGGAGGCGGACGGTGCCGGTGGTGCGGTAGGCGTTCAGGTCGAGGGCCTGGGCACCGGCGCGGGCGGCTTCCTGGGCCTCGCCGAGAGCACGGACCTGCGCGGCCAGGGCGAGGCCGCCGTCCAGGAGGAGACCGGCGAACATCACCACGGCGGTGGTCAGGATGACGACGAACACGGTGATCTGACCGCGGTCCTGACGGTGCGGGGGTCTCGTCATCGGCTGTCTCCCGTTGTCCGCAAGGTCGCGGGTTCGGCTGCCTTCTCTGTTGCGGCTTCACCGGCTCCGGCCTGTCCGGTTGGCCGATCCCGTCGAACTCGGCTCCGAACCGCTCCCACACCGATGCGGCTGTGCCGACCGGTCATGTCCGCTACCGCGGCCTCTGCCGGTACACCGGCGAGCTGGGTGCCCGGATCCAGTCGGCCGCAGGTGTCCTTCAGGTCGTCGGGCCCCACCACGGCCGGCTCTTTCCCGGGCAGACCGGCGGGGAAGGGCCTGTGGGCCGGCGGCCGTGGCGGGACCTGCACACCGTGGTCCTGCGGCCGTCCGTCGGCGGCGTTGTGCCGGACAATGACGGCATGAGGCACTGGTTCCGCAGCTACTGGGCCGAGGAAGACACCTGGTTCTACTTCGAGGTGGACGCCGATGGCTGGGTCACCCGCCAGGTGGAACTCCAAGGACCGCTCCAACGCCCCGTCGTCGCTGCCTCGTCGGCCGAATGGGAGGCCGCCCGGCGGGCCGGGACCCTCGCAGACTACGAGGCGGCTTTCGGCGCCACGGCGGAGAGTCCCGTCCACGAGTGGGACGCCCATGATCCACAGGATCTCCCCGCCGCAGAGTTCGAGACGGTCTGGCGCGCCGCACGGGCGACCTGCCGGGCACGGGCGCGTGCACGCTCGGCGCATGAGGGGTGAACCCAAAGACCTTCGCGCACTCACCGCTCACCACCTGCGCCCCGGTTCGCGCCCCAGTGCGCCTCGGAGTCCTCGAACCTCGGAGTTCTGGAACGGAAGCGGTCGACGGGAGCGGTGGCTCGGGCGGTGAGGGTGGTGGTGCCGGGGACCTGGAGGAGGGCGAGGTCTTGGAGGCCGACGGTGCAGGTGACTTCGGCGGTGGCGGTGGTGCCGTTGGACGGGGTGTCGTGGGTGGTGACGGTCAGGTCCTGGCAGGTGATCCCGGCGTCGTCCAGGGCGGCGGCGGCCGTGGTGCGGGCGGCTTCGGCAGCACCTGGCCGGGTGTGGTGGTGGGTGGCGGCGCGGGCGGCCTGGTGGGCGGCGTCCTCGATCTGCAGACGAGTGTCGGACAAGCGTCCGCAGCAGACCAGGAACCACAGCAGCATCAGCAACACCGGTGCCAGCAGGACGAGTTCGACCGTCGCCGACCCACGCTCGCGGTGGGGTGGGGTCATGGTGCCGCCCGGGGGCGGAAGCGTTCCACGGGCCCGGAGGCGTGGACGCGGACGGGGAGGTGGAGGAAGGGGATCACTGGGGCTGCGGTGGCGGTGATGCGGACGTCGGCGCGGTCGGCGGTGCGGGTGACGGTGATGCGGACGTCGTGCAGGGGGCCGTGGCCGAGCTGGCCGAGGAGGGTGTCGGCTTCGGTGTGGCCGTCGGCGGGGGTGGCGGTTTCGGTGCGAGTGGCGGCCAGGGCGTGGGCGGCGGTGGCCTGGGCGATATGGACGGCGTGCCACCAGACGGTGACCTGGGCCAGCAGGAGCACCAGGGTGAGCAGGAGCGGCATGACGGTCACCGTCTCGACGGTGACCGCTCCCCTGTCGCCGTGCGCGCGTCTTCGCGTGTCAACGGGCATGGTGGTGGGCCTACTTGAGGACGACGCTCTTGGCCGCGGCGACGATCTCCGGGCGGAAGATCTCCAGGACGGCCAGGGCGAGGGCGGAGAGGCCGGCGATCCAGATGACGTACTCGGTCGTCACGCCCCGGTCGTCGCCCGCCAGGCGGCGCAGCAGGGCCCGCACACGGTGCAGCATGCGGTGCAGTAACGGCATGCTCGACTTCCTTCCGTTCAGAGGGTGTTGGTGATCTGGATCAGGGCGGGGTAGAAGACGAAGGCGATGAACCCGAACGCCATCAGTGCGGCGGGGACGGCCATGCGTTCGGTCGCGGCGTTCGCTTTTCCCTCCGCCTCCGCTCCCCCGCGCCGGCGCATCGCTGCGGCTTTCGCGGCGAGGGAGGCGCGGACCTTGGCGCCCTCGGTGCCGGCCAGGGAGAGGGAGGCTGCGAGTTCGGTGAGTTCGCCGATGTGGAGTTCTTCGCCGAGGCGGGCGAGAGCTGCCCAGGGGGTGGTGCGGGTGAGGCGGGCGGTGGTCAGGGCGTGCTGGAGGTGGCGGAAGGATCTGCCGTGTCCGGTGCGGGCGGCGTCGGTGAGGGCGCCCTCGATGCCGGCGCCGCCGGCGAGCAGGACGTGGGTGAGGTCGAGGTAGGCGCCCAGGGCGTGCCGGAACGCGGCACGGCGGCGTTCGGCCTCGGCGTGGGCGCTCGCGTCGGGCAGGAGGAATCCGCCGGCCGCCGCGATCAGGGAGGTGGCCAGGGGGAGCGGCCATGACAGCGGACGCCCCGCCAGGGCCAGCAGGGTTGCGACGATGCCCGGGAGGAGCAGTCCGACCAGCGTCAGCGCCGCCTTCTCCGCCAGGTGGACCTGGTGGGAACGTTCGGTGACGGCGAGGTCCTGGACGGCCGTGCGGCCCGGCAGACCGGCCGCGCGCAGGAAGCCGACGAACGGGGCGCCGAGGCGGGCCGCCCACCCGCCGGCATCGACGGGCAGGACGCTCGGGAGGGCGGGTCCGGTGTTCAGGCGGGCGGTCAGCTCCGCCAGCGGCGGGCGGGGCGGGAACAGCCACCGCACCAGCGCCCACACCCCGAGCCCGATCCCGGCGCCCAGAACGGCCAGCGCGATCATCCAACCACCCCCTCACCAGCGGCTGTTGAGGGTTTCGTGGTGGTGAAGAAGCGTTCGGGTTCCTCGATGCGGGCCATGCGACGCAGCCACACGAACGCGAGCGTGAACAGGGCACCGATCATCAGCAGGACCACCTGGCCGGCCGCGGTGTCGTAGGGGGTGAGGAAGGCGGGGTTGAACAGGACGAGTCCCGTGATGAACGTGAACGTGGTGCCCACAACCGTGCGCTGGGTCGTCCGCACCCGTGCACGGCCCGCCTCGACCCGCCGGCGCATCTCCACCTGCGCCCGCGCGGTGGCCGCCAACTCCCCCAGCAGCGGGGCGAGTTGGCGGGCCTGGTGTTGCGCGGACAGGACCAGCGCGGCGATCACCAGATCCGCCGTCGGGTCCTCCAGCTCGTCCGCGAGCCGGTGCAGCGCGTCCACCAGGTGCTCGCCGCGCTCCAGGCGGGCCGCGAGTTCAGTCACCTGCGGGCGGATCGCCTCAGGCGCGGCAGACGCGGTCGCCGTGATCGTCTGTTCCAGACCGGCCGCCGCGGCGAGGGTGTCGCGCAGCATCTCCGTCCACCCGGCCACCGCCTCGATCCGGACCGTCCGCCCACGCTCCCCCGCACCCGTGCCGAGGAGGTGGGGCAGGTTCCACACAGCCATCCCGACGAGGAGCCCGCCGGCGACCCACCCCGTCACCGCCCAGGCCAGCAGCCCTGCGCCGACCGCCGCCGCGAGCCACCGCCCGGCGTGCCGGCGCGGGGCGCGGCGGCGCGCCGGCTTCGCGGGGAGTCGCCATGCGCGGATGAGGAGGAGCAGGCCGCATCCGACGCCGAGTCCCAGCAGGCCCATCACGGGCGCGGTCGCGGTCATGCCTGTCCCCAGATCCGGCCGGTGCCTTCGTGCCGGTAGCCGGCCGCGATCAGTTCTTCCAGCGTCTCGCTGCGCAACGGCACCCCGGGCACCGCGCGCAGGTCGGGGCCGGGGCGGAAGACCTCGTTGGAGACGATCTGCCGGTCGTCGGCATCCACGACCTCCCGGATCGAGGACACCACCCGGCGCCCCTCGTGTCCCCGGGGGCGGTCGAGGTGGACGACGAAGTCCAGCGCCCCGGCGACCAGGAGGTTGGTGGCCTCCAACGGAAGGCGCTCAGGACCCTGGACGGCGTAGGCGGCGAGGCGGGTGAAGGCGCCGCGGCTGGAGGAGGCGTGCAGGGTGCCCATCGAACCGTCGTTGCCCTGCGACATGGCATTGCACATCGGGATCACCTCGGGCCCACGGACCTCGCCGACGATCACCCGGTCCGGAGACATCCGCAGCGCCCACCGCACCAACTCCGCCTGGGACACCTCCCCCTGGCCCTCGACGTTGGCCTCGCGGGCCTGCATCGCCACCACATCCGGATGCGCCCGCTCATCGGCCTCCAGGCCGAGTTCGTAGGTGTCCTCCACGGTCACCAGCCGCTCCCACGGCGGGATCTCCGCAGCCAGCGCCCGCAACAAGGTCGTCTTCCCGATCGCCGTGCCGCCCGTGACGAGGATGTTCTTCCGCGCGCGGACCATCGCCGCCAGCAGCGACTCCAAAGCCGCGTCGAGAGTCCCGTTCCCGCGGAGCTGCGCCAGAGTGACGCGCTCGAAGCGGTGCCGGCGGATCGACAGGGACGGCCGCCTGGTGACCGCCATCGCCGCGAACACCCGCTCACCACCCGGCAGTTGAAACGACACTCCGGGGCTGGCGCGGTCGAAGCGGCGCTCCTCCACCCCACTGCGGGCCGCCAACTCCCGGATCAGGTCCACCAGTTCCGCATCCGAGCCGACCACCGGGGGAAGGCGGTCGCGGCGGCCGTCGGCGTAGCGGACGAAGGTCCGCTCCCCGGTGACGTTGATGTTCTCCACCCGCGCGTCCCGCAGCAGCGGCTCCAGCCCGGCCAGCCCGAACACCTCACGCAACACCGCAGCGATGACCGCCTGTTCAGCCTCCGGCGCCACCACCGGTGTCCCGTCGGCGAGGAGTTGGTGGGTGAACTCCTCGGCCGCGTCGTTGAGGATCCGTCCCGCCAACGCCATCCGGTCGGCCTCCGCCAACGCAGGGCGGCCCGCGGCCTCGTCCGCGCGGAGCTGGTCAGTCATCCGCTCCGCGAGCCGCCGACGCAGGTGCAGACGGAGACGTTCAGCAGGCACCGCAGTCTGCATCCGGCGCGCCGACAAACCGGCCGTCGGCACATGGGGTTGAGTCTGTTCGGGTCCGTCCACGGGAGGGAACACTCCCCCGTACGGCAACGCCGTGATCTTCTTCTCGTCGGTCATCTCCATACCGTTCTCGGGTCGTTGCCCCGGGCGGTGGGGCTGATGCTGAGCGAAGTGGTGGGCTCGTCCGGCGGGACGGCAGTGGCGCGGGAGGCCGTGGCCTCGGCGAGGTGGGCCAGGGCGCGGCCGAGCGAGGAGCGGGCCGGCGCCGAGCGCCGTCCGGGCCGGCCGCCGAGCACGGCGGCGCCCGCCGGGTCTTCGGGAAGGCGGGCGGTGACCGGGATGTCCAGAGCGCGGGTGACCTCGTCGGTCGGGTAACCGTCGCCGACCAGGACGAGGGACGGCTGCCTCGTCCAGCGCGCCACCGTGGGCCACTGGGTGGCCACGTGCGCGAGCGCGTCGTCGTAGGCGCGTGCGAGCAGCAGGAGGACGTCGGCGTCCTGGACCACCTTCAGCGCCGGGGAGCCTGCGTCGAGGCGTCCGCAGTCCGCGACCACGACCGTCCCCGCGCGGCCCGCCGCCCACCGCAACACCTCCGTCCCGCGCCGGGTGACCTGCGCGAGCGACGCACGCGCCTGCTCCGTCCCCGCCGGACCCACCACCCCCCCGCCCGATGCCGCACCGCAGCCGCCAGACTCAGCAGCCCCGGCGACGCCTCCAACCGGAACCGCGCCAGCAGATCACCCCCGGCCGGATCACACTCCACCACCACCGGCTGCTCCCCCGACGGCCACCCCGCCGCCAACCCGACAGCCGCCGTGGTCACCCCCGGCGCACCCTTCAGACTCACCAGCGCCACCAGCGTCACCTCCCGACCCCCGGCACCGTCACCACACTGATCCGCCCGTCCGGCAACGCAGCTACCAGACGGGCATCCGCTTCCGCCATCAGCAGGGACAGCACGGCGCTCTGGTCGGCGGCGTCCGCGTGGACGCCGGTCACCGTGGCCTCCCACGCCGACACCCCGGCCTGGGATGTGCCGCTTTCCGTGTCGGGGGTGGCGACGACGGTGACGCGGTTGCCGGGCTGGACGCCCGGCGGGAACCGGCCCGCCTTCACTCCCACCGCCACCACCGCCTGACCAGTCGGCGGAACCCGCGCGGGCCCCAGCACATCGCGCGTCAGCAGGGTCCCGGCGGGCAGCGTGTAGGCCACGGGGCGGCCTACAGCAGCAGACCGGGATCCTGCGGGAATAAGGTCCAGTCCTCGGCCGGCCGACAGACCGACCTCCCGCACCTCACGGTCGGACAGCACCTGCCCGACCGACACCGGCCGGGCCAGCACCAACACCCCCTCCTGCTCACCCACTTGAGCCGCCACCACGACCCCGCCCGCCGAACAACCGACCACCAACAGGACACCCAGCAGGAGATAGGGAAGCTGACGGCGTCTGGACACACCGGCCAGCCGCAACGGCTGCTTCCGCCCCGCCACAGGCGACCTGCCCGGCTCGGGACGACCGGACGGCGTGAACGTACGCGTACTCACCAACTGGCACCTCCAGGCACAGCACTTCCCGGCACCGCGGCGTCGACGCGGCGTGCGAGAGCGTGCGGGTATAAGGGAACAGCCGCTGTTCAGCGGGGAGTTCGGTTGAGCGCCTGGCTCTCCGCGACCGGGAAGTCAGCGGTCGACGTAGTCGTCAGGCCGGGGAAGACACCGCTCTGCCCGGCGCCCGACCAGGCCACCGTCCAGTGCACCGTCGCGGAAACCGCGTAGGCGCCGCCGGGCTGGCCCGCGGAGGACGTGCGGTAGGTGTGACCGCAGTCCGGGGAAGGGCTTTTGGGATCCGTAGTGCCCGAACCATAGGGCGTTCCAGGGCCATTACACGTCACCCTGGAGCCGTCCCCCATGGACCACGCGACGGACGTCGGCCGGGCCACGGCCGTCACCGACACCCCCGGCACCGAAGCCGTCGCCGACACCACCCTCCACGCTCCCCGGCCCACCCACAGCCACGTCGGCAAGTTCACCAACTGCTCGGCCGCCGGACTCGCCTCGATCCGAGGCGACGGCAACCTCAACTGCTCACGGGCAACTTGGGCAAGCTGTGCGGGCGAGGGCACCCGCGGCCCGCCGTCCTCCTGCTGACCGTCCGGGATCCAGATGGGCGGCCGGTAGAGCGCGTCCCGCACGCCATCCGCCTCACACCGGTACACGTACCACGCACCCGACTGCCCCGGCGTCGGCTCCGCCACCGGCAGGCTCACCGCGTAGGCAGCGGCCACCACTCCCCCACCACCTCCGACCCCGACGTCGTACGACGTACGCACCACACCCGGCGGAGGCGCGTAGTCGCTTCGCTCGTAGGAGCACGACGCCAGGTTCAGATCGGGATTCGATGACCTCGGGACCGTCTGGCCATCGCCGCGGCCGACCGGTCCGCGCGGATCGGCAGTTCCTCGCCGCTCCTCAGGAGGCACGTCCTGTCCGCCGCCTCTGCCTGCGCCAAGTTCACAGCCGGGATTCGGGTGCTGGCCGCACTGGGTCGAACCCCACCAGTCGTCCCCCTCGGCGGGCACCGTTGCCATCGCCGCTACGGCGAGACAGATGCCCGTGACAGCAACTGTCCGTCTCAGCACGACCCCACCGCCTCAACCGCGAACCGCGCCACTTTCCAGCCGCCTGCGGCCTTCTTCACCTCGGCGGTGATCGCACGTCGCCCACCAGGGGTGTCGTCCGCGAGTTCGCCGGTGTCCTTGCGGTACTTCAGCCAGTTCGTCGAGTCACCGCAGTCGGAGATCATCACCGTCGTCGGGCCGGCCGAGGGGTCCGCCGAGATCGCCTTGGGATAGGTCTTCGGCGCTCCCTTCGCCACCAGGCCGTTGCGGTGATCCGCGTACATGCTCCGCGAGATCACCGACAGCGCATCCCCCGTCGCGTGCCGGGACAGGATCGGCGACCTCCAGTCCGAGGTCTTCGCCGCCTCGGCCACGTCCCGCCACATCCCCACGTACGCCGCCGACGCCTGCTTCCGCGCAAGGTCTGCGGGTGAAGCCGTCGACGGGGAACCCGGCGCGGGGTTGGACGTGGTCGCCTGCCGTCCCGACGGCGTCGTGCCGGTCGTCCCGGTCGCGCTGCAACCGGCGACCGACAGCGCAGCAGCGGCAAAGCCACACGTGAGAACCCGTAAGCCCACCACAGCATCACCTCTCACAAGGACGAGGGCCGGGCGCCCGGTATCGGGACGCGTCCCCACCTCTACCGCGCCTACCCGTTCTCACTGCAAGGGGTGAACGCGCTCCCACTTCACAGTAAGAACGGCGACTTGGTGAATTCTTTACCGAACGAGGGTTCTTCATCCGCCCGCCCCTTGCCTCCGCCGGACGGCGGCAAGGAGTTGCCTCTCGTGCGAGACCGCCCACTCCCCCACCGGCGCGAGCGCGGCGAGCAGGGCGTGGCCGGCCGGGGTGAGGGTGCAGCGGGCGGCGGAGGCGAACTGCCCTTGCCGGGGCTGGTGGGTGACGAGGCCGGCGTCGACGAGGCGGTGGAGGGTGTCCCAGAACATCTTCTCGGACAGGGGGCGTTCGGCGAGGTCGCAGGTGCGGGCGATGCCTGCGTTGACGGCTTGGATGATGCCGGTCGGATGCTGAAGTCCGTCACCCAGTCGGCACAGGATCGGAAAGCTCCAGCGCAGGCAGAGCACGGCCAGCGTCATCCCCACTCCGCGCCAGTGCTCCTGCTCGGGCCTCAACACCGGTACACCCGGCGGTTGTTGGGGGTGCCCGCGGTGTCTTCGCAGGGCGTCGGCGAGCTGGTCGCGATGGGCGGACACCCAGACGGCCACCCGGTTCAGGGAGTGCAGCAGTTCTCTGCCGGCGACCGTCAACTCCCATATCGCGGGCTCCGGTTCGGTCCTCCCGGAGAGGAAGATCCCTTCCGTCTCCAGTTGCCGCAGTGTCGTCAGGAGGACTCTCTCCCGCAGGACACGACTGCCCACGAGGTCCGCGTTGCGCGCTGTTCCCTCGTTGATGAGGGCGAGCAGCCGGCCAGTGCCGAGCGGGCCGTCCAGTAGGGCGACGAGGACCGGGTACGTCCAGCGGTTGCGCAGCAGTTCCAGGGTCATGCCGATGCCCCGGAGTCTCCTGATGTCCTCGTTCATCGGTCGGCCGTGCTGCTCGTCTCGATCACGGCCCAGACGACGTGTCCGCCGTCCGCCGGTCGGCTCGCGCCCCAGCAGCGGGACACCGTCTCGACGATCATCAGGCCGCGCCCTCCCGGTCGGTGTAAGGGAGGGCAGCTGGGTTCCGGGGTGGACTCGCCGGTGCCGCTGTCGCGCACCTGGACCAGCAGTTGGCCAACGGTGGCGGCGAGGGTGCAGGTGACGGTACGGCTGTCGGTGTGGACGACGGCGTTGGTGACCAGTTCGCTCATCACCAGGGCCGCTTCGTCACGGCTGCCGGAGGCGAGGGGCCAGGCGTCGATGTGGTGCCGTGTGCGACGGCGAGCTTCGGCGACCGATTCGGCGGTGGCCGGGAGGACGAAGTCAACTCGGTTGGCGGACCTGGTGAGTTCGGGAGGCGGTCCTCCCGAAGTGGTGACGTCGGGGAGAGCCACGACTGATTCCTAACAGACGCTGAAGAGTCGAAGGCAGCGGCCCGTGAAGAGGTGCCCGTGGGGGGATCGCTGAAGAAAGTGGGGTGCGCATGGGACGGTGCGGCACCGGCGTGAAGCCTGCGAGACGGCCCCGGAAGCCGTGTCACGCCCGTCACTATGCTCGCCCGCCCCACTCCTGGCAACAGGTCACTCTGCACCGTGCAGGAAAAAGGTGTGCGCCTCTGTCAGCGTGACGAGGAGCGTGGCAGACTGCGAAGCCACCTGGAGTCCGGGAGGGCTCGACGCGCCCAGCAATGCCACCAGCAGGTCGGATAGCAAAGGGAGTTGACGTGATCGAAGATGGATTCAGCGCGGACCTGATCGACACCAGCAAACCCCACTCGGCCCGTATGTACGACTGGTTCTTAGGCGGGAAGGACCACTACCCCGTCGACGCGACCGCCGCCCGGAAAGTCATGGAGCTCTTCCCCCACATCAAGGGATCGGCGTGGGCGAACCGCGAGTTCATGCACCGGGCCGCCCGCTATCTCAGCGAGAAGGGCGTCGCGCAGTTCCTCGATATCGGCACCGGCATCCCCACCCCGCCCAACCTCCACCAGGTCGTCCAGCAGATCACCCCCGGCGCCCGCGTGGTCTACACCGACAACGACCCCATCGTCCTGCGCCACGCCCAAGCCCTCCTGCGCGGAACCCCGGAAGGCCACGTCGCCTACCTCCACGCCGACGTCCGCGAGCCCGAACTCATCCTCGCCCACGCACAGAAGCACCTCGACTTCACCCAGCCGGTCGGTCTGTCTCTCATCGCCGTCATGCACTTCGTGACCGACGAAGAAGGTGCCCACCAGATCGTCCGGAAACTACTGGATCCCCTGGTTCCGGGAAGCTATTTGATGTTCTCCCACTTCGTCCTCGAAGACCCCGACCTGATGCAGCGGCTTCAGGACATCTACCGCGCGGGAGGGACCTCGGTCCAGGGCCGGTCCATCGAGGGCGTCACCGCGTTCTTCCAGGGACTTCAGCTGTGCGATCCGGGAGTCGTCCTCGCCGCCCAGTGGCACCCCGACGGGCGTACGCCGGCCCGCGAGGCCCCCGGCCTCTACGTGGGAGTAGCCCAAAAGGTCTGAGCTCCGGCGGCCGCACTGACTTTGACGTGACGTCGACACCATGGTGTACCCCAGCGGTCCAAGGCACCACGCAGATCCCTCTCGACCCGAAGGAACACAGTGCCGGACCGCACGAGCCGATGGCGACGACGCAAACCAGACAACAGCCAGACCGAGCCGCACTCTCCAACGCCTGATGACCATGAGTTCCTTCAAGGACTCCACGACATCCGTCACCTGTTGAGCGGCGAGTGGACCTGGGACGTACTCATCGCCCTCCACGCCCAGCCGCTCCTCTTCACGGAGTTACGGGAAACCATCCGCAGCCAGGACAACACCACCGGATGGCCCAGCAGAAAGCACCACCACCTCCAGGACAACCCCCTGAACCGAACCCTCCGCAGACTCCAGCAAGGCGAACTCATCACCCAGAGCCGCAGCAGCGTTTTCCCTTACCGAACCACCTATGAACTCACCCGAGCCGCAAGGGAGTTACTCTCCGCCGCGGCACCGCTGGTTGTGTGGACCGCGACTCACGCAGACCTCCTCGACCGCGCCCGTCAACGGCGGAAGGAAGACGCCTCGGACTAACCGGAACCCGAACGAGAGGGCCGCCGCCAGTGCCGTCGACTCCCCCGCATGTCGCGCGGCCGCGGCGGCCCCTCTCGCGGCGTCATCTCGCTCTCTTCTTCTCGTACTTGGCAGTATACGACTCTGCACAGTGCACAAAATGTGCGTGCACTCTGTCGGTCTTACGTGACCCGTGGCAGACTGCGAGGCCACCGGGCTCCAGGAGGCACCCCAAGTGAGTGCGCCGCGATCTGCTCCGACCGTCCTGCAGATGGTCCTCGGCCGACGCCTGCTCGACCTGCGCAGGGCCGCGCGGCTCTCGGCGCAGGAGGCGGGCGCGCACCTGCACATCGCGCACACCACGGTGATCCGCATGGAGCAGGCGAAGGTCACTCTCAAGTGGGCGACCGTCAAAGCCCTGTTGGAGCTGTACGGCGTCGAGCGGGCCGAGGCCGAGCAGTTCCTCGCGCTCGTGGTGAAGGCCAACGAGCCTGGCTGGTGGCAACGTTACCGTGACGCGCTGCCGGACTGGTTCGCCGTCCACGTCAGCCTGGAGAACGCCGCCGTCCACATCCGCGGCTACGAACCCCACGTCGTCCCCGGCCTCTTCCAGACCGAGGACTACGCCCGCGCGGTCCTCTCCCTCAACCGCCCCCACCCCACGCCGGACGAACTCGACCGGCGCGTAAAACTCCGCCTGGAACGCCAGGCACTACTCACCCGGACCGATCCGGAGGCGCCACAGGTGTGGGCGATCCTCGACGAGACGGTCCTGCGGCGCCCAGCCGGCGAACCGGCCGTGATGCGCACCCAGATCGACCGCCTGATCGACACCCTCGACCTGCCGAACGTCACCCTCCAGGTGATGCCCTTTTCGGCCGGCCTGCACTCCGGGGCGTTCGGGCCCTTCACACTCTTCCGGTTCCCGATGGCCGACTTCCCGGACATCGTGGGCACCGACGGCCTCAGCAGCGCCGTCTACACCGAGGAGGAGGACGAAGTGACCCTGCACCGGGAAGTGTTCGACCGGATGAGCGCCCAAGCAATGTCACAGGACCGCACCAGGGAATTCCTCCTGGACACCCGCAAGGAACTGGAACGATGACACACGCCACGAACGCCGACCAAGAACTGGGCTCCCGGGGATGGCACAAACCCTGGAGCGGCAGCAACAACGGCAACTGCCTCGAAGCCAAACAACTCGACGACGGAAACGTCGCCCTGCGGCAGTCCACCGACCCCCACGGCCCCGCCCTCATCTGCACCCCCGCCGAAATCACCCAGTTCATCACGGCCGCGAAATCCGGTCTGGCCGACTTCCTGATCCGATGAGGAAAACATGACCCACGACGAATTAAGCGCGACCGACAACGGCTTCAGCGCACAGGACATCGACACCAGCGTCCCGCACTCGGCCCGCCTCTACGACTGGTACCTCGGCGGAAAAGACCACTACGCCGCCGACATAGCAGCCGCCCAGAAGGTCCTCGAACTCTTCCCCCGCATGAAGCAAACAGCGCGCTCCAACCGCGAGTTCATGCACCGCGCCGCCCGCTACCTCAGCAGCCTGGGGATCACCCAGTTCCTCGACATCGGCACCGGCATCCCCACCGAGCCCAACCTCCACCAGATCGTCCAGCAGACCACCCCCCACGCCCGCGTCGTCTACGTCGACAACGACCCCATCGTCCTGCGCCACGCCCAAGCCCTCCTGCGCGGAACACCCGAAGGCCACCTCGCCTACCTCCACGCCGACGTCCGCGAACCCGAACGGATCCTCGCGCACGCGCAGAAACACCTGGACTTCACCCAGCCTGTCGGCCTGTCCCTCATCGCGCTCCTGCACTTCGTCGCCGACGACCAGCAGCCCTACCGGATCGTCGAGAAACTACTGGAGCCCCTGGTTCCAGAAAGCCACCTGATGCTCTCCCACGGCATCATCGAGAACCCCGAGATCGTCAAGCAGGTCGATGCCATCTACCGCACCGGCGGCACCTCCGTCCGGGCACGCACCTTCGACGAGATCACCCCCTTCTTCCAGGGACTTCAGGTCTGCGCCCCCGGCATCGTGCCCTCCACCGCATGGCGCCCCGACAACGCCATGACCGTCCACGACGAACCCGCCGTCTACGCCGGTGTCGCCCGCAAACCCTGACGACCAGCAGACCCGCTCACTTCGAAGTGACGTCGAGACAGTGGTGTACCCCAGCGGCAGAAGTGCTGCCGCCACGACCGTCACCCGCTCCGCCCTCCGTGAGGGAACGGATGATCACGGTGCTGCTGGTGTGGAGCGCGGCCGAAAGGCCGTGGCGTACTTCGTCGGAGACTGTTCCTGCTCCGAGGGCGCACAGCCGGACCAACTCCCTGCAGTCTTCTACCTGCCGGTCCGTGGCGAGGGACACAGCCAGGGGATGTCCGAGAATCTCGCGGGCCGCGTAGCCGTCCTGGGCTTCGGCGGTGCGGTACGTCAGGTGGTGTGCCAGGGGGATGGATGCGGGGTGCTCGGCTGAGCCGAGGGCGTCGAGGATCGTCAGGCCGAGGCGGATGTCGAAGACGGTGAATCCTGCCTCTGCTGCGCGGCCGAAGTAGGTGTCCACGAGTTCGGTGAGCTGATCGTCGACCGGCTGGTCGGCCTCGCGGCGGCACAGCACGGTCAGGCACTTGGTGACGAGTTGTTCCCACGGATCGCCGGCGGCTGTGTCGGCGAGGAGTTCGAAGGCGTGGTGCGTGTCTTCGGTGGTGAGTGCTGCGAGGACGGCGACCTGTCGACCGTCCAGCATTCTCCTGCCCACGCCCCGGTGCTTTTCGATGTGGGCCAGCGCTTCATTCCAGCGGCCAGTAGCGGTGAGGGTCCGGGTGCCGTCGGCAAGGAGCACGCGCCACAGCCAGGCGTGTACTTCCTGACGATCGTCCAGTGTCGCAGTCAGGTCGGCCGGTACCGTGATGCCGTCGAGGACGGCGGCGGCACCTGACCTGACGGCTTCGTGCAGATCCAGAAGGTGTTGTCGCGCGTCGTCGGTTCGGCCGGCCCGTATGTGGAGCCGGGCGAGGTTGACGACGGGTTCCAGTGCGTGGATGGTGCTCATGGCGGGCAGCGGGCTGAAGGGCAGGTAGGCGGCGGCGTGCTGGTGGCACATCTCGCGGGCCAGTTCGGGGAGCCCGAGGTCGGAGGCGGTCAGTGCCGCCTGGTTGTGGACGGCGGAGGCGAGCACTTGGTCGTTCTGGCATGCGGCTTTGGTCGCGAGGGCGGCCAGGCTCTGGACACGGTCGGGCAGCGGCAGACAGGCGGGCCGGAAACGGGCGATGAGGGGGAAGCGTTTCGCTGTCGGGTCGTGCGGGTCCACGTGCCCTCCGGATGGCGGTGCGGGACGGGATCGAAGGGGGGTGGCCCCCGCCGGGTGATGTCCGCGGTCGGCGAGGGCCACCTCCCAGGGCGGCTTGGGGTTTACCGCCAGTCGATGACGATGCGGTTCAGCGGGGTGTCGAAGGCGAACAGGCCGGGCCGCTGCTCGATCGTGGGGGCGTCAAGGGGCTGGAGCTCGAAGGTGGCTTCGCGGCCCCGGAAGTCGCGGTCCCAGATGCGGATGAGGTCGGCGACCTTCACGGTCAGTTCGTCGCTCCCGGGCCCGTGTCCGATGACGCCGAACTCCCAGAGCCCGCCGCCCTCGGGGGTCGTCCTCTCCAGCTTCCGGCGGGCGAGGTAGGTGACGGCGCCCTTGTCCACGGCCGCGGTGCACGAGGGGTAGGGGTCCTCGGTGAGGAGGGTGCCCTTGGCGTCTTTCGGGAACAGCATCCGGATCAGCCCGCTGGCCAGCGAGCAGGAGACGAACAGCTCCATCCACTCCGCGGACTCCCCGGCGCGCACCGTCATGCCGGTCCACTCCTGCGTGCGCGGCTGCTCCAGGACTCCGTCCAGCGCCTCGGCGTCGATGTGCTGTCCGGCCGGCGCCTGGAGGCGTACGGTGCCGTCCGCGCTGAGAGGGATGACGTGGCGGTCGTCGTCGGCGATGCCCCTTCGCAGCGGCATGAAGGTGTTCATCCTGCTGTTGACGCTGGCCCAGCGGCCGTCCTGCTGCTGCTCGTACGCGATGGAGCGGGACACGCTGCCCCTGAGCCGCTGGGGGACCACGAGCCGTCCGCCGGGGGCCAGTTGCCGCATCCAGGCGTGGGGAACTCCGTGCGCGCCGACCGTGGCGATGATCTTGTCGTACGGGGCGCCTTCGGCGTGGCCGACGGCCCCGTCACGGGTGAGGGCCTTGACCCCGGTGAAGCCGGCGGCGTCGAGGTGTTCGCGGGCTCCTTCCACGAGGTCGTCATCGACGTCGATGGTCGTCACGTGCCCGGTCTCACCGGCCAGGTGCGCGAGCAGCGCGGCGTTGTAGCCGGTTCCGGCGCCGAGTTCCAGAATGCGGTCGCCGGGCCGGGCCTCCAGTTGGTCCAGCATGAGGGCCACGACCGTGGGCTGGGAGGCACAGGAGATCGACGCGCCGTCGGTGTCGTACTTGATGTTGACCGGCGCGTCGGCGTACGCCTCTTCGAGCGAGACCTCGGGCACGAAGAGGTGCCGGGGCACAGTGCGCAGCGCGGTCTCGACAGGCAGGGTGCGGGCGTATCCGGATTCGCGGATCTTGTCGACCAGGGCGTTGCGCAGCCGTTCGGCTTCGGCCTCGGGGGCGGCGAGCGTGTCAGTGTTCACCGCCCTGACGCTAGTGGTCTCATTCGTCGTCCTGTCGGCCGACGCGTCGTGGTCACTCGTTCCCATGACGACCTCTCGTGCGATGTGCGAAATGGCGTGCTGGTCGTCGTGGAGGAGACCGGCGCGGTTGGCGTGGAAGATCGTGTGGTGAGCGATGACGGCTCGCAGGCCCCGTGTCAGGCCGCCGGTCGCGGAGAGGCCGGCGAGCGTGGCTCCGGCGTGTTCGAAAGCGGCCACCCAGGTGTCCTGGCCGTCCAGCGGACCGTCCGTCCGGCACAGGCTGTGGGCGTCGGCGGTCATCAGCGTGCGCATGGCCGGGCCAAGTGCGGCCGTCTTCTGCGGGGTGAGCGGCTTGTCGGCGGCCGGGCGGAACGCGGCGACCCGCGCCCAGACGTCGCCTTGCTCGAACCAGTCCAGGCCCGCCGCCCGCATCATCGCGCTCAGCAGGAGGACGGCGGTTTCCCTGCGTCCCAGGTGTCCCGGGCCGGGCTGGTAGGCGACCAGATGACGGCTGTCCTCGTGGAAGAGGTCGTGTGCGGCGTCCATGGCCTGAGAACCGCCGAACGTGGTGGTCTCCGGCTCGTAGATTCCGGGGAACCACGAGCGGGCGGCGTCTTGGTCGACGAGGTCGCGGAGCAGGGCCTCGACCAGCGGTGACGGGACGGCGGCACGGTAGCGCAGCGGCCACGGCTGCTTGTTCATGAACCACCAGCCGGTGAGCTGTCCGGCCTCCTGGGCCGCGCGCAGGACGGGTCCGAGACGCTCGGCGACAACGCTTCTTGCGGTCTCGCGGTCGGTGAAGGTGATGTTGTGCTGCTGCCAGTCCGGGGGCATGGGGATCCTTCGGTCGGCGGTGGTCAGGCGATGAGGAGACAGGCGTCCCACGCCGAGCGGGGCGTCTGGGCGGTGGCCGGGGAGTGGAGTGCCAGGGCGATGCCGGCGGCGCCGTTGAGGAAACCGGGTCCGGCGTCGGGGGCGTGGAGCAGGGCCGAGGCGAAGTTCGCGGGGTCGGTCCCTGCGGGACACACGTTCGCGTGGAGCGCTGGAACAAGGGCACGGAGTTGTCCGGCGGTCGAGGGGTGGGCGCCGTCGGACATCCGGGAGGCGATGTGGGCGAGGCCCGCGGTGCCGTAGCACAGGCCGTGGTCGGTGGTGGCTTTGAGCTGTGCGGTATCGGTGAGTGCTCCCACGAGCGCGTTCTCCGCCTCGATCTGCCGCCGGCTGTCGTTCAGGGCGAGGGCGGCGAGTTGCTGGGCGCGGGCGACACCGGCTGTGCCGTAGCACCACGACGGCCGACGGGGAACGTACGGGGCGGGCTGGGCGTCGCGCAGTTCGGCGCGGGTGATCCAGTACGGCCACGCGGGGCCGTGTCCGGATTCCTCCTGCCAGCGGTCCAGCCACGCCAGGATGGTGCGTACGGCGTCGTGCTGGCCGCTGACGCGGATGCCCTGCCGGGCGGAGAGCGCCAGGAGAGCGAGAACGCCCCCGATGCCGTGTGCGAGGCCGGTGTTGGCGTGCCCGCCGGGGAATGTTTCGTCCGGGTGCCCGGACGAGCCGCTCGCCGTCCACCAGCCTGGCAGGACATCGTCGCGGTCGGTGATCGGTTCAGTGAGCCGGACGCAGTAGTCGAGCACTGCCCGCAGGGCAGGGCCGTCGGGATCACGGCGAAGGAGGTAGGCGCCGTAGCCGCTGAGTCCCCGGATGGTGTCGAACTCCGCGAGCTGCGGCAGGAGGCCGGCGTCGAGACGACGGTGTGCGGCATCCAGGCGCCGGCCCGCGTCGGCGGTGATCTGCGCGTCCAGGGAGACAAGAGGGCCCTGGTAAAGGCCGGTCCGGTGGGCGGCGGCGCAGGCCACGACGTATGCGAGAGCGGGGGCCCCGTAGTAGGGGTGGCTGTCCGGTCCGCTGATGAACGGCAGCCGGGTCGCGACGACGAGCCAGTCGTGGGCGCGCCGCCACGGCCCCAGGCCGCATGCGGCTCGTTCGATGTGCAGGAGGGCGATTCCCGTGGGCCCGTACGCGAGGTGCTGCCGATGGGTTGTGGTCATATCCGGACTCACAGGGGCCGTTTCGGGGGTCGCAAGGAGATCTGCGACAGCCTTTGTCGCCTTGAGAGCGGGAGAGTGGGTCACCGGGTCCTCCGGGAGATCCAGGCGAGCGCGGCGGGCGCGCATCATGAGGCTGCACAGCATGAGGGAGGTCTCGCGGTGGTGTCCGCCGGCGCCGTTCCAAAGCGAGTTGATGATGCCGCGGCTGTCGCGGTGGAAGAAGCGGTGCGCGGACGCCATGGCTTCCGTACCCCCGAAGGTGTGGGTCTCGGGCTCGTAGATGATCTCCGTCCACGCTGTGATGGTTCCCTCGGCGAGCAGCGCGTCGAGACTCTTGCCGATGGGATCGTGCGCCCCCGGCGTGGTGAGGTAACGCACGCGCCAGCAGGGGCGCTTGCGAATGAAGAACCACGCGTTGAGGGTTCCTTTGTCTTCTGCGGCGCTTAGGAGTGGGGCGAGTCCTGCCAGGGCATCGGTCTCGGCGCGCTTCCAGTTCGGGAACGTGGCATTGACCTGGCGCCAGGTGGGTGACGTCATGAGGCGGGTCTCCAGGATGTTCATGCCAGGGCGAGGAAGGCGTCCCAGTGGGGTGCGGGTGCGCTGCCGGTGCCGAGGGTGTGAAGAACGAGGGCCGTTCCGGCGGCTCCGTCGAGGAGTTCGGGGTTCTCGTGTCCGTCCCGTTCGAGCGCGGTGATCAGACGGTCGGTCAGACGTGGAAGCTCGGTTGCGATCTCGGTGTTGCCCGTCTCGGTGGCCATCCGCCAGGCCGCGTGCAGGAGTCCGGCCATGCCGTGGCACAGACCGGTTTCGGGGAGCTTGTCCAGTTGGAGCGGGTCCCGCAGAGCCGCGAGGAGCGCGTTCTCGGCAATCTGTACGCGTACCGGATCTCGGAGCGCGAGCCCGGCCAACTGCTGGGCGCGGGCGGTTCCACTGACTCCGTAGCACCAGGAGGGGCGGGGACGGAGGGCGGGGTGGACGTAACTGTCGGTTGCCTGCTGCATCGAGAGGTAGCCGGGCCACCAAGGGGCAGTCTGGTCGCCTTGGCGCCATTCGTCGGTCCAGGCACAGATCCGCTCGACCGCGTCGCACGCGCCGGGTACGTCCACCCCGCGCAGCAGGGAGAGGGACAGGACGGACAACGCGGAGCCGATTCCGTGGGCGAGTCCGAAGTTGCCGTGCCCGTCGCGGTAGTCGGTGTGCCGGCCGCCTGCGGGCGATACGTCCATCCACCACGCCGGCAGCCCGGACCGGTGAGGCAGGGGCTCGGTCAGCCGCGCCAGGTAGGCGAGGACCTCCCGAGTGACCTCGTGGTGGGGATGACAGCTCAAGTGGTAGGCGCCCAGCCCTGACAGACCCTGGATCAGGTCGAATTCCTCCATGGGAGGCCGCTGGGCACGACTGAGGCGCTGATGGGCCTCGCTCAGGCGGTTACGGGTGACGGTGAGCGTGGCCGCGTCCAGCCACTCCAGGACGCGCACGTATCGGTTCGACGCAGTGGCTGCGCGGTGGGTGATGAACGCGAGGGCCGGAGCGCCGAAGTACAGGTTCGCGTTGGCTGCCGCGCTCACTTCGCCGTGCACGGCCGCGGTCAGCCAGGTGTGCGCGGTGTCCCAGTCGGCGCGGCCTGTCCGGGCGCGCTCAATGTGCAGCAGGGCGATACCCGAGGCTCCTCCGGCGAGTGACTGCGGCCATGCGCGGACGCCTTCGGGTCGGCCGCCTGGCCATGCGGTGTTGGGGTCGGCCAGCGCGTGGGCCAACTGGTCGGCGGTCGTCAACGCGGCTCGAACGGGCACTGTGGTGGTCACGACGTCCTCCTTGCCCGTGTCCTACGGCTCAGGGCGGCGGCTCGGGCCAGGTGCAGGTGGGCGCACTCCTCGGGCAGTGCTGGCCCGTGCATCCGGACGTGATGGAGGTGCAGCAGATCCGGAAGCAGGTCGTGGGCGTCCGTGGCGGTGCCCTTGAGCGCGTGGCCGTAGGCGGCCAGCGCCGCGCGCCGTGCGGACCAGGCAGTGGTGACGCGTTCGTCCAGACCAGAGGGGCCGGCGTGCACCAGGTCTACGGCTTGCCGGTAGACCGCGCGGGGTGGAGCCTCCTGGCCGGTGCGTGTGCGCTCGATGATCCAGCGCATCGCCGCGTCCTCGTCGCCGAGCAGGCCGGTGGCGATATCCACCATGCTCGCGGCGGTCACCGCGCGAGCGTCCGGTGCGTTCTTCCCGGTCTGGGCTGCGAGTTGGGCCAAAACCGCATCGGAGTCGGCGGCGAAATACCGCTCGGCCGAGTCCACCGCTGATGGCCCGCCGAATCGGGCAGTCTCCGGGTGATAGGTCTCCAGGCCGGCATGGGTGATCAACCCGCTCTGCTGGAGTTTCCGTGTCCACTCGCCGATCTGCTCGACGGCGGAGCCGAGCGTGCCGAGTGAGCAGGTCAGGCGGAGGCGGATATGGTCGTCGGGGTCTCGGTATCGGACGAACCACCATCGTGGGTTGCCCAGTTCTTTCAGCAGAGTGGGCAGGTGCCGGGTCAGGAGAGGGTCCTGCCGGTCGCGGTGTCCGTGAAGTTGGAGGTAGACGCGGTTGTCGCAGCCGGGCAGGTGGCCGTGCTCGCGGCCGACGACGTGAGCCCCGGACCGGACAGGCGGCACGTTCTGCTCTATGGCCAAGGGGATGACGACTTCGTGGGCGCGACCGCCGGTCCAGCCCAGATCCGGTGGCGCGGGTGCGGGGCGTAGCGTCACCGTGCCGTGGCGGTCCAAGTGGGTGCGCAGCAGGGCCCGGTGCGAGGGCTCCGTCAGGTCCAGTGCCATGCACTGGTCGGCTTCGCTCAGGTACATGCGGTCGGGCAGACGCATGTCGTGGCGCCAGCGGGTCAGGGCCTCGTCCCACTGAGGCCACGGTGCCGGCTCAGCGGGAAGGTCGTCCCGTGTGAGGAGCCAGCGTGCTGGGGACAGGATCGTGCGTCCGTATCGCAACGCGGGGAGGAACGGCAGGCTGGAGGCTGCGGCGCCCCACATGAACCCGGTGCAGGGGACAGCCAGCGCGACGGGTGCCTCGGCCAGGAAACGGGCCAGCGGATGGGAGTGGTAGCCCAGGTCCACGGCGTTCAGCAACAGCGTGTGCACCGGGCGCCGGCGGGAGAGCGAGACCAGGTGCAGACGTTCGGCGTCGGCGGTCACCGCCAGGTCCGCAAGGGGCAAGAGGCTGGTCTCCGAACCGTGATGGTCGCCGAGCGAGATCACCAGCTCGGTCGCCTGAGGGGCACGCGCAACGTTCTCGGCGCGTACGGACAAAGGCGTTGAGCTGATCTGCGCGACGAGCGCACCCCGATGTACGCCTGGGAGGTTGGCGTACGCCTCGGTCATGCGCTGGCGGTCCTCGTCGTCCAGGACGTCCAGGAAGCGGCCTGTGGTCGTTCCGGCCGATCGTGCCACGCCGACGACGTGGAGCGTGAACTCGCCCTGCTCCAGCGCCGGAACGCTCGCCGCGTCGATACGGACGGTCACCTCGGTGCTCGGCTGGACGGGATGACCGGAAACGGTGGTGGTCAGTTCCTCGATCGCGGCATCATCGAGTTCAACCTCAAGACGGTGCCGCATTCCGGCGGTGTGGGCGAGCTTGATGAGTCGGCTGTCGCGGTCGGGCAGCGGCGAGGGTGTCAGCGCGGAGGTGGACCCGAGGTAGCCGGGTGGATATCCGAGCGCCTCGACGGCGTCCATGACCGGGACGGCCGCCCTGGGCCCGTACCGCTCAAGGAACCGGCTGTGCCATTCGGCCCACCCGGTCAGTGCCGCACGGGGCGCGAGACGGGTGAGTGCCTTGGCCGCAGCCGCTGCCTCCAGGGCCACCGACTCCGGGAGGACCAGATCCCAGTCCACCCGCAGGTCGAGCGATGACTTGGGGGCCTCCCGCAGTTCCGCTGTCTCGGTCGGCGGGAGATGCCGAGTGTGGTCAAGGAGAACAGCGAGAGGGTCGGTGGCCGTCATCGCCGGGCGAAGGCTGCTGATCAGGAATCGCTGACTGACAAGGCCGGCGAGCAGCTTGTCGATCGTGGCGAGCGGCGCGGTCGGGAAACCGGTGGAGAGCCTTGTGGTGAGATCGCTCCACAGGATCGGAGTCCGCGCGCTGTCCAGGGCTTCACGGATCGGGCCGGTCACGCGTATCCGTACGTGTTCGGGAGCCGCGTCGTGTGTCCCGCTGGGGCGGTGCTCGATCACCGCGTACCCGTCGCGCTCGACGACGAGGCTGGAGGAGAGCAGCAGCAGACGGGGCCGCAGCCCGGCGTGCTCCTCGAAGCGGCTGACGACGGCTGCGGCCCAGGCTGCATCGGGTCTGGCGGCTGCCTGGTGTCCGGTTCCCATACGCAGTGCCGGGTCAGCACCGATGCGCGCTGCGGCGACCCCGGCGAACAGGCCGAAGGGGGTGGCGCGTGTACGAGCCCGCAACAGGTAGCGCAGCACGGAGAGCACCGTGCGGCGTACCGCCGGTTCCGGCATCGGCCGGCCTGCACAGACCTGGTCCACGCGACTCGCGAGGTCCGGGCTCGCGGCTGTGACGGCGGTCGCGAAGTCGGCGGTCTGCCACGTCTGTTGCAACCATGCCTGCCACGATGCCGAGTTGGCGTTCGGGCCGGTCAGTTCCGGCCAGACCGCTGGACGGTCGAAGTTCAGCGCAGCCGCCCGTATCACCGCTGCATCGATGTAGTGATACACACACCCCTCCTGTAGGCCGCGGTGCCTGGCCACGCCCAGGGGAGCGGGCATGGCCAGGCACCGCGATGGACGCGGTTCGAGTGCGGTTACGGGCAACTCGTGCACGCGGACGCGCACGTCGAGCCGCAGCCGTCGTTCGTCAGACGGATGAGCTGGTCCGCCGCGGGGCCGCCCTCGACGATCGTGATGTCCAGGTCGAAGTCGTCCTGTCCGGGCTCCTCCTGCTCGGCGATCGGCTGCACGAGCGGGCGCTCCAGATGAACGGTCATGTCTGCCTCCTTGGCAGTGAGCGATGGTGCGAGGTACCGAGGCTCGTGAGCGGGCCCCGGAGTTTTAGTGCCAGGTCACCGTGACGACGCCGTGCCGCTTCGGCACTGCGTCCTCGAGCAGCGGGGACGGAGCGGGGCCCGGCAGGTAGCGGATCTCAGCCGCTCCCCGGCGGCGGTGGTTCTGGGCCCAGCGCCGGAGCAGTTCCACGTACTGGTCCGCGAGAGCTTCGGCCTGCGGGCCGTGAGCGACCACGCCGCTCTCGAAGCCGTCGGTGTCCCGGTCCTCTCGACGGGTGCGGTACGCGATGCTGTCCTCGCTGACCAGCGCCGGCACACCGAGCAGGGCCGATGCCTCCACGAGCCCGCTCTCGACGACGTCCGTGGACGCATGCAGTCGGGCCACGGTCGGCAGGTTCAGCGTGAGGTACAGCTCCAGTTCGTCGGGCAGGTCGTAGGCCGCCCCCGACCAGCGCACCAGCCTGGGCATGCCCAGGGCATGATTAAGCGCCTCCGGGAGGAGGTTTACCCGAGCGTCGTCGGTCTGCACAGCGACACCGTCGCGCAGCAGTACCTTCCGCTCTTCCCTAGCGGCCCCCTCGCCCTGCATGGGAACGAAGCGCGCCAGACGGTAGGAACGACTCAGCAGCCCGTCGCCTTCGCGGTCGAACGCGATGGAGCGGGTGGTGCCGTGCACGGTCAGAGGGACAACGAGCCGACCGTTCTTCGTGAGCCCGTTGATCCACGACGCGGGGATGTCCCACGCAGCCGCGGTGACGATGATCCGGTCGTACGGCGCGCTGTCGGGGACGCCACTTTCGCCGTCGGCGAGGACCGTCTTCACCTGGCGGTACCCGGCATCATCCAGGCACCGACGGGCGCGGTCGATGACGTCATGGTCGATGTCGGCGGTGGTGACCATTCCGTGGTCGCCCACGAGTTCCTGGATGAGCGCGGCGTTGTAGCCGCCGGAGCCGATCTCCAGAACCTTCATACCGGGCTTGATGTCGGCCTGCTCCAGCATCACGCCTTGGAGGTGCGCGGCGGACATGACGCTGATGTCCAAGCCGTGTTCGTCCTTCTTGACCGGCACGGTGCAGTGGAGGTCGTAGGCGAGCTCCAGAGGCGCTCCGGGGGCGAACCGGTGCCGGGGCACAGCGGCGAAGGCGGCGGCGACAGGTTCAGACGTGATCGAGTCCTGGTCACGGAGTGCACGGACCATGCCCGCGCGGAGCGCGTCGGCATCGCGCGCAGTCGAGTCATCAATGGCAGTCATCCACATACCTAACGTCTGTCGGGGTGGTGCTTCGGTGATCCAGCTCGGCAGGAGAAGCCAGCGTCGTCGGAAGAGGAGGCCCACGGACGCGTCCAAGTGGCATCCTCACAGGGCGTCATCTCCCATCGGCTCCAGGACCGCGAGGATGCCCGTAGCGAGTCGGTCGAGGGAACCGAGGGCGCCCTCAGGACAGGGATGCTCGACGTGCAGAAGGATTAGCCTCTGCATCTGCCGGACCGAGTACGAACGTACGAGACACGGCACGACCGCCACGAACTTGGTCGTCGAGGTACGGAACCCGATCCGCGAGGGCCGTCATCTCGTGTGGAGCGGGGGGTGCCAACTCACCGAGCACGACATCCAGGCTGTCCCGCAGTTGGTCGTCGATCGCCCTGCCGACGAGAGAGCGCCGCAGGCAACAGAGGAGCGTGCTCAGTGCCTCCTCGTCGTTGGCGGTCCGGCGGCTCAGCATCTGCATGGCGACGCCGACCGGCATTCCGGCCATCAGCGACTCCTCTTGGTTGTCGTGAGGGAGCACCACGTCATCAGGCCGTCGTCGCTTACGCCCCACTCCTTCGACACTGCGGACACGAGCAGCAGCCACGGCCGCTCTCGTCGTCCACTGCGGCGATCCGAGCTTCGGCGGGGGTGGGACAACCATCGGTGACCTCGATGCGCAGTGCGCCGGCAGAGGGGACAACGCGGAGTCCGACCGGCTCGTCCCCGCCGTGCCGAATCGCGTTGGTGACCAGCTCCGAAACCGCGAGCACGGCGCTGTCGACGAGGTCTGCCATGCCGTAACAGCGCAGGTAGGCGGTAGTGATTCGCCGCATCAGACCGACACGGAAGTCCGCCGGCACAAAGGACACCTCGAAGCCCGACGCGGCGACTCGCTTCGTGACTGGAGCGGCCGATGCTGAGGCTCTGGCTGTCGAGTTCATCGTGCGGTCTCCCGTAAGACAGGCATGGAGGGTGTGCCGAAGCGGCCTTCGGCAAGGCCGATTACACGCTCCTAGCCATCCCTGCGATCACTACGCGTGTCCGGATGCTCACTATCGAACAGTGGGAGCCGAGGGTAAGGGAATGAAGTTCTGATGAAGTTGACCCGTCAGTAACCAGTTCTCGAGTGCCGAGCACCGGGTCCCTGCTGACATGCTGGACGGCATGGCGCATCTGAACAGACAGCTCGCAACGGCCGAAGACTTGCTCCCCCTTGCCCTGACGTCCTACGGGCACTTCACATCCATGCGCGTCGACGCCGATCGCCGCGTCCGCGGACTGTCCCTGCACCTGGAGCGGCTCGTACGGGACAGCCGGATAGTGTTCGGTGCGCCGGTGGACACCAGCCGCGTCCGCGATCTGGTCGCCCAGGCCCTGGACGGCCAGGACGGACCCTGCGTCGTCCGTGTCACGCACTTCGACCCGACGGTGGACATGGGCCACCCTGAGGAAGCCACCGAACCGCAGATCATGGTGAGCGTGCGCCCCGCCGGCGCGCTGCCCCCTCCGCCGCTGGCCGCCTGGAGCGTGCAGTACGAGCGTGATCTCCCCCAGGTCAAGCACTGCGGCCTCTTCGGCGCGCTGCACGCCCGCCGCACGGCACGGCTCAAGGGTTTCGACGACGCCCTGTTCTTCGGCCCCGACAACCACGTGACCGAGGGCGGAACATGGAATGTGGGCTTCATCGACGAGAACGGCACCATCATCTGGCCGGAGGGCCCGGTGCTGCCCGGCGTGACTGCGGCTCTGCTCCAGGAACGCACCGAGCACAAGGTCACCCCTGTGACCCTCGACGAGGCCAAGGCCATGCCGGTCGCCTTCGCCACCAACACCTCCATCGGCGTCCGCGCCCTCTCGGCCATCGATGACACACCCATGACGATCGAGCATCCGGTGCTGAGTGCGCTGCGCGAGACGTACCTGTCCGTCCCGGGCGAGGAGTTGTAGAGGGAGACCGGAATGACGGGAGTCAACAGGTGGACCGGGCGCGAGGTGCTGCTCCTGCGCACGGCCATGCGGATGACCGGGCGCGACTTCGCGGCCCTGGTTCCCGTGAGCCAGCGCCAGTTGGTGACCTGGGAAGGCCGGGGCGAGACCATCAACCTGCGCCCCGGCAATCAGGAAGCCCTGGACACTCTGCTCGCCCGTGCCGGCGCTCCCACCCAACAGCGATTCGCCGCGCTCCTCACCGAGCGAGCCGCCGTCCAGCATGACGAGCGCGCCGAGGAACTTCTGCGCCGCGATCCGCGCGCCGTCCAGCACTCTGTGGACGGCAAGGCCATGGTCCCGGTCGAGGAGGGCATCTACCTGGCCGGCCCTGGGAACGCCCCGGCATGGCTGGACGGCTTCCACATCGATGTCTACCCGACGACCAACCTCGACTACGAGCGCTTCGTACGCACCACCGGCCACCGGCCGCCGCGACACTGGCCGAACGGCCGCTGCCCCGACGACCTGGTCGACCATCCCGTGGTGTGGGTGACGTGGCACGACGCGACAGCGTACGCCCGCTGGTGCGGAAAGCGGCTCCCCACCGCCCAGCAGTGGGAGAAGGCTGCTCGCGGCACGAAAGGGCGCGTGTACCCGTGGGGGGACCAGCCCACGGCGGCCAAGTGCAACGTCGCGGAAGCCGAGATAGGGAAAACGACCCCAGTGGCCCGCTACCAGTCCGGCGTCAGCCCGTACGGAGTGTTCGACCTGTGCGGGAACGCCTGGGAGTGGTGCTCCACCGAGGAGGTCGCCGGCCGCTACGAACTGAAGGGCTCAGCGTTCACCAGCCCGTTCGAGAGGGCTGCACCATCCTTACGGAACGCGGCGAACGCCACGATGCAAGACAACGACACCTCCTTCCGGTGCGTCAGCAGTCCGTAACGAGACAGCATCGAGACCTTCAGCAAGGTGGTGAGCGTCAAGGGTGTTTTCCTGAAACTTCGTGACCCCTCAAAGGTACGAGTACGAGCATGACCACAGCCGCCGGTCTCCCGGCCGTCCGCGAATCGCTCAGCCTCGCCCTGCGGATGGACCCGGACGGCAGCCGGACCGTGGTGGACGCCACCGAAGCGGCCGTCGAGTTCTACGCCCTCGGCTACAGCAAGCACCCACCGGCCGTCCTGTTCGACGAGATCCACCGCACCCGCCGCCTCCTCGCCCAAGCGCTCGCACCGGGACGGACCGCCGAACCGGTGGCGGTGGACCTCCGGCGCGGCATCGGCTGGCTCAGCGCCCTGCTGGGCAACGCCGCACACCACCTCGACGACCACACCGGCGCACGCGTCCACCTGACGGCGGCGGTGGCCTTCGGTGAACGCACCGGGGACGCCCGGCTCGCGGCCTGGGCCTGCGGAGCGCTGTCCATGGTCGCCCGCGCCACCGACCACCACACCGCCGCGCTCACCCACGCCGAACGCGGACTCGCCCTGGCCCCGCGCGGGCTGCCGTCGGCCCAGCTCCACGCCTGGGCCGAACTGCCCTCCTTGGCCGCCCTCGGGCAGGCCCAGGACGCCGACCGCGCCCTTGCCGACGCGGCACGCGCTCTGGAAGTCGATGCCGCCGAACACCAGCTCCACCAGGCCGAGGCGTTCCGGGTCCTGGGCCGCACGGACAAGGCGGTCACCGCCGCCGAGGGCTCCCTGAACGCCTGCGTCCCAAGAACGCCGGGCTGGGCGGCAGCCTCCCTGGCCCTCGCCCAGGCCGAGGCCCCGATCCTGCCGGGCGATGCCGCGGCGCGAGCCCTCGACGTCCTGGACCGCGTCCCCGCCGCGCGCCTCCGCTCCACAACCCGCTCGCGTCTCAAGCAACTCGACGCCGCCCTGGCTGCCTCGACCGCCGATGGAGTCACGGACCTCCACGAGCGGGTACACGCCCTGCGGCCCGTCATCAACACGCACGGGACCGCTCAGAGCGCCTGACAGCAGGTCACCGTTCAGGTTCGGCATCGCCACTGGGAATCCTCTGCTTGAGAGAGCAGGCCGGTCAGCTCTGCTCGGCCGGGTCGATCGCGAGGTCGGGATCGGCGGCGGCAAGGCGTCGGGCCCAGGTGTCGGGGGCGGTGATCTCCTCGGTGGTGGGCAGCAGGGAGGTGTCGGTCCAGACCCGGTTGAGCACGTCGATGCCGTACGTGTCGACGGCCTGCGCGATGAGCTGGGCCCCCTGCTCGTAGAAGGCGCGGCGCGGGCCGAGCTTGCTCATGCCGGGGATGTTGGCGTGGAGGCGGTAGCGCCAGGAGCGTTTGGCCTGCTCGGTGTGGTTCACGGGGGCGCCGTAGAGGCGGGTGGTGACCTGCCGGTCGGCCCAGGTGGCGTGTCCTTCCAGGACGGTCATGCCGCCGTGGCGGCTGAGTCCCCGGCGCTCGTGGAGGAGGGTTTCCCACACGATGGGGCCGCGGGCTGCGAACTGCGCGTGGTGGACGAGTTCGTGCGCGGCCATCTGGGTCAGGCACTGCTCGTTGGTGAGGTAGCCGCTGTGCTGGAGCGAGCGGGGTGCCAGGACGGCCTCGGTCCGGCCGTCGGCGGCTTCCATGATCTGTGCGCCGATCAGGGGCCAGGTGAGGACCGGGATGAACCCGGCGATCTTGAGGGCGTAGCGCAGTGTGGTGATCTCCGTGGGCGTCAGTTCCAGATCGGCGATGTCGCGGGCCACGATGCGCTCGTTGTTCTGCCGGACGGCCGCGCGCCATGCCCTGGGAGTCAGCAGGCGGAAGCGCACCTCGGCGGGGAGGGGAAGGCCGGTGGTCTCCCGCACGATCGGGGCCACGGTGTGGAGGATGGCGGTGAGGTGTGCGCTCAGTTCGGGGTGGCGGTGGGTCTCGTCGAGGACGGTGAAGCGGGTCGTCGGGGTGTTCAACGGGATCTTCCTTGGTTCGGCTGTGGGCCGCTGTCGCGGGCTGTGTGGGTGGGGCTGGTCGGGGTGGGAGGTCAGCCGGCGGGGTGGGGGCCGAAGCGGCGTCGCCAGAGTTCCGGTGTGCTGGTCTCGGACTTCAGGGGGACGAGGGTCGGGGTGGTCCAGACCCGGTTGAACGCGTCGAGTCCTTCGGTGGCGATGATCCGGGCGACGCTGTCGGTGGCCCGGCGCTGTACCTCGACGATCTGGGTGCGCAGGCGGCTGTTGAAGAGCTTGAGGTAGCGGGCGGAGGCGTACGGGCTCGGTTTGTCGGTGCACACCGGGGTGCCGTAGAGGCGGGTGGTGATCTGCTGGTCGGCCCAGTAGGCGTGTCCTTCGAGCAGGAAGTGGTAGTCGCGGTCCGCGATGCCGCGCAGGTCGGGGAAGTAAGTGTCCTGTGCCGTCCACACCGTGCCGTCGCCGGCCGCGTCCTGCGCCAGGTGGGTCATCTCGTGCCCGAGAATCTTGTGCAGGACAGGATCGTCGTCGAGCCGGCCGGCGTGCTTCAGTGCCTCGGGCAGGATGACCAGTTCGGGGTGTCCGGGTTCGAGCGGGACGGACTGGCCGAGCACCACGGGCCACATCCTGTTCATCACCGCGAGCTGGATGCGGCGCCTCAGCCTGGCCTTGGTCCGGGAGGTGGCGCCGAGCTGGAGGGCTTCCGTCCTCAGCAGGTGCTCCGAGCTGCGCCGGTGCGCCTGCTTCCATTCGTGGACCGTCATGGTGCGGATGACCACGGACTCCGGCATCGGGAGTCCTGTGACAGCGGTGACCAGCGGCGCGGTCACCGCCGCGATCTTCTCCAGACGTTTTCCGAGTGCGTCGTATTCGGGGCCGGCTTCCTGGCGGACGAGGTACTGCATGTGCTGTGGGCCTTTCTGCAGCGGTGTCGGCGGTTGCCTCACGGAGCGGCGCGCCATGGGTTGCGGTCGCTCCCGTCGAGGTGGCAACGGGCGGTTCAGGCCGGGGAGTTGGCGGTGTGGAGGTAGGTCTGCCACGTCGTGCGGCGACGTTCCTCGGGGAGGGTGGTCTGGCCGTGTCCCAGGGCGTCGCGGCCGTGGGCGCTGAGATGCTGGTTGACGATGAGGAGGTCACCGGGGGTAAGGGGGAAACGGCGTTGCCCGACGGTCAGTTCGCGGTGCAGGGCATGCAGGGCACTGGTGTGGAGGTCGGTAGGTGCCCTGTCGGCGGCCATGTCCGGGTGGAAACGGACGAAGCCGTCAAGGGGCGAAAGTCCGTCGAGGACCGGGAAGACGTCGAGGGCCCCGCCGACACCGGTCACCGCCGTGTGTTCGTCGTGGTGGAAGACCGTCTCGGCCAGCAACGCGCGTTCGTCCTCGCCGAGGCGGTTCACCGCGCGGCGGGTCTGGGAGACAAGGACGTGGCCGCCGCCACGCGGGTCCGGGCGCACGCACAAAAACGCGGTGTAGTCCGGCGGGCGCACCGCGCTCACGGCGTCGAGGTGCAGGGGCCTGGGGGCGGTGGTGCGGACCGGGCTGAGGAGCAGGTCCACGCTCTGGGTGTGCCACAGGGGCTGCTGATCGCGGAGGCGCAGGGGTGTGCCGAGCCATGACAGGACGATCGTCGCGGCTTTCTGGCCGTAGCCCAGCCCGTAGTGGTCGAGGACGGGCGCCAGGCCGAGGACGGCGCAGCCCTCCCCGTACGGGTCGTCGAGGAGGTCGCGCAGGCGCCGTGTCACCTCCTGGGCCTCGGGCGAGGCCGCGCGCAGGGCCTCGTAGGCGTCGGTCACCTCGTCCCGCAGGCGACTGCCGTGCAGCCAGGGGCCGGGTACGCAGTGGGAGTGCTCGCCGAGGAAGTCGATGAACGTCTCGGGCACGGGGAGGCGGGGAAGCAGTGTGATCATGCCGGTGCTCTTTCGGGGGCTGTGGGGTGGTGGAAGGTCGCGGTGCGTGGGGCAGTTGGTGTTCGTCACTCGGGCTCGGCGGACGTCCTGGCCGCGTCAGCCGCGATCTCCTCGGGGAGGTCGATCACGGTGACCGCGCGCAGTCGGCAGACGAGTTGGGAGGCCAGGAGCCACGCGGTCACGTGCCGGTGCCGGTAGGGGTGGACGAGGTAGCCCGCCGGGTCGTCCGAGCGGATGGCCTGCGGTCGTCCCCCGGGCCCGGGTCCGTACACCGTGCCGAGCACGCCGTACGGGCGGGGTTCCTTGGCTCGCAGGGCGACGGCCCCGGTCCGCGCGAGGTATCCGCACTGGTCGACGGAGGTCTGCGCGTGGCGCAGGCACAGCGGCGGCTGGGAGGTGAGGTGGCCCTCGGGCCAGCGCGCAAGGGGGTTGCCGTTGGGCGGGGAGGCCAGGAAGAGGTAGCCGGCCTCGGTCCTGCTCGCCGGGAGCGCGCAGACCTGGCACAGCAGTCCTTCCATGCACTCGCGCTGCCGGGCCGGGTGGACGTCGCGCCAGCGGGGCCGTCCCACGAGCCGGTCGCCGTCGCGGGGCTGGGAGGTGCGCGCCCACAGGACTCCGTGCGCGTCGCGGTCGCCGTCGGTCTCGTCGGGGTAGGCGAGCCCGTGGCCGGGACGGGCGAGGAGGTGGGACAGCGGGGCGGGTTCCTCGCCCGTGCGGGCGGTGATGTAGGGGACGACCGCAGGGGTTTTCACGCGGGTTCCTCCAGCGGGCGGGCCGGGGGAAAGGCTGCCCGGACGGTTTTCCCGAGGGCGTTCGGGGCGGTTCTCCAGGTGACCTGAGCGCCGAGCCAGGCGATCTGGCGCAGCCCGCGGTCGGCGCCGGCTCGTCCCGTCGACCTGTCGAACTGCGGGAACCGGGGGTTGTGGTCGGTGACGTCGAGGAGGAGTTCACTGGCCTCGGTGGCGGACGCCTTCAGCAGGAGGTGACCGTGGAAGGTGTCCTCGGGCAGGCCGTGCAGGACGGCGTTGGCGACCAGGTGGCCTGCCGCTTCGGCGGCGTGGGCGGCGGGGCCGGTCCACCGGAGCCAGGCGTGCGTGGCCCGGACCCATCCCCGGGCCGCCGTCACCGCGCTCGCGTCGCCGGGCAGCTCGGTCTGCAGGCTCGCCGTCACCGGTGCTGCGGCGGCCGGTGCCGTGTGCCCGGCGTGCCTCAGTCGTGGCAGCGCCCGGTGGACCAGGCAGGCCAGGGTCGGGGCGCCGAGCAGGGTCCGGGCGTACCGGGCCAGGGCCTGCGTCTGCGTTCTGCGCACGCCCAGTTCCTTCGCGTACCCGCTCAGCGTCTTGCCGTCGGCCGGCGCCCGCAGGAGCCCGAGGACGTCGGGCGGGAGCGGGCCGGGGTCGCGCGGCAGCGGGGCGTCCGGGCAGCCGTGGACGTGGGCGAGGTACACCAGTTCCGGCTGCCGGCCCTTCCCCTCCACGCGCCGGGTGCCCAGTTTTTCGGCGGCGGCCGACCACAGGGAGCCCAGTCCGCCGGGCGGCACCGGCAGGCCCTCGCGGACCAGGTGGGTCAGGACCTCGGTGTGGGAGCGGTCTGTCGCCGCCGGCGCGATGGCCCTGCGCTCCGCCGGGAGGAGGGAAACGCTCACCGTTCCTCCCCGCAGGCCGGCGTGGGCGAGGTCGCCAATCCGAGCTGGCGGGCGCGCGTGATCACGTGCGCGAGGGACAGCGCGCCGAGGTCCCGTTGGAGCATCGCCAGGTCCAGTCGTATGTAGCGCACATCGCGTTGGAGCACGGCCGCCATCCGCTCGGGGGACAGTCCCCGCGCCAGCAGAGGGATCAGGGCGGTCTGCCGCGCGGGGAGATCGACGTGTTCCGTGGCGGGAACGGGCGGCGGCAGCATCCCGGTGGTGTAGGCGACCTCCAGGACGGCCGGGTAGGCCCAACGGCCGCTGCCCGCACCGGTCTTGCGCCGCACCTTCAGCAGATGGACGTACACCGGCCCCACCGCGAGGCCCAGTTCGGCCGCGATCTTCTCCGGGGTCGCCCCGGCCGCCAGAAGCCGCGCCACCTGCACCTGTCTGCGGCTGAACGTGCGCGCGGCGCGCGAACCCCGCGGCCAGATCCGGGCATCCGCCGCCGCCAGCTCCCGGCGGACGAACCCGTAGGAACGCCCGCACGCCAACGCCAGTTCGCCTATGGACGTGCCCTCGTCCTCGTGCCGCCGCTTCAGCTCCGCCCGGCACGCCTGCCTCTTCTCGTCGAAGAGGGGGTCCTTCCGGGAGGGCCAGTCAAAATCCGACACTGCGATCGTCTCTGTCATCTCGATGCGTTCTCCGAAAGAGGGGGTGGCCCCGCCGCCGCCTCCGGATACGGGGCGGTGCGGCGGCGGGGCCCGGAGTCCGTGCACGGCGGACCGCAGTCCACGGGGGTGCCGTGCACGGAGAGGCCGTCAGGCGTGCGCCAGCCACCGGCGGCGTTCGACGTCCGTGACTTCCCGCTGCGCGTGGTCGAGTTCCAGCTCGGCCAGACGCACGACGTGCCCGACCACCGCCGGGCCGAACGCCTCGCGCGCGAGGACGCTGTCCTCGAAGTCGACGAGGGCGTCGTAGAGCGTCGCGGGCATCAGGTGGACGCCGCCGCGTGCGTTGTAGGCGTTGCCCCGGTGGGCGGGACCGGGCTGGAGCTGGTGCTCGATACCGTGCGTGATCGAGGCAAGGACCGCGGCGACGACGAGGTAAGGGTTGGCGTCCGCGCCCGCGACACGCACTTCCAGACGCAGTCCCGCCCGGCCCTCGCCGACGACCCGCACCGCGCACGTACGGTTGTCGTACCCCCAGGTGAACGCCGTCGGCACGAACGACCCACGAACGAAGCGTTTGTAGGAATTCGTGTTCGGGGCGAAGAGGGGCGCCAGCCGCGGCAGCCCGGTCAGCAGGCCGGCGATGGCGTGCCGTCCGGTCTCGGTGAGGCGGCCGTCGGGGTCGCCCAGCGCACTCACCGTCCCGGACCACAGGGAGATGTGTACGTGCATCCCGTTGGCGAGGCCGGTTTCCGGGGCCGCCATGAAGGTCGGCGTCAGCCCCGCGCGGGCCGCGAGTGCCCTCACCGCATGTTTGAACAGCAGATGCCGCTCGCATGCCATCTCGGCGTTACCGTAGCGGAAGGTGACCTCGACCTGGCCCGGCCCGGCCTCGGACTTCACCGCCTCCACCGGTAACCCCGCACCCATCAGAGCCTCCTGGAGACGGCTGAAGAAGCGGTCCGAGCGGGGACCGTGGTCCAGGGAGTAGTCCAGATTCCCCGCCGCCAGGGGGCGCAGACCCTGGAGTACGTCTTCCCCGACTGCGGTATCGGTGCCCCGGTAGAGGGAGAACTCGGTCTCGATCCCAGTCATCGGATACAGACCGAACTCCGCCAGGCGGTTCAGCTGGCGGCGAAGGATCTCCCGGGGCGCGACCTCCACCCGCACACCGTCGTGCGTCACCGCATCACCGAAGACGACGGCCGTACGCTCCCTCCAGGGCACCAGCCGCGTCGACTTCAGATCGGGCCACACCGACAGATCCTGATAGCCCTGCTCCCACGAGGTCAGGGCAAAACCGTCCGCCGGACTCATGTCCACATCGGTGGCCAGCACATACGCACACATATCGGCGCTGCGCCGCGCGATCCGCTTGAGGAAATGACCGGCCTCGAACCGCTTGCCCTTCAGCCTGCCCTGCAGATCCGGAACCGCGAGCATCACCGTGCGGATCTCCCCGGCCTCGATCAGGGTCCGCAGAGCCGCATACGGAAGATGCTGCTGGGCTTGCCGTTCTTCCGCCGAGGCGTGCACGGGGGCCAGGTTCACTTCGGCCTCGTCGGCGACCGCGCTCGTCGTCATCAGATGACCTCCCTCTCGTAAGCCGACGCCGACCGGTCGGAGCTGTAGGCCGGAACCTGGTACGAGCTGCCCTGCTTGCGCCACCAGACCGAGGCCAGGAGCAGGACGACGAACAACGCGACCGGCGCGTAGTTGAAGGTGCCGACGGAGACCGGGGCGCTCTGGGGAAGGCAGAACAGGACGGTCACCGCAGTCACCCAGACCACCGCGACGACGCCGACGATCACGCCCCAGCTGCCGAGGTTCCACGGGCCGGGCCTGAACCTGGCCCGGTTCCTGATGCGCAGGAAGATGGGGATCGCGTACGCCGGGGTGATGCCGATGACGTTGATGCTGGTGATCGCCGCGTACGCGACAGGGCTGTAGAGGCTGGGCAGGGCGAGGAGGGCGGCGCAGACGACGGCGAGGAGGACGGCCTTGCGCGGAGTCCCGGTCCGGGAGTCGATGTCCCGCCACAGCGCCGAGCCCGGCAGGGCACCGTCGCGGGAGAACGCGAACACCATCCGGCTGGCCGCCGCGGTCTCGGCGTTGCCGCAGAAAAACTGCGCGACGATCACTACTAGGAGCAGCAGCTTGGCCCCGGTGAGGCCGAGGGCGTCGAGGAAGATCTGCGCGGGCGGGACTCCGGTCGCGGTGTTGACGGTGCCGGCGTAGTCCTGGATCGCGAAGGTCAGCCCCGCGAGCAGGGCGAACCCGGCCAGCCAGGACCAGCCGATCGCGTGGATGATCCCGCGCGGCGCGGAGACCTGGGCGTCGGTGGTCTCCTCACTCAGATGCGCGGAGGCGTCGTACCCGCTGAACGTGTACTGGGCGAGCAACAGGCCCAGCGCCCCGACGTAGAGCGGGCTGCTCCAGCCCGTGTTGTTGACGAACTCACCGAACACGAAGGACGCGGGCTGATGGCGGGACGGGACGATGATCAAGGCGCCGACGATGACGAGGACGCCGCCGACGTGCCACCACACACTGACGCTGTTGAGGACGCTCACCAGCCGCACCCCGCGCAGGTTCAACACGAGGTGCAGGGCGAGGATGCACAGGAAGATCACCATGATCCGCTCCGGCGTCGGTGTGATCCCCCACTGGAGATTGAGGAACGCCCCCGTGAAGAGCGCGCACCCGTAGTCGATCCCGGCGATCGCCCCTAACAGCCCCAGCAAGTTGAGCCAGCCCGTGTACCAGCCCCACTTGCGGCCGCCGAGCTGTTCCGCCTGGTAGTACAACGCACCCGACGTCGGGTACGCCGAGGTCACCTCCGCCAGCCCCGCGCCGACGAACAACACCATCGCACCCACCAGCACCCAGCCCCACAACATCACGGAGGGGCCGCCGGTGTTCATGCCGAACCCGTACAAGGTCATGCAGCCGGACAAGACGCTGATCACGCTAAAGCTGATCGCGAAGTTCCCGAAGGGGCCCATCCGCCGCGCGAGGACGGGCTTATAACCCAGCTCTCTCAGGTAGGCGTTATCGGACTTCCGGGGAACCGTCTCGCGACTCGACCGAGCCATAGAAAACCTCCAAAATTCACATAACGGAAACCAATGGGCAGGTTGATGCCGTCCGCCGGTCACGGAAGGTGGTTCAGGGGCAGAATCCGGCCCCCGACGGAAGGCATTCGGCGCGGGCGCGCAGCAGCATGGCTTCGCCGGGGTCGGCCTGCGAGGAACCGGTGTGGACGGTCGCCCAGGGCTCGTGCGCCGCGTACGGCTCCAGCGCCCTCAACACCTCGGCCGCCTCCGCGCGGCGTTCGCCGGCCCACAGTGCGTACGCGAGCATGCTCAGGTCGGCCACCGACCGCTGCACCGGCGGCACTCGGCGGAACCAGTGGTGGAAGGCGTCGAGGGTGTAGCCGGTCATCGGGCTGTCCGCCCAGTAGAACCGCCACGCGCCATCCGCGAGCCCCAGCCGCCTGCGCTCCACGTACCCGTAGGCGGGAAGCAGCAACACCGGTGACCCCCAAGGCTGCCGGGAGGCCACGAGCCGGCCGAAGTCGTGCACGGCCGCCAGCGACTCACCACCCGTCGCGCACTCCCGCGCGAGAAGGAACTGGACCACCCGGTGGTACGCCTCGCGGTTGCAGGGGTCGCGCCGGTCGACCTCGCGCAGCAGCCCCCACGGCCCGCCGGGCAGCCCCAACTCACCGGACGGGGACCGGTGTTCCTCCCGCACCTGCCGCGTATCGAGCTGCGCGAGCGCCAGCAGGCACACCCACGCCACCGGATCCCCCGGCCCCCGGCTGATCGCCTCCCACACCGCGGTGCGGGCCCTGACCTCCAGCGTCAGCGCCTGCCGGTGCCCCGTACGCCGCGCCCGCAACGCCCGCTCGACCGCCACCCGCGCGCTCATCAGCCACGCGTCGTAACACCCCGACTCCTCCCCCACCCACACCGCGGTGACGTCGGAGCGCGCCGCCGCGACCGCCAGCACCTGCGTGCGCGACGTCCGCAACCCCCACCGCTCCCCCGTGGCCCGCAGCAGGTCCCGCATCGCCCGCCAGTGCCCGGCACCCAGTTCCACCAGCGCGACCCGCAACGCGTCGTCGTGCCCCGCCGGGTGATACACCAGCCGCCTCATCACCCCTCCCCACGCAGGGAGTTGACGCCGTCCGCAGCCGCAGACAGGGGGACCTCGACCCACACACCGACCCCGTCGACGAAACCCCACCGCCCACCCAAACCCTCCACCAGCGCACCGACCAGCACCAGCCCCCGCCCACCGGTGGCCAGCAGATCCGGCTCACCGCACGGCGGCACGAACCGCCCCCCATCACGCACCTCCAACCGCACCACCCCACACGACCTCCGCCCCGCCACCACCACCGAACCCGCACCGCTGTAGAGCACCGCATTGGTCACCAACTCCGAGACCACCACCTCCAGTTCACCCACCGCGACACCACCCCCGCCACGCTCCAGCCACTCACGCACCCCACGGCGCACACCCGGCACACACCCACGCTCCGCCGCGACCTCGACCTCGAACACCCCGCCGGAAGCACGCCGCAAGCCCCGCCGCCGCACCGCAACCAGCCCCACCATCCCGACGAACATCAAGGACTTCCCCAGCACATGCCCGGTAGCCGCACCCGGCTGCATCCGCGCCCTCACCGCAACCCCTCCGCCACCACAGCGATGAACGCCAACCGCTCCTCGAACCACGCCAGTTGCTCCGCGTACTCGCTCCAACTGGGACTCACCACGCAACGCGCCGGCACCACAACACCGTCCACCCACCCCGACTTCACCGCCTGCCGCACCAACCCCCACCCCGGCCGGGCCGCACAGGTACTCCAGGGGTACTCGTCCGTGTACCACTCCCCCGCCCGCCAACCCTGCACCACCGCGAAGGACCGCACCCCCGCCAACGACCCTTGCGGGGCATAGAAGCACACCCGCAGAAGTCTGCGGTTCGTCGCGGCCCGGACAGGTTCTCGGTTCACACCGGTCCGTCCCCGGTGGGGAGTTGTGCTGTGACGCATTGCGGTGCCTCGGCTTCGTGGAGGGTGCGGAGGGCAGCCGTCATCCGCGGCAAGACAGCGTGGATGAAGGCGAGTTCGGAGGCGGGAAGTGCCTGCCGGAACATCAGGATGGCAGTGGATGAGGCACCCTGGAAGCCAAAACAGAGAATTCTGATGTACCGTTTTGCCAGCAAAAGCAGTGCACAGGGAAATGAGTTGAAGCAACACCTCGAACGTTCCTCGGTTTCGTGAAATGCACGTTGCGCGGGTCGAACGTTCGCCGTCAGACTGTGGACGACCATGCAGGAGGATGCAGAGATGTTCGACTCCGCGATGCCGGCCCTGGAGTCAGCGACACCCGCGTTGTGCCGACTCCAGCTCAGCAACGAGCTGCGCCGACTTCGGCTGAGGGCGGGAAGGAAGGGTTCTGAGGTCTGCCGTGCACTCACGTGGCCGCCGTCGAAGCTCACTCGGCTGGAGACCGGGGAGAACGGGACCGTCGAACCGGCGGACGTGATCGCTCTGTGCCAGATCTACGACGCGACGCCGACGGAACGGGACACGCTCATCGGGTACGCGAAGGTCACCAAGACCAAGAAGGACTGGTGGCAGGTCCAGGGCATCCGGGACGTCATCTCACCGACCTTCAAGGCGTTCCTTGGGCTTGAAGCTACGGCCGAGGAACTGGAGAACTACGAGAGCGAGTACGTCCCTGGCCTGCTCCAGACCGACGCCTACGTGCGCGCCATCTACGAACAGGCGCACACCGGACTGGCCGCCGAGCAGATCGAAAAGCAAGTCTCGGTCCGCATAACACGTCAGGACGTACTGCACCGGGAAACGGGTGCCCTAAAGTACACCGCAATCGTCAACGAGGCGGTGCTCCGCCGGAAGGTCGGCAGCGCCCAGGTCATGAAGGAACAGCTCCTCCACATGGCCGACCTCGCCTCCTCCAAACCGAATGTCAAGATCCAGGTCGTGCCGTTCACCCTCGGGGTCCATCCCGGAATGAACGGCGCCTTCGCAGTCCTGAAGTTCAAGGCAGTCGCCCTCAAGCCGATCGTGTACCTCGAAAATCTCGCCAGCGCAGGTGTCTCGCGGCGGGAGGACGACGTGAAGAGGTACAGGGACGCGTTCAGCGACCTCCAAGCACTTGCTCCGGGGTACAAGGAGTCCCTGAGCATGATCTACGCAGCAAGCAAGGAGTTTTGATGCCCATCCGAGCCGATGACCTGAACGTCGACTGGTTCTCGTCCAGCTACAGCAACAACCAGGGCGGCAACTGCGTCCAGGGCGGAAGGATAACCGGCGCGATGGCCCTCGACTGGTTCTCGTCGAGCTACAGCAACAACCAGGGCGGCGAGTGCGTCCAGGGCGGCAGGATGACCAGCGCCATGGCCGTCCGCGACTCCAAACTCCCCCACGGCTCCGCCTTCGTGGTCACCGCCGCCCCCTGGACCACCTTCATCACCGCCCTGCGCCAGAACGACCTCACCGCCTGACGCCACCCGCACCCCCGAGGGCCCGTCTGCCGTTCCCCACACGGAACGCGCAAGACGGGCCCTCGCCCATGACGCCTGCCGTGCACTGCCGATCCACGACAGGCCCGAGCGTGGAGACGGCACCGATTGCGCGACCGGCGCCGTTCCGCACCGGTGCCCTCCGTGCGGCTCGACCCCGCGTCAGCGGGAAGCACCTCCAAGAGCCTGTTCACGACCGAGCAGAGCATGACACCCCAACCGCACACACCCATCCCTGGAGAACCCCAAACGCGAGGTCACCCATGACCGACCAACGCACAGACACGGCGACCGAGTTACGTCGAAGCCGCTCTCTCCCCTGCTGCCGTCAGGATCCGCGACTCCAAGTCTCCCGAGCGCGCCACGCTTGCCGTCCCTCACTCATCGTGGATGGCCTTCGTGAAGGCTGCCGGCTCCGGCAGATTCCCGCGCTGACATACGACTGATGGCCACCGACGACTGCAAGAGAGGGCTCCAGTGAGCACCACCGACTCCAAAGCCGACCTGTACGCCGTTGACCTGACTCACGCCACATGGCGCAAGTCCCCCGCCAGCAGCGGCGGCGAACAATGCGTCGAGATCACCGACCTCCCCAGTGGCGGCGTCGCCATCCGCGACTCCAAGAACCCGCTCAAGGAACCGCTGCGCTACACCGCAGACGAGTGGGCAGCGTTCCGACAGGGTGGCATCACCGGCGCGCTCTGAAGCGGGGATGCCCGGGCAGTTCACGTGAACCCGGTGGTCCAGGCAACCACACCAGCAAGATCCTCACCTAGGCGATCACGGCACCGGAGTGGGCCTGGCTCAGGTCGACCTGCTCGGACCAGAGCAGCGGCAACTGCCTTGAGATCGCTGCCCTCTCAGGGCACACGGATCTGCGCGGCTCGAAGGTCGAGCACGGGCCCGCGATCCTGGTGGACAGCCCCGCGTTCGCAGCGTTCGTTCAGGGCCTCACCATCTGACACAGCCGGTCACCACGGCGGTCCTCCGAGCGAGGGCCGCCGTCGGCGCACTCGGAGCGTCCCCGCTGCTGATCACACGGCAGAACGCGGTCGGCTCCCCACCTCACCGGCTCCCCTACAGCCGCTCGTAGTCGTCGAGATTCGCAGGGATCCGGCCCAACCAGGCGGTGATCGACCGCTTGTAGCCCTCGGGCATGGTGAGCCCCGCGACCTCCTGCCCGGTGAACAGGCCGATCTCCTTGTGCTCGTGACTTACGACCGGGGGACTGTCGGGAGTGAGGATGGTGCAGCCGTAGGTGACGATGAGGACTCTGCGGCCGGGGACGGGCTCGTAGATCCACACCCCTCCCTCGACCAGCGGCCCGGCCTTCACCTCCCAGCCGGTCTCCTCCCGGAACTCCCGCTCCAAGGCCGCCTCCGGGCCGGCATCGGGAGAGCCGTTCCCGTCCGGGGCACCGGTCTCCAGACGGCCTCCCGGCAGTTCCCACTCCTCGCGTTCGTTCTTCAGCAGCAGAACACGGCCACAGCCGTCGAGAGCGACGCCCTTCACCGACACGGGCCAAAGAGGCGGGGTGTACGTCATCAGGATCCTCGTCCCGTGATGGAGTGTCCCGGTTTCCGGAACGTAGCACGCACCCGCTCAACACCCCGCCCAGCTGAGCAAGTTGTGCTCCAACGGCTCGACGCAAGGTTGCGGTCGGGACACGTCCGACGGTGCGCGAACCGACGAGCGCGCAGGATTCCCCACGTGGATCTCCTGGCGAACCGGGACATCGCCAAGGTTCCGCGTACCGCTCGCGATTCGTCGTCCAGCAGACCGCGTGATTGCGGCGGCCGGGCCGGAGGGTCGGCGGAGTGCTGGCGTTCTGGCCGGCGCTGTACGGGCATCCGCAGGGCGGGCAACAGGCCCCGGCGAAGACGCCGCCGTAGGCGGCGGAAGGGACGAGCGCAGGTGTCGGCCGACGGCAGCGAGCAGGTGCTCACCGCCTCCCTGGCGGCGGTGAGCGGCATGTGGCGCGCGTCCGGTTACCAGTTCGCCAGGTGGCCGACGGCACGATGTCCTCGGTATGGCGCGGTACCTCGCCGTCGCCCGGTTCACCGAAGGTCACCGTGCGGCTTACGCTGAAGGCGGCCGCGCTGATCGGGCGTATCGCCGAGCTGGTCGACGGGTCACGGCGGTGGAGTGCCCCCAGACGCTGGCCGTGGGCACGCACGGAGCGCGGTCAGCTTCGGTCCGGAGATGCCCCTGGAGGCCAGCCTCTTCGCCGCCCAGGACATCCATGCCATCGACCTGTCCCAGACGCTCCTGCTCGGTACCTCGTCCGCCACCGGGCAGATGGCCCGGCCTGCGGGCGGTGGCGGTGGCGGCCGGGCTCCGCTGCGGCGGACTCCTGGAGCACGGTCAGCACGGCGTCGTCCATGAGTATGCTCCCCCATGCGCGAGGCCGGGTTCGGCGACGAAGACGAGCGACGAGTTCGCCGGACTCCGCCGTCGGCAAGACGACGGTCAGGGGCACCGCCGGGGTGCAGACGCTCGGGCCCGCCCCCAGGTCAGCAACGTCTCTGAGGCCGTCGATCGACATGCGGCGTGCGCCGGGTACGACGGCCGGGGTGCACGCCGCCGGCGCAGCACGCCCCTTCCCCCTCTTCCGGCTTCACCCGTACGGGCCCGCCGGAGTCTGTGGCGTGACGGTGCCCGGAGACCGACGCAGCCGGGCGACGTTCCTCTCCAGCAACCGGGTGGCCGAGCGGACGCCGACGCCGTTTCGGGTGTCGACCTCGGGCAGTCGGCCGTCCGTCTGTTTGAGACCGGTGAGCGCGGAGTGCATCGCCTCGTGCGCGGCGAACAGGCAGGGGGTGCTGTAGATGGCCACCTGCACGCCGAGGTCACTCAGTTCGTTCAGGGAGAGGCGGGGCGACTTGCCGCCCGCGATCTGGTTGAAGAGAAGCGGTTTGTCGCCGACGGCCTCGCGGATGCGGTGGATCCACTCGACGCTGCGCACGCCGTCGACGAGGACGACGTCGGCGTCCGTGGCCGCGAGCCGGCGCGCCCGGTGCAGGATGTCGTCCTCGTCGGTGGCGTCGGTGCGGGCCACGACGACCAGGTCGCGGCGGGTCGCCAGGACCATCTCCAGCTTGGCCAGGTACTCCTCCAGCGGCAACACCTGTTTGCCGTCCGCGTGCCCGCACCGGCGCGGACGCTTCTGGTCCTCCAGGACGACGCCCGAGGCGCCGGTCCGTTCGAGGGCTTCGACGACGTGGCAGGCGACCTCGGGGTCGACGTATCCGTCGTCGATGTCGACGAGCAGGTCGTGCCGGGGGAACGCGCCGCGCAGGCGCTGGACGAAGGCGATCATGTCGGGCCAGGCGATGAAGCCGATGTCGGGCAGCCCGTAGTGGGAGGCGGCGAAGCCGAACCCCGAGACGAACATGCCGTCGTAGTGTTCCGCGGTGATCGACGCCGAGTACATGTCGTACACGCCGATGAGGGGAGTGGTGCCGGGGCGCGCGATCCGCTCGCGCAACTGGGTGCCGTAGGTCAACGCCTGACTCCTGAACCGGGGGAACGAGCACGAGGACGAATGACCCCAGAATCACGCGGACGGCGTACACCCTGGCGCGAGAGGCGACCACCCTCACCCGTACGGCGGTACGCGTTCACCGGAAAAACGTTTCCCGACCGGCGGACGCCATGAGGGTGCATGGGCATCCTTCATTCATTTCATCGCATGACTACATGTGCGCCACTCATGCCCGGCCCGCGCACCGATCGTCGCGTCGTACGCCCTTGAGGTGGTCCGGATTCATCCGGTGCACTTGAGTGCCCGGGCGAGGAGACGAAATCACTTTAAAGAGGTGATTCACATGTCTTACGAACATGTTTCATGTGACTTCCGTACCTGTGTGGAACGGGAGTTCCCAGCCCTCGCCCGCAAGGTGTATCTGGACAGCGCCTGCATCGGCGTGGCCCCCGTGCGCGCGCTGCGGGCGGTGACGGAGCTGGTGCAGGGCATGCAGTACCTCGCGGCCGAGTCGGGAACCGCCGCACACGGCCGGCTGAACGACCTGAGAGCGGCGGCACGCCCCTTGGCGGCCCGGCTCATCGGGGCACGTCCGAGTGACATCGCGCTGGTGGAGAGCGCGACCCACGGGCTCAAGATCGCGGTGGAGTCGTTGCCGCTCGAAGCGGGGGACGAAGTCCTCTTCCCCGACCTGGAGTTCATCCAGATGGGAGTGGCGTGGCGGCAGCTGAAGGAACGCGGTGTCACGGCGCGGACCGTGCCGCACGACGCCTCGGGTGCCTTCTCCGTGGACGCGGTCCGGGACAGACTGACCCCGGCCGTGAAGGTGCTGGCACTCAGCTCGGTGCAGTGGACCAACGGCTTCCGGGCCGATCTCGCGGCCCTCTCGGAGCTGTGCCGGCAGCGGGGCGTCTGGCTCGTCGTCGACGCGGCACAGCACCTGGGTGCGCTCCCGTTCAGCGTCCGGGACACCCCCGTCGACATCCTGGTGTGCGGTGGGCACAAGTGGCTGTGCTCGCCTTTCGGTACCGGTTTCCTCTATCTCGCGCCGAGGGCGAGACCACGGTTGCGCCGGCCCGTCGCGGGCTTCTTCGCGGCGATACCGCCGGCCCCGACCTGGGGCGAGGCGTTTCTGCGCACGGACCTCACGCCGTTGCGGGACTACGAGTTCACCGAGGACGCGTACGCGTGGGAGACGGGCGGGACCGGCAACTATCCGGGCGCCGTGGGACTTTCGGCGGCGCTGTCCCTGTTCCTCGAACTGCGGCCGCAGCGTATCGAGAGCCACGTCCTGACCCTCACGGAGCACCTGCTCCAAGGGCTGGACCGGCTGAAGCTCACCGTCGTCGGCCCGCGTGGCGTCCGGCACCGGTCCGCGATCGTCACCTTCAGCACCGGAAACCCGCGCGCCGACGAGTCGCTGATGCGGTGGCTGCTCGCGGCAGGCGTCGCCGTGAGCGTGCGGTTCGTCTCCGGCGTGGGAGGTGTCCGGGTCAGCTGCCACCTCTACAACACGCCGAGGGACGTGGACGCCCTGCTGGAAGCGGCCGAGGACTGGCGGCGCGGATCCGGGGAACATGCCTCGCCACCACCTGCGCGGCCCAGCGGCAGGCGCCGGACGACCTCGCAGATCGTGCGGCAACGGGCGCTGATCGACGCCCTGGACGACGATCTGATGGGCCTGGTCACGGCCCGGGAAGGCGTCAGCCACGGCATTCGCCTCTCCCGGCAGGAGGGCTCGCTGTCCCGCACCGACCCGGCGCGGGAGCGGGAGGTGATCGAGCGTTTCCACCACCGCCTCGGGCCTGACGGAACCCGGCTGGCCCTGGAACTCCTGCGCATGTGCAAGGGCCAGACCTGACGCGGCCGGCGCGGCAGCCCACGTCCGACGCCCCGTCCGCCGAATCCGGAGAGAACTTCGGTGAAGATCACGGCCGCTGTCGCCCACCGGGCGAACCACCCCCGCCCCCCTCTTCTTCATCCCCGCCTCCTCGACCTGCATCGCAAGGGGCTCCTCCCCTTCGGCCGGCTCATCTCGCTCCACCCCTTCGGGTGGACCAACGGGCGGTCGAAGACATGCGGGCAGGAAAGGTCGTCAAGCCGGTCCTCACTTTTCCGGGAGATCCCCTGTGAGCGTGTCCTTCAACGCCGCCGCTTACCTGGTCGACCGCCAGGCCGCCCGAGGTCTCGGCGACCGTCCCGCCCTCATCGGTCCCCGCTCGACACTGACGTACGCCGATCTCGCCGCACGCGTCGCCGTGGCGAGCGCCGGATGGCGGGCGCTGGGGGTGCGTCCGGAGGAACGGGTGGTGATCCACGCGGCCGACCGGCCCGAGACGGTCGTCGCCCTGCTCTCGCTCCTGCGCATGGGGGCTGTGCCCGTCCCCGTCTCCACCATGAACACGGCCGCTGAGCTGGCCGCGCTCGTCACCGACTGCCGTTGCCGGTTCCTGCTCGCCGGATCCGAGTTCTGCGACCGGGTGGCCGACGCACTGCGCGGCGACCACGCCCTCCCGGATCTCGTGGGCGTCGTCGTGGTGGACGACGCCGCCGTGCGGCCCTCACCCCCCGTCATCCGCATCAGATGGGAGCACCTGATGGCGGCAGGCGAGGCATCCCCGCCCGGCGACCGCTCCCCGGACCGCACCACCGAGGACTCCCCGGCCCTGTGGCTGTACACCTCCGGCACGACCGGCAGCCCGAAAGCCGCCATGCACCGGCACGGCAGCATCCGTACCGTCGCGGAACACTACGGACGCCAGGTGCTGGGGCTGCACGAGCACGACCGCTGCTTCTCGGTCGCGAAGCTCTTCTTCGCCTACGGCCTGGGCAACTCCTGTCTCCTGCCCCTCGCCGCCGGAGCCGCGGCGATCCTCGACCCGGCCCCGCCGACCCCGCCGAGCATCGCCCGCCGCCTGGCCGAGGACGAACCGACCGTCTACTTCGGCGTCCCCACCTCCTACGCCGCCCTCCTGCGCACTCCCGCCGTACCCGACACCGCCTTCGACGGCGTACGCCTGGCCGTCTCGGCCGGGGAGCCCCTGCCCGAGGAACTGCACCACAGGATCCGGGCCCGTTTCGGGATCGACCCGGTCAACGGGATGGGATCGACGGAGGCGTTGCACATCTTCCTCTCCAACCGCCCCGGCCACTGCCGCCCCGGGACCCTCGGCAAGCCGGTCCCCGGCTACGAACTGCGCATCCACACCGGCGACGGCACCGAGGCACCGCCCGGTGAACCCGGCGTGCTGAGGGTGCGCGCGCCGTCGGCGGCGAGCGGCTACTGGTGCCGGCCCGAGGCCACCGCCACGGTGTTCCAGGGGCCGTGGCTCGACACCGGGGACCTGTTCACCCAGGACGCGGACGGCTTCTACGTCTGCCACGGCCGCGCCGGCGACATGATCAAGAGCGGCGGTATCTGGGTCGCTCCGGGCGAGGTCGAGAACCGCCTGCTCCAGCATCCCGCCGTCGCCGCGGCCTGTGTCGTGGCGCTCCCGGACACGGATGGCCTGGACCGTCCCGTGGCGTGCGTCGTCCCCGCCTCCGCGCAGCCGCTCGACCCCGAACTGCTCATCGCCTTCTGCCACGACGCTCTGGCCGCGTACCAACGCCCGCGCCACATCCTCGTCTTCACCTCCCTGCCCACCACCGGAACCGGAAAGGTCAGCCGGCGTGCCGTCCGGCAGGAGGCATCCGCGCGGCTCGAACGGTCACAGCAGGACGGTGCTCACGTCCCCGCGCGAACCGGCCCCGTACACCCCACGTCCCCCACTCTGTCAGGAGGTGCCTGACATGTCCGTCCTCACATCCGTGCTCACACCGCCCGCCCCCGGACCGGTCGACCTGCTCTTCCACACCGCCGGCCGGGCGGCCTCCCATCCCGAGGCCGTTCCCGACGTGGGCGTCGTCCTCCACCTGACCGGCGACGCACCGGACGTGGCGCGGCTGCGCGAGCGTGTCCGGGCCCGGCTGCACCGCCTGCCCTGCCTCACCCACCTCCTGACCACCGAGGGCGGCGTCCCGCGCTGGGTCCCGTCCGCTCCCGACCTCGACCGGCACGTCTTCGAGCACCGGGTGACCGCCGGCCCCGGCCGCCTCGACGACGCCGTACGCCGTCTGCTGCACCGGCCCCTGCCCGACGACGTCCCGGCCTGGCGGCTGGTCCTGCTGGCCGGACACGCCCCCCGGACGTACTGCCTCGCCCTGTTCAGCCACCACGAGGTCCAGGACGCCGCGAACCTCGTCACCGTCGTCGAGACGCTCCTCGGTCCCGAGAACGGCCCCGCGGAGTTGTCGGCCGCCGCGTTCCCGCCGGGCCCGGTCCCCTCGCCGCATCCCCGCGCCTTCCTCGACACCAGCGCCTACATCTGGCGGGCCACCAGCCCCCACGGCCGGTGGAACGGCCCCGGCCGGGAGCCGCTGTCCGGCCGCCGTCACGTGCTGTGGCAGGAGGTCCCGACCCGTCTCCTGCGCGAGACCGCCCGTGCTTACGACGCCACCAGCAACGACGTCCATCTGGCCGCCCTCACCCACGCGGTCGTCGCATGGGCCGCGGT